>JBAVSY010000040.1:0-151225 GCA_049695855.1 Candidatus Korobacteraceae bacterium | reverse complement strand
TATCCGCGACGCGCGAGCACAGTCAGCGACTGTTTACAGATGACGATGTGCGACCCAAAAATTCTGATAGCGCCTGCTTCAATGTAGTAGGCGCAATTCGATAGACCGGACCATCATCAAAAACGGGAGCGGCGTCGCCCCAATTGACGCCCGGTGGATACACCGCAGCCATATCCCACAGGTGCCCCCGCTCTTCGCAGCAGCTTGGGTCACTTCGGTGAAATTGCTGCAACTGCCGCTTCACTTGAGCGGCGATCAAATGGCCCTTGTCCCAGAATTGCACTACCCGTGAATCAGAAACACGTTTCAGCGTTGGCCGAGTGGGGCGGTACCAGTCGGTCGGAAGCATTGGTTCCCAAACCACAAACACTCGTACAGATTCAGATTGAGTTTGCTTCAGAATGCCTTCGACTGCAGAGGCCCCCTGCAGACACTTTGGTCAAGTTGGGGACAGCAGCAGCACAATGCGAGTGTTCGAAAACGCGGCGTTGAAGCTTTGCTGAAACTGCGAAACATTGGCTTCATTCAGCGAGACGAGCGGCGGCTGGCCGGGCGGAGTGGAACCCGATCCCCAGAGGTAAAACCCGACCGCCAAAATCGCAATTGTAAACATCAACCAGAGCGCTTGTTTTCGTGTCATCAGTTTCTATCCTGCAAGCCAGTTAGCGATGAGTTGAGGGAATATGGTGACCAGGACCACCACAGCTACTGCAACCCAGAACAGCGCCACGCTGACGGGACTACGCTGGGTGCTGCACTGCTTGCCTCGGCGATAAATCTGCCAGAAGCCCCCGACAAGCAGCAAAACGGCAGCGCCGAGCAGCCAGGGACGTAGGGGCGCGATCCAGACACTTATGCTTGCCAGCCCCAGAGCGCCGACAATTCCGAACGGCAAACAGCACGCCAATGCCGATAGTGCCGCGAGTATTGCGGCTGCAGGGGCACCTCTCTCAACTGCCTTCACGAATGCCCTCCATGATTGCGCGACGAAGCAGCTCGCGTGATGGAACACCGCCGTGTTGTGGGCCATCGAGGTAGGTGCGACAACTCAAACCAAAGTCTTTTGCGATACGTGCCCACGGCTCGATGTCGGAGCCATTAATGCGAATGCTGGGAGAACCCACAAATCTAATCGCCTCGGCTTCGGCTTGGCTGCGGACTTCAACTTGATGAATCTGGTCCTCACGGCATAATGAGTCTAGGGCCTCTCGCAGCATTTCCATCGCCGGTAGGTGGTTTGGACAACCCTCGAAATACAGCAATTCGATCTTCATAGATTGTTCGTCTGTCCTATTTCTTCGAGCACGGGGCAGGCACACGTTTTCCCGCGCCGCTGTTTCCATGCGCGAGTGCACTTTCCCAGATCGGCCTTAAGTTCCGTTTCAAGTTGCTGTAATTCTCGGATTTTCGTCGTAACGCCGTCTAAGTTCGTCTTCAGGAATTGTCGTACCGCCGCGCAGGCGTGCGCTTTGTCTGCACGAATCGCCATCAACTGCTTAATTTCTTCGAGAGAAAATCCCAAGCGCTGCATTCGCTGCACAAATCGTAGGCGCTCAATGTCGTCCGTCGTATAAAGGCGAAACCGGCCCGCGCTACGGAACGCCGGCGGCAGGAGCTTGCGACGCTCATAAAACCGGATGGCGTCGATGCTCAGAGCAGCGCGCTTTGCGAGTTCGCCAATCTGAAATGTCGGTTGCACGCCGTTCTGAATGCTCGCCATGAGACAAGCATACAATCTGGAGTGCAGTCCAGAGTCAAGGATTCAGAGTCAAGATAGTTTTGGCCGGAGGCGGCCCGACCCGAATACTTGACCTGCAGCTCCGGGCGGTTGGTCGGCAACTCTTCCACAATCCGGCAAATCTCCGGTGTGTCCGTTGCTCGGGCATAATCCCAAGGTGTCAGTGACCGGATGCTGCTCGCCGACTGCTGGGTTTGCAAGAGGTGAGGACTACGGTCCGTGGTCAGCATAGGTTAATTTGCAGGCCCTCAGCCCTCGGCTGAAGGCCACGCCGTACTGTGATTGGGATCACTTGCGCGAAGGACATTGCAGAACCTAAACTCACAACATGCGACGTATCGCTGCCTTATACATGGCCGTTTTGGTGCTGTGCTGGACCGCCACACCGCTGCTGGCGTGTGTAATTCCAGGATGGGCGATGACGTTACAGGAACGCGAGTGCTGTAAGCATATGCCGCAGATGTGCGGCTCGGCACAGATGCCGGCATCGCACTCCTGTTGTAAGACGCAAGTTCGATCAAGTAACCCTCCAATCGTAACGCGCAATGCGCAGCCCGGTTCAGCTCTGCATGTCCTGGCTTCCGTCCCCGTAGCTGGATCGCCCCAACTCTCAGCTCAATTCGACCACCCTGTTCAACACCATCCCCCAAGCGAATCCCCGCCTGAGCCGACTGTCTTAAGAATCTAGGGAGCTCTCCGTCTGTTTGTCGTCAATCGGGCGCAAGCCCGAAGTGTCGTTCCCTGCTGATGGAGAGAATTTATGAGGCTATTTTATGCACTGCTCGCGGTGTCGCTATGCGTGTCATCTGCTAGAGCCGAGGATCCGTTATCCGCGACGAATGCCTTGTTGCTCCAACATGAACACATGGCACCGTCCGGCCCTGCTATGCCTCTCGACGAAGTCGAGAGCACGGCGTTACTCAACAACCCCAACATCCACGTCGCCGCGCGACGAGTCGCTGTACTGGAAGCTCATGTACCCTCCGCTGGGGCGCTCGACGATCCCTTCGTCATGTATCGAGGATGGGGTGTTCCTCTTAGCCAGCCATGGAACTACAACGCCGCGCAAAACATGTTCATGTTGGGGCAGACATTCCCCGGCCGTGGGAAGCGCGCGTTGCGCGCCGACATCGCGAGCACGGATGTAACCGAAGCCAAGGCTGCTCTGGAGAACACCAGGCTCGAAGTTCGAATTCGGGTGCGGAAGGCGTTTTACGATCTGCTGCGTACGCAGGACGAGCTGCGTATTCACGACGAGCACATTTCCATTGCGCGTCAGGCGATCGAAGCGGCCAGAATCAAGTACACCGTTGGCAAAGTACCTCAGCAGGACATCCTGAAGGCCCAGGTTGCGCTCACCCGGCTGGCCGAACACCTGATCCAGTTTGAGCAGGATGCTGACGTCGCCCGCGCCCGACTGAACACGCTGCTCGGACATGATCCTGCGACGCCTATCAATGTTCGCGGCGACTACGCCGTTCCTGCTCATCTGCCGGACACAGAAGGCCTCGAAAAGCTGGCGCTCGCATCGCGGCCTGATCTGACGCAGGCCCAGGCCGCTGTGCAGAAGAGCGAGCAGGAGAAATCTCTGGCGTCGAAAAGCTATACCCCGGACTTCACTGTCTCGGCAGGTTACATGCTGATGCCGAGCGGCACGGACATGCGCAACCGTTACATGGTCGAGGGCACGATGAACCTGCCATGGCTGAACCATCGCAAACACGACTCCGAGATTGCCGAAGCCAAGGCCAAGATGAGCGAACAGGACGCTGAGCTGGCGGCTATGCGCAACGCCGCTTTCGGCCAGATCGAAGAGGCGTTGGCCCAGGTGAAGGCGGCCAAGAGGCTGGCCGACTTTTATCAAGGGGCTCTGCAGCCCCAAGCCGAGGCCACTTTGCAAGCGACGGTCATCGCATATGAAAACGATCGCACCGACTTTCTCAACCTTCTCGATAGCCAAATGACCGTAGTTGACATCGACCTTGCCTATTTTCAGGCGCTCGCCGACTTTGAAACGCGCTTTGCCGACCTGGAACTCGCGGTTGGTACGCCTATCAACCGAACCACACAACCAGCCTCGCCGGAGGTGACGCAATGAACGAACGTGGCTACAAATATGCCTTCGTAATCGCTGTGATGATCTGCTTGGCACTTGCCGGTGCATTGGTGTATGTCATACGCCCACGTAACCGTCCTACCCCTGAGGATACTGCGGTCGTCGTAGCCAAAGGGCCGGAGCCGTCAGGACAGGCTTCACCACTTATTGCCCCCACCATGAATTCATCCGCGCCGCAGCTCACGCCGGTGCAACTGTCGCCGCAGCGTCTGCAGGCGATCGGAGTAACCACGGCGATCGCCGAAATGCGGACGGTCAGCAACCAACTGCAGGTGCCCGGCAATGTGGACGTGAATGAGCGCAGGCTTGCCTATGTGCAGACGCGCTTTCCAGGCTGGATCCAAAAAGTTCTGGTCAATGCCAGCTATCAATACGTGCATCGAGGCCAGCCGATGTTCACCATCTACAGCCCGGACTTAGTCAGTACCGAACAGGAGTACATTCTCGCCAAACAAAACCAGCAGACCTTCGCGAACGATATGCACGGAGCTGGCGCGAGGGAAAGTGACTGGCTGCTGCAGGCTGCTGCTGACCGGTTGCGACAGTTCAATATACCCGCGAGTGAGATCGCGCGATTACAGCAAACGGGCACAGTCGAACACGACATCACGATTGAGTCTCCGGCGTCGGGCTTCGTCACTGAGTTCAACGCGCTTCCCAATCAGTACGCGCAAGCCGAGATGAGGCTTTACACCATCGCCGATCTCTCCAGTGTGTGGATATACGCGAACGTGTACCAGACCGACGTTGGCCAGCTAAAGCCTGGCGCTCCGGCAACTGTGACAGTGGATGCATATCCGGGAAAAAACTTTCGCGGCCGCATTGATCAGATCCTGCCGCAGGTCGATGCCGCGACCCGCACCGCGCGCGTGCGCTTTATCTTCGACAATCCAGGATTGCTGCTGAAGCCGGGCATGTTCGTGAACGTCAGTATCGGCGTTCCGCTTGGGCGCCAGCTGGTGATCCCAGCCTCGGGAGTGCTGCAGACTGGCACTCGGGAGATTGCCTTCCTTGACCACGGCGGCGGATACCTGGAGCCGCGGGAAATCCAGACTGGTCCTCGGCTTGATGACCACGTCATTGTGCTTAAGGGTTTGAAGGCCGGAGATCGGATCGTCAGCTCCGCAAATTTCCTGGTCGATTCAGAGGCACAGCTTCAGGCGGCAATTGGGTCGTTTGTGCCCCCTCCGCCTGGTGCGGGAGCAGCAGCTTCGATTAACAAGGCGGCTGAGCAGGCTGCGATCGAATTCAGCACGGAGCCCACTCCGCCTCGCAAGGGCACCAATACCTTAGGAGTGAAGCTGACCAGCGTGGAAGGTAAGCCAATCACAGCCGCGCAGGTGACCGTAACCTTCTACATGCCAGCCATGCCGGCGATGGGAATGGCCGCTATCAAGAAGGTCGCGACTCTGGCCGGCAAAGGCGATGGTATATACGAAGGCTCACTGGAGCTACCAAGCGGCGGCACCTACCAGGTGACCGTCACTGCCGTGCAGAACGGCAAGACCATCGCCTCCAAACAACTCAACCTGAGCGCCACGGGAGGTATGTGATGATCTCCCGAATTATCGAATGGTGCGAGCGAAACCGCTTTCTGGTGCTCACCGGGGTTGCATTGCTGGTAGTAGCGGGGGTCTGGTGCCTTCGTCATATTCCCCTGGACGCACTTCCTGACATCAGCGATGTGCAGGTCGTCATCCACACCGAATGGGCGGGTGAGCCGCCCAATGTCATCGAAGACCAAGTCACGTATCCCCTCGTCACAACTCTGCTCGCGGCCCCTCACGTTAAGGCCGTACGCGCGCAGACGATGTTTGGGGACTCCTACGTTTTTGTCATCTTTGAGGATGGCACCGACCTCTATTGGGCGCGCTCCCGCGTGACCGAATACCTGCAACAGATCGCGGGGCGATTGCCGCCGGATGTGCATCCCGCCATTGGGCCAGATGCTACCGGCGCGGGATGGGTGTACGAATACGCCGTCATTGATCGCACTAACAACAAAAGTCTTGCCGATCTTCGTGCTTTGCAGGACTGGTATCTGCGTTACCAACTGGAAACCGTGCCCGGAGTGTCTGAAGTAGCCACCATCGGCGGCTATGTCAGGCAATATCAGGTGAAGCTCGATCCCAACAAGCTGTTTTCCTATGGCATTCCTATCTCGACTGTCATCGATCGTGTGCGCGATAGCACCAACGAAGTTGGTGGCAGCGTGCTGGAGATGAGCGGGGCCGAATACATGGTGCGCGGGCTTGGCTATCTGCACTCGCTCTCTGATTTAGAAAATGTCCCCGTCGCCACCAAGAACGGAACCCCGGTGCTGGTGCGCGACCTGGGCACAGTGGCGTTTGGCCCGGAGGTGCGCCGCGGTGCGGCAGATTGGCAAGGCGAAGGCGAGGCGGTAGGCGGAATTGTGGTGATGCGCTACGGCATGAACGCCTTGGACGTAATCAACGGCGTCAAGGCCAAACTACGCGAGATTGCTCCGTCACTGTCGCCTGGCGTTGCAGTCGTGACTGGCTATGACCGTTCATGGTTGATCGACGAATCGATTAAGACACTCAAGCGCGATCTGATCGAAGAAGCCATCATCGTCAGCTTCGTGACCATCGCTTTCCTGTTTCACTTCCGTTCCGCGCTGGTGCCGATCATCACCCTGCCGATTGCTGTGCTGGCAGCATTCATTCCCATGTACTTCCTGCACGTCAGCTCCAACGTAATGTCGCTCGGAGGACTGGCGCTGGCGATAGGTGTGCTCATCGACGCAGCCATCGTAATGGTGGAAAACGGCTACAAGCATCTCGCCGAACGCAGCGGCCTCGCGCCGGGAGAACAACTGAGTGAACCTAAGCGCAGGTTGATCTTGCTGCAGTCGGCCAGGCAGGTCGGGCCTGCGCTGTTCTATTCCCTAATCATCATCCTGGTTTCGTTTCTTCCGGTGTTCCTGCTGGAAGCTCAGGAAGGTCGCATGTTCCGGCCGCTGGCCTGGACCAAAACCATGGCCCTGGTCTTCTCTTCACTGCTTTCCATCACCCTGGTTCCTGTCCTTATGCCTATGTTTATCCGTGGGCGATTGCGGCCGGAGTCCGAAAACCCTGCGGCTCGCGCAACTCACGCCATCTATCTTCCGGTGCTGCGCTGGTGTCTCCATCACTGGAAGATGGTGGTCGCTATAAACTTGATCTTTCTGGCAGTCACAACCCCGTTGTATTTCAAGCTGGGCAGCCAGTTTATGCCGTCGTTGTACGAAGGTTCTTCGCTGTACATGCCAACCGCGTTGCCCGGTATCTCGATCACGCAGGCGACCACACTCATGCAGGAGCAGGACCGCATCATCCGCAGCTTTCCCGAAGTCTCTACCGTCTTCGGCACGGTTGGCCGCTCCGACAGCGCCACGGACAACGCGCCCCTCGACATGTACGACACAACCATCATGCTGAAACCGCGCGAACGATGGCGCAAAGGCATGACGTACGACAAGCTGATCCAGGAAATGGACGCCAAGCTGCAATTTCCTGGGCTGACGAACACCTGGACCATGCCGGTGGCCAACCGCCTCGACATGGAGCTGACCGGCATCAAGACCCCGGTGGGAATGAAGATTCAGGGGCCGGACCTAAACCAGATTCAGGAGATTGGCGCACAAATCCAGCAAATCCTCTCCTCTATGCCGATCACAAGCTCGGTCTTTGCCGAGCGTGTCTCGCAAGGCTTCTACGTGAATATCGAGGTGAACCGGCCCGAAGCTGCGCGCTATGGACTCACGGTAGGCGATGTGCAACGGGTGATAAGGTCTGCCATCGGGGGGGCCGACATTACCGAAAACGTTGAGGGCCGCGAGCGCTTTCCGATCAACGTCCGTTACGAACGTGACTACCGTGACGACCCCAGTGCCCTAAATCGCATTTTGATTGGCACGGCTTCGGGTGCACAGATCCCCATCAACGAGGTGGCACGCGTGTTCTTCTCCCGTGGACCAGCGATGATCCGCGACGAAGACGGTGCCCTGACCGGCTACGTCTACCTCGACCTGAAAACCCAGAACTATGGCGGATTCGTTAGTGACGCTGACAAACTGTTGCGCAGTAAACTCGTTTTGCCTGCCGGCTATACCTATCGGTGGGCGGGCGAATATGAATTCGAGCTGCGTGCAAAGGAGCGGCTGAAGATCATCTTGCCGATCGTCTTCTTTGTCATCTTTCTTCTGCTGTACATGATTTTCAATTCGGCAGCTGAGGCAGCCGTGCTGATCTTTCCCACGCTCTACGCTATGTCCGGAGGACTGATCCTGCAATGGATATTGGGCTACAACTTCAGTGTCGCCGTCTGGGTGGGATACATTGCCTTGTTCGGAATTGCGGTAGAAACAGGCGTCGTGATGGTGATCTACCTGCACGAAGCATTGCAGCAGCGGCTAGCAAGCGACAAGCCTCTGACGGAACAAGATGTAGAGCAGGCAACGATCGATGGAGCCGTCCAGAGACTACGGCCGAAACTCATGACCGTATCCGCTGTGATTCTCAGCCTCGCACCTATTCTTTGGGAGTCCGGGATAGGATCAGATGTGATGAAGCCGATTGCTGCACCGATTGTCGGCGGAATGGTAACTTCGACGATCCACGTGTTGATCCTGGTACCTGTCTTCTTCTTGCTCATGAAACGGCGTGCGCTGCGACGAGGCATTCTAGGTCGCTATGAAGGAGAGCACAGCCCGTTGCACTAACTTCACGATTGCAGATTGGTCCCGATAGACGCGCTTCCGGAGGATCGGAGTAGGGTTTCGGCCGGATGGTCGGCAACTCTTCCACAATCCGGTCAATCTATGGTTACGCGCTCTTGGGAGTTGGCGAGAGGCGAACAATACCGCAGCCAAGGCTTTAGTCGATCCGGCAGTAGCAGTAGAGGAATTGCTGCGTTGTTCCAAACGGTGTGTGGTGCAGCTCCTGGGAACTCTCAATCAGGCGGAAGCGCGCGCCGAACTCGCCGTGAAGCGATTCGGCGTCATAACGCATCACTTCGAGCCCGCTGCATTTCGTGGGGCCGTCCGGGCCAAACGCGCTGACTATGATGTGACCGCCCGTCTTGACGCTGCGGGCAACCTGCCGGACGTAAGCAATCCGTTGCTCTCGTGCCGTAAGAAAGTGGAATACCGCGCGATCGTGCCAGACGTCATAAGCCCGTGGTTCCAGTTCGATATTGGTGATATCGGCGACCAGCCAATGCACCTGCTCCGCGCCCGAACCCAGTCGACTCTTAGTGAGGTCGATTGCGGTCTGTGAGACATCGAGGACGGTGATGTTCGTGTATCCGCGAAGAAGCAGATCGTCAACGAGTGTCGATTCGCCACCCCCAACGTCAATGATGGTGGCTGAGCGTGCCTCTGCCGCGCGCTCGATCAATGCCAAGGATGTTTCAAGGTGTGTACGGTACCAGCTGACCGCGTCGGGTGCTTTCGTCGTATAAACCTTTTCCCAATGTGCCTTTGTATCCACGGATGCACGCTATGCCCAACAGGTTACAGCCAGAACCTTATTTCGGCTAGGACAGGCTCCGTATTTCATTAGGGGGAATGGGTACGTCTTACAGGCGCGAAACGATTTGTTCGATCTGTTCGCGCGTCGTTGTCCGGCCGAGGCTGAAGCGAATGGCGCCCATTCCGATTTCCGACGGAACATGCATGGCCTTCAATACCGGGGAAAGCTCTACGGACCCGGAGTGACAGGCGGAGCCCGTGGAAGCGGCCACGCCTTCCAAGCCACTCAGAATTGTCGAACCAATCTTTCCCACAAAACTGACGTTCAGCGTGTTGGGCAATCTCTCGGTCGGATGGCCGTTCAGAACCACGCCATCGCCGAATCGTCTCTGCAGCGATTCCCAGAAGAGATCGCGCAGTTGGCGTATCCGTTCCACCGCCAGCCAGGAATGCGCCAGCTCACAAGCCGAGCCCAGCGCGATATTGAGCAGGATGTTCTCGGTACCAGCGCGGCGGCCTAATTCGTGACCGGCTCCGTGAATCAGCGGTTCCAGGCGAACACCCTTGCGCACATAAAGAACGCCAACGCCCTTCGGTGCATACATCTTATGGCCGGCCAGCGACAACAGATCCACGCCAAGCTCATCAACGCGCGCAGGGATCTTGCCTACCGACTGCGCTGCATCGGTGTGGAACACGATGCCGTGTTGACGCGCAATAAGAGCAATCTCGGAAATGGGCTGCACGGTCCCGACCTCATTGTTGGCATGCATCACTGAAACAAGGATCGTGCGAGGCGTCAGTGCACGCCGGACATCGTCGGGATCGACTTGGCCAAAGCGATCAACAGGAAGGTAAGTTACCGACGCCCCTAGCCGCTCAAGAAAATGGCACGGGTTGAGCACAGCGGGGTGTTCGATTTGAGTGGTAATGATGTGGCCGCCGCGCCCATCCCGGACGAAGAACACGCCCTTCAACGCATGATTATTGGATTCACTTCCACCGCTGGTGAATACGATCTCGTCCGAGCTGCAGTGCAGCAGCGTCGCCACTTGTGTCCGTGCCTTCTCGATGGCTTGCCGCGCCTGCAGCCCTGCCCAGTGCTCACTGGACGGATTGCCGAACGGTTCCGCCAGTGCCTGGTTAATTGCGGCCGCCACTTCGGGCGCGATGGGAGTCGTGCCATTAAAGTCGAGGTAAATGCGTTGTTTTTGCATTGCTAATATCAGGAACTAGGTTGAGCCACTATTTTATAGAATCTGCAAGACGCCCTCGCAGTGATGGACATTCCGGACGAAGTTGTTGCAAGACCGCCTTCATATGATCAGAACTCAATGTCGAGTCTCACTGCAAGTTCTGACGACCTCGACCGCTTTCTCCAATTGGTGCCCCCGCTTTTCCGCAGCACCTCTCGTGATAGTTCCAATAGACGCGGCTGGACGATCCCATTGTTTTTTCAACAGCCTGCCCTGCCAGGTCAGATACCCAGCAACCTGCAATCCCAAGACATAGCCGTAACCGACCTTGAATGCACCCGTGCTCAGCAGCCGACTTGGTGCCTTGGTGACCACAATGGTTGCCAGCTTGTTCTCTTCCGCAAACGCAGCTACCATTTCGGGTGCTGCTGGTTGCCGGCCACTTTTACCGGCAGCAGAATCGACTAAACTAGTGCGGCAGCGCACCCCGAAACGACAGCCGAGAGCACGCAATTCTGCACCTTCATATTCCGGCTTGCAGAAGACAAGAATTTACACATGCGCAATTCAGCCCTACAACTTCAGCGAATCGCCCGACAGCGCGCCGATGATGAGTCCCGACGCATCCGGTGGCAGCGTCTGTACGAGGCTCGCAATCAATACATCGAATGGCAGGAGTTCAGCCTATGGGCCCGCTCGATCCTCGAAGTCGAAGGGCGGGTTCCGGACTGGCTGGCCGAGACTCTGAATGATCGCTGCCCTAGTTTTCTTCGAACCGAAGCCGAATTGGTGGCCAAAGCAGCCAGGAATAGACCCCTTCCTCTTCGCTTGGAGGATTGGATTGATGAACACATTTTTGAGTTTGCCAAGAGAGAAGGCTGGTTCAACGCGATTACCTATTACGCAGTAAGAGATCCTCGCTACCAGCGAGCCGAGGTCTGCTGGTCGGAGTGCGTTGAAAAGTGGAAGAGATCCAAGCCGGCTCGGTACCCATCATTCGAAGACTGGAGAGGGATTGCTGCGGAATGTGACGAGACATCCCACCTTGTAGCTAGTGAGCGAAAAGCGAGATCGTCCTCGAAGCTGGTGAGTTCTGATCGCCTCACCGAGGCCGTTGCTCGTTATATGGATTATGAAGCTCTTGCCTACTGGGCCCGAGCAGCGTTGGAGCGCTACTCTGATCCTCCCCCAGAGGTCGTGAGCGAGCTTGAGCATCGCTGCCCTGGGTTTTTGGATGGCATCATCGAAGGGCGGCAGCAGGACGCTTCCAGACGTACCTCCCAACTGTGGCAGAGATTGTTGCTTTGGGTCGCGGACCACTATTTCCAGGAAGCGAAGGCTGGAGGCTGGTTTGACGCCGTTCTCGTCGGGGCCCGAAACCATCCGCGGGCGATCCGCACCATGGAATATGCCGACCACTGCGATGAGGTCTGGAGTTCACAGATGCCCGAACCATATCCGTCATTTGAGGACTGGCGTAGGGATGCCGACGCTTACGTTGACCTCGGCGACTAACCACGCTAACAAGCCCAAGGACTCCGCACGTTCTAGACGAGTCAAGCTCAGTCTGGACTTAAGGCTCGACTGCTACAATTTCAGGGCATGATTCGAAAGGACTCCATGGACATCCAAGCCCTAGTTTCAGATCTCAAGGTCGAACGTAATCGGATTGACCAGGCCATCTCCGCGCTTGAAGGGCTCACCTCATCGTCTCCGCCTCGCCGCGGACGTCCACCTAAAGCGAAAACGGCAGTACCGACCGCCGGCAAGAAGCGTCGTCGTCGTATGAGCGCAGCCGCACGCAAGCGCATCTCGGAAGCGATGAAGAAGCGCTGGGCGACTTGGCACGGAAAGTCGGCTCCCAAGCGTAAGGTATGAGCCCCGACTGCTTGAGACGCGCGTACCGGTATTGATGAAGAAAAGCTAGGTGGAGAAGAACAAGAACACGGCGGCGGCCTGACGATTGCTGATTGAGATACAGCCGACTCAAGCCTCGCCTCCGCGGCTCCTACGCGACTCTCGGATAACAGGATCGCCTCAACCAGCACAGTCCTGGCCCTTGTGGTCCTTAGAGACCCGAGGGTCAGTTTAGATGGCGTCTCGGAGCGGCGATGTGATCGCGGCCTGGCAAATCTTGATATGCCGGAAGTATGCATTGCCCGCGATCTCCCTTCCACAGTGACATGCTCTGATTACCAATGCGTGCTTTTGGGCGCGAGAGACTGGCCGGCTCTCTGCAGTCGGGTTCGTTACGCCATATTCGTTCACCAACCACTTTGCGGTTGCCGGATCCATTAGCGCCAAATTCAACTCAACTCCGTGCTTCTTGCAAAACTCCTCAAAGGATCTGTCGGTAACGAACATATCCAGGACCTTTAGCTGGCCGCCGCAAATCAGGTTCTGTACCTGGGCGACCGTTGTATCTAGAAGATCTGCCGCACGCTCCCAGGAATATGCGTCGTCCCCATTTGCCAAAGCAGCCGTGACTCTCTCGATGGTGGAGGGCTCCAAACTCAAACCATTCTTGTCGCAGAATGCCACTAACGAGCTTGGGGTGATGCGGGCATCACGCACCCTTAGCTGGCCGCTGCCGATGAGGTGCCTGAGCCTGGAGGGACTTACTCGCAACAACTTCCGCAGCTCCCGCTGCGACCACCCGTCGCTCACTCGGGCGCTCATCCCGAGCGCTCCAACTCGGAAGCGAACGGCGCGTTCGGAACGGCCGAGGCGCTGAGCGATCTTCTTCACTGTTTCGTACCCAACCAAGTTCAACAACTTGTCATCATCTGTCGGAGTCCAGGGGCGGAAGAGCGTTCGTCGAACCGCTGGCATGACAGCGGGCTTTCCCAACTCGCCGCGTGACCTAGGTTGCACAAGAGCCTCAAGCTCGGAAGTCTTTCGCAAGTGACGGATGCGCTGCCAGCAATCTCCACGTGTCCACCCCGGCGCAAGTTGCAAGATCGTGTTGATCGCCTCCCGCTTTTTCGCCGGTCCGAGCTTGATTCCAGCAATCAGCAACTGGTCGATGGCAGGAAGCAATCGCGGGTTGATTCTGGCTTTCCCTCCAGCAGTATTGGACATACAAAACTCTCACGGCGGATGAAACGGTACTGGCGACGTCTAGCTAGCGGAGTTAGGCAATTGCGAATATCGACCATCGCTTATATCCGACCCGCGCCTGCCTCATCGGATAACGCAACATTTGCCACTAAATCTTCATACACGCAATTTGCACCTGGCTTGCAGGGATCGATGATCACCGGGGAACGTTAGGGTGGTCGGAATTCCGGGCAAAATACGCACCAAAGCGAACCAGGGGGGCGGTGTGACCAATTACTGCCCCCGGTAAAAAGGGGGACTTCAATCCTCCAGGTGACAGCAGATGATGATCTTTTCACTGCTTCATTCACCACTTCCGGTGCCAAGGTATGGTGTATCGGACAAGCTAATTCCCCTTCTTTCCACCTCTTAGCTCGGGATCGAACCTTAGGGCCACGGACTTTTCGGAGGAACGCGTTCTTCCCTTCCGATTCCGCCAACACCGCCCTGATATCCGCCCAGCATCTTCTAAACCTCCAGGACGGAAATCATGCTGACGCACTTTCCTTACCGAGTGGGCAATTTTCTTTTTTGTGGTCGGAATTCCGGGCAGCGATGGGTTCGAGGTCAAGTTTGAGAGTTTGGTTTTGGAAGGACTTGGCTCCGGGCAAGAGACACTCTAAGTGACGGACACTCGCCACGATCGGTTCTGGCTATTGATTGCTGTCCGGGGGCCGGAGGCTTGTCGCGATCAGTTGCTCTGGTGTGGGTCGAACCGAAGAATCTCTTCTGAGACGGCAAGAACGCACGGCTTGCCCCCGAACTGGATTCGATCAGCGGAATAAGTTATGACCTTGATCTCTCCGGACTTCGTGTGAATCCTCGTGATGACGTTTCGCACTGGGCCACCCTTGTTGAGCTGAGCAATCATAAGCGCCCGATCTGCCGGATCGTCCCAAATCGCCACCTCATGCACGGTGCGCCCCATCAATTCCTCGCGCGAGTAACCGTAACGACTCTCGAAAGCCGTATTTACATCGATGAAACGCCCTTCGTCAAGGGTCGTGATAGAAAACGGAATTGGGCTGAAACGAAATACTTTCTGAAAGCTTTCCTCTGAAGCCCTGCGAGTTCCTTCCGACTGCGCCAAGGCGGTTTCTGCCTGATGCAAGTCGGCGAGGCGCTTTTCGAGCTCTTCTCCATAGATCTCAGCCCGTGCGTAAAGGCGAGCATTTTGAATTGCGGCAGCGGCGGGAATCGCCAGCAATTGAGCCCGCCGTAGATGTTCCTGCGTAAGCCGGTCAGGATCAGAATGCCCGACGGAAAGAAACCCCTGGTACTCATCAGACGCAAACAGCGGTACGGAAAGCCAAGAACGTAAGTGCTCGTGGCCGTTGAAAGTCTGCCATCCTTCCTGGTTTCTCGTGTCGGACAGCAACACACTTTGCCGCTCCGCCAATATTCGCGTCAGGAATGGAGATTTTTCCGCACTAAGGGTCAGGGGAACCCGGGAGGACTTGTGCGCAGGCTCGGGGAACAGATGTTCGCCGAGCGCAAGCACATGGGGACCGCCTTCGGGTATCAGCACGCGCGCGCAGGTGTACGGGACAAGTTCTGCCAGGGACCTAAGGAGAGTGTCCATAACCGAATCCATACGAAGGTCTTGCGTTAAGGCGAGGGTTGCCTTGCGCAAGGCCTCGGCTTCGGCCCATGCCGTTTTGGCCATGGCAAGATTCGTTGCGACCTGTTCTTCCGCTTCCTTCTGCGCGGTGATTTCCAGCGCAGTTCCCACCAGCCGGCGAATCGTACCTGTGGCGTCCCGCACCGGAAATCCGCGCACCCAGACCCAGCGAACCTCACCTCCGGATCGGAGGATTCGAAACCTTTCGTTGAACTGGCCGCTTCGGGTGGCTTCGTCGAGTCTTGTGAGAACATGGACCCGGTCTTCGGGGTGGATCAGATCTTCGTAAGAAGAAGGATTCTCTCGCAGAGACTCACATGAGCGGCCAGTAATCGTCTCGTAGGCCTGGTTAACATAGAGACCATGCTTGGTTTCGGCATCGATCATCCAGAAGATCTCCTGGATGTTCCGCGCCATTTGCTGAAATCGTTCTTCGCTTTCCAGGAGCGACAGCTGGGCGCGCCGGCGCTGAGTGATGTCGCGGAGAATCATCACATGCTGGCCCGGAAGACAGTCCGCCTTGGCTGTGAACTCGACAAAAACGGACGATTGGCCGTCTCTCACCAGCTCTGCGTCCCCCTGCTGAAACTTCTCAGCGAGAAGCCGTTCCCATGACCCTATGAATTGGCTTGAATTCTTGTAGAACCGGTGGATCGAGTGGCCGATCAGTTTTTGACGCTGCACCCCGAAAAGTCTTCCTGCGGCGGGATTTGCCTCGCGGCAGACTGCCTGGTCATCCAGGATGAGAATCGCATCGAGCGCATTTTCGAAGATTGACTGGAATTCGCGCTCGGTCGTGTCGAGAGCGCCTGCGGTCTGCGTCTGCTCATCGTACGCAAGGTGGAGGAACTTGGACAGAAGCAGCACGACGATAGCGAAGGCGGTGAGCAGGGCGAGGAGCAGGACCGACGGAGGTTCAGCTCCTCGGAGCTTGTACCCAAGAGTCACCGCAATGAGAGCGACTGATACGAGACTGACTGCGATGGAAGCGATTCGCCAGGCGAACTGATCACCGTGCGGCAGAAAGAGTGCTCGGCGGAGCGGCTGGGCTGGCTTCACGGGAATGCCACGCATGGGAACTCTCGCTAGGACGGACAGGTCTACCAAATGGATTACTTAGAGGCCATATTGAACGCAGCCTGTCTCTGGCAGATGGTAGGCGGGCCGTCAGGCGTGGTCAAGCCCGGCGCCTTCGAGGAGCAAGGCATCAGCGGAGGAGTCACGGGCCGCATTTCGGCTGTTCCCGCGACGGTGGCACGCCGAGACTCTGATCGATCAGAAAAGAAGGACGAACGATACTTCGGTCCTGCGCCGGCGAGAGGAACACAATCTTAGCGGATTGCCAGTCGATGGAATCCGGGTGCTTCAGCGGCCAATCCTCCTTGCTTGCAATGGTTCCGCCGAACACGGCCGGTGTCAGACTTTTCTTTTGTGGCAGCACAACTTGTGCTTCGTATGTATATCCCTGCACCAGCGTGTTGTCGATCATGGCGGCAAGAGTCGCTTTCTTGGGATCCGCCACTAAGAGCAACTGGACGCCCACGATCAAATCGAATTCCTCCGATGTAAAGACGTGATCAGGGGTCTCCAGAACTACGCGAAAGCCATTGCGGCCGCCCTTTTCCCGAACTGTTCGAATGCCCTGGTAGTCCTCAGGACAAAATGTGACAGTCCGGCTCACGGACCCAACGGTATAGGTCTTACTGCGTCCGTGATCGAGAATGTTTTCGAGGTACACCTGAAGCTGCTGAGACTCTCCTTCGCTCTTCCAATTCACGGCGATAGGGTCGAGATCGACCAAGGTATGCTCGCCACCGGGTCCGCCCACGGCGATGTCGGTGACCTTGGTCCTGTTTTGTTGTTTCACATATTGCAACACACCAAATACGCAGAGCCCGCCGCAGAGCAGGTATACAAGGATCGCGGTTACGAACTGCTGATTCAGGACTTTCTTTAATAAGGCGAAGTCCTGTTCGGAAATGATGCGCCTCAGGCCGTCGTCTCGGCGCAGAAGTCGATCGACGGAACCGGCGGTGAGGCGCTGATCGGGCACTCTTTCGGGCGCGGCGAGGCGAAGTTTCTGCACGATTGCGCTGACAATAGCGTTGGGCTTTCCGAAGTGCTGGAGAATCTGGTAGGCAATAAATCCCACGACCCCAAGCAATGCGGGAAGACCAGCAAGAAATCCGGTTACGTTCATGCTGCGCCTCAACGAAAGCAACGTACTTCTTCGATTGGGAGTATTTGCCGGGCCTTACATCCTCGTTTTGGCCCAACACGGATGCGAGGCCGCGGGTATTCCCTTATAACAACTGCCAGCATAGCCGCCTGTTTCCTGTGGGACGCGTCCGACCGTGTTCCAGAACTCAGGGAAAGTGCCGAGACCACCTGGAACCTTCAGTGCTCCGGTGCCGCATTTCCCAAACTCTTTCAGCGACCCGCTCGGCTCCCTTCTCTTAACCGCGGGATTACACCAGTCAGGTTCGGCATGGTTCCTCTCGGGCAGGCATTGTAGCAGCCGCTTGGCAGTGCAGCGTTCTCTGGCTCTCATTTCTCACTTAAACCAACGGCTTTCACAAAATGCCCAGGGAGGGGCAGGCCATGAGGCTCCGCCGCAATGAATTCTGTCCAATCCACCGATCGCGATATTGCTGTGGCCGAAAAGCCACCTGCCACGAACGCAGAGCAACAATAAAGATGGGTGTGCAACGCATCGAAGATCCGCACCACCCAAGGGGATACAGGGAGCTGAGGTCGCCCGCCGAGATGCGCAAACTGACGAAGCGGAAAGTTGCCGAACAGAACGGAGTATGCGCAATCTGCCAATGCGAGTTCACGGACTACAGCGACGTCGTGCCCGACCACATTGATCCGAAAGGAATGGGAGGAGCTTGGAGAGATGACCATCCCGGCAATATCCAAGCTGCGCATTGGTGGTGCAACGGAGAAAAAGGGTCCACCAGAATGGGTCTCTGACGGCCCATAAGTCGTCCGCCGTTATTTCCGGTTTACCCGTGATCCAGGATCAACCCCGGACGGAGCACATCTCCGAGATGCCGACTGTACGCTCAAGTGGATTTCCGCCGCGAAAAGGGCCCATTAGCATTCGTAGACCCTGGCGCGTTTTCCCGGTAGTAATCCGCCTGAGCAATCGGTAACTTCTGGTTTGCCTTTCACTCGGGAGCCTTGACAACTCAGTAATCTGATATCAAAGCACCGGATGTTAGACTCCACCTGTCAACCGGCCTCAGACATGACAACAATCACCATCTCCAAAGAGGACTATCTCAAGGCCATCGCCGAAGCAGAGGCCGAGGGTCAGACCGTTATCCCAGCCACGCTGGCTCATTGGCTTTCCGTCACTCGACCCGCTGTAACATTTGCGTTGAAAAGGCTGACGAAAGACGGTCTGGTTACGGTCAAGGACGACGGACACATCCGTCTTACTTCGCAAGGCCGGGAGATCGCAGAGCGTACCGTCATCCGGCATCACCTCATCGAGCGAATGCTGACGGAGATTTTTGGGATGGCCTGGTATGAGGTCCACGATGAGGCAGAGCGGCTCGAACATGCCGTATCGTCCGCATTCGAACATAGCCTGGTACAGAAATTAGGCCACAAAGATACCTGTCCTCACGGAAACGGACTGACCATGCGTAGTCCTGCAGAACGCCGCAAGCGAGGACTGCTGCTGCTCACCGAAGCGGAGCCGGGTCTGAAATATATAGTCGCCAGCGTTTATGAGCGCGATCGCAAGTTGTTGGAGTTTTTTGACGGAGAGGGTATTCGGCCGGGCGCGAAAGTAAGCGTGAGTTCACGAAATTACGACGGCACGATCTCGCTTTCGATCGGAACTCACCACATTCGGCTGGGTACGCCGGCAGCAGAGAAGGTGTGGATATCTAAATCATAATTTCTGCCAATTTGTTTAGCATAGTTAACATCTCATGGTGTATCCTGCTTGCCGTGGGGAAGCACACCCGTCCCGGTTGTGCCCTCCGGCATTCGAGGAAAGGCCGCGAGATTGAAAGCTTTCTGGACTGAAATACTCTGCTGCGCTCTCTTAACCCTGGAGAACCTCCCTAACCCGGGAGGTGACCTGACTTATCCCTTACAATTCGCGGCTGGAGCGCTCATCAATACTGCCGGCAGCGGGAACGACTTCGTGGGCGGCACAAACGGCTACGGCAATGTCGAGTTCAACGGCTTGCCTGCGTCGTCGAACGGCTACATCGTCGATGACCTGGAGACGAACGATCCGCTCACGAACCTGAACAGCGGTCTCTCGACCAATCTGGTACTCGGGCTGAACTCGATCTCCGAGGTGACCGTCAACACGCTTTCTTATTCAGTCGATGAGGGACGGTATGGCGCTTCACAGGTGAACTACGTCACCAAGTCGGGCACGAACCAGTTCCACGGAAACCTCTACGAATTGTGGAATGGATCGGTAATGAACGCCGCGGATTACTTTACGAACGCCACCCCTGGCAACCACAAGCCGTTCTCCAACGTCAACCACTTCGGCGGCAGCCTGGGCGGTCCCATTATTCACGACAAGCTGTTTTTCTTCTTCGACAGCGAATGGGTGCGCATTGCCCTGCCGATCTATTCGACCATCACCGTTCCGACTCCGGCCTTCCAGCAGTACGTTCTGCAACAGCTTCCGTTTGGGGGCACTGACTCAATCACCGGAGTCCACTACTCACCTGCGCCGGAGTCAGTGGCGTTCTACCAGAAGATGTTCTCGCTGTACGGAAAAACCAGCGGGACGCCGTTGTCGGTGCTGGGTTGTCCTTTCAATATTGCGGGAGATGCGGTCCCGGGTACACCACCGAACGGAAACGGCTGCGCCAATCGTCTGGGCGTCTCCAATTCCAGCCACGATCAAGAGCAGGTGCAGACGGCGCGGATCGACTACAACATCGACGCCAACAATACGGCATGGTTCCGGTTTCAGGCGGATACCGGGCTGCAAGCCACTGCAATTGACCGCGATGATGCGTCCGGTACACGGTCCACTGTAATTGCTTGCGGCCCCGGTCGATAATTGCGTGACCGCAGCAAAGCGCGGATCTGTCAGGGCAGGCGCATTCAAGGTCGTGGTCGTGTTCGCCTCGGTCGGATTGATGATCGGAGCCTGGGAACTGACCTCAACCGTCTCCTTCGACTGCGCCACTTTGAGCGCGAGGTTCACCGTTTGCTTCTGACCCAGCCCTGCGGAAACGTCCTCAACTTGCTGAGCTTCGAAACCCGCGGCCGTCGCGTGGACCGAATAGCTCCCGGGTAACAACTGGGGAAAGTTGAATCGTCCCGCCGCATCCGTCTGCACGGTGCGCGTAAGTCCTCTATCGCGGTTGGTGATCTTGACAGTGGCGCCCGGGACGACCGCGCCGCTGGAGTCCGTCACCTGCCCGAGAATCGCGCTGGTGGTTTCTCCCTGTGCGTGTGACGCCGACGGCAGCAACAGGACGGTGGATACGGCTTACAAGGCCAGATCAATTACACCTGGAGCCATTGCCTCGATTACGTTTCCAACGGAGGGTTCCTGTCGTTCTCCTCTGCTGGAATTCTCTCGCCATTGCCCGGCGAACTTGCGCGCAACTATGCTTCTTGCGATTATGACGTTCGCCACAACGTCACGGCGCAGTACGTTTATCAGCTGCCGTTCAAAGTCAAAAGTCGAGCTCTCGGATATGGCAGTGAACGGGTGGCAGATTTCCGGGACCGCGTTTTGGCACAGTGGTCTTCCGTTCTCAGTGCTGAGCACACCCTACTCGGCGAACGGCGACGGCATTCTGCAAGGCAGCGGTCCGCAGTTCGCCAATATTGTCCCCGGAGTGCCGCTATACGCAAATGGTACGATTCCGGGAGTCACCCAGCCAGGAACGATCCAATGGCTCAATCCGAATGCGTTCGTCTCCGCCGTCGATCCCAGCACCGGAGCCTGTTATGGCGGCAATACTGCGCAGAACTGCCAGTTCGGAACGCTCGGACGAAACGCATTGCGTGGCCCCGATTTCTTCTGGAGCGATTTGTATCTGACTAAGTGGTTTCCCCTGAGCGAGCGAGTCAAGCTTCGTTTTGATGTGCAGTGCTTCAACGTCTTCAATCATCCAAACTTCGCGCTACCCGGTAATGTCTATGCCGGCATTCCCGGCCAGCCTTTCACACAAACCGGCTTTGGCGCGCTCACGTCCACCACATCACCGCCGACGGGACTTCTGGGTGTGGGGCTGGGCGGAGACAGCAGTCCACGCATGATCGCGTTTCAGGCGCGGCTGGAGTTTTGATTAAGAAGCTGACGCCTTGGTGCGGTACTAATCGATAGGATTCACAGAAGACGAAGCCGAGAATTTTCCGGCTTTCGGCTCCAACGAACTTTGCTGAATCGGCAGCGGCTATTCTCTGAATGGTCGGCCAGTCGGCAGGAATCCGGATAGAGACATGCGGAGCGGTACCAAAAGTCGGCCCAGCATCCGGCAACCGCATCGGCACCGCAATTTGGACGTAAAACGCCCTACCCTTTCTTGTACGGCGTGTCGTCCGCTCTCAGTCGGCGGTTTGCCGACAACACGTCAAACTGGATTACTTCCGAGTGGCCGACAATCCACCCAGAGCCTCGTCTTTGTCTTTCAATAAGAAAGGAAGGGCGCCCACATCACGATTTCTTCGTTTCAGTGCACAAGTGCACATTGGTCGTGCGCGGTAGCAACTCCGCTCGACCTCAGGCTGCAATCTCTTCTATCGCAGAAGCGTAGCGTAACGTGTCCCCGTTTAATGCTGATATCCGTGTGTCGCGCCGGGCGTCCGCCTTCTTAGTAGCCATGCCCATCTTCCAGCCGCACCTTGCCACGAAACATGCGATACACAAAAACGAAGTAGCCGAAAGCGAGGCACATCCCCAGCCCCCACCAAATGAGCCCCACGCGCAACGCATACTCGCCTGTGGCGGCATTGTAGATGGTGATGTCGCGTGTGGGATCGCCGCTTGACGGCAATAGGCTGGGATACAGCGCCGCTGCCACGCCTGCCAGCATCGCAGCGATATATGTGCACGAACTCAGAAATGCAGCCCTCTCCTTCGCTCGCCGTTCGAAGACCCACATGGCGGCGAGGCTGACGGCAACCGTCAGCGGAATCACGCACGCCAGCGGATATTTGCTAAAGTTATGCATCGTCCGGGGACGCACGGCGGCAGTGACGGGCACGCCAAACGCCGTCAGTACGATCAGCCACGGCAACAATCGGCGGGCAACCTTGCGCGACTTTTCGTTCAACGCCCCTTCTGTTTTGAGCACCACGTAAAGCGCCCCGTGGACTACTAGGGCAACAAGAGCAAGAACCGCCACGCCACAGGTATACCAGTCGAGGATGCCGGTGTCGGCGCCAGTCCGGAAGTTCGTCCAGAGTGGCTCAAAGAAGAAATGATCCACTCCCAAAGGGACGCCGCGCACCACGTTGCCAAGCGCTGCGCCGAAGAAGATCGCCAGCAACGCGCTCGATATGGCAAAGAATCCGTCAAATAGGGACCGCCACACAGGATTCTCGATGTGCATCCGAAATTCGATTCCGATGCCCCGTAGCACCAGCAACCATAAAACGATGTTCAGCGGCAAGTAGAAGCCGCTGAAGCTGGAGGCATAGAGTAGCGGGAAGGCGAAATAGAGCGTTCCACCGCCAGCAATCAGCCACACTTCATTGCCGTCCCACACAGGACCTATGGTGCGAATCACGGTGCGACGTTCTTCTTCGGTGCGTGTAATCAGCAGGTGCAACACTCCCGCGCCCAGATCGAAGCCGTCGAGCACGACATAAGCAGTGATCATGATGGCGACGAGCACAAACCACACCGGTTCCATTCACCCCTCCTCAGTCCTCGTGATTGGCAGGCCGGCGCGCACGGTGCGGGCATCGGCTAACGCCGGACCTTGCCCGATCTCGCGCTGTATGAGGAACAGAAATAGAATTCCCAGCACCAGATAGAGTCCCATATAGCCCAGCAGCGTGAACATGCTGTTGCCGGCAATGACGTTGGTGGAATATCCCTGGTTGGTGCGGAGCAACCCATAAACCAGCCACGGCTGGCGTCCGACCTCGGCGGTAAGCCATCCGGCGGTGTTAGCGATGTAGGGAAGCGGCACGCAGAGCAGGATGATCCAAAGCATCCACGGGCTTGCGTACAACTTTCTACGCCACAGCAGGAAGGCCGCCATCGCCATCACGCCGGCGAAAATTGTGCCCAGTCCGACCATCACGTGATAGCTGAAGTAAAGTAGCGGTATGTTGGTCGGCCACTGGTCTTTGGGAAATGCATTCAACCCTTGGACCTCGGCTGTGGTCGTTCCGTAGATAAGAAAGCTCAACACCTTGTTCGCGATGATGGGATTGTCGATCCGCTGATGTTCCTCATCCGGTTGACCAAGGATGACAATGGGAGCGCCAGTTTGCGACTTGAACAGCCCTTCCATGGATGCCATGGTCGCCGGTTGGCTGCGCGCCATGTACTTACCGTGCAAATCGCCGCTGGGAAACACCTGCCACAGGGAAGCGGCGATTCCGGCGACAACGCCTACCCGGACAAAAATGCGCGCGTGCTCCACGAACTTTTGCTGGAGCACATAGAATGCGCCCACACCCGCCATCACGAATGCGCCCGTGACCACGGCTCCGCTCATGTTGTGGGCGTACTGGATCAGCGCCCACGGGTTGGTCAACAGTCCCCAGAAGCTGGAAACACTGAACCCCCCATTGGGCAGGCGCGTATAAGCCACGGGATGCTGCATCCACGCGTCGCTCACGATGATGAAGAACCCTGATAGCCATGACCCGAGGAACACCAGGAAGCCAGCCCACCAGTGACCCCATTTCCCCATGCGCTTTTCGCCATACATAAACAGCCCCAGGAATGCCGACTCCAGGAAGAAGGAAAATGTGCCTTCCATGGCCAGCGGCTGGCCGATAACGCCCCCGGTAAGGCGCGAGAACTGCGCCCAATTGGTGCCGAACTGAAATTCCATGGGGATGCCGGTGACTACACCCAGCGCGAAGTTTATGCCGAAGATCTTCGTCCAGAAGCGCGCCGATTCGTTGTAGGCTTCGTTCCCAGTGCGGATGGCGAGCGTCTTGAGCACGACGATCAGTGGCGCCAGACCCATCGTCAGTTGCGGGAATAAGTAATGAAAGGTTATGGTGAAGGCAAAATGAATGCGGTGGAGAAACAGTGCGTCGTTCATGTTTGCTCCAGACCTGCGATTGTTGCTAGTTCGCAGAGCCTAACACTTCTTGGACGGAATTTCCTTGTTGACTTCAAAAACGTCACCCTGTTTATATATATCTCGCCTGCTCGCGACATCGTGAAACGATTTTCATCGGGAGCACTTCACCTTGGTCTGCCATACGTACCAGCCTTGCCGAAATTGCCCCACTTGCGGCCCAGTTTGTAAAAGCTGTCCTTAGTAGCATAGGTCTTGCCGCAGAGTCGTTGTGTCGTGCAGCGGATCCACGGCATCCTCCTTGATCTAGCCATCTCGATCCATACTGGAGATGTGATTGTCTGATCGCAGACTGAGTCATTCTTATTTCGGTGATGCACGCAAACAATGAAGTCGGGACTCTGCAGCCCATTTGCGAGATTGCTCGCATTGCGCGTGAACGCGGCATCCTCTTCCACACTGACGCGGCACAGTCGGTCGGCAAGATCCCTGCGCGCGTTGATGAGCTTGGGGTGGATCTGCTGTCGGTGGCCGGCCATAAGTTGTATGCGCCGAAGGGCGTTGGCGTTCTTTATATCGTCCACGATTGAGTTAGGGCAAACGGGCCGGCCTCGAAGCAGGTTTCAAGACTCTTGAGTGTTTTAGGCCGCTGCGTTAGGCACGGGGCTATCAGGCGCTAGCACGCCCTTTTCGGATTGCGGCTTGGCGTTTCTGAAAGTCCTCCCTCGAATTCCGCGATCAAAGCCGCTAGGGCTTGCGGCTGCTCACTCGTAGTGAAGTGACCGCCGGGCAACCGCTCGATCCGAAGGCCGAGTTTTCCCAGCCGTTCCTGTGCGAGGTTTACCTGCCGGTGTTCAAAGGGATCTTCGTCGCTGCCGCCCACTAGGAACGGGAACTGATCGCGATAAGCGGTGAACAAGCGGCCGAAGTCGAGCCGATCGCCTTGCGTCTGGTGATCGGCCACGAAACCTGCGGCGGCGGCAAGAAAGAACAGGCCATCGTGGAGGTCCAAAACGCTTTGGAGTTCGCGCACCTCGGCATCTGTCACCCAATAGTCTTTGGACCAGGCCACCCCTATCAACATCTTGAACAGGGTGAAGGAGCGCCCCGGACCCGTGAACGCCCAGTTAGGGAGGAGGCGCAAAAATGGCGTGGTGAACCACGGGTGAGTATGTCCGTCCGGGAAGAGCCCGCCATTGAAGATGAAGACGCCGCGTATTTCCGGCCCGCCGGCGGGCTCGCCCCGTTCAGCGCGTTCAAGCCGGCGTCGCAGGAGTTCCGAGATCACAATCGCGGAAAAGTCGAAGCCTACTAGCGTTGTGGACCGGACAGCCAGTTCGCGCCAGATCGCCTCTACAAGATCGGCGCGTTCGGCAGTGGAATAGGCATAGTCCTTGGGCTTGTCGCTGTCGCCCATACCGACATACTCGACGAAGAGCTTCGGCATCTCGGCTGCATTCGGTAGGTGCGGAAGAATCTTCGCCCATGCAAACGATCCATCGGGAAATCCTGGCAGAAAGGAAACGACGTGCGCAAGTTCGCCCTCCCGCCTAAGAAATATCTCGAGGGGCGCGTCTTGTGCTGAAACGATGGCCCGGGTTCTGAGGTCGTAGCCGACACGCTCGCCACCGGCGAACCAAGCCTGGGCAGACGAGGTTTGAATTCGGGAGAGAGTTTCTGGCGACATATTGGCCCCTTACTCGTATCAAATGATTGGCATACTAGCATGAGCTTATATCTTCTTGACCTGGCCCACGACCTCATTGACCACCGGTGACGAAGAATTCGGCACTCTCTCGGAAGAACTCCTCCAACGTCTTCGGATTCCTACCACCGCCCATACGAATTGCATCGGTAGTCTGGTAGAGGTCCTTATTGCATCGAGCGCATCCCAAAATTTCTCCGAGGGCCAAGTCCCTGGCCTGATGGCGCGCCTCCACAGCGCAGGCGGCCAGCGGCGGAGCGCTGCACCGCAGGTGAGGTTTCAGGACCGCGCGCGAACGCGCCTTCACGCCTGAATTCCTGCCGAAAAATCGTCCGAAAGCTCATCCGCAAGCGTGAGCGGAATACGATCAATCAGCAACGGTTTCGCCGGCGGTTGTTTTGTCGCCAGGAGAAACACTTCGGCCTTTTCGATCTTCGCTTTCCAGAAACGCACATTGAATTCAGAGATAACGGCATACGCGATCGTTTCGAGTTCCTTAGGCTTTGCGCTTGGCACGTAATGCTTCAGGTAAGCGAGAAGCTTCTTGGAGTCTGGGGCCAGTTGACGCGCGCCATTGTCATCACAAAGAAGCTCGGCGGTGCGTCGCAACGCAGGCCTCACCTCCTTTAAGAAAGCGATCTCCTTTTCTTTTTGCTCAGCAGCGCGCTTCTCGAAAATGGGGATCGATTTCCTTGTTGCGGAGCGCAGAGGTTCAAGCCACAACGCCGCTTCCTCCCAATACTCCTTTGCCATGGCCACGAGGCCAATCAGCAGCGCGATCCGCACTGCGTCTTGGGTATTCCCCAATCTATTTGCTTTCTCGAAGCTGTCTCTCAGATCATGAGTGGCGAAATCAAGCTGAAGATAGCGCGACCGGCGCCCCGTCTCGTACGCAGGAGCTTCGCCCACTTTCTCCCGGTAGGTCCTGATTGCGGCTTGAACGGCATCTCCGTATAGAGGGTATTCGCGCCGCTGCATTCCGATATCGAGTAGACGGCAGAGCAGCGAGATCAACGCTTCTATAACATCACCCGTCGCGGCTTTGCTTGCCGCCACGGCGATGGCCGCCCAAAATTTAGGAATATCGTTTTCAGTGCAGAACGCCGTCACGAATTCAGCGGCAGCATCCACTCCCCGCTCCTTCACGAGCTTCGAGAAAGTCTCAAGGAATTGATCAACGTATTTGGGTTTGATGTCTCGGGCCATAGCTCCTCCCGAAAGACTTCGATGCTAATGGTTTGCAGCGAGATATCAAGACCGGGCGAGACTGGTAGTTTTGCAGGCCCGCAACTGAGTCTTTTACGAGGAAGCGCTCTATGATTCGCTTGTTCTTGAAGCATTTGGAAATCCTGTAACCGATCTTTTGCTTGTAATGTTCACTCCCGCAGCAACCGCGAGAGTTGCAACCGTGTGCCGCAGATCGTACAAGCGGACGCGCGGCAAGCCCGCTGCCTCAAGTACATGCTGGAAGCGCTTCTTCACATGCGCCTGATGCAGAGGCGCTCCTTTCGGCTTGCGGAGCCGACTGCCCGGGTACCCAAGATCGGTCGAATGTAGAGCCGAAGCGATGACTCATAACCGTCGTACGTCCGGGGACGCAACCGGGGCCGGGCTACCGTCGTTAGCCATCGGTCCTGGAAATCGCTCAAGTGCATCGCCGCTGCTTGCGCCAGCTGACCAATCTGGCGCTCCTCCAACTTGCGAGAAAGATAGATATGTGCATCCCACATCGAGCCGTGGATAGTTTTGTTGTGGTATTGCCGCGTGTTGGATTGCTTGTTGCGGCCGATGGAAACGCGGACCAGCCACGTGCGTGGGCCGCGAGCGATGATCTGACCGGCTTTCCTGGCCATGCGCTTTCTCCTTTCATTCTTGTTGTGGATGTCAGGTTTGCCGGTCGAAACACCGTCGTGTGCTTGTGGATCTGAAGAGTGTTTACTCAAAGGAAGAGGAGCGCTTGATGGCTCAGACACCGAAGTAGAACGTAATCAGATCTGGTCAAAACCAACGTACATGAGGCGCTGTCGGTGCAGTTTGAGAGTCGCCTGAACCCAGACTTTCGATGACGAAGACTTACGGCCGATCAGTCGGCCCCCGTCCAATCAAACCGTCAAACAGTCATGTCTGGTTTTCGCGGTGTGCTGACAGTGTGCATTCGTGGGCAGACTGATCTCTATGGCCGACAAAGTTAGGTGCGGCCGGCGCGACGGGGCGAGTCTTCACGTACCCCGATCTTTTCTCGAGGGTGTTCAGACTCTGCTAGGGCCTGATCTATCTATTCGTCCTCGGTCGCTCATCTTGCTACGACTCTTTCATGCCCAACGCAGTGTTCAGCCCGGCCAGCAGTTGCGCCCGTTTGTCGGTGCTCAGCTTGGCAAGGTTCTCAAGTTTCCAGCGGACTGCGGGCAGATCCTTTGCTCCGGGCAAATCCAATAGTGCCCAGTCTGGCTCGCCACGCTTCATTGAAACCAAGAAGCGTTTGTGCTGTTCCGGCATCTTGCTGACGATCTCGGCAATGAGATCCTCACGCGCCTGCAGAAGTTCTTCGAGCGTCACGGGCTCATCCACCATACCCTCGAATCCCCGCCTGTATTCCGCGGAGATATCGAGTCGCGCCGGCGCCAGAATCTCCCCTATCGGGCGATGGTGGCTCAGAAGGTATACGATGAACGCCTTGCGCAGAGTGTCGTCGATTCCTTCATGGGCGAGCAGTTCCCGTACATCGAAGAGATCGCGGGGATGCTGACGGTCGAGCGCAGCAACGATCTTGCCTGCGTAGAGGTCAGCGAAGCTGACGACCGGCATTTCGGCGAATCCAAATTCTTCCTCCACGCGCGGCGACACTGACTTGACGCCGGGCTCGTAGACACAGCCGCGCAACACCGGCGTGACCTCGATTTTGATCTGGGCGTCATCGGCGCGCGCAATCAGCTTGGTGATGTATTTTTCGCCCTTTGGCGCGCTGGCGGTCACACGGGCGCCGGGAATCCCGCGCTCGATTTCTTTGGCGATCCGGTGCAGCACCGCATCGATATCCTTCAGCGAGGATTCGCGATCCGCGACGGGAACGTAGGTGAGATCGATATCAACCGAAAGTCGCGGCATGTCGCGCAGGAACAGATTGATCGCCGTTCCGCCTTTCAGCGCAAAGGCGGTTTCCGCAGCCACGAGCGGGACCGTTTTAATCAGCAGCGCTACCTGCTTTCGATAGGCTTCAGCCACCGGCATCGATAGACTCCGGAACCGTGATGTTGTAGGTCAGGTCCAGCTTACCGCCGCGCACGAGCATCCGTTTTCCACGCCCGAGCTCGATATCTTTGCGGTCCACTTTCTTCAGCCAGGCGTGCTCGTGCCGCTCGGCGAACCACAGGAACAGGCGTTTCACTTTTACACTGCGACAGGCGACGAGCAGCGTTTGAAGCCGCCGTGGGCTGAGATTGGGCAGTCCCTCCATCAGAACATCCGCCTGATGAAATGTCTCGCGCTGCGGCACCTCGTCCAGCAATTCGAGTATCGCCCGCTCCGGCGAAGACATGGTCAGCGGCCATTCCCATTGACCCCACGGCTGCCGTATATAGCTGCTTTTCAGAA
Organism: Candidatus Korobacteraceae bacterium; assembly: GCA_049695855.1. Lineage (GTDB taxonomy): Bacteria > Acidobacteriota > Terriglobia > Terriglobales > Acidobacteriaceae > Bog-257. The sequence goes on along the minus strand of JBAVSY010000040.1, from coordinate 121,471 downwards.
GATCGCTGCCGGAATCGCTTTCGACTTTCTTCCGGCGCTGGTGGCCCGCTTCGCCTTTGAAAAGCTTCTCCGCGTTGTGAAAAACGAACCGGCTTTGCAACTCCAGCTTGAAGACCCATCCCGGTGGTTTGCCGGTCCCAAAGACGTGGATTTCGCGTTGGTGATCGCGGGAGGTCAGATAATGCCCAAATCCCTGCAGTTCGAGCGCTGTCCGGCCGCCGATAGCGAACGGATATCCCAAGAGCGTCTGAAGGGAGATCACCACGGGCTGCCACTGGAGGGCTTCATGGCCGGCATCGGCCAGCGCCTTCGGAACCGGTCGGCGGTACACACCCCGCGCCACCTGATCGAGCCACCCGTGGGCGACGTATTTCTGGCGCAGGCTTCTGGAATAGCCGTGGGTTTCCATCCAGGCTGAATCGGCGACCAGGCCCTCGGGTAGGGATCGCTGTAGCCAGTTTAATTTATCTTTATTTTGTATACCCACGGTTGACAAAATAGCACAAAGCCAAACCGCTGGCTAGTTTATAAATTGCATTTTTTGTATACCCCCAATGTACAAAATAATGATTCTATAAACCAACGCCACCAAAACTTGTTTCCAGTCCCTCGCCCGGTCGGAGGTGCAGTCCCGCAATACCAAGAACCCGACTCCTGCTTGGTCTCCTGATGAAGTACAGCTCTAGGAATGCGCCGTGCTTTTGCGGTAGCGTGAAGAAGTGCAGCCACGGAGACACAGGATAGTTGCCCTTCCTGATCAAGGAGCGGCCATTCCTGGCAGGCCTCAGCAAAGATCGAATGCCGGACATTACAACGAAAACAATTTGAGACGGTGTGTTCATCGTGACCCCGAACGGACCTGAAGTCCGGCGAATACATGGTCACCTTCGCTACGCTAGGCAACACCGGCTATGACTTTGGGGTGGTACAGTAGACCCGCAGTTTGGGAGAGCGCCAATGCAGCATCCCCGCCTGACGTTCGAGTTTGTTGATTCCGACACAAATTGCAGCGACCAACAATGCGACAACTGGGCTGACGTGAAGGCCGGAACTAGCAGAAACACTCATAGGCGAGAGTTGTGTGCCGCCCACGCTTCAGAGGTGTTGCAGCGTTGGATTGAACGAGAGCGTTCGCGGGCACGGCTCGAAAAGGTAAGAGCCGAGTTTCAGAACGACAACTCGTAACTACCTCGCGGAGGATCACCGCCACCGTGAGCCCGCCATTGGGTGCATGGGAAACTCGGGCAAATCGTCTAGATCGTAGGGTGCTGCACTGTGACTGGCTTGGGCACAATTCAGGCACACGCACTCAGGCAGCATCCAAATCATTCAATCCGCGACGCTTATTCGAGCTGAAAACGGAACGCCGAACTGACAATCCGCCGCCCTGTGCTGTCCGGCCGGTTCGCAGGAATAGAATCAGATCATGCTGCGAGCCGATGAAAGTGCTGCGTGGGCTGGGTTTTTGGCCGCCGATTCCCACTTCGCCGGCGAGGACATCGTGAATTCCTCCGACGGCCCGGACCCGCCAGACGTGGTTTGCGTGAGCGCGTCTGGAAGGAACATCGGGGTTGAGCTGACAAAGTGGGTCGAACATGACCAGGTCACCAAAGCTAGAGGCAGGGAGTCGCTGGAAAACAGCTATCTCAGAATATGCGAGAGCGAGAAGCAAATTCGACCTGAACACATCGGTATCGCTTTCTTGCATGACAAATCGTTGAAGATGAAGCCGGCCGACGCCGCGCACTTCAGGGCTCAATTGTTTGACTTTCTTGCCCGCGAGAATGCGAAGCCTGAACCGTCGCTAGACCCGCTCCGGCCCATCCCGGACGGTTACTGGAACACATTACGGAGCTGGGAGAATCCGCAAGGGGCACGAGTCAGCGATTTCAGTGGATTTCCCATCCTCGAAAAGTACCTCAAGAACGTGTGGATATTGCCACGCGACAGGCACCGGCACATCCCCCCAGACATGCCTTGGGTAGTATTCGAGTCACCGGGCGGCCCGTACACACCCGATTGGATGGTGCAGGCGGCCGTTGACCGCATCTTGTCGAAGGTTGCGAAGTATCAGAGCGAAAATCTTCGGGCCAAACATTCACTCGCTGAGTGTGACCTGATCTGCTTTTACTGCGATGAAGCGCTGCTGCACAACACGCCGATAGAGGCGGTCAACTTCGGTTTCCAAGAAGTAGCCGCAAAGGTGAAACAGGCTCTTGCCACCACGCCCGTCGTTTTCGACAGAATTTTTCTATTCCATCCATATGAAGAAATCAAAGCCGCACAGGTTTACGGAGGTTGATTTTGTATGGCCAAGAGGGTCAGTTGAAGCGAAATTCGCCTGCCCACGCTGGAGAGCGCCCGGGCTGCTCGGCCAGTTTTCGCCGCACAGGATCCCGCCATTTGTTCTATCGCGTCTCAAAAGAGTTGATTGACCTCGCGTTGAAAAATCAAACAAAGGTTTTCGGTCGCCGGCGCGCGCTGTGCTCCTGCAAAGCTGGAACGCTCAGTCTTATAGGTTCGGCCGCGTCAATTCTGATGAGAAGCATTTCCAGCAGATCGAATTCAAGGCCGAAGCCACACGGCGATGTTCCGAATCGCGAAAGCCAGGAGAAGAAGATAGCCAACCACCGTGAGCCCCACCGCTGCCGCTCCAATTCTTGTTGCGGTCCTGGTCAAAGAATCGCTCTGCTTCTGCTGATCGGTTACTACTTCTGGACCTCGCGCGAGTGCCTGCCGGGCTAGCGAGTTTGCCGTTGAAACTCCTAGCGTCTGCACTTGCTGCGCGAACGCGGAAAACCACTCGTGCACCACGAGCGCATATGTCGCAAATGCAGTCGCCAACAGGCGATCGTGCTCCTTCCAGTTCCGCAGCATTGCGAGAATGAGTGACAGAGTGAAACACGTCCAGGAGGCGAAAAGCGTCCATCGCCAACGCAGAGATGGTACCGCGAACTTCTGTAGCAACCCAACGAGAGTGAGACTCAGAGAGATCGTCCCGCCGTCCAGCAGAACCAGACGGTCGAAAAAATCCAATCTGAGCTTTGCTATTTCGTTCGTCTGGTTTGTGAATCGCTCATTGGCTTGGTCGAGAGATTTGCTTGCAGCCTGCGAACGACCGTCTGCGAGCATTTGTGCGAGCGTTTCGTTGCTAAGTTCTTCAGCCACTCCGACTATTATCGCCCGGCACGTCGCCGCGGAGGGTGATCGAGCGTCACGGGAAGCGCAGCGGATGTTCCGGACATTGGCCACTCGATTTCTAGGCGGGAGTGCGCAGCAAAACGTGCCCACTGAGACGAAATAGGACCGTGCCGAACGCAACGCGCGATTTCGGCAAGTGCATGTAACTACAAGCAAAACGGGGTTTAGGAATTGTGGTAGCCGGGCTCAAAATCCGGTGCTTTGCGCGACTGACCAGCCCGGTGGAAATCCGCGTTGAGATGGCAACGGACGACAATAGGCGACTGACGGTGCGTCAGTATCTTCCGGGGACAAACTCTAGATTAATGCGCATAATTTGACGCCGTAAGGTCACTTTTCGCGGGACACGAGCATCAACCGGTAATATCTTTGCAGCCGCTTGACATCATTCGTTTGGGCAAGCCGATGGATCTTAGCGCGCAATTCTTCCGCGCTGTCGTCGACACCTTCGAAGAAGAAAAGATCACTCATAGACACGTTCAGCGCCTTAGCGAGCTTCTTCATCCTTTCCCATGGCGGCGTCTTGATTCGCCCGGTTTCGATATGTCCGACATACTGGGGACCAGCGCCGATCATCTCCGATAGCGTCGCCTGCGTGAGTCCTTCCGCCTCCCGGAGACTCGCGAGTCGCTTGCGGAATAGTACGCCCAAATCTCGGCTCATTGCACAGTCAACCTACTAGTGCGTAATGGCCTGGTGAAAGGTCGTAATGGATATACTTGACAGCCAAAACTATACGTACTAGATATAGGAAAGCTGAATTTCATGTCCCAGCGTCGCTTCGAGGTTGTCTGGCGCCTTGGCGAGAATAGAAGCGAGAGTTTTCCATGCGGCGCATCATTTCGGTTGGACTGACACGGAAAGCTCTCGAAAGCCTAACGATTGTTCTGAGAGTTGGACTTTGCACACCGCGTTCAATGGCGCTCAGTTGGGTCCGATCGATGCCGAACTTAACGTAGACGTCCAATTGGGAAAGTCCTGCCGCTTCTCGAATCTCACGGAGCACAGTTCCGAAGGCCTTTTCAGGGCCTGACTTAGGTTGAATTTGCCGGTAGCGCGGCATTGAGGGTTTAAGTGTGGTGGCATGATGGGTAAAAACCAACGGGGAAAACCCATCAGTTTTTGAGACGCTAAGCGAGTTGCTCGCAGTACCGAGCCCATTGGCGCAAGATCTGGAACGAGGACGTGGATAATTTCGTCACAGCCCGCTTCCCGTTGCCCTTGTCCAAGGAGCAAAGGCTGGGCGTCGCCGTCGCAGCCGATCAAATGAGGTCTCCAACGGAGACCTCTGACGAGGTTTTGATAGAGCGCGTTTGTGATGGCGACAAGGAGGCCCTTGCATACCTGTTTCGCCGACATGCACGCATCGTGCGTGGAGTTGCATACAGAGTCTTGAGAGACTCTTCCGAGGCGGACGACCTTCTTCAGGACATCTTTCTTCTGATTCACCGTCTATGTAGAACTTTCGACAGTTCGAAAGGTCCTGCCCGCTTCTGGATTCTGCAGATGACCTACCGCCGCGCTATTTCCCGTCGGCGTTACCTGACTTCTCGTCACTTCTATACCCGGCTGGATCTCGACGACGCATCAGAAAAGATTGGTGACGGCAGAAGCCAACTCGCACCTAAGGATCATCCAATCGAGCGAATGATTGGGCAGGAGGCGTTGCAAAGGACGTTCAAGGAGCTTTCCGAGGACCAGCAGAAGACCCTGCGCCTGTTCTTTTTCGAAGGCTACACGTTCGAAGAGATTGCCGTAAAACTTGGCCAAACCACGGGAAATGTCAGCCACCACTACTATCGTGGACTGGAAAAGCTCCGCCGGCAGATGCAGATTCTCGGTGGAAAATTGCAGGCCAGGCGAGGACTATGATAAAAGGTGTTGTCCAACCTAGGAGCGGGTGCGTTGATTCCAAGCGGACCCCATGACGAGTTCCTGGAGTTCTGTGCCGTCTCAACGTCGGGCCAGCTAAGCCAGGAAGATCAAGCGAGGCTACAAGCACACCTCGCTGTCTGCGGTGCCTGCCGCGATGCCTTCCGCGAGTATGAATCCATTGTGAACGAAATAATTCCCGCGATCGCCGCTGATGAAGCGTCGGAACTGGCCCCGGGCACTTCCTGGTCGCAAGCCAAGGCAGAGAAGGCCTTCTTTGGGCGCTTGGCGCAAGAGGAGAAACGCGAAAGCGGGGCGGCCGAGGAGACGGGTGACAGGGACAGCGCCCCGACGCCTTCTCGCCGGGTTCTTCCATTCGCCCCTGAATCAACCTGGCGGCATGTCTGGATGCTTTACGCCGCTGGAATCCTGCTCTTCTTTACCCTCAGTTTCTGCGCGTATTGGGTCGGCATTCGTCGTGGCACGGAAGTCGCGAAGGTCACCTCATCAAAGCCCGTCAATCAACTCCAGGCTTCGCTGCCGGACCGAGCTTCCTTGCAAGAGCAGCTCAGTGATGCAGCCCACGAGCGCGAGATCGCACGGGCGCAGATCGCGCAGCAAGACAAAGCACTCGCCGGTCTCCGCCAGCAACTTGAAAGGCAGTCCGTCGAAATGGGCCGGATGAAAGAGACCCAGGCGCAGCTCGAAGGCGAACTGCGAAATGGTCAGTCAGGCAAACAGGACGTGGTCCAACAGCGAGCCGAACTGGAGCAGAAACTGGAGGCGGCACAATCCGAGTCCCAGGTGCTCTCACGGAAGCTGGACACGTTGACGCATGAGTCTGCGTTACAGACGGCAAGCGCGAAGGTATTAGAAGGCAAAGTCAGCGATCTCACTCGACAACTGCAGGAACGCGACACGGCCATTGACCAGCGAGACCAGTTGCTGGCCCACGACCGGGATATCCGCGATCTCATGGGTGCACGAGACCTCTACGTCGCTGAGGTTTACGATGTCGGCGACAACGGAGCCACCAAGAAGCCGTACGGCCGTGTTTTCTACACCAAAGGCAAGTCGCTGATCTTCTACGCCTACGATTTGGACCAGCAGGGCATCAAGCAGGCCAGCACCTTTCAGGCCTGGGGCCGCCGCGGACCCGACCGCCAGCAGGCGCTCAACCTGGGCATTTTTTATGAAGACAATGCATCCAAGAAACGTTGGGTGTTGAAAATTGATGACCCTAAGACCTTGGCACAAATCGACGCCGTGTTCGTAACGATGGAACCGGCCGGCCATAGCGATAAGCCTAGCGGAAAACCGCTTCTATTTGCCTATCTGAGAGTAGATCCCAATCATCCGTAGTACCCAAGGCGCCAAACTCTGAAGGCTCCGGATTTCGTGTCCCGAAGCGCGTCCGCGCAGATCCCTTCCGCATATGTGCGACGAGCCATCGTGACAAAATTACAAAAGGAATTCGACTATTAGGTGACCCGGTTTTTTCGCATCTGTCATCAGTACGGTTGCGGGACACTCGATAAAACGCTGGGACGTCGCAACCGAAGCCCGTTTCTGGCCAAAGTCCTGATCGCCGACCACTCGGCGATGATCTCGCCAGGGCCGGATGGGCCGCCCTCCGGATTCCAGAGGATCCGCCGAAGAGGGTTTAGTCGGCGGTGGGCTGGGATGTTAAACGACTGCGAGAGCCTCCTTTGCCTGAGACGTACCCTCGACGCATGTGATCTGCACTGGGTACTTGGCGGAGTGGTCCTCGGCCGCTGTCGCAAAAAACAGCGAGCTGTCTTTGGCAGGCAAGACTCCGATCGCCCGATTCCTGCCAGCCGCTTTTGCCTCGTAAGCCCCGCGATCAGCTAGGCTCAAAACGACTTCAATTGATACTGCCTTGGGGTCATCCGGGTGCCACGGAAATGCCGCCCATCCAATCGAACAGGTCTGGAGAACTGCGATTCCGTCCCCCTGAACGGCGATATGCGAAGCCCCCACCGCCAACAGAATCCGCAAGGCAAGTACCTCGGCTTCTCTTCTATCGGCATAGCGGGACACAATCAAGAATTCGTCGCCGCCCCAGCGAACAAGAATGTCGGAACTACGAATGACGGCCGCGATTCGATTCGTGACTTCTTTAAGGACATTGTCTCCAGCATGATGGCCGTAGCCATCGTTGACCTCCTTCAGGCGATCAAGATCGACCATGTAGAAGATCATGTCCCGACTATTGATGTTCTGCGCCGTAACATGGGAACGCAGAATTTGGCTGGTGTCGCCGCAGATGGTTTCGTCGAAGAACCGTCGATTGCGGGCGCCAGTGAGTGGGTCGGAGAGGGAGGCTTCTAGGTTTGCCCGGTTGCTACGTGCCAGTTCGTCTCGCAACTGGCGTTGCCTCACGAACAGAAGAGATGCCATCACGAAGACGGTAACTTGAGCAACCAACTCTCGGAATCTGACGACCGCCCAGGGCTCATTTGAGGCCAGTAATGTCCCGGCGGTGATGACCGGCAAAGACAAAACCGCTACGATGCCAAGCTGATTCAGAGGCAAGGCTTTTCCGCGGCTGCCTTTATCCGGAGCGAGCCCGTGCCCCACCAGACCGACAATCGTTACCGACGCCAGGGCTGCGGCGTACGGCAGGTCGTACCAGCTGCCTGGGTAATAGATATGGCGATCAATCGCCAGATTGGCCACGTAAGCGGCGATCGCCAACAGAAGTTGCGATCCGAAGAACGCGGCATAGAACCAACGTCGTTGACCTGAACGGTGAGCCCACTGAAAGGCGATGGTTAATAGGATAACCACGTCCAAACAGCCGGACAGCTGGTTGTAATTCCAGCCGTATCGTCCTTCGTTCGGAACAACGTACTGCCAAGGGATCACGAAGAATAGGTAGAGATAAAGCCACCAAAGAAGCAACAGGAGAAAATCTACTCGACTCGTGGCCTTGCGCCGCTCGACCTGATCCAAGGCCGGCTGCAACAGCAGTGCCGCCAGAACTGGAATCTCGGACAGAAATAACAGAATGTCTCCGACAAAGGGATTGGGAGCTTCTTTTCGCAACACAAGCTCGAAGTACATCCACATTGCCTGTACAACAATGCGCGCGCCCCAGCTCGCGGCCAGAAGTAGCCAGAAGAGTCGAACTTGCTTTGTGCTCAGGCTCGCGTTCAGCGAGAACACAAACACCGCCGACAATATGAGGAGAAGCTCAACGGAGTCGTTAATGACGGAGAGGGAAAACGACCGTGGAACAAGAAGTGTCGCCGAGATCTGGCTCAAGGTCAGCAAGGCAACAAGCGCAAGCAGCCGTTTCAGGGCGTGCCGCGTGCGCCGATCGATGTTCACCCGGGGGGCGTAATCGCCCATGGCTCAGCTCATTCTGGCCTGACCAATGGCGCCTTGATCTCGCGGCCAACGTATTTGTCGCACGCCATAGCGCTTTCGGACCTTACCTATCAGTTCCTTATCACAAGGCGATGGGTGATCAAAGCAAATGAGTGTCCAGCAAGCACTAAAGTAACCACTCGACGATTCGAATCGTCCCAAAAACAGGATTGGAGTGGACGCTGTGATCTGGAGGCAGGCTATCACCTCGAACGTTTGGCCCCGCGCCACTCATTTTCCGGAGAGACGATAACGGTTACCAACAAGCCGCTATCATAAGCAATCCAGAAATGGGTTTGGATACATCTGACGAAGTCCTCCCAAACTGAGCTGACCTGGACCACGTGATGGCAGTCACCGCGTTCATTTGCACCTTCTGGTGCTTTGCTCAATGACAATCAGTCAGGGTGGCCTCTCTACGCTTCACTCGGCTGTGCGCCAGTCCCTGATGAGTCACGGCCAGCAAATCTGCGCGGGCTGTGTCTTTTGCTAACGGCGTAAACTGAGGTCATGCAAGACAACCAGGCATTCGACACGGTGCCACACGTGGTCGACCACACACCGATTCGTCGATCTGTCTGAGTCCGCTCGCTCGTATGAATTCAATCCGGAAACTCAAAGAGTGGATAGTCGACATTCTTCTCGCCGAACACCTTCGCAAGGCTCACCCGCAGCGTTGCAGAGTGCCATCGGCGATCAAACGCGGTTCCGTGTTGCTCCTCGCCTATTTCCTGTTCCCTGACCTCGCGGGCATGGTCAATCGCTCCCTGGGCTTTCGTAGGCGCTCTGAGCGAACGGTTTACCCACCCATTGTGTTCCATGTGCCAAGTAGACCCCGTCCGCGCTGGCATCCGAGGGTTGATGATTTTGAAGGCCACCACTACCCGACGCAGGGTTGGGACTGAAAAGCGGCCGTCAGGATCATTGGGACTCGAAAGCAATAAGGGAACGACAAATTCGTATTGGGTCGTTGGGATATTTGTAATCAATAAAGCCCGATTCCTTGAACCGCTTCATGAAAAAGCAAACCCGTGATCGGGTGGTACCCACCATTCCTGCGATCGTTTCATGACTCAGGCCGGGAATCACGGCGTCATCCGTAGCTTTCTCATCAAAACTGGCGAGGGACAGGAGAATGCGCGCCAGTCTTTTCTCGGCAGGATTGCAGCGCTGGTCCACCAAGTCCCGCTGGTACCTCATGTTCCTTCCCAGGACGTAGGCACACATTATGTTCGCCAGGCGGACTTCCCTTGTCAGGGCTTGCTTCAAGGTCTTTCTGCCAATTCGTAGCAGGGTGCAGTCTGTCATCGCGCTGGCGGATACCGTATGGAGTCGCTCACCGGCAATGCAGTCCTCGCCAACAAAGTCCTTATCACTCAATATGTCGAGAACAGCGTCCTTTTTCTCGTGGGATCGAGCGCTAAGCCGTACCCTTCCCTTCAGAATGACAAAGATTGCATCCGCCTTGTCGCCCTCGGCAAAGACGGTTTGGCCACTGCCAAGGAACATCATTCGGCGTCCAGGACCGCTGGTCGAAAGAAAGGACTCCGGGTTGAACGCACCGTTTAGCTTGGCCATGACCGCCTCATCGCCTTGATATTGGGACCATATTCCAACACAAGAGCAACAATGAATCCGTTCAATATTGCACAGTCCAACCCGTGAGGAGTACACACTGTGCGGGGTTAGACCGGGCGTGATTGTGAAGGCACATGTCTTTGCGATCACCTCAGCCGCCTAAACAATCAACTAGCTCCCTTTGGCAGTCCGTGCGGTGACCGTATCTGATCCCCATGAACGCAACTCCGCCGTTGCCGTAGCCAAGCCCGGAGATATCCTTGTGCTACGACATTCATACGGTTGTGCTACACAGTGGGAGACCAAATGACTACGGCGAACAAGAAGAAGAGTATGGTCCTGGACAAGAAGGCCTCCAAGCGATTCGCGGATGCGGTCACGATCGCGCGGAAAACCGGCTTGCTCAAAAGTGCGCGCACCAAACTCGTCCGGGGCCGGATGCTCTCGTCGCCAAAGCAAAGGCGAGCACAGGTGTTCAGTCTGACACCGAGTTAATCGAAGTCGCTTTGGCAAATCTAGCGGTGGCGGACGAGTACCCCGATTGGTTGCTGGCCCAGCGAGGGACCGTGAACCAGGATATCGACATTGAGTTCTGAAGTGCAGCGTCTGCTGCGCCGTCTCAAACCCGAGAAGAGATTGACAGTCTTACGGACGCGAAATGCGGAGGGACTTCTGTTTCTCAACCGCGTTGCGAAGCTACCACCGAGGCTTCTGTACGACACCACAGTCTATATCGATATCCTGCAAGATCGATTCCCGGAAGAAGGCGCATTTGCATTGCGGGCGGCAGATGCTTGGCATTCAACAGTGACGGAGGCTGAGCTGGTTGCGCCCTGCGGGTTCTTGAAGCCTGATCATTCCGCTACGGCGGCCGCCGTAAAGGAGATAATTGCGGTCCTTGAGCGACGACCTGCGCATCGGACAATTACACCCGACCGGGAGATATGGACGAAGGCGGGAATCCTGTCGGGCATTCTAGCTCGACTCCAAAACTACGGTGCCAAGGATCGTCGGCGGATTATGAACGATGCTCTGTTATTTGCCACGGCGAGGAAACATGGCCTTACTGGTCTGACCCGTAACGTGGCTGATTTTGATTTGCTGCAGCAGCTTGAACCATCAGTCAGCATCCTCTTCTATGATCGGCGGTAAGTTGGTTGTGGTCTGAGTCTGGGCACCAATTGCCCTTCCCGCACCGGCGATGCTCTAGAGACTGCCCAACTTGAACTTTCTTCACATCGTGAGCGGAGTCATCGACCCTCGATTCCAAATCCATCGGACCCGGACCGTTTGGCGCGTAACGCCGCCGATGCTCGACTCTAACCTTCTCCCACTCGGAGCTTTGGAGAAACTCGTCATACCGGCAAGCTCCGCACCCCTTCCAGAAACAGGGTCCTCATGCACTGTGACAGAAAATCCACGAACTCTTTGGTTCTAAAATAAGACTGACCTGGTAGAACTACGGGTCTCCCTGCGAATAACGGAAGAGTGTCTAGTTTCGTTGTTCGCCGGAGAATTGAAATGCGTGTCCCCCGGATTGCCCTACCCCTTGTTTGCCTTGCGTTCTTCGTCTTGCCGATGCTTGGGCAATCCCCCAATGCGAACATTAACGGTCAGGTCCTCGATCCTTCCAGCCGCGTGATTGTCGGAGCGGAGATCATCGCCGTCAATGATTCAACTGGCGTGAAGTACATCACCAAGACCAGCGAGGAGGGAATTTACGTTCTGCCGAATCTGCCTCCCGGTACCTATCGGTTGCAAGTTTCCAAGCTGGGATTCAAGACCATCATCAAGCCTGACATCGTTCTCAATATTCAGGACGCGCTTGCGATCAATTTCACTCTTCCCGTTGGCGCGTCGATGGAAACCGTAACCGTTCAGGGAGGCGCGCCATTGGTGAACACGGAGACTCCTGAGGTAGGGACCGTGATTGACCGCAATTTTGTTGAGAATCTGCCGCTAAACGGCCGCAGTTTCAATACCCTCCTTCAATTGACTCCCGGGGTGGTGCTTGCAACCTCGGCTTCGCCCACCAATCCCGGACAGTTCAGCATTGCCGGGCAGCGAACCGACGGTAACAATTTCACAGTCGATGGTGTCTCGGCCAACTTTGGCGTATCGACGAGCGCTGATCCGGGAAATTCTGGAACGGGAACTGCGCAGGCTTTCAGCGTATTAGGCGGGACCAGCAGTTTGGTCTCCGTGGACGCTCTGCAGGAGTTCCGCATTCAGACTTCGGCGTTTGCGCCGGAGTTTGGCCGCGCACCCGGCGGGCAGGTCATCCTCAGCACTCGCTCGGGTACGAATGACTTTCACGGAGGGGCGTTCGACTATTTCCGCAATACGGCCATGGACGCAAATAACTGGTTTGCGAACAATGTTGGGCTGCCGCGCGTGCCCGAGCACCACAACGACTTTGGGGTGTTTCTTGGCGGACCAATCCGTAAGGATAAGACCTTTTTCTTCTTTTCGTATGAGGGAGCCAGACTTCGGCTGCCGGAAAGTGCGCCCATCCTCGTGCCTTCCGAATATGCACGCCAGATCGCGTCGCCTGAACTGGCACCGTACCTCGATGTATATCCTTTGCCCAATGACAGGACCGCAGTACCAGGCATCTACACGGCGCAGTTTACCGGCAGCTACTCCAACCAGAGCACGCTGAATGCGACCAGCGTTCGCATCGATCACACATTCAATAACCGGTTCTCAATCTTTGGCCGATACAATGATGCTCCGTCCCAGCTGATACAGAGCAATTTTGTCGAACTCGATACCGTCCACGTCAATACGCGCACGCTAACACTGGGTTTGAACATGCTGCTGAGCAACAACGTTTCGGCCAGCTTGCGTGGAAACTATTCCGAGCAAAGCTCCGGCTACGTAGCCGCTCTAAGCCCGATCGGTGGAGGCGTTCCACTGGATCCGAGTTTGCTGGTGGGTCCCTTGCCCAACCAGAGTACTTCGGTGTTGTTCGTTCCCTTGGACGGAACGCAGAGCTACCAGACCGGCCCTCAAGCCAGAAACCGCACTCGGCAGATGAACTTTGTCGGTGATATCTCCGTCGTCAGCGGAAAGCACCGGCTCAAGTTTGGTGCCGACTACAGGGGGATCTTCCTGCACACCGCTCCTCCTCAGAATTATCTGCTGTATGAAATCGGAAGCATTGAAGGTTTTGTTACCGGACCATTGGAAGGACAGGCCACTGTTTTTGGGGCAGGAACGAACATCGCGTCGGAGATTCTCTCGCAGGGGCTGTCGCTGTATGCGCAGGATACTTTTCAAGTGACGCCTCGCCTTACCCTGACCTATGGCCTTCGTTGGGAGTTGGCACCTGCTCCTTCCGGCCTCTCCGGCACTGACCTGGCAGCGTGGAGAAATACGAGTAACCCTGCGGAAATCACCCTGGCGCCTCCCGGAACGGCGATTTGGAACACGACATACGGGAATTTTGCTCCCCGCGTTGGAATCGCATATCGCTTGAACGACGAGGGTACGGCCGTTCTTCGCGCAGGCTTCGGTCTGTTTTATGACACCGGCGCAGGCTCAGCCGCCAGCCTCGCAAAGAACTTTCCCAACTATGTTTTCCAAAGCTTTCCCGGCATTGGCATGCCAGTCAACAATCTCACATCCTATCTACCCGTAACTTCACTCAATCCCCCGTATCCATTTGCGGAAGGATTCACGCCGAACCTCAGTCTTCCTCGCTCCTATCAGTGGAATGTCGCCCTGGAGAAATCTTTCAGCGGGAACCAGGCTATCTCGGTGACTTATGTGGGGCAGGCAGGGCGAAACCTGTTGCGGCAGGCAGCGTTTTACCAGCCTACCCCAGATTTTTCGAGCGAGTTCTTTCTCACCGCAAACGATGCTCGTTCCAACTACGACGCGTTGCAGGTTCAGTACCGTAGGCCACTGACCGGACGGCTGCAGGCTTTGCTGGGTTATACCTGGTCACACTCGCTGGACAATGCCTCAAACGACGTCGTTGCAGGCCTCTCCAATACCGTCATATCCGAGGCCAATGACTACGCATCCTCCGATTTCGACGTGAGACACAGCTTCTCGGGGGCCGTCACCTATGCCTTGCCCGCAGCCGGCGCGACCGGCGTGGCTTCCCGCCTCACCCGCGATTGGTTTGTCGATGGAGTGGTTGTAGCCCGGACTGGCTTTCCCTTTAACGCATTGGTTCTCGGCACCTCCCCCGATCCGGGCGGGTATGTAACTACTCGTCCGGATCTGGTGCCGGGAGAGCCGTTTTGGGTTTCAGATCCCACTGCGCCGGGCGGCAAGAGTCTGAATCCAGCGGCATTCTCCGCACCCTCTACCATCCGCCAGGGAACTGAGGGGCGGAACGACATTCCCGGGTTTGGCCTGGTGCAAGTCGATTTTTCCATCAGCCGAAAGTTTCCGATTACGGAACGCGTCAATCTGCAATTCCGCGCGGATGCCTTCAATGTCTTCAACCATCCAAACTTCGCGAACCCGTCCGGCTATTTTCAGTTTGGCCCTTTCGGTCTCCAGTCGCAGACCATGCTCAATCAAGCCCTCGGCGGTGGACTGAATGCCCTCTTCCAGGAAGGCGGTCCACGTTCTCTGCAGCTGTCGTTGAGGGTGTCGTTCTAATCCGTGGAGAGTATGGCTATTATGTCGCCGAAAGATCTAGTTCTTCAGGTGAGGCGCCACAGCGCTGTGTTTGCCCTGTGTGGCACCTTGTTAGTTCCCGTAGTGGCGCAGCAGCCACTTCCACTGCCTATCGAAGATGTCCTGAGCGCGCGTACTCGGATGGTTTCATACCTATCTGACGGAGTCCCGCGACGCAACATAATGAGTTGGTGGCGCACATTCCTATCTTCACGGCAGCACCCACGCTGACGCTTTGCAGTCCCTCGCTCCGCATCGATGTATGGGAAGAGGAGTGAGCATCATCTATTGCACGACATTATGCAAGATGACGAAGAAGACCGACCGTTAAGTTTCAAGCGGCTTCGCAACGAATACGATATTCCCGAAAGCATCTGTATGCGCTGCTTGCGTATCCTGGTTGCGCCCACGATCGAGGCTCTCCATCGATTGGAGGATGAACACCGATGCTTAGGAACACCCCCAGCCTGAGTCTCGGTTTTATGTCTTGTCGGTTTCCTTGCACAGGTCTGCAGGCGCACCTGACCAGATCCTTCGGCCTACACTCTGTGCAAGATGAAGATACGAAGTGCTGCTTGCTGGATAGCAACTTAGCGGCGGGTGAAACTACTCACCCGAGGGGGTGAAATTGACCAGAGCGCTCGGTACCAGGAGCGCTCCGGGGATAGTTATTCGTCTGCTTCGTATGCACCCGGCGTGAGAATGAAGTGCGGTGGGTTAGTGGTGCGTCAGGATACAGCGACCCCGCCTTCTCCTTCGTGCCAAGGATCGCCGATGCCGCAGGTATCACGGCGCCAATGTCGGGCTTCGCATATTTCATTTGTCTCACTTCCTTTCTGCTTCGGCTTGGATACACTTCCTTAACAATGACTGTCTTCTGGTGATCACGAGGATTAAGCACCCGGAGCGCCTGGTACCAGCAGCGCTCCGGGGATTAGTTACTCGTCGGCCTCGTATGCACCCGGCGTGATGTGGAAGATCGGTGGGTTCAGTGGTGCATCAGACAACATTCCGGTCCCCTTCACCTTCGAGCCAAGGATCGCCGATACCGCAGGTATCACGGCAACAATCTCAGGCTTTACATATTTCATATTTCTCACCTCCTTTCTGCATTGGCGTTTACCTACATCGCTAGCTAGCAGACCTCACGTAAATTCGTGACTATCTATCTCCGCAGCCATCGGCAGAATGAACCTGCTGGAATCACATAACCACTCCATTCAGGACACCGCGTTTAAGGGCTGCTCTCAGCCAGGATTCCATAGTCAGCGCACGCATAAGGGCCAAGGTCGGAGCTTCCGCATCTCGCACGACGCACTGTATCGCATCGACCATCGATTCACTCTCGACAACCCCGAATGCACTGCATACCAACGGATCGCCGAACTTGTTCAGCTGTTCCCATTGCGCCGAGATGCTGTTCATCAGGCCTTTAGAAACGTATGCCTTCCGCCTCCTGTTAAGGATTTCATCGGGAACAATCCCAGCAAGCGCACGGCGCATCAAGGAGCGGCGCTGTCCGGGGCGCAGGAGCTGTTCCTGCGGAATTGCAAACAGAAACTCCAGCAATGAACGATCCAGGTATGGGTAGCGCCTCTCATAGGACGGCCTGGATGGCAGTGCAGTGCACACAAGTTGCCGCCTCAGGGCGTCCACTGTGTTCAGGTTTACCTGGAAGCTTGGTAACGGGCCGAACAGCTTCAACCTGGATTCATAGCCCAGTAAAGCACTCCTATATCCATTGATGAATGTGGGATTCAGCCACGTGGGTGGTTGCCGCTGTTTAGGAATACCAAACAGGCCAACCGGAAAGAACTCCTTGCCAGCCTCAAGCAGCAAGAGATACCAAGGTTGCCGCTTCTGGAGCGCCCATATCCTGAGTTGGTGTGCCAGCTTCTTGAGTTGGCCCCTTGCAAGCAAATCTGCGAGCTCCGGCATTGGCGTCGGGACGCCGCCGGTTACTTCGTCTCCGCCTATGCCGGAGAGTACTACGCGATGCCCACGTGATGTTAGGCACGCGGCAAATTGATTGCTGACGGCGTTGCAGCTGAATGCAGACCCCGGAGTGAGCCCGAAATGACCTTCTGCAAGATAGAATTCAAGAGGTGATTGTGTACCCACATCGATGTGGCAGCCGACTCGGCCTCGTTTCTGTTCCACCCTTGCGAAGTAAGGGCGCTCGTCCCAGTTGGGTTCGGAATCATCGTAATAAGAAATCGTCTCGACTCTTGGCGTCTCCGCGAGTCCTCGGCGGGAAAGATCATCGCCCATGCACACGATCGCAGAGGAGTCCATACCGCCGCTCAACTCCGCGAGGACGGGAGACTGGCATCGGAGCCGCCGCCGGACTGAATTTGCGAAGACGATGCGGAAGTGTTCTTCGTATTCTCGATCGCTGCGATAACAAATAGTCTTCGGTTCAAAATTCCAGTATCTCCTCGCGGCTTGTGCCCCCTTTGTCAGGCGGAGGAAGGAACAGGGTGGAACGGAGTGAATACCTTCATAAGGAGTGAGGTGTGCCGCGGGAACACAAGCAGCGACATGGGAGGCATCCTCCGGGTTACAGAGTCAGTTGCAATTGGTCACAGAGAAAGGCCATTCGATCCGTGAGGGCTTCAATCCGGTCGCTCAAGGGCAACACAGGTGAATGGCCACGATGCGGGTTGTAGTCCAAGAATATTGGGTATTCGGAAACGTTTGCCGCTTGCAGCCGGGCCGTCATCTTCCGGGCGTGCAGCGGATTACAGTTCTGGTCTGCATCCCCGGATACGATCATGGTGGCTGGATAGGCTTTGCCGTCACGGACGTTGTGATACGGGGAATAGCCAAGAAGCGAGGCGAAATCTTCGTGGTCGTCGCTAGTGCCGAATTCTTCTTTCCAAGCATGCGCGTTATTGAATAGGTGATATCGCAGCATGTCGAGCATGGGAACCATGCAGACAACCGCACGGAACAAATCCGGCCTCTGGGTCATGGCAGCGCCAACCAACAGACCAGAATTCGAGCCGCCAAAGATAGCGAGTTTCTCAGGTTCGGTCCGCCCCGTGTCAACTAACCAGTCCGCGGCGGCCAGGAAATCATCAAAGGCGACCTGACGATGTCTGCGTTTGGCCGCGTTATGCCAGCCTGCGCCGAACTCCGAGCCGCCACGAATATTGGGGAGAGCAAAAAGGCAGCCACGCTCGATGAGGAAGGCAACAAACACGCTGAATTGCGGCGTCATCGAAATACCATACCCGCCGTACGCAGTCATGACGGCGGGATGAGAGCCTCCCTCGAGGACTTCTTCACGCCCCACGAGGAACATCGGAATTTGCGTTCCGTCTTTTCCGAAGAACCAAGTCTGCGTATGACGGAACAGACGAGAATCAAACGAAACCGTCCGCTGTGCCCACGGTATTACTTGGGACTTGGCTGGCCGATAGCTACAGATCTGGAGTGGTTTCGTAAAAGACTCTTGTTCGAGGAACAGTTCGTCCCCATCTTGGGAGCTTCCAAGCAGCCGCACGGTTTCCCACTCGTTGACCGGCACCCGGCCAAGGGCCTCGCCAGAAAGACCGAAAATCTTGATTTCTGTCTGAAGTCGCCGCAGATAAGAAACCAAAATCTTATCCCCACATACGGTCCAGCTCTGGATGGGCACTTCGCAAGCTGGGACGATGTTGCGAAATTCCGGATCGCATCCCGGACGACGATGGACTTCAACGATCCTGAGATTGGGCGCATCCCGGTCGATTACAGCTAGGATGCGACCGTTCTTCAGCAGGAGCGGGCCAAACATGTAGTGGGCATTTCGAACCACTGGCTCTGGCTCGTCGGCTTGTCCGAACGACCAAAGATAGAAATCGACCACCGTTGGTTCTTCAAACCGAACTATTAGAAAGCCGAGGCAGTCCGTGCCAGGAACAATGCCGAGTCGCAGTCTATCGCCCTCGCCGGCGAAGAAGATTTTCTTATCTTCGGCAAAGCTTGTGCCTAAAACGTGTTGGTAAGCGGCGTGATGATGCGGCTTCTTGGATTCCAGGGCCTCATGAATGTAGTAGAAAGAAAGAGAATCTGGCGCAAATGAGAAGCTGCGAAGATACCCTCGGGAAAGGAAATCGGGCAGCATCTTCCTGGTTTTCACCTCCAAGATCTCAAACGCTCCAGTACGCTCTCCACCCTGCTTAACCTCATAAAGCAACCAGCGCCCATCGGGCGAAAGGCACAGAGGCCTTACTGCTGTGTGCGGCCCCGTGCCCCGGAGGGCTGGATCGACCAGCACCTGATCTGGTCCATCCCAACCTTCGCGTATGCATATGCAGGGTTGTTCTTGCCCCGGCAGACGCTTTCTGAAGAAGTAACAATCCCCAACCCTTTGAACCGAGTCATACGTTTCAACGTCGAGCAATTCACGAATGCGATGTCGGATACAGTCTCGCCCGGGGATGGAATCGAGATAAGACCGCGCGTACCACGTCTGTGCCGCAAGCCATTGACGAGTGCGTGGTAATTCCTGGTCTTCGAGCCAGCGATAGGGATCGGCTACCGACACGCCATGTAGCATCTCGGTCACAGTTTCGATCTGCGAGTACGGTGGTGGATTCATCAGCCTAGGCATGGCGACCATCGACTACTCACTGCATTTGCTTCACGGTTCATCCGCCGAGTCAGGCTACGCAAGTAGCCCGCAGTATTGGGATCTCGCAACCTTTCTGGGTCCTTCCATGCGTCATTTCCGGTCGCATAGGCGAAAGCCGCGAGTAACGCAACAGATGCCATCGCTTCGATGATGGCGGTTCGGGGAACCAATTGTTCCCAGGGCTCAACGTAGGCGGCTGTCAGTCTTCGTTCGGTTCCGGCTTCTGTACTTGTCGCGCGGCGGAAGTGCTCCAGCAAGTACTGCAGGCTGAAAAAAGGATTGCCCACATACGCTTCCGCCCAATCGAGGAACGTACACTGCTTCGTCGAAACGATGATGTTTGCCGGGTTGAGATCGAGATGTCCCAGTGCATCAGGGACGTCCAAAACGCGAAGCCCTTCAAGAGCAGTCTGGAGGCGATCTCCCAATAGCAACAGTTCTTTTTGGCCGAGTGTAGGCGGAGAAACCTTGGCCTGCTGTTCCATCAACTGTGCCATGACGTCTATAAACGGCCGAACCCGATCTGATAGCACGGCAGTTCTCTGATCACGAGCGCCCGATACCAGAATGTCCTGACAATGGTTGATTGATCCGATCTGCAACTTAGCTATCGCCTCAGCCGCCACAGCCCACAGCTCGAGGTCACCAGTTTCATTAAGGTTGGTTCCTTCGACCTCCTGTGCAAGCCAACCATTCCAATCTCGTCGGGTGGCCAGGATTGGTGGAAGATAGCTGGGGAAGAGTTGCGCAAGCGTGCAGGTGAGCGGAAATTCTTTCTGATTGGGCTCACCGACGGCCTTGAACCAAACCGCCGAGCCGTTCGTCTCGAATCGGACTAGGCTGAACGAGAGACCCGCATTGAACTGGCGGAAATTCTCACTGATATGGAGGCCGCGTGGCTCGATTGCCTTGCCGACCCACTCTCTGAGCTCGTGGAACCAGCCGAGTCGTGCGAAGGGGCCGGTCGGCACACCTGGGTCTCCGGCATTGCATTGCGCAAGTGAGTGCAGTATGACCGAATAATCGCATGGATCAACGAATGAATCCTCAGACAGGGCCGAGACAGAAGCCCACTTCATCGCCAATTGGCGTTCTCTGACCGTGCGCCAGTGTTCAGCCACTTGGTAGTGGATTTCCTTGCGATGAGGCACTGAGGGTCTAGGATCGGGAGTGAAGAGACAGATGACTTGCTCCCCACACTCGGCGTCAACAGCGAATGCCAGGTTTTCCGCGACCCGCTGCCAATGCGGAATTCGAATGCAAGGAAGGATGAGCCGGGCGCTGGAGGAAACGACAAGGATCTCTGCTCCGGCCCGGTTAAAGATGATGACACGGAAGGTCTCTTCTTCGACTTGGTTTGCGGTTTCCAACGTCGGGCTCCGTTCAAGGCACGTTACTTTGTAGGCGATCGCTGATCAGTCTGTGCTTCTTTAGGCACTCCATGAATTCATGTACGTCGTTCTCGACGTCCTCGTGCCTGGCGCTGAATTCACGGCTGATCGCGGACACGATTTCCGACTCGGTCGAGCCGTGTTCAAGGAGTTCAAGAATCTTGGATCCAACGATATTCAGGTTGAACATCTGACCTTGCTGGATGTCCAAGACGATTGCGCCATCTTGCCCGTGCGTGCTGCGTACTCCGTCCGACACTCTGTACATCGCATCTCCACGAACGTCCGTTTGTTTCTCGAACCAATCGTGCGGTACACCTTGCCATCTATCGCGATGAAGACGCCACTGATTCTTGATCTTGTTCGGGAAATGACTGGACTTTTTGAAATTCCACAGCCGTCTCAGGAAGATACGCGATCAACTTCAGGCTTCGCAGGGTCGCGATGTGTTCGCCATTCCGATGTATTCGGTGTCGTCGAGGATCGGTATTCGATTTGAAGTCTCCGATTACGCGTGCGTCGCTCCCTGAGGCGCCGATTCGGAGCTAGGTTCCCCGGAGGGTGACAGAACGCTGACGAGACCGCACCGGGCGGCTGGGTTGGAAATGAGCGTGTCCGAGCGCGCATCGGTCACAATCCGACCCGCGGAAAGGATCAGAGTTCTGTCGAGCGCCGCTACTGTCGAGAGGCGGTGAGAAACGACAATCAGAGTTGCCGAAGGAAGGCAGTGCTGCAAGTTACGAAGAATAACAGTTTCCGCAGCAGGATCAAGACAGGATGTTGCTTCGTCCAGAATGAGAATTCGCGGGTGCCGCAAGAGCGCTCTCGCGATCGCTAGGCGCTGACGCTGACCGCCGGAGAGTTGACAGCCATCAGGGCCGATCCGCTGATGAAGACCCTCCGAAATGGTCGGCTGCAGAGCCAGCACCGACCGGAGCTGGCGGATGCTTGAAAAGGCTCTCTGCGCTCGCGCGTACAATTCTGCCGCTCCGCTTAACGGCTCAAAGAGTTGGGTAACGAAGCTGTAGAAGGCCACCAAACTACCTACACTCAGAGTTCCAGCGGTGACTCTCCAGCCCCCATAACCGACTACGGCCGACATTGCTGATACAACGGCCAAAGAAGTAAAAATCGAAAACCAAATACCGGACCTGAAAAGCCTCATTTGAGCACACGCCGCATGCGCTAACAGCCGGAACGCTGTTCGCTCCTGTCTCCTTTCCCGACCCAGCAGCTGTATGGAAAGCATTGAAGAAACGTGTTCCTCGAGAAAACCACTCCACTCGCGATTGGCGAGCTGCGCAGTATCGGAGTCAGACGCGAGCCTTGTCCGGAAATGCCGCCGCATCACAAGGAAGATTGGAATGAGGGGAAGGATAGCAGGGACCCCAATTTCGGTTGCGCCGAGTATATCGACTCCGGGCTCCGGACTTGAGCCAGATCTTTGGCAAGTCTTGGTTGTCGTGGAGTCTGCACATTACGAACCTCCACATCCGCGACACCAGCGAGCCTTGCTTCTTCAGGTACCTTGAATTCGACTTGGGCATAAGGTAATTGTGTGCTGACAATTGCGATGCGACCGTTCCCGGTAGTGCGGATGTGGCTACAAAGTAGCCCGTTACCATGTTCAACCAGGAAAATCCTCTTGGATATCTCGCCGTTGATTTCCCGCAGAAGCTCATCTGTGATCCTGGGCTTTATGCGCACGATGCTGCCGGCGAGCAATTCTGGAAAGGCAAGCGCATCCTGGTAACCAATTTTCGCGTACAGAAACCCTTTATGCCTCAGATCTGTGAATGCACCCAGGCGTAGGGGTTTCGTCCATTCCAACACCTGAGAGAGCGGGACCACGGGAGGGGCAGGGATGCCACCCCACGAATCACGGAGCCATGGAACGCGAGAATTCGGGTCATCCAACGATGAATCCAGGAGGATGGTACGTGCTGAAGAAAGCTGAATCTGCAAGCGAGGAATTGACTCTACCTGAAAACCGAACACCTGCAGCCAGTCAGTGAGCTTGTAGTTGGAGATCCGGCTGAGAGTAAATAACTGAAACAGGCTCGGGCTGAAGGTGCCGCGCCTGAGATCGTAATATAGATTGTGCGGCAAGAAATAGGGAGAAGACCGACCAAAAAGCACAGCCGAGCGCTGGGACACATAGTGTAGCGTGAGATTCTTGCTATCCAGGATGGACTTGACTCGTTTCGCAAGTTCCCCGTTCGATCTCGGTTTCGTCTGGAAGTGCACCCGCAGACCCCTCCTCGCATTTTTCCCGCGAGACGTTCTGCGCAGCGCCAGTCAAAGGTCAAACGGGCTCATGCAAAGCCCAACTCGACCTGAACCACCGTTTCCTGTCACTTCACTCTGCTCGCAGAGATTGTTTCTGTTTCAACACCTTCGCCTCCCTTCCGTCACAAATATCTCCGAGTTGCCCGGAATTCCGACCACAAGCGTCTCTTTCACAATAAAAGGCTGCCTCTGCGATGATTGCCATCGGCGGCCGTGGACTGGATTGTGGTCGGAATTGCGACCAGCCTCACGAGAGTTGGCCAGCTAAACCGTGAACTATCGCCCGTAGTTGCTGACGAAAGTATGTCGGATTCCCGAACACCAAGACAATGCTTGTAGACAAACAGGCCGGCATATGCCTACCATAGCCAGCATCGAAATGCCAACGTGAGCCGTCCCGAATGTTGGCCCCGTCGTCCAGTCTCGAAGCAGGTAAGCGCCTTAGAGCCGAGCGCGAACGATTGCGCCTGTCCACCCGCGGTGTCGAGCGAATCAGCCAGCGAATCGCACAAGAAAAGAAAAATCAGGCTTTATATGTGTCCCATAACTGGGTCACAGACGTAGAAAACGGGAAGTTTGTACCGAGCTTCCCGAAGCTTTACAGTCTCAGCCTGATCTACGAATGCGACATCACCGAGCTTTTTACCCTCTTCGGCCTTAACGTCCGCAATCCCGGCAAAGAGCGGGGATTGATAAGTCTGCCGTACACGCGCCTGATTCGACCCGGAATGGAGCAAACGGAGACGGTAACCGCGATGCCTCCAGATTTTCGAGAAAAAGTCTCGCTGGAACACACGAATCTTGTCCACCAAATGTTCCAAGGCGTTGGCGAGATTCCTCTCTTCATGTTGCAACAGGCCGACCCGCGACATTCGCTCTACGGATATATCGGGAGTGAGGACTACACCCTGGAGCCTTTGATCCGTCCTGGCTCTTTGGTGCAGATCGATGCTCGTCAGACAAAGATCACCAAGGGTGTTTGGCTGAGCGAGCACGACCGACCGGTGTATTTCACGGAGCTTCGAGATAATTGCTACGCTTGCAGTTGGTGCGAACTAGACGGCAGCCAGTTGCTCCTCATCCCAAGCCCACAATCGCAGATGCCAATTCGGCACGTGCGCTATCCCCAGGACGCCGAGATCGTCGGTCGCGTCACCGTGGTGACGATGCGGATCGCCGACTCGCAGCAGGATCCCTCAGGAGAATTTCCTCAGAGGCACGCAAGACCTTGACGCTGCCCAAAAGATCTAGGACGCACCAGGCCAGCGCTGTCGATACCGATCCATCCCTTGTAGATGGCAGCCCGGTGTCATGTTCATTGGTAATGGTCGACGAGATAATGTGGACGATCCAAAGGCATCAACTTGGGTTTAAAGCGGCGTTTTGCACTTCCGTCAAGCGGTCCTATAATGCCCGCCGTCCGTATGACGCGTGCTTCATCCAGTCTATCCATTCCAGTCTGCCGAGGGCGCGTGGTAAATGTGCAGCGGCGAGAGGGAGACGGCATTTGCCTGTTCGCCAATCGTACTAAGCTTCGTTTGCCTCGTTCTCTTGTGGCTTACGTCGGCATCGGCGACGACGTAGAGTTTCCAATTCCGACACCGGATGCGCTCGGAACTGAGTTTCACATTACCAAGAACTCCTCCTTGGGAACGAATCTCTGTTTCTATCAGGCGCCCATCGGATGTGTCAGCCAGCCGAAGATGGACAAACGCGATCGGTACTTCGTTTCTGCCGGGGTTCACCACGGAGGGCTCGGCATCAGTAAGGTTTTCCTGCCCTGCGAGGTCCTACGCAGCTACTTCTATCGTTTACCCCGCGCGGACGACAACGGTGATCATCAGACCCTGTACGACATCCTGCGTATTCCAGCCAGCGCTTCTCCCTCCGAGCTGCGGGTGGCTTTCAAGCTACGCGACCTGGAACTCAAAACGACAGATGCTCCACGTAGTCAGCGAGCGGCACTGGAGCGGGCCTTTAACATCGTCGGCCATCCGGAACTGCGCGCCTGCTATAACGCGTTGCTGGCCGATCCCGAGAGCCCTTCCGTATTTCCGTACGGTGGATTTGGTTCATTGGTGGTTGTTGGCGAGCGTTCCCGCGACGGACAAACATTCTTCGCTCGCCGTATTGTCGTGTTTTCACCGGAGCTAAGGCATCGGCGGTTCCATGTGCCATTGCGCAGGTGTGAGTTCTATGACGACCAGGCACTATGCCGCGACGTGCGTCGCAAGCTCGAGTTCTGGCTCGATCCAGCGTCCCTCCATACACTCTGGGACCGAACCTGGAATCAGTGGAAGCATATGTTGGGAACCAAGATCGACGTCGACGGCACGTTCGTACAAAGTGGCAAATACCTGAACCGTAGCGGGGAGTGGAAACTCGTTACTTGTCAGACTGCATTACCGAGCCGACTGGAGGTCAAAATGCCGGCCGATTTCCACCAGCAAATCGAGTCGGCCAAAGCTACATATCATCGCTTCGGTCAGTACTCGAAAGCTCTGGATCAGATCCGGCTATGCCTGGAACATCGGGCAGTCGAGAAAACGGAGCTCGAACGAATGTGTTCCGAGCTACACATGCCCGATGACTTTGATATGTCTCAGATTAGCTGGCGTCCCGACTATGACCCGTTCTTCTATCGCCAACTCTCACAGCGCGCACGCCGGATCTATCTGTTTCGGGATGAATACGTTTTCGACGTTGAGAAAGCTGTCGTCATCGAAACGCCTCAGCTTGGCCATGCCACCTACGTCTTCGCCAAGCCCCGGAGTATGAATAGCTTTCTCGCTCGGTACACAAAAACCACGAAGGACGACATTCGGCGGAACCGCAACACTGCTGCGGAGCGGCTGGGCTATCTGGGGCGCGTCATACACGGCAGTAATCCCAGGGCGTGGCTCAGGGAAATCAGGCAGCAAATCGGCGAGAAGATCGACTTTGCGGCGGCCACAGCGAAGTGAATCACGTACCAATACACGTACACTTTTGTGGAATTCGATTTGGCTGCGCCTCCTGCTTTGCCGGGGCCGCCTTCACCAGTCAAAGTGGAATTGGTGAAATAAGTCTATTGACAAATCATGATGCCAGATTTCAACAATTTCTGAAGTCCGCCAGCTTCCCGAAGCGTTTGTTGGCAGAGGCAATGGCCGCTTTGTTGGTGGCAATCTTGGCCTCGCCAGCGGCTTGTTGTTGCTGCTCGGCTTGTAGCTGCGCCTGCTCTGTTGGAGTTTCGTCTGCTGTTGCGCGACCTCCTGCGGCTCTACCTGAGTTTGAGGCCATCGCGCGATGACACAAGGCCGATTCGGCAACTGCTCTAGCCACGTGCTTGGGCTGACTTGCGTTAACCCCAGGTTGTGACCAGTCAAAATGCGATTGGTGAAAAATACGGTTGACGACCGTGATGCCAGCAAGAAGCGGCGGGGAACGAAAGACCGAATAGTGGGACCTGGCAGAAGATCTCAAGCAACACATTGGATACTCCGTTACAACCACGCTGAAAACCCGATGTTATTAGCTCGTCGCGCAGCAATCGCACGATTCCCGCGACGGAGGCAGGACAGTGGTTCCATTGTGGTATCACGCTGACGAGACGTTCGATTCCGAGCAGTCATTCCGGAGAATCCAGCTCGCTCCACTCCACATGCGCCTCTTATTCGCCGCCTGCGCCTCTCCACTTCGATGCTCTAGCTGCCCATCGGCCGGGCGCACGGCGCACGATAACCAAAATAGAGATCCGAGTCTCTCGCCAGAATCATTTTGAGGCGTGAACAAGATCTGACTTGATCAGTGCACGAGATCGACAAATTTGTTGGTCTGGAGTACTCCAATGTTGAAAAACCCTGGAACAACTGGCGGATACACCACGCTCCCGCATACGGAGTTTGGCAATCGAGACCACCGCGGAGGCTGTAAAGCACGCTCTCTGTCTAGCCACCTGCGCGAGGCGAAAGGTCAAACACGGTTCCATGCCCGACCGCACCGCCGTTTTCGCGGAGCATGCCGACAGGACAAGGCCCTCTTCCCCGTACAGGCGATACACCCGCTTTTTCCCCACTTCCCAGCCTTCCCAGTTCGATAGCACGCGGATCTTTCGATAGCCATGAGGCAGCCGCATTTGCGTGATCTCCAGCATGCGCACGTGCAGTGCAGTCCTCGGCTCGCGCATGTCTCGTAGCAAAACTTCGAAACCGTAACTCGCGACACACGGCACGCACGTCTTTGGCTCGCCCGATAGGTCGCACTCAGATGACTGACCACCGGGCGGCGCGCATCTGGGCTCGAGTAAAAAAAGGTCGAGGTTCACAAGTTTCAGATTATGCACAAGCGTTCGACGTCAAGAGCCACCCCGATCTCATCAGGTCTGCCATTCGACCTAGCTTAATCGCCGCATAACACAACCTTCAGCCTGCTCAGGCGCAGCTACTAGGACTTTTCCTAGTAGCTGGGTTCCCAAGAAGTGTCTACTGTCGGAACTACAGACCAACATTAGACCCAGTGCCGAACCGTAGATGGTTACAGTGGGTATTCCGGTGAAGGTGAACATCGATTCCGGAGGGAAGCCGAACGGCATTCCGGAGCGAAGGTGAACAGCAGTCGGAGCGAAGCGACGCTGACACGGTGATTGTGGCGCAAGTGTTCGGAATCGTCAAGCGAGATTGTCCGAAGCGAAGCGGAGGTGGCTCGGCGGGGATTGGGGGTGCAGGGGAAAGGGGCGGCAGCCCCTTTGCCCCTGCTTCTTTGTTATAGAAGAGACGAGTGGGTTTCGCTGATATTTCTGTCCTAGACGGATTGGGTGCGAGTTGGCCTGATATCGTTAACTATCTCGTGTGAAGTCGTGGGAGGATGCTACGAGTGAAACGAACATGGCTCCTTGCCGCCGTTCTCTTTATGGCAGCATTCTTGAGCGCACAACAGCCTCAATTGTTTGTTCCATCCAACGACGCCTCCTTCACCATCACTCCCAAGCAGAAGACGTACAAAATCGGGCAGAAAATCGAGTTCACTTACAGAATAAGAAACACCAGTAACGCTGAGATATTCGTCCCTCGGACTGTCTGGGACGTGAAGTGCGGCAACCCGCCGCATGTTTGGGTGTGGGTTGAAGACAGCACCGGCAAACACTTCATGCCGGGATGGGCCGGTTCCTGCCTCGGTCCTAATCCTATTGACAAAATGACCGCAGCCGAGCGAATGGAGAAGGACGCTGTTTTGTTGAAGCCTATGGCGTATATTGACGGCTCTTTCGACTTCGATACGAGTATCTTCCAGGACAAAGGTTTAAAGCCGGGTCGGTATCGCCTTGAGGCAGTACTCACCGGGTGGAAAGACAACGCATTCGACGAAGCGCAGATATTGAGCTTGGAAACCATGAAGCACCGATTCCTCAACAGCGGCGAAGTCACGGCTTCGTCTCCTATCGAACTGACGCACTGAAACCTTTCCGACGGGTGTAATTGAGCGTCGCTGTCGTAACATCGCCAACTCGCACTCAAAGATGTTGACTTTGGTTCATTCCTTCTTCTCGTCCTGCGGCGGATTGCGTTTCTTCCGCATGGACTCACCGCGCATCTCGATGCGATGAGCGTTGTGAACGAGACGGTCGAGGATGCCGTCAGCGATGGTGGGATCGCCGATTTGCTCGTGCCAGCGCGAGATCGGCAACTGGGAAGTAAGGATGGTGGAACGAGTCTGGTAGCGATCTTCGCAGATCTCCCAGACTTCGCGGCGCTCATTTTCATTCAGCGGCGCCATGGCCCAGTCATCAATGACCAGAACATCGATACGGCCCAGTCGAGCCAGGAAGTGACGCAAGCTTCCATCGGCCCGTGCCAAGGCAAGTTCGCGCAGTAAGGCGGCGGCCCGCAAATAGAAAGCAGAGTAGCCGTCGCGACAGGCTTTCTGCGCCAGGGCCGATGCGATGAAGCTCTTGCCCACGCCAGTCGGACCCAATACGAAAATGTTTTCGTGGTTGCGGACCCAGGCCGAGTCTTTTGCCAGAGCACGCACTACCGTCTTGTCCAGGCCACGCGCTGTGCGATAGTCGATGTCCTCCACACAGGCCGGTCCTCGCAGCTTGGCCGCTTTCAGCCTTCGCGCCAGCGCCTGGTTCTCGCGCCAACTCCATTGTTGATCGACCAGCAGCGCGAGTCGTTCGAGGAAACTCAGTTCGTTGATCGCTCGATCTTGCTCTTGCGTTTTCAAGGCCTCGACCATGCCCTGCAGCCGCATGGCCAGCAGTTTTTCCATCATCGGTTGGTTCAGCATGAGGTCAGTCCTCCTTGGTCGAAGTACTCGGCGCCGCGGACATTGTCATGGGTCAGAGGTGGAGAGCCGGGTTGCGGTGGAGATAAGGGAACCACGTCGAGCGAGTTCTTCAAAATCGACTTCACGCTCTGATAGCGGCAAGCCTGAGCAAGGAGTGCCCGTTCCGCCGCGGCCTCCATGCGTTGCCGGGAGTACTGCTGCGCCAGGCGAATGATGCCGAGACAGGAGCGGTAGCCCATTTCCGGGTGCGGCTTCTCGTTCAGGATTCGCTCGAACAACTGGGCCGTGTTGGGACCGATGCTGCGTGCCCAGTTCACCATCCGCGATGGCGGCCATTCCAGATGGGCTTGATGACTCTTGGGGCGGTGCTCGTTCTGGGTGATCGCTTGACCGCGGCTGCGACTGCGCAGGTGGGAAGCGATCCGGTTGCCCTTGTGGAAGATCTCTACCGTGGTTGGCGTGGAGCGGACTTCCACGACTTGTTGGACCAGAGTGTACGGCACACTGTAAAAGTTCTCATCGAAGGCAATGTGGTAATCGATGTTGACCGTGGCCCGCGACCACTGGCTCATGTCGAAGCGCTCGGCCGGTAACGCTGCCAGATCCGGTTTCTCAAGGCTGTAAAACAGACTCGACCGCGATCCGTCCCGCTTGCGGAAAGGACGCTCGTTCAGTCGCGCCAGCAACTCGCGGATCGCCTGATTGAGTTCCGGCAGGCTGAAGAACTTCCTGTTTCGCAGCGCTGCCACGATCCAGCGTTCGCATACTTGCACTCCGCTTTCGGCCTTGGCCTTGTCCCGTGGTTTATACGGACGTGCGGGCACGACTCCCATCCCGTAATGCACCGCGAACTCTTGATAGGTGGGATTCAGGTCCGGATCGTAGCGGCAGGCTCGGGTGACCGCCGTCTTGGTGTTATCGGGTACTACCAGAATCGGCACCCCGCCGAAAAACTCCAGCGCGTGGATGTGCGCCTGAATCCAAGCTTCCAACTGCTGATCCCGAGTCGCTTCTGCGTAGGTATAGGAACTGGCACCCAGTACAGAAACAAACAGCGATGCTGGCCAGGCTTGCCCCGTCATGGCGTCATACACGGGGATCGTTGCCCCCGCCCAGTCCACGAACATCTTTTCCCCGGCCTTGTGTTCCTGACGCAGCACCACATCCAGGTGTCGCCGCCAGTGTTGATAGCGCTCGCAAAACCAACTGTAGCGATACCCCTCGGGGTGTGCCTGCCGGTATTCTTCCCAGACCAACTGCAGGGTCAGATGACGATGTTGCTGGAGTTGCTCATGAATGGTTTTCCAGTCTGGCTCTGGCCGCTGTCGCACCGCTGCGGCCTGCACAGGCTGGTTCCCAAACAGCTTGGCTTCCAGTTCTTCTTCGCCTAAGCCCTCCGGCAACGGCCAACCGATCCCGGCCGCTACTGCCCGTTCCAGATACTCGTGGACCGTCCCCAGACCCATTCCGCAACTGCGTGCGATCTGGCGCTGCCCCAACCCCAACTCGAACCTCAACCGCAGGACCTCTTTGATTTTCCGCATGGACTTTCTCCTGGCCGGCACCCTGTCCTCCTTCATTTATGGAGTTCCAATGCCGGGTGATTGTCCAGCGTCGCTGCACCTCCCTCTGTCGTCTGTGGAAAACATTCCGCTCCAAGCCGAACGCCATTCCGCCAGGCGACAAAAACTGTTCGCCTTCCCACCGGAATCGGCGTTCACCTTCACCGGAATGCTGTTCGGAATCACAACGGAATCGTGTTCGGCTTCAGAGCGGAATCGCGTTCACTTTCGACCGGATTCCCCATACAGAGGGTGTAGCAAGGTTGGAAAGAAACTATGACGCATCCACGTATTCTCATCGCAGATGATCACCGAATGATGCTTAAGACCGTTACAAGCCTCCTCGTACCGAGATTCGAGGTTGTGGGAACCGCGTCGAACGGTGCGGAGCTGATTTCAGAGGCGATGCGTTTGCAACCAGACATAGTGATCACGGACATAACAATGCCCGTCCTGAATGGAATCGACGCTGTTCACGAACTTCAAAGAAAGGGGTCTTCGGCGAAGTTTATCTTCCTGACGGTCCACCACAATACTGAATTCTTGTGCGCCTGTCTCGGTGAAGGGGCAATGGGATACGTGGTGAAATCTCGCATGAACAAGGAGTTGATAGCAGCGATCGAAGGGGCCTTGGCAGGACAACGATTTGTCTCTCCGGGCATAGCTCGATCACATGGGCACGCCCAGCGATATTAATACCTGTCACGCTCTGATCATTCTGGTTCTCAGCCCTCATTTGGGCATGAACGAGAGCAATCCGATCACCGCCCCACCCAGTACCAACAGAGCAGGATTGATCTTGTACTGCAGTAAGATCAGCAGGACGCCCACGGCGATCGCCCCAGTTTCCACGCCTGTGATCGCGCCCTTCGCCATGGTGAAACAGCCGGCCAGTAGGAGCCCGATGGAGACGGGAGCAAGGCCCTGTTGAATCGAAGTCCTCCAGGGCCAATTCTCAAGCTTCTTCCAGGCACGGGCGACAATAAACGCGAGCAGGGCCGTCGGCCCGAAGAAGGCAATCAGGACAGCCACAGCGCCGAGAAAACCACCCGCCCAATCGCCGATGGAGACGATCATCATCATGTTGGGACCGGGCGCCATCTGCCCCACGCTATACATGTGGATCAACTGGGGAAAGGTGAGCCACTTGTGGACCTCGACCGTCAGTACCTTCATCTCAGGAAATGCCGCCATGCCACCCCCGACGGTAAGGAGCGACAGATAGGCAAACACGCGAACAAGCGCTGGAATCTGGTTCATTGGGGCACACTCTTTTTCTGTTCTTTTCGGGGATAGTGGAAGAGAATCGCCAGAATGCCGACAGCAACCAATGTACGTGGAACCCCCAAGTGCAGCCGGTTCACCGCAATCACGGTGAGTCCCATGAATACGAAGTCGAACTTGCCGGCGAGCGACTTCTTGCTGAGCCCGACGATTGTAGACAGGAGCAGGCCAACCGCCGCTGCCGCCACGCCTTTCAGCGCGGCGGTAACCCAGACGTGGTCACCGTGGATGCGATAGAAGATGCCAACGACAAACATGAGCACAGCGCCAGGCAGGCAGATGCCGATGATGGCAGCGATAGAACCGAGCGCGCCCCGCAACTTGTCGCCCACCAGGATCGCCATATTCGTGGCGTTCAAGCCAGGGAGGCTCTGGCTGATGGAAAGCATCTCGACAAATTCCTTGTCGTCGATCCAGTGTCGCTTGCTGACCAAGCTTCCACGGAGATAAGGCACCACACCACCGAAACTGGTGGCGCCGATGATCAGGAACTCGAGGAAGATGTCCCATATGGCAACTCCTGTCGCATTGGCAGCAGTTTTTCCCGCTTGGAGCAGGGGCGTAGCAGCAGTATTAGCCATGGCTCACGACCTTGATTCCTACAGTCGACGACGTTGCTTTCGGATCATTCATGGGACTTGGGTGGATTCCCCAGTAGACGGTACACCGTCGCCGTCTTGGTAGCCCCCAGGTTGATGTAGTCTTCCGCGGAGTACTGAAGTCCGATAAAGAATGCTTCAGTGCGGCGCAAGGCGTCCTTGTCGAGCGTTGCACGGTCGTTGAATTTGAACTGATAGGCGAACTCCCCGATGAGCGGGCGGTGCTCCCCGCGAGTACGCCAGATGGCCACGTTAGCCTTGCAGGTCAAGCCCGCGCCGAAGTCGAGTTGGCCGATGTCCTGCAAGACTTCCTCGACGATGGTCTTGTTGACCAAATGGATCTGTTCTTTCGGGTGCTTTCGCACTTTTCCAAGCACCGGAAGCATCTCGATCAAAGCATCCATGTCAGTGACATTTTCGCGGCCCAGTCCGATGGCCCCGCGAGTGAATTGCACGTTGTGGGAGTAGAGCAGGCGGATGCCACCCAGCTTATCTTTCAACGGCAGGGCCTGGACCTTGAACTTGACGCGGTGGTCGCCGAGGATGTTCGGCCGGACGTCGGTCTCGGCCGCTGTCTGCAATTCCCCACTCCTGTACTTGAAGACGATTTCAGGCTCGCCGATGGGGAAGCCGTCCTTATAGGGGATGCGGCGGCGCAGAATGAAAGCGTTGTTGTAGAGGCGGAATTCATCGGTATCAATAAACAGCACTTCGCGGATCTTGACCGGCTGCTCGATGAAGCCCTCCGTCGTGTACTTTACGCCGTGTTCCTTGGCGGGCTCTTTAAAGACCTTACCGAAGTCGAAGAAGCTCTCACGCGAGTGGAACTTGTTGGGCCGCAAAATGAGCTTGCAGCAGATGTACTCAGGCACGTGGATGGGCATGCCGTCCTTATACTGGCCCGGCTTAAGCTGGGGGACGCGTCCCACCCAACTGGGGGTAACCGGCTCGCGGCGCTTCGCCGTGGCCGTGGTTTCCTTTTGACGACTTAGTGCAGTTGCTGTTGCGGTTGGCATATTCGCCCTTCAAAGCGCTCACTTCTTTCGGATTTGATTTCACTGAAACCGAATACTAAGGACAGCCCAAGTTGATGTTGTAAAAACCACCAGGACGGGGTAAATAACCTGATAGGTGCTCGAACAAGATTTCGGGATCGCCGACGGGAAAGCCGTCCACATAGGAGATACTTCGGCGCAGAATAAACGCCCTGTTGTAGAGGCTGAAGTCGGATGTGTCACCGAAAACGATCTCCCGGACCTCTGGTCTCAGCCCGGCCTCACGGTCCTCTATGAAACCGACACCCACTTTCTTCGCCGTTCGTTGCAGGATTTTGCCAAAGTCGCGGAAGGCCTGAACCGAGGTGAAACGGTCCGGCTTGAGGATGAGCTTGGCTTTCAGATCTTGCACACGATCTAGGGGAGTACCGTCGGCGTAGGCCGACCCAGCGACGCCTATCTGTGACGCAAGCTGCTTGACCTCATGTTTATTACGCTTGTCTTTGCTTGTCCGCATTCTCCTTGTCTTTCTTTGCCACTTCATATCTCCAGTTCCTGAGAATAAGTGGAGCCCGCCATTTTCAAGGATGCCACCAAGTGGTGCCGACGTGAACTCTTGATCAGGGTCAGATCTCGGGCACTTGTTTTTCACGATAACCTACGGCCTTCTTTGCTCATCGGCCGTCAGTGTATGTACGGTCTCTGAATAGCACAACTGGGAATTTTCCCAGTTGTGCAAATTTGCGAACCCGAAGAGGATATGCGCAAGCTTAAATTGTGGGACGGGACTCGCGACAAAGGTGCACGGAATGCCAGGGTCGCGGTTCCGATTAAGGTATGGATAGCATGCGAAGCACTCGGATCTCTTCTGCATGGTTACCGTCTCACAATCAGTATCTGACTCTCGAACGAAGCAGCGGAGTGCAGTTTGCCCG
This sequence comes from Candidatus Korobacteraceae bacterium, assembly GCA_049695855.1. Taxonomy (GTDB): domain Bacteria; phylum Acidobacteriota; class Terriglobia; order Terriglobales; family Acidobacteriaceae; genus Bog-257. The sequence goes on along the minus strand of JBAVSY010000040.1, from coordinate 86,846 downwards.
CGCCCTTAGGAAAACTTCTGCGCTGGTTAGTCGCGGCATCACCCATCGCAGCCCTGTGTGCGAGGCCAACGCAGCAATGAAGCCAAAATATGTCCGCGAAGGAGCGATTCAATGAAGGACAAAAAACCTGTAATGACGAAATGGGCCGCACCTCTGGTCGTGGCAGCACTGTTGCTGTTTTGCGGCACTGCAGTTGCCCAAACCCAAATTCAGGGAGTAATCGATGGACGCCGAGGGGCGACCATGACGGTGAAGTCCCAAGACTCCGGAACGGTGGTCGTTGTCCTCAGTGACAATACCGATGTACAGGAGATTGAGGGCGGACTCCATATGCGAAAGAAACAGATGGGCTTGACCGCTTTAGTGCCTGGCCTGCCTGTACAAGTTAAAGGGTCCTACAACGCTCAGAACCAGTTACTGGCAGACAGCGTCCGGTTCAAAGGCTCCGAACTTAAGACAGCTCAGGACATTCAGGCGGGAGTCGCTCCGGTGGAGCAGCAGGAGCAGGCGCAGCAGCAGCAGATGGCGCAGCAGGAGGCGCAAATCCAGCAGCAGCAAGCGGGGATGCAAGCGCAACAGCAGCAACTGGCCGCCGAGCAGGCCAAGATCGACGCCAACAAGGCCGCCATTGTCGCCGCAAACAAGCGTTTTGGTGAACTCGGCGAGTACAACATCCTCGGCGAAGTGACAGTTCTCTTCGCCAATGGTAAGGTCGCCCTCGAACCGCAGTACAAACCACAGTTGCTGGATCTGGCCCAGAAGGCTAAGACCATCGACGCCTACGTGATTCAGGTGAAGGGCTATGCATCGGCGGTGGGCTCGGCTGCGTTGAATCAGAAGCTTAGCACCGAACGCTCGGACAACGTAACGGATTTTCTGGAGCAGCAGGGTCGTATTCCGCTTACCAACATTCTGGCGCCGGGTGCAATGGGCACCAGTAGGCAAGTAGCGCCTGATACTACGGCTGAAGGTCAAGCAGACAATAGGCGTGTGGTGGTGAGGATACTACAGAACAAGGGCATCTCGGGCAATTAGTGATCGGTCGTGCAAAACAACACAAGAATTTAAATAAGGGGTAGAGTGCGGGCCGGCAAGGTCTCGCAACGATATAAGTCTATGGATCGCAAAGTACGGCTTCTCATAGCGGACACTCACATCTTATTCGCAGAGGCGTGTCAGCATATGCTGGAGCCGGAGTTCGAAGTGGTTGGCATTGTCACCGACGGCCGCTCCCTCGTCGAAGCGGCACTTGCCCTGAAACCCAACATAGTCATTCTCGAGGTTTCCTTACCGCAGTTGAACGGCCTTGAGGCCGTGGCGCAGATCAAGCGTAAATTGCCTCATATCAAGTTGTTATTCACTACAGCAAATCTAGATCCGGAAGTCGCCGCCGAGACCTTCCGCCAAGGGAGCTCTGGTTACGTACCAAAACAATCGCGGTCAGAAGAACTGGTGACGGCAATCCGGGCCGTGGCGCGAGGACAGTCATATTTATCCTCACTCATCGCTCGCGAGACTATTGCGCACTTGCTTCGTCGACCAAGGCGTGAGGCCTTTAAGAAGCACATCACACGGAGACAAACCGAAATCCTACAGCTGCTGGCAGAAGGCAGAACGATGAAAGATACTGCGAGCATCCTCAATATCAAGCCGGGCACAGTTGCTTTCCACAAATACCACATGATGGCAAGTCTCGGAATAGAGACAAATGCCGGATTGATTCAGTATGCGATGAGAAGCCATGTACCTCCTTTACGGGGCAGTTGGCCCGTTACTGGCCATGCGGCTCCGAAACCCATTGCAATCATCGATCGCGTAAGCGGTGCCAAGGGGCCCGAAAACAAGCGGGCTGCGGCCAGGGCATAAGAATATCTCAGGAAATTAAAGTTGGTGACGCCACGGCATTTGCGGAGAGCTAAACAAACTAACTGAAAGGCTGGTCACTTCCGGCCGCACAAGATTGGAGATCAAGGTGAACAGCAAGTGCGCGGTGCTACTAGCGAGTCTTGCCGTCTTGACTGGGGCGATCGCCTGCTCGGATTCCGGTGCGAAGCCCGCCGCCAGCGCGCAATCCGGTGCTGCCGGTGGCCAACTCGGTGGCGAAGAAGCTGTCAGCATCGCGACGGACGTCTACATTTACGGCTACCCGCTGGTCACGATGGACATGACGCGCCGACAGACGACCAACGTGGCCACACCCGACGCGACGCATGCGCCCATGGGCCAACTCTTGAAATTCCGTACCTATCCCCCAGCGTCCATGCACACGGTTACCGCTCCCAACGCTGACACCTTGTACACGACCGCTTTTGTGGATGTTTCGAAGGAGCCGTGGATCCTTAGCATTCCAGACATGGGAGATCGCTACTACCTGATGCCGATGCTGGATGGTTGGACCACCGTCTTCCAGTCCCCCGGCAAGCGCACTACCGGCGGCAAGGCCCAGAAGTACGCCATCACCGGGCCGGGATGGTCGGGTCCGCTGCCCGTAGGCGTAACCGAATACAAGTCGCCCACCGGCATCGTTTGGATCCTCGGGCGCATTTATTGCACGGGCACTCCCGCCGACTACGCCGCCGTTCATGCTGCGCAGGACAAGTTCTCACTGGTTCCGCTTAGCTACTACGGCAAGCCGTACACTCCGCTTCCCGGTGAGGTCGATGCCAGCTTCGACATGAAGACTGCAGTGCGTGACCAGGTCAATCACCTGGATGTTGTCACCTACTTCACTTACCTGGCGCAGTTGATGAAGACCAACCCTCCGACGGGTGACGATGCACCGATGGTTGCGAACATGGCAAGAATCGGTCTCGTACCGGGCCAGAACTTTGATCCGAGCAAACTTGGCGCATTCGACAAAGAGACCATCAAAGTTGTGCCGAAACTGGGTCAAGCGAAGATCATGGAGTACCTCAAGAAGGTGCCACCCATTAATGGCTGGATGTTCACGACTAAGACGGGCGCTTACGGCACGGATTACCTGGATCGGGCGTTGATCACCGCCATTGGTCTTGGCGCCAACCTTCCCCAGGACGCGGTCTACCCCTCTGCGCAAAAGGATTGGTGGGGCCGCAACGAGCTCGATGGCGCTTCCAAGAAGTACATCATGCATTTCGCTGAAGGCGAGATGCCGCCAGTCGATGGCTTTTGGTCGCTCACCATGTATGATGCGACGTTTTTCTTTGTACCAAACGCGCTTCACCGCTACACCCTGAGCCAACGCAACAAACTCACCACCAACCTTGATGGTTCGGTAGACCTCTATCTCCAGGCCGACTCTCCGGGCAAGGCGAAAGAGGCAAACTGGTTGCCTGCGCCGAAAGCCAAGTTCGTGCTTATGTTGCGGCTGTACTGGCCGAAGCAGACGGCACCGTCAATCATCGACGGAAGCTGGAAACCGCCGGCCATAGACGAGTTGGGTGGTTAGGATTTGTGGCGAGACAGTGGCCCGGACAGATGATCTAAAGGGAAGAAGGAGAAGCAGTATGCCCGAGTTTGACGTTGCCAAATTAAATGTTGCGGTCGAAAAGTGCTCGGACACTGATTTCTGTTGCAAGCATACAGGCGGCCCCGCCGCTTAGAAGAAGCTAGTCCGTACGAAAGAAATCTTTGTACCAAACATGGAGAGCATGGATCTGGAGAAGTGCCCAGTCCGACTCACGCAAGGATTCACATGTCATTGAAGAATAGAGTCGCGGTCAAGACAGGCGGAAACAGCGGTATAGGAAAGGCCATTGCTCTCGAACTCGCCAACCAGGGTGCCAACATCGTAATCGATTACATCGCTCATCCCGAAACTACGGAGGAACTGGAACAGCAGATCGTTGCACTGGGAGACCAGGCGAACAGTGTGCAAGCTGACGTCAGCCAAATCTTAGATCTGCGGCGGCTGATTGAGACCGCGGTGGCTAAGCTTGGGCGGGTTGCCATCATGGTGAACAACGCCGGCGTCGAGGCCCGAACTTCAGTTTTGGATACCACCGAAGCGCAGTATGACAAGGTGCTCGGCATTAACTTGAAGAGCGCCTTCTTCGGTACGCAACTCGCAGCGAAGCAAATGATCAAACAGGGCAACGGTGGCCGGATTATCAATATCACTTCGGTCCACGAAGACTGGCCTATGCCCGGCAACACGGCCTATTACGTCTCGAAGGGAGGCATGCGCATGCTGACCCGAACCGCAGGAGTTGAACTCGCTCCGCATAACATCCTTGTCGTGGGAGTCGGCCCCGGCGCAATTGCGATTCCGATCAACCTATCCACGATGACGGATCCGGCGTTCCTGGGGAAACTGAACTCTGCCCATTCCGCTGGGCCGAATGGCGAGACTGGAAGAAATCGCCACCGTCGTAGCCTTCGTTGCAGGAGACGGTGCCAGTTACATCACGGCTACGACCATCTTCTTCGACGGCGGCATTATGCAGTCTGGCCCAGGTCTTTTAGGGGAGTGACTTTCTATACAGATGTGACGATAGATAATCATGGAAGAAAAGAAAGACCAGGATGAGATGGCAATCAGCACGACATCTCGCACTCATCTGAGGTCATGCACAACTTAGGCCATCAGGAGTTGCTTTAATGAGGTGCAACGGTTCAAGCGGCTCGGCTAAACATGAAAAGGAGACAGGAAATGTCCCAGAATCCGGAATCAGCAAGATTAGAAGAAGCGCGCTCCGTTAATGCCCCCTGGCGAAAGTGGGGGCCCTACCTCAGCGAGCGCCAATGGGGTACGGTTCGCGAGGATTACAGCGAAGATGGTAATGCCTGGGATTACTTCAGCCATGACCAGGCCCGATCTCGCGCCTATCACTGGGGCGAGGATGGCCTTGCCGGCATCAGCGATGATAAGCAATTACTGTGCTTCAGCGTGGCGCTGTGGAATGGCAAAGATCCGATCCTCAAAGAACGGATGTTCGGCCTGACGAACAGCGAGGCCAATCACGGCGAAGACGTTAAGGAATACTATTTCTACCTCGACAGCACGCCAACACACTCGTACATGAAGTACCTGTACAAGTATCCTCAGGCGGAGTTCCCCTACGGCAACCTGATCGAGACGAACAAGGGACGCACCCGTAACGACATGGAGTACGAACTGCTCGACACGGGTGTTTTCAACGAAGACCGCTACTTCGATGTTTTTGTGGAATATGCCAAGCGGTCACCGGAAGACATTCTGGTTGAGATCACAGTGGCCAATCGAGGGCCGGAGTCAGCTATGCTGCATGTCCTGCCGACATTGTGGTTTCGCAACACCTGGACCTGGTGGCCGGGGACGCCCAAGCCTTCGTTGAAGCAGGTCTCTGGCCAAAAGAGGTTACAGACTGTTGCGGCCTCGCACGCCCAACTGGGTGAGCGCTATCTGTATTGCGAGGGAGATGTGCCGCTGCTGTTCGCTGAAAACGAGACCAACAACAAGCGCCTCTTCGGCGGGACTAACGCCTCTCGCTACGTCAAAGACGGAATCAACAATTACGTAGTCAACGGAGATGGAAATGCCGTCAACCCTGAGAAAACAGGGACGAAGTCAGCGGCACATTACCAGTTGCAAGTAGGAGCCGGCCAGACAGCCAGCATCCGTCTGCGACTGAGCGATGCCGCGCCGGCGGCCATGGGCGACCCCTTCAAGAACTTTGATGAAATCATGCAGACCGGTGAGCGCGAGGCCAACGAGTTCTACAAGTCCATAACTCCTGCGCGTGTCACCGAAGACGAGGCGCGCGTTATGCGCCAGGCACTGGCCGGCATGCTCTGGTCCAAGCAGTTTTTCTTCTTCGATGTAGACAAATGGCTTGAGGAACACGGTATCAATCCGATAAAGCCGGGCGGACGTTTCATGCGGAACCGTGAATGGTTTCATATGGTTAATCAGCACGTCATCTCGATGCCCGACAAATGGGAGTATCCGTGGTACGCAGCATGGGACCTGGCGTTTCACACCATTGCGCTCTCCACGGTCGATCCGGATTTCGCCAAGGAACAGCTCGACCTGATGCTGCAGGAATTCTTCCTGCATCCGACCGGTCAAATCCCGGCCTACGAGTGGAACTTCAGCGATGTCAATCCGCCGGTGCACGCTTGGGCAACGATTTTCCTATATCGCACGGAACAGGCCTTTAACGGCAAAGGCGACATCGACTTCTTGAAGCGCTCGTTTGCGAAGCTGTTGCTGAACTTCAGTTGGTGGGTAAACCGCAAGGACCGCTATGGCAAGAACTTGTTTGAAGGTGGCTTCCTCGGACTGGACAACATCGGGGTTTTCGATCGCAGCGCGCCACTGCCTACGGGCGGTAGCCTGGAGCAGGCTGACGGTACCGCGTGGGTTTCCATGTTCTCGCAGAACATGTTGGAGATCGCGGTCGAGTTGGCGGCCCACGACAGCTTTTACGAAGACATGGCCCTGAAGTTTGCGGAGCATTTCATTTGGATCGCGGTCGCCATGAATCAGGTAGGGCCTGAGGGCATGTGGGACGAAGAGGACGGTTTCTACTACGACGTGTTGCGTCTCCCCGATGGCAGTGCCAGGCGGCTTAAGGTTCGCTCGATGGTGGGGCTACTGCCCTTGTGTGCTACTACGGTAATCGAGGCGTGGCAGCGCGAACGGGTACCTCGAGTGGCGAACATCCTACGTAAACGCTGGGAACAAATTCCCGAACTGCGCAACAGCATTCACGCCACCGGGAAAGGGCATTTGGGGTACGCGGAACGCGGTATTGCTGCACTGGTGAACGAGGACAGGTTACGCCGCATTCTGACGCGCATGCTCGACGAGAACGAATTCCTCAGCCCTTACGGGATACGAGCGGTCTCTCGCTATCATGCCGACCATCCTTATGTGGTCAACGTCGAGGGTCAGGAATACCGGGTGAGTTACCTTCCGGCGGAATCCGACACCGGCATGTTCGGCGGGAATTCCAACTGGCGCGGGCCAATCTGGATGCCGGTTAATGCTGTACTGATCCGCGCTTTGTTGCAGTTCTATTTGTATTACGGCGACAACTTTAAGATCGAGTGCCCTACCGGATCGGGCAAGATGATGAATCTCTTCGAGGTGGCCCACGAAATTGCAAATCGGCTGGAGCGGATCTTCCTGCGGGACCAATCGGGTCGGCGGCCGGTATACGGAGGTACAGAGAAGTTCCAGACCGATCCGCTGTGGAAGGACAACATACTCTTTTACGAGTACTTCCACGGCGATAACGGAGCGGGCCTCGGCGCCAGCCATCAGACCGGATGGACCGGCTTGGTCGCAAAGCTGATCGAGATTTTCGGCCGTATGGATGCGCAGCAGGTCTTGGATGCCGGTAAAGCAGGTGCCTTTGCGAAGGGCGTATCTGCCAAATAGTGATTGGACGAAGTCAACGTACATTGCACAAAACGCTGGTGGCTCTTGGTATGCATTTCCTGAAACCGGTTCACAGGCCTAACTGCGGCAGTCTTGGCGTAGGCATGGCGGAAGGAACCAAAGGCCATTAGCCATAATATAAGAGGTGGTATGAACGGGTTCAACAAGGCAACGCTGGCGATTCTTCTTCCGTATCTGACAATCCTGAGTGGCTGTCAGGACCTGACTCCACATGACAGACCGAGCTTACTTGACCCCCACATGCCGCGATCGGAGGTCCTCGGCTTGGTGGCCGGCTTTGGAACCACCTTTGCCGCTCTGCCTGACCTGATCGCAATGCTCAAGCGTCGGTCCACCGCAGGCATGAACCCACGCATGGCGGCAATCATGGGCCTCTTTCAGATTCTCTGGGTGTTTTATGGTTTGTTGATTGCCTCGCGACCGGTAATCATTTGGAACGTGATCGCGGTACTGGTCAACTTCATAAGCGTTGGAGCGTATTTTTATTTCGCCCGCAAAGAAAAACCAGTAAAAGCCTAGACGCGGCGGAGCTTCACATGGACAGTTCAACCGCGAGGTGCGGATTTTGTTATGGCTGTCTTTGGCCATGCGATCCTCTGTCTACTAATGGCTTGCTCACGCTGTGCGTAGGCTTGCATTGCGGTCCGGGTAGCGGGACGCTGAATCGCAGCCAGTGGCCTTCTCATGCTGGGCTGGGCAATTCGTAAGGGCTGAGCCTCATCGCGATTACTGCGGACCAGTCCTGGAGAGTTGAAGCAGACATAAATGGCTTCACGAGCTTTTTCGTAATAGACGGACGATGCGGAGCTTCACGCCGACTTCAGCCAGCGACTGTCCATTCGAGTGGGACTGCGGCAAGTGCGGGTGAATATTCCGAGTAAAGGGGTTTTGCACATGGGTATGACAAGCGGTAAGAAGTTTTTGTCACTTGCACTGTGCCTCGCTCTCGCCTCCATTACAATGCTACGGGAGTCGGGCGCAGTAATGTTCTATCAGGATCAGCAACCGCCGCCCGGGTCCACCACCGCGCCTGCGTCTGGCTATCCCGGACAAGGCGCGCCCATGAGCGCCCAAGAACTACAAAGCCTGGTAGCTCCGATTGCGCTGTATCCGGACGCCTTGGTGGCCCAGATTCTCAGCGCAGCCACGTTTCCTGACCAAGTCGCGATCGCCGACAATTGGCTGCAACAAAACAAGAACCTCACGGGCTCAGCCCTGGGGCAAGCAGTGAACGGGCAGTCCTGGGACCCTAGCGTCAAGGCGCTCACGCAGTTCCCCTCGGTGCTGCACAACATGGCACAGAACCTGGCATGGACATCGCAGTTGGGAGAGGCTTATCACAATCAGGCATCTGACGTAATGGCCGCCGTCCAAACCTTGCGCGCCCAGGCCAAGGCCGCCGGCAACCTCAAATCTGGTTCGCAGATCACGGTGGTGCAGCAGTCGCCGCAGACCATCGTCATCCAACCGACGAATCCTCAGGTTGTCTACGTCCCGGAATACAACCCGACGGTGGTCTATGGCACACCGTACGCCACTCCCGGCTACAGCACCGGCGATCTGGTGGCGACGGGTCTCCTCTCCTTCGGAGCCGGAATGGCAGTTGGGGCGATGATGAGCGGAGGCTGCTGCGGTTGGGGATACAGCAGCTGGAACTGTAACTGGCACGGCGGCGGCGTGTACTACGGCAACCACCCTTACTACGGCAACAGCGCGTGGCACGGCGGCTACTACGGCAATGGCTATGACAACGCCAATCATTATAACAGTGGTTATAACAGCAACGGTTACCACGCCAACAACTACAACCACGGCTATAACAGCAGCGGCTATCACGCCAACAATTACAGCCACAACACGAACGTCAGCGGCAACACCGTCAACGTGAACAATGCCAACCGGCAGGACGCAAGTGCAGATCGAAGCAACGCATCCGCTTCCTCACGCGGATGGGGAGACAGCGGAGCCGGTCGCGGATCGACGGCTTTCAGTGGCTTTGGAGGCCACTCCGGCGGCGGAGGTTGGGACGACCGCGCGGCCAGTTCTCGCGGCTGGGCAAGCCGCGGTGGCGGCGGAGGTTGGGGCGGAGGCGGTCACAGCTTCGGCGGGGGTGGGTTCCACGGCGGTGGCCGGAGGTGAGTGCAGAGGAACCTTTTGGACACCAGCCATCAGCCTGGAATTTAAGCCGGAGCCAATGAAAGAGAACATTGGAGAATGCAAATGACGCGCGTCAAAATCATAAGTTTGCGGTGTTGGGTGGGATTCGCACTTCTCGCCCTGGTAATTTCGGTCGCCTCTTGCAACAAATCGGAGAAGCCCGCCAATACGGAAGTTGCACAGAAGACATTTGCGTCTCCGGATGATGCCGCCAAAGCGCTGGCGGAAGCCGCGAAAGTGGGTAATCGCGACGCCTTGGTGGCGATCTTCGGTCCCAGATCGCAGGACATTATCTTCTCCGGCGACGCAGCCCAGGACAAGACATCGTTCGAGAACTTTACCGCTGCCTATGCCACGATGAATCGCTGGCGCAAGCAGACCGATGGCAGCGAAGTGCTCGTCGTCGGAGCTGACAATAACCCCTTCCCAATTCCTCTTAAGAAGAACAGCGGCGGGCAATGGTATTTCGATACCACCGCCGGGAAAGACGAAATTCTTTCAAGGCGTATCGGCGGCAACGAACTAGCCGCAATGGAAGTGGTTGCTGCCATGACGGATGCCCAAGCCGAATACTTCTCGCAACGTCATGACGGCGCACCGCAGTATGCCCAGAAGTTTATCAGCGACGAAGGGAAACAGAACGGGCTGTATTGGAAATCGCCAGAGGGACAGCCCAAGAGTCCACTTGGCCCGCTGGCAGCCTATGCTGCTGTCACGGAAGGATTCACCCCAGAAGCCGGTAAGCAGCAGCCATTTCACGGATATTTCTATCGCATCCTCACCAAACAGGGTGCGGCCGCTCGCGGCGGCGCAAAGGACTATATCGTGAATGGAAAGATGACTGGGGGCTTCGCGCTCGTCGCTTACCCGGAAAAGTACGATGACACGGGCATCAAGACGTTCATCGTCGACCAGAGCGGGGTCGTGTACGAGAGGAACCTCGGCAAGGACACGAGTGAGCAGGCGAAATCGATGACCGAATTCAATCCCGACAAACCCTGGAGTCCTATCGGAGAATAGGCAACGATCCATATTTGCGCATCAGGGCGCGGTGAATCACGTTCAAGGTTAGGAACCGCGCACGATGCGTCTGCGCAGGTCGGGCGGTGGATCTTGTCCCAGCATTTCTGACGCATAGCCATCGGAGTCGGGGGCGAGAGGCTGGCCTTTGCCAATGCAGCGCTCTCGCCCGGCACTGCAGTATAACTACTCGCCGCCAGCGTCTTCGGTTATCGGCATTATGGAAATACCCGATGTATTTGTAAGAACGGGTTTCACCTGGGCGCAGCGGTGGCGCATTTTGTTTACGACGAACCGAAGGAGGTAGTTACCATGTCCATCTGGCCTCGATATCCCACATTGTATGAGATCAATACGTGGGTTTGGCTTTCTGAACTGAGCCTGAAAACTGGAACCTCCGTCGACTTGAGTTCAGTACCCTCCGCCGAATGGGACGCCATCGCCAATTTTGGTTTCGACGCCGTCTGGTTTATGGGGGTTTGGGAGCGAAGTCCTGCTGGCATTGCAATTGCCAATCAGAACCAAAATCTGGTTCAGGATTTCCGTCGAGCTCTACCCGATTTTAAGCCAGAGGACAATGTTGGATCTCCATATTGTATAAGACGCTACGTGGTTGACAAACACCTCGGAGGTCCTGAAGGTCTTGCCATTGCCCGCCGAGAGCTCGCGCAGCGAAACATGAAACTGCTCCTGGATTTCGTGCCGAACCATGTAGCGCCCGATCACCCATGGGTCATCGACCACCCAGATTACTTCATTCGCGGGAATACCGAGGAGGCCAGGAACGACCCGGCATCCTACATTGAGGTGCAAGGAAACGTCTTCGCCTGCGGACGAGACCCTTATTTCCCGGCTTGGCCGGATGTTCTACAGCTCAATGCGTTTCAGCCGGGGCTTCGGCAAGCGGTGATTCAAACCGTCTCCAGTATTGCCTCACAGTGTGATGGTGTTCGTTGCGACATGGCCATGCTTCTCCTGAACCAGGTCTTCGAACGCACTTGGGGCAGCCGTGCAGGGCAACGGCCGCCAACCGAGTATTGGGGTGACGTGATCCCTGCTATCAAGAGAGCGCAACCGAACTTCCGCTTCATTGCCGAGGCCTACTGGGACCTGGAGTCGGAGCTGCAACAGCGTGGATTCGATTTCTGCTATGACAAGCGGCTCTATGATCGCCTGGAACATGAAAATGCAGAGAGCGTTCGGCTGCATCTCTGTGCTGACCTTGCCTACCAGGAGAGGCTGCTTCGTTTCCTCGAGAACCACGACGAGCCTCGAGCCGCAGCAACTTTTTCATCGGCAAAGGAGCGGACCGCCGCAGTCACAATATCCTCCCTCCCAGGGGCAAGACTGTTCCATGAAGGACAATTTGAAGGCCGAAAGGCAAGGTTACCTGTCTTTCTGGGCAGACGGCCCGCAGAGCCCGTAGACAAAGCATTGCAGACTTTCTACAACGAGCTCCTGGCAGCCATCAATGCCCCGCTATTTCGCGACGGCGACTGGAAGTTGTGTGAGCGTAGCGGCTGGCCCGACAATCCAAGCTTTCAGAACCTGGTGGCCTGGAGCTGGGTCAAAGACGATGATCGACGCCTCATAGTGGTCAACCTCAGCAACAATGCTGTTCAAGCCCGTGTGCAGGTTCCGTGGGAAGACGTACGAGCGGGAACCTGGCGCTTGATCGACGCGCTTTCAGATGCGAGCTACGACCGCGACGGTGATGAGATGGCGGCGTCGGGGTTGTATGTCGAATTAGGACCTTGGAGTTACTGCTTCTTCCAGTGTCGTCGCGTCAGCAAGGGATGACGATGCGTCGACACCTCCATCGGTGAAATGTGATGCTGGCCAGGAATTGAACGACGCCAAGGTGGCCACTAGTATGTATTTCCTGAAAACGGGTTCACCAGCGCACCTGCGATGGCTGCGAATTTTTGAGCCACTGATGGTGATTACCGGAATTGTGCAGCCGCTCGCCACAATACCGTCGATATCCAAGTTGTATTTCACGCATAGCCAACATGCTGCCGGCCAATCATTAACAACATGGGCCATCTTCGGCGTGGCCACCCTATTGTGGGTGGTGTATGGGTTGCTCAATCGAAAGCCCGCCATCTATGCCGGTAACATCATCGGACTGGTGATGAACTTGCTGATGGTGAATGGCATCCTGATGAAAGCCGGATGGACCTATTAAAGCTCCAGCATGAGTCCATTTACCGCGCCTATGGGCCGCTTTCAGCCGGTCAACATCACCGCCAGTTCTACGGCAATGCAAAGCATCCAGACTGGCGCTTCTTCGTGAGGCATGCCGCTGTAGATTTAGTTCCTACTATCCAGCGAGACCTGAGTGATGGCTTTGGTTATAGCAGAGTCACTTGTGCTGTGCGGCGCTCGCATTCCTTGGATGTCTTCACGGAACAGCGCAAAACGGCGTAAGGGCTGCCCGAAATTGATACAGACGTCAAGCTGAGTTCCGATCTGCGTGTTAGATTCCAGTGAAGCAGACGAGCAGGCGGCGATCCTCACCCAAGCTGAAATGAGGCCCCAGCCTCGATTCCCAGCCGTTGGTTCGGTTGCAAAACGTCACTACCTACACTTGATCTGGAGACTCGAGTCCCGGCCTCTGGTGCTCTCAATCGGATACCGCTATCTGCCGCAGGCCAACAACGCGCCAGCGATAAACGGATCGATCCGGTCGTAACCCTTAAGTTTCCGATGAAAGCGAGACTTCTGCTCATCGACGCTAAGCGGCGGACCTTGACTGGCAGAACGGTAGCTTCTCGTGGCGTTATCGCTACCGCTTTGAAATCGAAAAGGCGCTCACCAGTCGCTCCTACCACCCTGCACCGTACGCCAGCGCCGAGTTCTTCTACGAGAGCCAGCATGGCAAGTGTCTCCCGCCTCTGCCGGCAATCAGCGATGTGGTCGCCGTTCTTCTTGACCCACTTGAAAACTGGGATTTCTGCATGATTTCAGTGGATTGGCCGTCGGCGTGCAATCGTACCGCGACTGCTCTCTTTGACAACCTAGGAAATTTCCCAGTGGCACACCTCGCTCGAAGCAGTTAATGTGTACACCGCATTACGAGTGACAGAGCAACAGGATTGAATCGAGAGGTAAGTGGTTAATGAACAGCATTGTTCGCTTCTTGATCACAAGTGTTACCGGGAAGGCACAGGACGAGATCTAGCTCGCCACACCCAAGACGTGGATGATGTACCGTCTGGAAGGCAATGCACCGCAAAGCCATGTGTGACGGCACGGAAAAACCCGCGCTCCAACGAGGTAAGGATCATGTCGGAACCCATGTCGTCCCCAAGTATGTATTCACTCCATGAGACACGTAGGCTGCGCCTGCGCGTCTATTATCCGAGTGACTGCGATCAACTGGTGCTCCACACGGACCTCGACTGGGACAAGGATATCCTTCCCAGCACCATTGATCGTAGCGCTTCATTCGCCGAGTTCAATTTGGAGACGACCCGTCCGTTCCTCTATGTAAAGCCCTGTTTGCGGACGCCGTCAGGGTTGCTCTGGGCTACAGGGGCCAACCGCCTCGTGGTTGCCACCAAAGAGGGCATCCGCGACATTTATCCCTCTTTTCACTCCATGGAAAAAGGCCGTATTCTCGACGTCATTCCTTTGGAATCAAGTATTCTGAACCGCCAGCACAGCCTCCGCGTTTACCTGCCCGAAGGGTACGAGGAGAATACTTGCCGCTCATTTCCTGTCATGTACATGCAGGACGGGCACAACCTGTTCTTTCCTCAAGAGGCATTCATGGGAAACGACTGGGGCGTTAACGATACCATCGTCTTGCTCAACGGAATGAACGCAATCGAGCAAATGATCGTTGTCGGCATCTGCTCGGGGGATCGGATGCAGGAATATACAAGCCCGGGATATGAGACCTACGGCCGATCCGTGGTGGAGGAGATCAAGCCCTACATCGATTCTCACTTCCGCACCCGTCCCTTGCCGAGAGCCACAGGCGTGATGGGATCTTCACTCGGAGGCGTGGTTTCGTTTTATATGGGTTGGCAATGGCCGGAGGTGTTCGGAAACGTGGGCTGCCTGTCGAGCACCTTCACCCACAAGGACAATTTGGTGGAGCGAGTGCTAAGTGAACCTCGCAGAGACGTCCGCTTCTATATCGACACGGGCTGGCCGGGTGACAACTACGAGGTTGGACTCGCCATGGCCATGGCGCTGGCCGGACGCGCCTATCACTATGGACACGACTTTCTTTACTTTGCTTTTCCAAATGCCGAACACTCGGAGCGGGATTGGGGCCAGCGCCTCCACTTGCCCTTTCAGTTTTTTGCGGGCCAGCCGGCCGCGATTTCCCGGCTTATGGAGGTCGCTGGCCAAGAAATTGAGGGTAATTAATCACGACGTTCGCGATGTCCGTGAGTTTCCTGGAACTGGCGATCATCAAGCAACGGGAGAGATGAATTGCGGCCCGGAAAGCACCTGTTCGAATCGCCAATCAGGAGTTCGGGCAAGATGGCAACATGGCGCAAGTGAAGCGTGTCTTCGACCGTTTCGAAAACTCATGCGGCGAAGCGCTTGTAGCCCATACTGCGATGGGAAGATCATGGCCATCCGCGATTGCGATGATCCTGAGGCGTTTAAGTCATGTCGCTTCAGCTTGCGCATCCCGCGAGAGTCATGTGCTGAACCACATGACCGCGATGACCATAATTGCCGACGGCGGCATAATCCAGAACAGCCCCGGCTGTAACGGAGAAACACATGGACAAGCATTACGACCTGATCATCATCGGCAGTGGTGCCGGAGGAGGAACCCTGGCCCGCCATCTTGCGTCTTCGGGCAAGAGCATCCTCGTGCTGGAGCGCGGAGACTGGTTAAAGCGCGAAGCACTGAACTGGGATCCGACAGCCGTCTTCGTAGATAACCGTTACATCTCGAAAGATACCTGGTACGACCGCAGCGGCAAGGCGTTTCAGCCGCAGATCCACTACTTCGTTGGCGGATCGACCAAAATGTACGGTGCCGCTCTCTACCGTCTCCGCAAAGAAGACTTTGGCGAGCTCAGGCACTATGACGGCATCTCTCCCGCGTGGCCCATCAGCTATGACGAGATGGAGCCGTACTACACTAAGGCCGAGCAGATGTACCATGTTCACGGCATGCGGGGTGTAGATCCCACCGAACCGCCATACAGCGCTCCCTATCCCGATCCGCCCGTGTCGAATGAGCCGCGCATCGAGCAACTTTCCAATGACTTAAAGGCCGCCGGCTACCATCCGTTCCCTGCTCCTTGCGGCGTAATGATGAACGAGCAGAACATGGCTTTCAGCACATGTATACGCTGCCAGACGTGTGATGGATTCCCCTGCCTGGTACATGCGAAATCCGACGCCGAAGTCATCGGCATCCGCCCTGCGCTGCAGTTTCCGAATGTTACCTTGCTGCGCAACACGCGGGCGCTCAAGCTCAGCACAAATTCCGCCGGCACATCTGTGACGGAAGTCATCGTGGAAGTCGAAGGGAGCAGGGAGGCTTTCCATGCAGACATAGTGGTAGTTTCTTGCGGCGCCGCCAATACAGCCAAGCTGCTGCTGATGTCGGCCAACGATAAGCATCCTAATGGACTGGCGAACGGCTCGGACCAGGTAGGGCGTAATTACATGTTCCACAACAGCCAGGCGATGCTGGCTGTTTCGAAGGAACCAAATCTCACCATGTTCCAGAAGACGATGGCCCTTAATGATTTCTACTTCGGGATGGAAGGCTTCGAGTATCCCGCGGGTAATATTCAGATGGTGGGCAAGTCTGTGGGTCCGATGTATCGCGGCGAAAAGCCCATCGAGACTGAGCTCTCGCCGATGGGTACGTTAGATCACATTGCACGCCACGCAGTAGATTTCTGGCTCTCGACAGAAGACTTACCCGACCCTGAGAATCGCGTGACGGTCGATAGGCAAGGCAACCTGACCCTCAGCTATACACCCAATAACCAGGTGCCTAAGCAGAAGCTCTGTGACAAACTGAAGTCCATGCTCAATCACTTGGGGCTGCACCCTCATCATCTGATCCCGCGCAACATTTACATGAAGAATGAAATCCCCATCGCGGGCTGCGCGCATCAGGCAGGGACTTGTCGCTTTGGCAGAGATCCAAAAAGTTCCGTGCTCGACACCAATTGCAGGGCGCACGAGCTCGACAACCTATACATCGTCGACACCAGCTTCTTCGTCAGTATCGGGGCGGTGAATCCGGCGCTTACGGCCATGGCGAATGCAATCCGAGTCGGTGATCACCTGTTGCAACGATGGAAATAGTCCGAAAGAGCAACCAAATTACATCGAAAACAGAACAAACTGAATGAGCGCGTCTCCGAGAGCAGCCCGTACCGATGTAGGCTTGATTTATCTAACCGGTCTGGCGCAGGGCTTGGCGTTGGTGACGTTCCCCGCCGCCAGTTCCGTCTTCACCAGTCGGCGTGGATACCGCTTCAGCAGCACGAGGTGTGGAGGCTCTGTTCTTGCCCCAAGTGCTGCTCGCGATTCCCACTACCGGTTTGGCACCGACATTTGCAAACCGCTGGAGCCTGAAGCGGGTGCTGGTTCCTGGAGTTCTCGCAGACCTGGTTGCAAAGTCGCTGCTCGCTTCAAGCAACTTGCTGATGGCAGCCCGGATGCTGCATTTAGACTGCTCCTGGTTACGACCGGAGCTCTGGGATTCGGCTTCGGTGCCACCGTCATGGTGTTGAATACCTCCGCCCAAGATTTCTTTTCCCAAAGGTCTGATCGCGCCGTGCTCGCGCTAAATGCTCTGCTGGGAACCGGCACAGGGCGGGTGGGTGCCAGCAGGACATGGCTAACGCCCAAGAGGCGCGCTTAGGTTATGTCGCTTCAACCTGCGTAAATACGAAGGTCGTGTGCTGAAACCACCGGACCATGAGCCAGATGTTTGCGGCGCTGGAATGCCACCGCAAACCTACAGACGAACTGTACTCGGTGTTCAGAAGCAAAAGGAAGGTGCTTCGAGGGCCGAAAGTGAGCAGGAACGGATGTCAAAGCGAGGCGAATTTGCCGTGAAACCAGACCTAGCGACCTATTCGATTGGCCGATGCGACTGACAAATCGCGCGGGCCGATGCTTGGATCAAGAAGGATCGGAAGGATCAACGTGGCTATTTCTGAGTCGAGGACGCGGTTTGTCAAGAGGTATCTGGATCCGGCAGACCGATTGCAGGAGGTTCTATGTGGGCTGATCATGGTGCTCGACTTCACCCTCATAGGGGGGCTGACGGCGGGCGCAGGAAAGCAGGCAGTACGACACTTATTAGTTGGCGCACTTGGTTGCAACATCGCCTGGGGCATCATCGATGGAGCGCTCTACGTGATGGGCAACCTCACGGGTCGCCGGCAGCGTCTCCGCTTCCTAAACAACGTCAGGAATGCTGCAGATGAGAGCGTTGCATTCTCGGCTATCAGCGGCCAACTCGACCCGCTGCTCGAACCGGCGGCTAGCGCAGAAGAACGCAAAAGCATTTGCCTGACAATGCTGCCTGTGTTGACGCGGATCGAATTGCCCCACGCTGACATTATCAAAGGCGACATCTATGGAATGGTCGCCATCTTTTGGATCGATCTGGCGTCGGTAATCCCGGCGGTGATCCCGTTCCTGATCTTTTCAGAACCACGCTTTGCTCTTCGGGTTTCGAATGCCCTGCTTATCGCATCGCTGTTCGCTGCAGGGTTCCTGTGGGGGAAGTTCACGGGGTTCAACCAGTATCTGGCGGGATGCTGCGCGATGCTGATTGGTTTGGCGCTCGTCGGGGTTGCGATTGCGCTTGGTGGGTGACCCCACGATGTCATGATGGTATTCGGGAGATGAGAACCACGCGACGATACGGCTTGATTGCGGCGGTTATTCTCTGCCTTGGCCAGGCGTTGGGCCAGGGAACGCCGGGCGGCACGCCTGCCGCCTCGCCCGATGGAGCCCAAAACCCATGGTCCTACAACCTCACGGTCGATGGCTACATCGTTCCGAACAGGCAGTCCTACGTGGATCCAGTCTTCACAGCGAACCGCGGCTGGCTGCACCTGGAAGCGCGCTACAACTACGAGAACCTGAGGACCGGGTCGTTGTGGGTCGGCTATAACTTCACCGCCGGCAAGAAGCTGGTGCTGGACGTCACGCCCATGATCGGGGGCGTTTTCGGAAAAACCAATGGGATCGCACCCGGCTGCGAGGCCTCGCTGACCTATAAGCGGGTCCAACTGTCGATCTCGAATGAATATGTATTCGATACGACGCATAAATCGGGGAGCTTCTACTACAGCTGGCCGGAACTAACCTACTCGCCGAGGAATTGGTTTCGCGTGGGTCTGGTGGCGGAACATACAAAGGCTTTCCATACCAGCCTCGACGCCCAGCGCGGTTTCTTAGTCGGAGTGTCCCATAAGAAGTGGGAGTTTACCACGTACGTCTTCAACGCCGGCTTTACCGATCCGACGGTGACGCTTGAGGTTGGGGTGAGTTTTTGAACTGGTTTTCGGGGAGTTGGACGGCGAATGCCCGGCACCTCATCCAGTTGTCTGGATAGTCGCCTAAACGTGGCCGAAGAAATTGTAGTTTAACCGACGTTATCCGGTGTTCAAGGTAGTATTTGGAAGGCGATATCGACAAATGCGGGCGAATAATAGAATCGCGAAGCAACGAGGATGGAAAGGTGGGGCCAGCGATTTCCAGAGCCAGCATCGGAGACCACATTAAGGGGTAGCGACAAGTCAGCGCTTTGCGAACCGCGCATATGGAGATGTTTAGTGACCAGTTGCCGACGGTTAACAGGTTGAGTTCCGCTGACCGCAAGAGCTTGCTCTGCGTGTCTTGGTGGGTTGCGCTAACGGTCGAGGAGGTCGCCCCGGATCCCTCGTATGGGCGGTGAGATCGACCATTGTGTCGAGCAGCACCTCGTAGTATTTCGATCCTGAACCAGGAGCGCAAAGGTTGCGAGACTGGCGGGAAGATCTCCGGACAAGCGAAAACAGCCACGGCGAACGGGCCAGTTTGCTGGCTAGACTAATCCGAAGAGCTTGGTCATTGGCGTCAGTTGATGGTAAGGAAAGTAACCGAGCTTGACATGAGTCGCCCAGCGGCAGCATTAACGACGGACTGCATGAGGCCCCTAGGGGAACGGCCGGCATAGGCTATGGTTGCACGGCCGCCTGCGAAGCGTCACGGGCAGGCGGCTGATTAGCAGGATGTAGAGTATCGAGGAAGGAGACCAGCGCATCCACTTCCGCTGCGTTCAGCTGCTTGCCGTAAGCAGGCATGTTTCCGCCTCCCTGCACCACCTGGCGAACCAGTTGAGCATGAGTTTTTCGTACGGCCACGCTGTCCAACGCCGGCCCGCGCAGTCCTCCCGAGCCGCCAATGGAGTGACAGTTCCGGCATTGCTTCTCCTGAAAAACCGCTGCGCCCGTCCGCTCCAGCGGCGAGCGGCCATTCAGATATTGCACCGGAACAGGATCGCCGCTCCACGCGTTCATGATGGGACTCCATGGAGTGTAGCTGGCCAGGTGTGTCAAGGTTCCGAGCGCCACGGCGGACAGCAGAATCGTTACGATTGCCATGGGGCGGCGCGACCAATGCTTCTCACCTTCGCCGGCAAAGAACGGCAGGCAAATCAGAAAGCCGATGATGATAACGGGCCCGATCAGCAGCGCTGGAGTTTCCATCTGCGGCGGTAAGAAAGCCAATAGCGCATAGAGCCACTGAAAAAAGAAGTCCGGCATGGGAACGGTCTGAACGATGGTCGGATCAGGCTGTCCGCTCGGGCCAAATGGACCAAAATAATCCGCGCACGCCATCACGCTGAAGATGATGAACGCCGCGAAGATCATATCCTTCCACACCGCTCCGGGCACAAACGGCATGCCGTCTTTGTGTGCTAGCTCTTCATATTCCCGAATGTACGTGGAGCGACGCACCACGCGGCCCGGCATCGGCCACTCGTTGATGCCAAGCTTCAACACCATCAGCAGGTGCACGGAAACGAATGCAATTAGCAGCCCGGGAATAACGAACACGTGAAAGTCGAAGAACCGCGAGAGCGTGTCGCCGGCGATGATGGGGCCGCCCAAAAGCAGATGCACCACCCAGGCGCCGATCAACGGCACTCTGCCGCAAATGGACGCTCCGATACCTAAACCCCAGTAGGCATCCTGATCGAATCGCATCACCTGTCCGGTGAAGGCCATTCCCAAGGTCATCAGCAGGAGAAACACGCCGACGATCCATGTCAATTCACGCGGGAACTTGTAGGCCCCGAACATCGCCACCTGCACCATGTGAATGAGTACAATGGCAACCATGAAGTTCGAGCCCCATCCATGCAGCGCCCGGATATACCAGCCGAGCGGAACCGTGTGATTCAGATACTGCAGGCTGTTCCACGCTTCTCCGGCCGAAGGCACGTAGATAAGCGCCAGCATAATGCCGGTGACAATCTGAATGATGAAGACCGTAAGCGCTGCGCTTCCGAAGACGTAGAACCAGCTGGCTGACTTCCGCGGCACTGGATGCGTGGCAACTTCGCGAATGGTTACGCCGATCTTGAGTCGCTGTTCAAACCAGTCGCCGACCCGCTGTATCAACCTTGGCATCCGTTGCTCCCTTTTTGAAGGCTGGCGCTGGTAGATAACGTCGGCAACTCTCCGCCCTCGATCATCAAGTGGCCATCTTGAACCTTGTAGGTGTACTCGAAGAGCCCACGTGGAGGCGGACCAGAAGCGCGCGAGCCGTCCTGGTAATATACGCCTCCGTGGCACGGACACATGAACAGTCCCGATTGCGGGAACCAACGCACCGGACATCCAAGGTGTGCGCAGCTTATGGCGAACACCTGGAACTGGTCGCCCTGAAGGCGGCGCACCCAGCATGGGATGTTGTCAGTCTCGCCGTCCCAGGGATTTGAGATCGGATTCTTATATTTCGCGAGCCTCGTCTGACCCTCCGGAAACTCGTCCAATTCTCCGAGGTCGATCCACTTCTGATATCGGCCTCCCTGTCCGCGAATCAATGGGGCCAGCAAGTATCCGACAATCGGTACAGCCAAGGCGACGGCGGCAAGGCCATTCAGGACAACTCCAAGCTTCACGAAAAACTGCCGTCGCGAGACATTGCGCTCGCTGGCCGGTGCCCTCTGAGTACCAACGTTACCGTCGCTCACTGTTGCCCTCCGGGCACAGAAGTATTGGCCGCTGCCGGCGTGGCCGTAGCTGCGGTCGCCGGCCGTTGCGAAGCCAGCCATGCCACCACATCGGTGATCTGCTGGTCTGTCATTGGATGACCGGGGACGTTGTTCCGCCAGTCAGGCGCATTGAAGTCCGGCCGTCCGATAATCACGATGGTGCGCAAGCCTTGATCCGTAATCAGGCTGAGATAATTTGGATTGACGATCGAGCCGACCTTCGCCGAACCCTTTCCATCCGCACCATGGCACGATGCGCAGAAAGTCGAAAAGACCGCCGTCCCCTGTTGCGGGTTGCCAGCGGATTTTGCAGCATACGAAGGAGCGGTTGCGTTTTGCAGGACCTGCGGCTGTCCCCAGCGTTGGCGCATGCCTTGAACAATTGCGTCAACCTGTCTGCTGGTCAGCATTCCGCCTTCACTGACCGCAAAAGCCGACATTGGAGTACCGGGTCGTCCCTTCGAAATCGTGTTTCGCAGCGTCTGGTCATCAACAATCGCGAGATATAACGGATCAGCGACAGGTGGGGCCGGCCCTTGCTTACCGTCAGCGCCGTGACACCCCGCACAGTTCTGGCTGTAGAGCACGACCGGATCCAGCACATCTGACGGGCGCGGCACCACGTCAGCCGGAGTTGGCTTTCCAGGCATATTGCAACCCGCCAAAATCAAGAGCGCAGTGAATGAGAGCACGGAGCACGCCGAGCGTATCTTCATGGCTTCTTGCCCTCATCGTTGCGCTCGTGCATCAGACCGGGAGCTTCGATACCTGCCCGCATTGCCAAGGGCAGGTTCTCCGCGGTGAGCACTCGGTTTTGACGCGTCACCACCAGACCAGCCACGATCCCGAAAGCCGCCTGCGAGGCGGCAAACCACCACCAGTTAATGCGCTCATCCAGAAGCGGGTTCACGTAGCCGATGACGTGATACAGCAATCCAGTCCAAAGCAGTGGACCGATGATTCCGCCGAGAACAATGGGCCGGCGCGGCAACAAGGGCAACATCGCGCCATAAAGCAGTCCCACAAGCAGGCACATAATGAGGTGCATCGCAAGTGCAAAGAGGAACCATCCCATGCGGAAGTGCAGCATCTCCTCCACTGTGGGAGTAGCCGAAGGAGCGTACAAGCTCCCGGCCAGTAGGTTGATGGGGTACCAGATGCTGTGACGAGAGACGAGCCCATAGATCACGGCAAAAACGGCCATCGCAACGCCGCCGGCCAAGCCACCCTTTACACCTGCGGAGATCGGATAAATCCTGAGGGGCAGCCAAGCTCGATGGATTTTCTCGGCAATTTCCAGCCGCTCAACCGGGCGTGGCGGCAGGACACGCGGCGGCTCGGCTGCCTCAATTGGCAAAATTTCATGGTGCTCGTGAGGAAGCACCTGGCGAAACCAGCCAATCGCGCCGCAAATCGTCAGTATTCCGCCGAGAATACTGACTGAGACGTCGGTGAGCAGACCCATAAACGTCAAAGCCGAACCCAGCGCCATAGCGAAGGGCCACGCCGTTGGAGCTGGCATCATGACGCCCGGTCGCTCGGAGCCGCTGCCTGTTTGTGTCTGTTCTGCCATGCAAGTTATCGCGTAATGAAATAAACCACTGACAACACCACCACCCAGATCGCGTCCACAAAGTGCCAGTACATGGCAAACACGCTTACCCGGGCCGAATGCTCCTGCTTCACCGCACCTAACAACGTACAAATCAGGATGATGGTCAGTCCGGTGACACCGACGATCACGTGAAAAGCATGCAAACCGACCAACGAATAAAAGGTCGTGCCAAACAGATTTGTACTGATCGTGAGGCCATCCTGGTAGATCAGCCGATACCACTCACGCCCCGTTCCAATCAGAAAGGTCACGCCCAACGCGATAGTCAGGAACCAGAACAGTCCGAACCGCTTGATGTTTCCGTGGTGCAGCGCTTTCTCAGCCAGCAGAATCGTCGCGCTGCTGGAGAATAAGCAGATAGAGTTAAACCAGGGCACATCCAGCACCTGCGCCGGCGTCGGACCGCTCACGCTCTTGCCCGCGTAATACAGGTAAGCCACGACGAAGATGCTGAAGATGGCGGACTCTGCCGTGATCAGGCACCACATGCCCACTTTGCCGCGGTAGCCGGCTGCCAAAGGCATCTCGCTTTGCGGAACGGTGTATGTCGCTGCTGCCAAACAACTCTCCTTATTCAGCTACTCCCACATAGTGGGACTTACTACTCGTATTTCCAGTCAGGATCTTCCGGATGCTTCAGGTCCCACAACGGCCGACGGCTTCTCACCACCGGAACTTCCGCGAAGTTATAGTCCGGAGGCGGTGATGTGGTATGCCATTCCAAAGTCCAGGCATCCCAGGGATCATTGCCCGCAGGCGTGCCCTTGTAATGTGTCCAAATAAGATTGATGACCCAGAACAATATGCCCAGAATCTGGAAAACCACACCGACAGAAACGATGAGATTCCAGATTTCCCAACCGCGGCTGGCATCATAGGTATAAATTCGGCGCGGCATGCCCAGCAGGCCGGGGATATGCATAAAGTCGAAAGTCAGATGGAAGCCGATAACGAAAAGCCAGAAATGCCATTTTCCAAGAGTCTCGTTCAGCATCTTGCCGGTGACTTTGGGATACCAGTAGTAAACGCCGGCAAAAACCGCCATCACGATGCCGCCCAGGATCACGTAATGGAAATGGGCCACCACAAAGTAGGAGTTGCCCAACTGCCAGTCAAAGGGAGCAGCTGACAGCATGATGCCCGTCAAACCTGCAATCAGGAACTGACACAGAAACGCCACGCAGAACATCATGGGCACGGCGAAGCGAATCTTGCCTCCCCACATCGTCCCTAGCCAATTAAAGATCTTGATGCCTGTAGGAACCGCGATAGCCGCCGTCGAAGCCACGAAGAAGGCATTGGCATACGACGTCATGCCAATCGTGAACATGTGGTGGGCCCACACTCCCAAGCTGATAAAGGCGATAGCGAGCGTGGCAGCCACCATGATGGAATAGCCAAAAATCGGCTTGCGCGAGAATACTGGAATCACCTCGGACATGATCGCGAAGGCCGGCAGAACCAGAATGTAGACTTCAGGATGACCAAAGATCCAGAAGAAGTGCATCCAGATGACGGCCGATCCGCCTGCCTGGGTATCAAAGAAATGTCCTCCAAGATAGCGGTCGATCAGGAGCATGATCTGGGCGGCGGTCAATGGCCCCAGCGCCACCAGGACCAGGAAGGCCATGACGCTGTTCATCCAGGCAAACAGCGGCATGCGCTTCAGGGCCATGCCCGGACAACGCATGCAGAGGATCGTCGTCATCACGTTGAGCGCCGTGCCGATGCTGCCGAAGCCGCTCACCAGAATCCCGATGACCCAGTAATCGGTACTGTGTCCCACCGAAAATGCCGGTGCGGTCAGCGGCGCGTACGCGAACCAGCCGACATCCGGTGCGCTGCCCGCCCCGTACAGGCCAAAACCGCCGATGAAGCTGAAGTACAGGATGAGTCCGCCGAAGGCGCTCATCCAGAAGCTCCAGGCATTCAGGCGGGGGAACGCCATGTCGCGCGCGCCGATCATCAGGGGCATCAGGTAATTGGCGAAACCGAAGACGATGGGCATGGCCGCAAAAAAAATCATCGTTGTGCCATGCATCGTGAACAGGCGATTAAAAACTTCAGGAGAGACCAGGTGGTTGTTGGCTACCGCCAACTGCGCCCGCATGATCGATGCTTCTATGCCTCCGACCACGAGGAAGAAGATGCCGTACATGAAATACATCAAGCCCAGCTTTTTGTGATCGACGGTGACAATCCAGTCGTGCAGCACCTGCACCATTGGCCGAGAAGCTTCGCGCTCCGTCGTGATCACCATCGGTGGCAGTATGGGTTGTGCGTCAGCCATCAGCTTCTCCGGGCTAGTGCAGGTTCATGAGGTAGGCCACGAGGGCGTCTACATCGTGATCATTCAGTTGCATTGCGGGCATCAGACAGCCAGGCTTGATCGCATCTGGAGTTTTCACCCACAAACGTAAATTCGTTTTGTTGTTGACCGCCGCTCCCGAAGCAATCGTGCCGCGGCTCATCAGATGCGTAAGGTCGGGACCGAACCGCCCCTCGGCAGAGGTACCCGAAATGGTGTGGCAGTTCATGCAGGCGTTGGCCTCGAACACATGCCTGCCCTCGGCCACTTGCGGAGACATGGCGGCGGGCGTCTTCTGCCCCTCGACCCAGCGCTGAAACTCTTCGGGCGATTGCACCACCACGCTTAAGAGCATCTTGGCATGCTGTGTTCCGCAATATTGCGCGCACTGTCCCACGTAGGTTCCGACCTCGTGCGGGTCGATCCACATTTCGTTCTTGCGATTCGGAATCAGGTCTGTCTTTCCCGCCAGTTGCGGCACCCAAAAGCTGTGGTCGGTATCGGCTGAGAGCAAGATGATATGCGTGGGTGTGGGATATGCGACCTCGCTCACCGGAACGTGCAGCTCGTTGGCCGTAACGAAACCGAAGCCAGGATATTGGAATTCCCACCAGAACTGGTGCCCGACGACTCTGACCTCGATCGCGTCAGGTGGAAAGCGTGCGTCCTCCACCGCGTGGATCACGCGCGCCGTCGCTAGAAACAGCACCACCACAATCAGAACAGGAATGACCGTCCATGCCAACTCGACTTGGTTGCTGCCGTAAATCTGCGGCGGCTCACTCCCATCGTCAGAGCCTCGGCTTCGGAACTTGATTGCCGCATATGCGATCAGGGTGAACACAACCAGAAAGATGCCAAGGCAAATGGCCATTACGAAGAGCGAAAGATGATAGATGTGGTGCGCTGGCGTAGAAACAGGATTGAAAATACTCGGAGTGCCCGGAGCGTTGCTCGTGCCCGCCACAGCCGCTTTCGCCAATCCCAGCGAGAGGGTTGCGACAGACCAAGAAACTCCAGTTCGGCAATTCAGCTCCACGACCTTGTCTCCACGTCTCAAGTTGGCGACCAGCAGTTCTACGATCTAGCAGAGTTGTGAAGCAAGAATGCGTCCATTTCGTGGACAACACCCGGCTGAGCCGCCGATAAACTGGAGATCACCCAACCTAACAATCCCGCCGGCAACGACGACGCTCGAATCTTCAAGACCCCTTGCTTATTTGGCTGCCGGCGGTGCGGAGGCCGGTTCTTCCCCATCATCGTTCCAGTTGATCTGCAATTCCTCGGAGCGGTCGAGAATCACATCATCGCGGGATCCTCCGAAATATTCCCAGGCCCATTCCACGAAGGCTTCGATCTTCGCACGAGTCGAAGATAGCAGGGCAGCGTGTACCCCTAGCCACGCCGCAAAAGCGATTGTGCCTTGAAGTTCGTGGCGATGTTCGCCGACCTCGGCTACACCCGAGTTACGTCCGATCATCGCCATTATGCCTTTGTCGAAATAGTGGAACGGGTTTCTTGGCCTTCCCACAACGTCCGACAAAATATTTCTGGCGCAGCACTTGCCAGACTGTTCCGCGACGGAGGCCAGCTGGGGCAGCGGTCGACCGTCCTTGCCGGCAATGTTGGCGAAGTCTCCCAAGGCATAAACACCCGTGAAGCCAGGGACCGTTAGGTCGGACTGCACATCAATGCGGCCCCCACGCCCGGTCTTGACCCCCACATTGTCTGACAACGACGCTGCCTTGAGCCCCCCTGCCCAGATGATAGTGTGCGTCAGTATCCTGGTACCGTCTGAGAGCACTACGTGCCCACTACCCACCTCCTTGACTGTTGTGCGCAGACGGATTTGCACCCCGCGTTGCTCAAGCACTTTCGCGGCGTATGCCTGGGCCTTAGGGGAAAAGCTGCCTAGTACTGCATTGCCCGCATCCACCAGGAGAATCCGGCCCTGGTCGGAAGGAAGATTCTTGTACGCCTTGTCGCGAGCCTTTCTCTTCAGCGATGCCTGCAGCATGTCGCCGAACGCACCTGCCATTTCGGTGCCGGTAGGGCCAGCTCCCACGATGACGAAATTCAGCGCTCCCTGGGCAACCAGCGAGGGGTCGCGGTCCGCAGATTCGAACATGGCTAGAATGCGCGAGCGAAGCCGCTCGGCATCATGCAGGGAATACAGTGGATAGCTATTTTTGTCTGCCCCCGGCGTAGCGAAAAAGCTTGCCTGTGAGCCAGCTGCCAAGACCAGAAAGTCACCCTGGAATTGCTGTCCCCCACCTGTCCACACCGTTCGTGTGTTGAGATCCACCGAAACGACCTCTGCCATCTGCACGTCGACGTTGGGATTCCCGCTAAGTATGCCGCGCAAATTAAAAGCTATATTGCTCGGGCTGAGCATGGCAGTGGCCACTTGGTAGAGCAACGGCTGGAATTGCTGATAATTGTTCTTGTCGAGCAAGGTGATCCGGACCTGCGGATTTGCCGCCAGCTTGCGGGCACACTGCAGCCCTGCGAAACCACCGCCTACGATCACGACGTGCTTCAGGCCGCTCGGCTGTTGCTTTGTGGACTTGGCCACGGTTGCTGGATCCTCACGAATGCCGACAGGGTACAAATACACAGCAACTCGCACAACTGGGAAAATTCCCAGTAGCACTGGTATTGGGTGTTCGCTGGGGCTCGGCTAGAAGCAGCCGGCGAACGGGCATTCTTGTGTCAAGCCTTCGCATCAAGGCTCGCTAAGAAATCATAATCTCGTGATGTGCTTGGTTGTCGCCTTCCATCTGAGAGAACTCTCCGCCGAAACATTACAGTCTCATAAACTTATAGTTCCAAGGTCTACTCAACTGTCGCATTCGGGGCAGCTTCCGGTGTATCCTTTATGGCACTATTCCCAAGTTGCAGATTGGTCCGTAGCGTTAGCAGTCGCTGATGTGGGGGTTCGTGCAGTCATCGAGCCGCAGTACGTTAATGCTAGCTCTGGCAGTGGTTGCTTGTGTCCTACTGTCGCCGCCACGTGCGCCCACGGAAGGCCGGGCAACGAGACGCGTCCTTATCTTGTATGAACTGGGTGTCTCGTCGCCTGCCGTCCGTCTCGTCGATCAGGAGATCCGTGCTGCACTGGAGAAATCGCCCTACCACATTGAGTTTTATACCGAGTACCTGGAAGCAATCCTGTTTCCCGATGCCGCTTCCCAGCGGGGAATTCGGGAGTCATTCATACGCAAGTATAGGGATCGCAAGCCAGACTTGATCATCGCCGGCGGGCCATCCCCCATCAAGTTCATGGTCGAATCGCATGAAAGGCTTTACGGCGATACGCCGATTGTCTTTTGCGGAAGTACCCAGCAGATGGCGGACAATCCGAAGCTTGACTCACATTTTACCGGGGTGTGGGAAACAGAGGAGCCAGCTAAGACGATCGAGGCGGCGCTGAAATTACAACCCTGGACCGAACACGTGGTCGTCATCGGGGGTATAGCACCGTACGACAGGCACACCGAAGCCGTCGTCAGGGAGGGCCTGCGCAATTACCAGAGCAGACTCGACGTCACGTACCTGACCGAACTGGAAATGCCCGTGCTTCTCGAGCGAGTAAAGCGGCTGCCGAATCATACGATCGTCCTCGACGCAGGCGTCGAGCAGGACGCCGCCGGAACACACTTCATTGAGGCCAGTCAGTCTCTTCCGATGATTGCCCGCGCCGCGAATGCGCCAGTTTTTGTGCTGCAAGATGTCGACCTCGGCAGCGGAGCGGTGGGCGGCTCTGTAATTAGTTTTGCTAGACAGGGCCGGATTGCCGGCGGCATCGCCCTGCGGGTACTCGAGGGAGAGAGGCCGGAGGACATCCCTGCCGTAACAAGCACCCCCGATTACATGTTTGATTGGAGAGCATTGAAACGCTGGGGCCTAAGAGAAAGTGACCTCCCGGCCAATAGAGAGGTTCTATATCGCGAGCAGACCGTGTGGGAGCGGTACGAATGGAACGTTGTCGGCGTTGTTTTCATCATCCTTGTGCTGGCTTTCCTGAGTGGTTACCTTCTGTTCGAACAGAGACGGCGAACGCGGGCTGAGCAGGAGAGGAGGCGTACGGAGCAAGAGCGCTTGCAACTCAGCGGCATGTTGATCAACGCGCAGGAGGGAGAACGTAGTCGTCTCGCGCGGGAACTCCACGACGACTTTAACCAAAGATTGGCTGCGCTCGCCGTGGGCTTGGAGATGACGCAGGGAACTATTTCAGAACCGAAAGCGAGGCAGCAGTTACACGAACTCTTTGATGTCGCTCGCGACATTGGTAATGATCTCCACACCCTGTCTCATCGGTTGCATTCTACGACGTTACAGAACCTGGGACTCCGTGCGGGCCTAAACTCGCTATGCAGAGAGTTCGCGGCACGACACCAGATCGAAATTGATTTTAGATGTGAAAATATTCCCCGTTCGGTCCCCCCCGACGTGGCACTTTGCTTATTTCGCGTTGTCCAAGAAGGGCTTCGTAACGTGAAGAGGTACAGTGGTGCACCACAGGCCAAGGTGCGGCTGGAGGGGGAGGATGATCAGCTGTATTTATGTGTATCCGACGAGGGTTCGGGCTTCGATTGCGCTGAGCGTGCAAACAAAGAAGGCCTTGGCATTCGAAGTATGGAAGAGCGCTTACGATTACTGGGCGGCCGATTCGAAGTTCATTCGGAACCCGGGAAGGGGACTCGGCTCCATGCGTGGGTGCCATTTCCAGCGACGAGGGATGCGGCTGGCAGAGAGAGTGGCGCTCCCGAGGCCACAAAGGGAAAAGAATATGAAGAACCTGCCCCTGGAAATTAATCGTCCGCGCATTCTTCTTGCGGATGATCACGGCATCTTCACCGAGTTGCTTCGCGCTCTATTGGAGAAGAGCTACACAGTAATTGGGATTGTGCGCGACGGTCATGCACTGATCGCCGAAGCAGCCAAACTCAAACCAGACCTTATCGTCGTCGACGTAGGGATGCCATTGTTGAATGGCCTGGATGCCGCCTGTCGGGTCACCGCGTTGCTTCCTGAGGTTAGGGTTGTGTTTTTAACAATGCACGATGACCCTAATCTGGCGGCCGCTGCTCTGGAGTTGGGTAACATAGGCTTCGTTCTGAAGCATTCGGCAGCCTCAGAGTTGTCGACGGCGATTGAGCACGTGCTCGCGGGTAAGTCTTATGTGACGCCAAGGCTCCAATCTGAGGACTGGGTCATGCGTGCGAATCGAGCACGGCAGTTTTCGAAGGAGTTGAGTCCACGGCAGCGCGATATCGTTCAGTTGTTCGCCGAAGGCCGCTCCCCAAAGGAGATTTGCGGACTGCTAAATCTGACTTACAAAACGGTCATGTTTCACAAGTACCACGTCATGGAGGCGTTCCACCTGAAGAGCAATGCGGACTTAGTGATATTTGCATTGCAGCACGACCTTATTCAGCTTCCGCCGGGGTATAGAACGTAAGTTAGAAGAGGCGACGGTGTTGGTCCCTAGCACCGTCACGCGACCGACTGGTAAGTATCGACGGCAAAGCTAGGTGTCCTTCGCACTAGGAACTTTCCCAGTTGTGGCACGGGAAAATCTGCCATAGGCTCACTCTTAGGGCCTTCGGTATTTAGGTAGCGTATGCTCCGCAAAAGGCCTCGACAAGGTTCGTTGCCTAGATCCATCCCTGGCCTGTGTGCCAGTGACGGAGATAACAAGCATGCGAATTCTGTGTCACCGACCTCTGCCCGTGCGGCGAAGTGAACAAGCCGGAATTGGGGACAACAATGCATCGCCCGCGAATTCTTCTGGCCGATGACCACCGGGCCATACTCGAGCGGGCAAGCGGTCTGTTGAACGTTCTATTCGATGTTGTGGCGATAGCTGCCAATGGAGAAGATCTCATCCGTGAGGCTAAGCTTCTGAATCCAGATGTGATCGTAGCTGATATAACGATGCCCATCGTGAGCGGCATCGAGGCCGCCCATGAATTGCGAGAAGCGGGGTCCAGCGCAAAGTTTATTTTCTTGACGGTTCACCAGCAGACCGAATTCCTCGATGCGTGTTGGTCTGAAGGAGCACTGGGCTACGTTGTGAAGTCCCGCATGTACACCGATCTTATTCCTGCGATCGAAAAGGTGCTCGCCGGGGAGCAATTCGTCTCGCCGGTTGTTTTCCAATGATGGTGGCGCTTAAGAAGGCAACCATGAAAGAGGCGGGCACGCCCCGGATCATTGACGCGACGAATTGGAGGCTGGACCCGCAAGTCGGCAGTTCTGAGGATCACTTTCATTTTGTGCTGTCGGCATGGCCAAGCTCCCCTGCAAACCCAAGGACATTGCTGAGTTCTACGCAGACAATTTTGCTCCCACTCGTCTCCCCAAGTCTGAGAGCGGTTGCGCCCCCCACTTCCACCGATTCAAAAATAAACGGCAGTGAGAAAATTCTTTTTCACAATCTGAATTTCCAGCAGGTTATTCCTGACGGGTAGCTCTCCAGCGGCCGCGTGCGCTTCCGCAGCCACCCCATGCTGCCAACAATCACGTTCGCCGAACAAGGCATTTGCAGCCACCGGTGAAATGTGTGTTAACCGGTGGTCTCAGCCAAGGGGCCAGTGCAGCATCGCTTCTCACAGCTAGGAAATTTCCCAGTAGCAGTTCGCAACACGCTGTTCTAGAAATACACCTAACCCTCGCACACAAGGAGAAGTTCCGATGCTCGGGTTTCAGCTGGATCGCTGGGACTACATTACGTTCGCTTCGATATTCCTTATAGGGGCGGCGTTCATGGTCGTGCTCTTGTTCATGGGGAGCCTGCCGGGGCGAATTGCGATCGCGCGCAAACACCCGGAGGCGGAGGCCGTGAAGTTCATGGGATGGGCCGGCCTGTTCACCGTCCTTCCCTGGATACAAGCTCTCGGCTGGGCGTTCAAACCAACAGATGTGGTGGATATCCGTTACTTCCCGAGGGCGGAGCGGAAAAATATCGAAGAAGAACGCGCACGCTTGAAGGGCGAGCCAACAAGAGCGGCAGAGACAGACCAGCCAACCTCTCCTGCTGACCATTCGGCACCACCCCAAGAGGGCGCCAGCTAAGACCATGTTAGGCGTGCTCCTCATCACCGCTGTCTTTATCGTGGTGTTCTACCTGGTCTTTTTCGCGTTCAAACTGATCAGGCTGAACGTCGCGTGGTGTGTCTTCGCCAGCCTATTCCTGCTTCATCTCTTGCTAACCTTCGTCATTGGCATCCGGTTCGTGGCGCCGTATTCAGCAGACGCCAAGATCATCCAGGCCACCATCCAGTTGGTGCCTCGGCTGTCCGAACCCACACTGGTGATGGCGGTACTGGTCGAGCCGAATGTCCAAGTCAAGAAAGGAACTCCGCTGTTTCTGTTTGACCGCCGTCCCTACGAGTACAAGGTAAAACAGCTCGAGGCCGAACTCGCTCAAGCCAAGCAGGATGTCCTGATTTTCAAAGCCGACTTGGACATAGCCGAGCAGAAGGTGATTAGGACGCAAAGTGAACTAAAATACGCCAAATATCAGCAACAACTCTACGGGAACCTGGCGAGCCAGGGCGCCGGACCGGAAGAGGACCTCC
The DNA here is from genome assembly GCA_049695855.1 of Candidatus Korobacteraceae bacterium. GTDB lineage: Bacteria > Acidobacteriota > Terriglobia > Terriglobales > Acidobacteriaceae > Bog-257. The sequence continues at coordinate 53,570 of JBAVSY010000040.1, read as the reverse complement.
AGAAATGGGCCGCACAGGTTTTAGCGGACGAGGCCGCCGTGAAAGAAGCACAGGCGGAGGTGGACCGGGCTCGCCTACGTTATACGTCGGAAATCGGTGGCGTAAATACAAGCGTGGCCGCGAAACAGGGTGAGCTCGACCAGGCACGTTTTTACCTAAATAACACGACTCTTGTTGCGCCCGAGGACGGCCACATCGTCAACCTGCAGGTGCGTCCGGGCATGGTAGCTGGAGACATACGCTTTGGCGCCATTGCGTCGTTCATTTGCGATGCTGATCGCTACCTGCTCGCGACCTATTACCAGGAGAATCTTAAGTACGTGAAGGTCGGCCAACCGGTAGAGGTCGCAATGAACCTCTTTCCAGGACAAATCTTCAACGGGAAGGTCAACGCCATTTGGCGCGGCAGCGGCGAGGGACAGTTGCTGCCCAGTGGCGTGCTTCCTGACTTCAAGGCGCCGCCTCCGGAGGTGCCGCGAGGACGGTACGCCGTGAGAATCGCGTTCGCCGAAAGCGAAGCCTCGAAGTTCACGATCGGCGCGCAAGGTGCTGCCGCCATTTACACCGGCGGCGGAGCGTTTGCCGACATGCGCAAGGTCGTGATCCGCATGTATTCCTGGCTGAACTTTTTGTACCCCATACCGGAAGGATGAGCCAGAACGGACAATGCAAGACTCTCTCACTGCGCGTAGGGCTGGCTGGCTGATTCTGATCGTGAGCGCATTATTCATCTGCACGATCGGTTGTGCTGTTCGCAAACCGCCAAGCCAAAACGACATCGTAGGCAAAGCTTTGCCTGCAGGAACGCAGATTCCGCCCACTTGGAGTGCCTCCTCCAGCGCGGGCGAAGTCAGCAACGACTGGCTGAAGACGTTCCAAGATCCTCAGCTCGACGCGATTGTTGCCGAGGCAATCGCCAACAATCTCGATCTGCGGCAAGCTGCTCAGCGGGTGGAAGAGGCGCGCCAGACGGTAATCATAGTGGGTGCGCAATTGAAGCCCCAGATCGGTGGGACGGTGGGCGGGGCACACACGACCACCAGTTCTAAGACCTATTTCAGCGACGCTGAGTACGCCGCCCTTTCTTGGGAGATCGATATTTGGGGCAAGCTGCGTGCTCAGCGGGCCGCCGCGATGGAGGGTTACGAAGCTACGGCGCTGTCTTATGCATTCGCTCGCCAATCGCTGGCCGCAACGGCGGCCGACAGTTGGTACCTGGCCGTGGAAACGCGCCAATTGTTGGCACTCGCGCAGGATGATGTAGGCATTTATGCAAAGCTGCTCGAGCTGTCGAAAGCGAGGCGCGCGGCCGGGAAGGTTTCAGACCTCGATGTAGCAGAAGCCAACGCCTCCCTCGATGCCTCCCAAAGCGCTTTGCGCCAGGCACAGAGTCTCTACAGCGATGCCAGACGCAATCTTGAAGTGCTCATCGGACGCTATCCAGCGGCAGAGATTGAAATTGCCCCGACATTCTCGCCACTTCCTCCTCCGGTTCAGCCAGGACTACCCTCCTCGCTGCTGGAGCGCCGGCCCGACATCATTGCCGCCGAACGCCAAGTCCAAGCAGCATTCCATACCCAGGAAGCCGCGAGACTGTCACTCTATCCGAGTTTCCTTATCGGAGCGGCTGGGGGCAACCTTAGCGACCTCTTGCTGGCACTGCAAGGATCCTCGCTACTCCATACCGCCCTGGGCATGACTGTGCCTGTCTACCAGGGCGGTTCGCTTCGGGCGCAACTTAGAGTCGCCACGGCTCAGCAGGAACAGGCGGTCGCGTACTATGGCGGCGTGAGCCTCAGGGCTTTCAAGGAGGTCGAAATAGCACTGACGAATGAGGAGTTGCTGACGCAACGCCTTCCATTCGAGAAGACTGCTGTGCAAAGCCGCTCCGAAGCTGTCCGGCTAGGAAAAATCCAATACAGATATGGTTCTGCCGACATGTTTCTGGTGCTACAGTTGCAAAGCCAACAGATTACCCAACAGAGCGATCTCATCAGGCTGTACTACGCCCTCCTCGGCAATCGCGTCAACCTGCACCTTGCTCTAGGGGGCGGCTTCGACGCGGCACCTGCAACTGCGACTGCCTTGTCACCACCGTGAGCGTCCCGAGATGGACTACGGTAGTTTTTTCGCAGCAAAGGAAATTTTCAGGGAAATCTTCGAGCGGCAGACGCAGGAATACCGCGACAGCAGTGCTGCCACCTAACGTCACGGCAAGTATCGCGGTGGAACAAAGCCTAAACGTTTGGATGGGAGCGGTACGTCGGCATGTCTGGCGGGGTCATAGGCATGAAGGTCTTCGGGCTTCGACACCACCCAAGGAACTGCAGAAGAAATTCGGCTTCCAGCGCTGAGCATGTGGCGCTGGCCGCCAAGGAGCTGCTGGGCAAGAGGTGAGGCATCGGCCTACATCTAACAAGTTCTGAATTTCAGGAGCGGTGCATGAGCATCTACGACACACGCGAAGGCGTCCGGCTTGTACTGATTCAACAGAAGAAGGGACATTGGAATCGCTGGGGGCCATTTCTCTCCGAGCGCGCCTGGGGAACGGTGCGCGAGGACTACAGCGCTGACGGCGATGCGTGGAGGTACTTCCCACACGACCATGCGCGTTCACGGACTTATCGCTGGAACGAGGACGGCTTGGCTGGTATCTGCGACCGGCACCAATATTTGTGCTTTGCTCTCGCCTTGTGGAATGGCCGGGATCCGCTGCTGAAAGAGCGCGCATTTGGTCTGAGCGGTTCGGAGGGCAACCACGGCGAGGACGTCAAGGAATACTACTTCTACCTCGACAACACGCCTAGCCACTCCTACATGAAGTATCTCTACAAATACCCGCAGGCCGCGTTCCCATACGCCCAGCTGGTGGAGCAGAACCAGCGGCGTACCAAACTCGACCGAGAATTCGAGCTGGTCGATACCGGTATCTTCGACGAAGACCGGTACTTCGATGTCGTCGTGGAATATGGGAAGCTGGAAGCGGAGGACCTGTTGATCCGCCTCAGCATCAGCAACAGGGCTGGTGAGGCTGCGCCAATTCAAGTGCTGCCCACACTCTGGTTCCGCAATACCTGGAGTTGGGGGCGTGATGACCGTCGGCCATCCATTGCAAGGGGGACGCGTGCTGACCTACAGCCAAGCTACGTGAGCACCCTGGTCGCCAGGCATTGGCAATTGGGCGAGTATGTCTTGTATTGCGCCAACGCCGACGAACTCCTCTTCACCGAAAATGAGACCAATAACCAACGACTATTCGGCGTGCCTTCCAAATCCCCCTACGTCAAAGATGCCTTTCATGAATATGTAGTGAACGGCAAAGGTGAGGCTGTGAATCCAGCAGCCACTGGCACGAAGGCGGCCCCGCGTTATGTTCGCACCGTGGGCGCCGGCCAGACCATCACGCTGCAACTGCGACTGGCGGCAGCCACCGATGAGCATCTCCTGGACGATCCCTTTGCTGGCTTCGACGCCTCACTGCTCAAATGCGAAGAAGAAGCAGACGAATTCTACGATGTTGTGATTCCGAAGGAACTCTCAGCGGATGCAAGATTGGTTGCACGCCAGGCATTTGCAGGAATGCTGTGGTCAAAACAGTTTTATCACTACGTGGTCACGGACTGGCTGGAGGGAGATCCCACTCAGCCGAAGCCACCTCCGCAACGCTGGCAAGGCCGCAACCACGATTGGACCCACCTTTTCACCCAAGATGTGATCTCGATGCCCGATAAGTGGGAGTTCCCATGGTTTGCCACCTGGGACCTCGCTTTGCATTGCGTCACCCTCGCTCGGATCGACCCGCAACTTGCCAAGGACCAGATCATCCTCATGTTGAGGGAATGGTACACGCATCCGAATGCGCAGATTCCTGCTTACGAGTGGGACCTTGGTGACGTAAATCCGCCGGTTCTTTCCTTGGCGGCGAACGCTGTTTTTCAGATGGAGCGGCAGCTTACCGGCGTGGCTGATTATCCCTTTCTGGAGCGTGTCTTCCAGAAGATGCTGCTTAATTTCACGTGGTGGGTCAATCGCAAAGACCCCCTGGACAGGAACATCTTCCAAGGAGGCTTTTTGGGGATGGACAACATCGGGGTGTTCGATCGCGATCACCTGCCGCCAGGCTACATGCTCGGGCAAGCTGACGGAACGAGCTGGATGGCGGCGTTTGCCAAGAGCATGCTGTCCATCGCTTTAGTACTGGCCGAAAAAAATCCTCAGTACCAGGACGTTGCAAGCAAGTTCTGGGAACACTACGTCTACATCGCTAATGCGATGAATAGTCAAGGGGATCCAAAGTCGCTTTGGGATGAGAAGGACGGGTTCTTCTACGATCGGTTGTACTCCCAGAACAATAAGCCGCTGCCCATACGGGTCCGAACCATGGTGGGTTTCGTTCCCATATTTGGCGCGTCCACGGTGGCCGCCAGCACGTTCGATCGATTCCCCGATTTTCAGCGTCGTCGCCAGTGGTTTATCGAGCACAGGCCCGATTTGGTCGACAGCGTCGAGCCAATGGTCGTTCCCGGGCCTAACAACAACTTGATCCTGGGACTAGTGCGGCCGGATCAGTTGCGGCGCATGTTGGCTTACATGTTGGATGAAAACGAATTCCTCTCTGCGTACGGCGTCCGAGCGGTGTCTCGCTATCACCGGGATCATCCACTGATACTCAACCTCGATGGCCAGAGCCGGTTGGATTATGAGCCCGGCGAATCAACGACCAATCTATTCGGCGGCAACTCCAACTGGCGCGGCCCCATCTGGATGCCGGTCAATTTCTTTATCATTCAGGCACTGAAGGAATATCACCGATATTATGGTGATACGTTCAAAGTTGAGTGCCCAACGGGCTCGGGCGATTTGAAAACTCTCGATGAAGTTGCTGAAGAACTGGAGAGACGCCTGGCGAGGATCTTTCTGAACGACGCGGATGGAACCCGAGCTGTGTTTGGCGCTTGCGAGCTATTCAACAATGATCCTCATTGGCGAGATCTGATCCCTTTTCACGAGTATTTCCATGGGGATACAGGCCGCGGCTGCGGTGCAAGCCACCAAACTGGCTGGACGGGCCTAATCGCGCAGATTCTAATTTCGTCCATTAGACGCAAGTCGTAGGAAACACAACTCTCCGAGCCGCCTTTGAGCAACCCTGCGGCGCGTTGACGAACCGGTCGAGGATCTACGCTGACCGCAATTTGTTCATGATAACGACGTCAATTCTAGGGCTTACGCTCGGCATTTCACGGGGATAGAAAATGATTACCGGCCTTCGTCATGATGGCCTGGCATTCCTCAAATAAGCACCTATTACCACTAGTCATCAGAAGTGTGGCCAACACTGACAGTGCCGAAAACCCCATTCACTGGTTCGTCGCACTGTCGATCATCATCAGCGCAAGCAGTACCGGCAGGTAAAGGACAGTGGCCTGGAGCAACTGACGCGCTCGCACCTTCGAGTTAGGGGCAATGGGCGCGAGATTCATCGTCCACATGCGCAGGCTGAATCCTAGCAAACCCAGGCCCAGCAAGAGCGCCCCTGCAAAGTAGATCAATCCTGCCATTCCTATCAGCGAAGGCACCAATGTTACGGGCAGCAATATCAGAGCATAGAACCAAATAGCAAAGGCAGTGGAACGGCCATCGCTATCGACGACCGGCAGCATGCGAACGCCGGCGTTCTCGTAGTCTTCGTGATAGAGCCACGCAATTGAGTGGAAGTGGGGAAACTGCCAAAAGAACAGGATGGCGAACAGCACTAATGGTTCGAGGCCGAGGCTTCTTTGTACGGCGACCCAGCCCAGTACCGGAGGCATGGCTCCGGGAAATGCGCCAACGAAGGTACACAGTGAGTGCGCGCGTTTCATCGGAGTGTAAACCAGCAGGTAGCTGGCCGAGGTAAGCGCTGTCAATAAGGCCGTCTGCCAATTCGTCGTCAGCCAAAGATACACAACACCACCGACGGTCATACCGAAACCGATGGTGGAGGCGCACAACAGGGTTATTCGGCCGGTCACCAGCGGGCGCATGGCGGTGCGACGCATCAAGGCGTCGACGTCCCGCTCCATGACCTCATTGATCGCAGCAGTTCCTCCGCTGACCATGGCGATGCCTACCAGCGCATGCACCAACGTCCACGAGAGCGACGAGACGCCAGCCTTAGCCGCTGCAAAATACGCGCCGCTCCATGCCGTCATCACAATCAGCGCGGTGATGCGCAGTTTGATCAATTGGGCATAATCGCGAGCCAATGCCGCAATTCCCGTGCGGGGAACGGACAACCCTTCCGAGGCGCTGCTCATGACACATCCTTTTGTAAAGCCGCCCCTCGTTCGCGATCACAAAGGGACACGGACCATGCGCTCACCTGGTTGACTAGACCCACGGTCATTAGGAGCGCCATGGTACGTTCGCTTGAAGGCAATACCGTACTTCGAACCGCAGCCGTGCCCTCTGCCAATGTTGACGTTTGGTTCGAGCGCTCATTACCCAGTTCGCTGTCCGCGTGCCCACACCTCACGCTAAACTCGTTCGTTCAGAGCGGGCGGACGGTGACCGGAGAAAGCTACACTGGCCTCAGTTGCTCTCCTAGTCCCATGGAGTTCAAAGCCATTCTTCTCGGCTTCCGCGGCTCTGAATTTGGCCGTCTCGATACTGCTGCGGCACGCAGTAGCTGCTGCTTCGAGAGCGCTATTGACATTGCTGGTGTTCCTTTGCAACCTCCTCGTTAATTGATACGCGAAGTGGAAGGAATCCCATCTCTCTCGTCCGCACAAAGGTCTGTTAAACTTAACAACGCTTTGGCCGCGAATTCCAGATGCTCGATGAGCTCGGGATTGCTCACAAGCAGCCGCCAAGTAGATCAACGGCTTCCCGGCTACCACCATTGTATCGTGATGCCGGTTCGGCGGTTCCGGCTGGGTATAGACTCTTACACCCTCAACGATCTTGCGCCGTCGACACGCTCCGGTAACGGAAACGTCGATCCTGAACACGTCGACCCCCGTAGCGATCCTCCAAGCCGGGGGTGCTTGCGTGCTGGCTCAGGACTTCAGCGACCACCAAATGCTCTTACGGAACCCTAGAGTGATAGCAGTTGGTACTTCGCCGCAACTAGGAAAGTTCCCAGTTATTCACTATCGATAGACAGAAAGCCTGTAGAGACAACTGCCGAATTGGGGTGTCGTTGCTCTCATTTCATGTCGCGTTCACAAAAAGCGCCAGCATCCGAGCCGTCGCACCGACAAATGGGATCTGCTCCCTAGGAAATTTCCCAGTAGTAGATTCTCTTCGAGACGCGTAAATCTTATGTCCAGCCTGTGCCAGATGAATGATCTCGGAACCTGGCTCGGGCTAGCACTCATCGTCGCAGGAGCTTGTATGTCTTTGAAGGACAAAGTTGCAATCGTGACAGGCGGAAACAGCGGTATAGGAAAGGCCATTGCGCTCGAACTTGCCAACCAAGGCGCCAACCTCGTAATCGATTACATCGCCAATCCTGAGGCTACGGAGGAACTGGAACAACAGATCATTGCACTGGGAAACCAGGCGACCGGTGTACAAGCTGACGTCAGCCAAGTCTCAGATCTGCAGCGGCTGATTGAGACCGCGGTGGCCAAGCTTGGGCGGGTTGACATCATGGTGAACAACGCCGGCGTCGAGACCCGCACTTCGGTTTTGGACACCAGCGAAGCGCAGTATGACAAGGTGCTCGGCATTAACTTGAAGAGCGCCTTCTTCGGTACGCAACTCGCCGCGAAACAAATGATCAAACAGGGCAGCGGTGGCCGGATTATCAATATCACTTCGGTCCACGAGGACTGGCCTATGCCCGGCAACACGGCCTATTGCCTCTCGAAGGGAGGCATGCGCATGCTGACCCGAACCGCAGGAGTTGAACTCGCTCCGCATAACATCCTTGTCGTGGGGGTCGGCCCCGGCGCAATCGCGACTCCAATCAATATATCCACCATGACGGATCCGACGCTCCTGCGGAAACTGGACTCCGCCATTCCGCTGGGCCGAATGGCGAGACCAGAAGAGATCGCCAGCGTTGTAGCCTTCCTCGCAGGAGACGGTGCCAGCTACATTACGGCTACGACCATCTTCGCCGACGGCGGCATTATGCAGTGCAGCCCCGGCCTCTAGCAGCGCTCCGTCTGAATAAGCATCGCGAAGTGATCAGGATGTAAAACAGAAAGATTGGCTATGAACGCTCAGCTCGGGGTAGTGGTGCAGTTTGAAATTGCCGCCTCTTGAACGGCGGAGCCGACGGCGTAAACTTGGGTCATGAAGGAACGTGAACTGATCCGCACTTTGCACGATGAACGGTACGTTGTTGCTGGCCGATGTTCCGTCTGCCATCGTCCGTTCGAATCGCCGATCCATATCACCGTTGAAGCCAGCAGCGATGTTGTCCGCCAATTCGAAAATCACACCTGCAACGAGGACGTGAATCAAACCGCTGCACGGATTGTGCGAGAGACCAGCTAATCATAGCCTCTTCGGGAGAATCGATAGGTGGCGCCCCCTTTAAGAGGCAACTGGCGCCCACTCCAGTCAAAGTGTGATTGGTGAATTAAACATATTGTCGATGTGGATTCTAGTCTTAGGACTTCAATTCCTACCGACTCCGCGCCTGGCCCAGAATTGTAACGGTTTGCGCGGGATTCTCCTCACAGCCTGGCAGTTTTACAAATCTCCCCCACGACAACCTGCGGTGTCCAAATCTCCCTGCCATTTTCCCCGTTTGACTGCCAGAGCATTCGAAGCTAACAAGAGCGATGGGCCGCCGTTTCTCGTTGCTGTTCGCGTCAATGGAAACGTAACGGGCCCAAGTGGCACGAATGTCAGCGCCGCTTAGCTCTTGCTAGATGCCCTACGCAAGCGGTTGTAGTTGTCGTCAAGGTATGCATTTGCAAGGCCATCATTGACGCACGCGAACTTCGGGGATCTTCCCGTGCGGCCAGCCAGTTGCCAAGGCACGAAGGACTTGGACATGAACCACAAAAACTCTGTGAACGAAACGCCTCTGCCTCCTTTGCGACTCATACGAGAGACGCTGGAACAAGCTGATCGTCAGGAGTTTGCTCTGCAATACAAGGGTTGCGTGTCCCTGACACGCCGAGGAGGGCCGACATGGCAAGACCAATGAGCGCTACCACAAGAGAAGTCTCGATACCGCAGCTTGTAGACACCCGTGGAGCTGCGGAAATCCTCGGCCGTTCTCCCGCCACACTCAAACGCTGGCGTTGCGAGGGAACAGGCCCCTGCTGGATAGAAATCGAGGGCAGGGTTAGCTATGATGTAGCCGTTCTTCTCGAATACATCAGGAAGAACACACGAACGCCTTCCGTGCGGGCAGTGCTGGAGGACGCGCGTGGAATTGCTTAGGAAAAAGAAGTCCAAGTTCTACTGGTATGACTTCACGGTCGGCGGCCGTCGTTACCGTGGGTCGACAAAGGAGAGCACCCGAAACAGGGCGGGTTCAATTGCTGCCATCAAGCTGGCGCAAGTCATGGAAGGCAAGGATCCGCTACCGCGAAAAGCTCCTGGGCTCGTTAAGTTCTCGGAGCGATTTCTTGACTGGGTCGAAGGCGCGAAATTGGAATCGAAGAGCAGGACCTATTATCGCGACGGCTGGCGGCTCCTGGCTGCGACCCCGCTGGTGGGGATGCGATTGGATCAGATCACTGCGGACGATGTCGACAGAATCAACTTTGCCGGCACCACCGCCAACGCCAATTGCGCCCTCCGGACCTTGCGCCGCATGCTTCACAAAGCGGAAGAATGGAAGATGGTTCGCAGCCCTGCCAAAATCAAACTGCTGAAAGAACACGGCCGGAACCTGCGGCTTGACGACGAAGCGGAAGAGAAGCTTTTGTCGGCTGCCGAAAACCTGGTCGAGAGTGGGGATTGGAAACGCAGGCAGAAGCTGCTTTTCCGCGACATAATCATGCTGATGCGCGATACCGGAATGCGGAACGAGCGTGAGCTCTACCGCGTGCGCATCGAAAACATCAACTGGAACGACAAAATCATCCTTGTGCCGGACAGCAAGACGCCCGACGGCAGGCGAATGGTCCCAATGAGCGACCGAGTCATTTCTCTTCTACGAGCTCGCTGCGGAGCGCGACGCGAAGGATGGGTTTTCCCCTCCAAGCGTTCTCGCTCCGGCCATCTCACAACAATGGCGAAGCGCTTTCGTGAAGCTCGTACCAAGGCGGGGCTTCCACAAGCATTGGTCTTGTATTGTGGGCGGCACGATTATGGCACGCGGGTCATGAAGCAGACCGGAAACCTGGCGGCGGTCATGAAGGCGATGGGGCATAAGGATGTGAAGACTGCGATGCAGTATCAGCATCCCGAGCTGGAGATCGTGCGAGCCGCGCTGAACCAGACGGGCTCGGCAAGGGAACCGGGAGCGTAGAGGGCCTGAAAAAATCTTACGGCACACTTTACGGCACACCCGAAAACATCAACCTCTGTAAGTGATTGAAAAGATGGTGAGCGCGGAAGGAATCGAACCTTCAACCTACTGATTAAGAGTCAGTTGCTCTGCCAGTTGAGCTACGCGCCCGCTTGTTAGGAAACCTTTCAGAAGGGCAGAATCGATTATAGCATTCGTCGCCGACGTACTTCCGGCTCTAGATTAGAGGTGGTGGGCCGTCTTGACGGCCCACTATCAGATTGGATGGTGTGCTGACTCAGACTTAGGACCCTAGCTGTGCGGTACATACGAATACTACGAGCACATGCGGATTCGCGACCGCAATCACGATTCGATTTTCCGCAAGCAGTTGCATGTACGAACCCGGAAACGGCTTGCCGCTCACGCCCCTTCAACCAACCGTGATGGGGTCAAGTCGACACTCCCTGAACAGGACAATCCAGGACGCGCAGCAACGCACAACCGCATGCAATTCCCTACTCGATCTGCACCAGTTGTCCGGCATCGACCGGAGGTTGCGGAGTTCGAATCGTCTGTGGCGCGCGCCAGTGGTCCATGTACGACACCTGGTGTACGCAGGAGACGGTACAATGAGGTGCGCAACCTTTTTCGGTAAGGAACTCGCGGCGGATGTCCGCCACGGAATATTTCTCCAGCGGAATTCCGGGATAGCCGCGCTGTTGCGAGCAATAGTGGACCAGGCCGTCCTCGCAGATATAGAGATAGCGAGCCCCGGCCCGACAGCGCCACTCGTTCGGCTTTCCGTTGGCGATATTGTTCTGAAACCAGTTGAAGCGCGCGTAGTGATGCTTTTCCAGACCTTTCATCTGCATGAATACTTCGCGTTCTGCTTCGCTTAAGGGCTGGAGTTGTCCCTCACCGTCGTGAATGATGCCAATCGTCGAGGTAAATCCAAGTTGGACAGCGCGTCGTCCCACGACCAGCGCGTCGTGCGGATCGTGAATACCGCCCCCAACTACTGAATTGATGTTGACGTGAAAGTCCGCATGTTCCGCCAGCAACTGCAATTTCTTGTCCAGCACCTTCAACGATTTCTTGGAGACCTCATCCGGCATCACATTGTCGATACTGATCTGCAGATGGTCGAGACCGGCGCGGTTCAAGCGCTTAATACGGTCCGCGGTGAGCAGATATCCGTTGGTGATGATTGCCGCCAGGATCGGGTGTTTGCGAATATGAGCGATCAGGTCATCGAGTTCGGGGTGCAGCAGGGGCTCGCCCCCGCTGAAGGTGATGATGGACGTGCCCAGCCGCGCCAGATCGTCGATGCGGGCTTTCATCACATCCACAGCAACCGGCTTGGAGAAGTCGTCGTACTCGTTGCAGTAAGTGCAGGAGAGATTGCACCGGCGAATAGGAATAATATGTGCCAGGATCGGGTGGTCGGTGGAAGCCAATCCCTTGGCAATCATCTTTAATTCGCGGGCCCGGCGTTTGTAGGCTACGACCCGCCGGTGCGCCCCTGGAGAAGGTTTCAACATACTAAACTCTTTCTATTACATCACAACCGCTGCCGCAAAGGTGAAGGCCGCACCCTTGTGCGGCGAATTTTAGCCGCTGAGTGGCTTCCCTGCGCATTCAGACGACATTCACCTTGCGCCAAATGGCCCGGATCGGAGCCTTGCATCGGGCTCCCACAGGCTTCATAACTGGTTTATAATGAAGAATTCACCCAACCGTTCTGGAGTTCCTAACACATGCTTCGTTTTCTGCAAAAGCCCGGGCCACTCAAGAAAATCATTCTGGGCGGCATCCTCGTTGTCATCTGCGTGATGATGGTCATTACCCTGGTTCCTGGTGGCCTTTTCGGCGATTACCTGGGTGGCGGCTTGACCACTCAAGGCGTAATCGCCAAAGTCGGTGATCAGGAGATAGGCCTGCAGGACGTGTCCCAACAAGCCCGCCTGATTGGGCGTCAGCAGTTCAAGGGAAATATTCCCCCCACGATCATGCCCTATTTGATGCAGCGTGCAGCCCAAAACCTGATCACGGAAAAGGCAATCGTTTATGAAGCCGACAAGATGGGGCTGGGGGTGAGCGACGAGGAACTGCGGGAGAACCTCCACCAGGGCGAAATGGGCCAGATCCTCTTTCCTAACGGCAACTTTATTGGCCAACAGGCTTATGAGGAGGTCGTCTCGAGCCAGTTCAATCTGAGCGTGGCCCAGTTTGAGAGGGAGATCAAGGCCGAGATTGCCCAGCGAAAATTGCTGGCGGCCATCAGCGCGGCGGTAACCGTCAGCGATAAGGACATCGCTGAAGAGGTGAAAAAGCAAGATACCAAGGTGAAGTTCGACTACGCGGTACTGACCCTGGAAGACGTCAAAAAGCAAGTCAAGCCCACCGACGCCGAACTGAAAGCCTTCTACGAACAGAATAAGCAGCAGTATGCAAACTCAATCCCCGAGAAGATCAAGGCGCGTTACATTCTGATTGACACCGAAAAGCTCGCGGATCAAGTTTCCATCACGCCAGCTGAGCTGCAGCAGTACTACAAAGCACATGAGGACGACTATCGCGTTCCTGAAACCGTCACGGTTCGCCATATCCTTATTAAGACTCCGACTCCGGACGCTAACGGCAAAGTGGATCAGAAGGCTGTGGATGCGGCTCGCGCCAAAGCTGAGGACATCTCCAAGCAGTTAAAGGCAGGAGCGAATTTCGGCGACCTGGCAAAGAAGTATTCCGACGACCCAGGAAGCGCCAAGGATGGCGGTTTACTGCCGCCGATCACCCGCGGGCGCACGGTTCCGGAATTCGAGAAGGCCGCGTTTGGTACTCCGGTTGGACAGACCACGGGAATCATCCGTACCAGCTACGGCTTTCACATTATTCACGTCGAGGCCAGACAGGACGCGCGACTGAAGCCCCTGGATGAAGTGAAGGCGCAAATCGAACCGCTCCTCAAGAAACAGAAGGCGTCGGCAGAGTCGGAAAGCGTGGCTTCGGCCATACAAACGCTCTCGCGCACCGTCGGAATGGACAAAGCTGCCGCAGAGAAAAACCTAACCATCACCACAACTGACCTGATCACCCAGTCAGACCAACTACCTGGGGTTGGCAGTGCTCCCGATTTCATGAGCGCGTTGTTTTCCGCGAAGAAAAATGACCCTCCCGCTATGGCTACCACCCCGTCGGGTTATGTCATCTACCAGGTAACCGAGATTCAGCCTCCGCAGACGCCGACATTCGAACAGGTCAAGTCGAAGGTGGAAGACCAGTTTCGCGACCAGCGTGCCCAGGCGCTGCTGGCCCAGAAAACCCAGGAATTATCAGACCGCGCCCATGCCGATCATGATTTGAACAAGGCCGCAAAGGAAGTGGGCGCCACGGTTAAGACCAGCGATTGGGTCGACCGCACTTCGCAGGTACCTGATTTGGGTGCTATGACGGGCCAGGCGAGCATCGCGTTCACTTTGAAGAGCGGTGAAATCAGCGGCCCAATTCAAGCTGGGCCCAACGGAGCGGTACTGAAGGTTACCGAGGTACAAGAACCTACTCCGGAGCAGATAAAGCAGGGTTGGGACAAAGCCAAGGAAACGCTTCTGCAACAAAAGCGCGAGGAATACGAAAACCTCTATGTAGACAATCTGCGTGCCAAACTGGAAAAGGATGGCAAGATCAAAATCAATAAGACGGAGATGGACCGTTTGACTTCGCTTTCCGAAGGAAGCTAGAAGTGGGACGCAGTTAATTCTCTGGCCAGCAGAGACGCCCTGCTGGCCACCTTTGTTTGTGCAGCCGTAACCACTGGTCGTCACCAACTCTTGAATCCAGCTAGAAAACTAACCATGCTTTCACAGCGCTCATCCGGTATCCTCTTGCATCCCACGTCCCTACCCTCGCAGGGTGGGATTGGCGATTTTGGGCCGGCGGCGTACGAATTTGTGGATTGGCTGGCCGCTGCAAAGCAAACGTTATGGCAGGTCTTGCCATTGCAGCCAGTTGGTTCTGGTAATTCGCCCTATTCCTGCACCTCCGCCTTTGCGGGCAACGTGCTGCTGATCAGCCTGGAGCGGCTGACGGAGCGTGGCCTGATCGACCCCCAGCGGGTCGCCGCAATTCCCGATGGGGAGTCTGCCGTCGACTTCGACAGCGTACACGCTCATAAGCTTCCTTTGTTGCGTCAGGCGGCTGGCGAGTTTCTGCGACTGGCGACCGGGCCCTCGCGCGATCGCTATGATCGTTTTTGCCATGACAATCAATGGTGGCTCGAAGATTACGTGCTGTTCAGTGCCTTGCGTGAACAATATAGCCGGCAGCCTTGGAACGAATGGCCAGCTGAAATTGTCCGGCGAAATCCCGACACCATTGCGAAATTGTATTCCGAGTTGGGAGACCAGCTGGACAAAGAGCGCTTTCTGCAGTTCGCGTTTTTTGAGCAATGGCGTGCGCTTCGCTGCTACTGCTCCGAGCGCGGCATCCGTGTTATTGGCGACGTGTCGATCTTCGTCAGTTATGACAGCGCTGACGTTTGGACCCATCCGGAGATGTTTCGCCTGAAAGAGGACATGTCACCGGAGGTCGTCGCAGGTGTCCCTCCCGACGCCTTCAGTGAGACCGGACAGCGCTGGGGAAATCCGTTGTATGACTGGGAGGCCCTGCGATCTGACGGCTATGATTGGTGGATTAAACGCATGCGCTGGGCGATCGAAACCTGTGACATTGTTCGCCTCGATCACTTTCGTGGCTTCGAAGCCTACTGGGAAATTCCGGCTGATGAACCGACCGCTGTCCACGGTCACTGGGTCGAAGGGCCGAATGACGAACTATTCAAAGCTTTGCAAAGTGCCCTCGGCAAGCTGCCCTTTATCGCCGAAGATCTAGGCTACATAACTCCTGAGGTCCATCATCTGCGCCGGAGTCTGGAAATCCCCGGCATGAAGATTCTGCAATTTGGATTTGGCAACCGGGGCGCTCATGCTTACTTGCCCCATCGCTACGATCCAGACTGTGTGGTTTACACCGGAACCCATGACAACGACACCACGGTCGGCTGGTGGAAAACCGGCGCCACCGCCAAGGAAAAGCAGTTGGCAGCCGCCTACCTGGGAATTAGCGAAGACGGAGTACATTGGGCGTTCATTCGAGCTGCCTTGGCATCGGTCGCCAATTTGTGCATCATTCCCGTACAGGATGTGTTGGGACTGGGGAGCGAAGCGCGGATGAACGTTCCCAGCGAAACCGGCGATCACTGGTCCTGGCGTCTGCCCGCTAAGGGGCTTACTCCGGAACTTGCGAAGAAAATGGCGACGCTGGTTGAGATCACCGATCGCGATCAATGCGTCAAGATACCTTCACCGCACGGTGAGCAAGGCCAGGGGAAAGGCAGCGAAGACTTCGCGGCATAGAAGCGACTTCCTGGCGATCATGATTTCTCCGGTGAAGATGTTCCGTAACTGTCTACCGACCAACTCTGGCGGCAGCGAGATCTCGGAATCACTCCAGACGCCCCCGATTGGCGGCTCTTCCCTGCCCTTCATCAGTGTATAACTCAGGCGGGGAGCCGCAACTAGGATTGCCTCTGCCTCGTGCATTCGCGCAAAGGTTACGACGTGGTCTTCCTTCCCACGATTTGCCTGCAGTGGGATATAGCTTCCTCGCTGGAACAGGTTCTTGTGGTCTCTCCGTAAATTCAAGCCGCACATCGTCACCCACAACTTGATTCGTCCATCACGGTACTCGCGCAACAACTCCCGGGAGAGGCCCACGAGATCGTTGGATTGCCGGCGCAGCCGGAGTTCGTCGAGAGCTTGCCAACGCAAATTGAAGTCGACCGGCCGACGGTTGTCGGGATCGACCAGGCTGAAGTCCCACATCTCCTGCCCCTGATATATGTCGGGCACACCGGGGGAAGCCAGCTTCAACAAGGTCTGCGTGAGAGAGTTGATCGCGCCGAAATAGGTGACGGTTGGCAGAAACTTCTGCAGCGACTCCCAGAAGAGATTGGTCTTCCCGCGATAGGTTGGAGAGAGGACTCTCTCCACAAAGTCGTTTATGCCGGCCACGTAATCGGGATTCGGGTTGAGCCAGCTCACATTGACCTTGGCCTCGTGGACCGCTTTTTCCATGTACTGCCGCATGCGGCCAATGAAGTGGATCCGTTGCTCCTCGCTGGCCATCCGCAAAGGCCATGTGCCCACCAGAGTCTGGTATAGCAAGTACTCTTCGTTATCGTCCGGAACGGCGCGTCCGTCGCCCAGCTTGGGCTTGCGATTGCGGTTGATGCGCCGCCACTTCAGAACCAGCGCGGCCCAGGTCCGTGGCATCTCGGAGAGCACATCAAGACGAGCCCGCACGTCCTCGCTGCGCTTGGTATCGTGGGTTGAGGTGGTGAGCATCGAATGTGGCCAATGCTCCGCCCGCAATTGGTTGGCGCGGTGAAACTCGGGAAGCGGAAGTCCAAAGTTGGCAGGCGAACCTCCGACCTCATTGACCGAGATAAAACGTGTGTAGACGTAGCAGGCCGTGTCTTCCAGACCCTTGGCCATCACCGGTCCCGTGAGCTGCTGGAACTTTAACGTGAAGTACAGTTGCTCGCGATAGCCGTAAATGGTCGCGTCATTATCCTTTCCCCTGAGCAGAAGGATGTTTTGCAGAAAGTCGAACGCCGCAGGAGCCAGAATAGCGTTGCGTCTTTTAGCGAGATCAATCGCTTGTTGGATAGAGCAGCGGTCACGCTCATTCACGTTCCCTCGTTCGTCGATGTAGGTGCGATAGACGGGGAAGCAGGCGATGGTCTCACGAATCGCCTCCCGCAGTACGCCGCGCGTGAAATCTCGGGCGCGGCGATCCCGGTTGGAGATCTCGTTGAGCATGTGCGTAAGTACGTTGACCTCGCTGGCAAGCGCTCGCTGCATGATGATTTTCTTGCTTTGGTAGATCAACCGGTCGACCCGGACCGCTGCCCCGACGACCCGATGATAGAGGTTAGTGAACGGCTGCTCGTTACGATAGTCGATCAGAATTCCGTTCACCAGGTTAGCGAAGTCGTAGCCGACCGAGCCGTCCACCGGCCAATAGTCTGGCAAGTCTTCGCCAGGTTCCAGGATCTTCTCGGCTAACAGATAAAGCGGCGCCTTCTGGTTCATGCAGTCGTGTGCGAAAGTGCTGTGCACCTCTAACTCGATACCGTCGCCTGCCAGCGGTGGTTCGGGTTGAGCGCCCAGACACTGACTGGCGCCGAAAAGCCTCTGCAGCCGCATGAAGTATTGCGTAGGGTTCAGTAATCCATCGGGGTGATCAATTCGCAAGCCGGCGATAAGCTCTTCTGCCAAAAGCCTTCGGATGAGCTTGTGTGTCTCCGCAAATACCCGGGGATTCTCCATGCGCAGCCCAACCAAGTCGTTGATGTCGAAAAATCGGCGGTAGTTAATTTCCTCTCCCGACACTCGCCAGAAAGCAAACCGGTACACCTGCGCCTCAAGTAGCCCGTGCAGAAGGTCGAAGCTATGACTATCGCCCGGAGTTCCGTTCAGTAGCCGCAGTGCCGCGCCGATTTCCGCCCGATTGACCGCCGATTCACCGACCAGCCGCCGCAACTGATCGAGCAGCGGCGGCATTTCCTGCTGGCGGCGGCGAACCTGCCCTGGATCTGTGACATAGTTGGGCGGAAGCTTGCCGAAAGCGGTGATCAGCGACCTCAACTCGGTTGAGATTGCATTCGGACCATCGCCGCCCTGGCGCGCGAGATCACCAAAGGAGGTAAAGATCAACGGAATCGTCTGCGGATCAACCGGGTAAGCCTTATCGAAGTACCGCAGCGTAAAATGGGCGTCCTCGAAATGAATTCTTATGTTTCCTTCTTCGAGGTCCTCTCCATAAGGCTTTCCCAGGATTGGAACTAGAACTTTGTTGCGCAGCTCAGGTTTGAGCGGCTCCCAGTCAATGTCGAAAAAATCAGCGTAGGCTGAGCTTCGCCCGTTCTGCATCACATCTTGCCACCACGGGTTAGTCCCGTGGCCGACGCCCATGTGGTTCGGGACGATGTCGAGAAGGAGACCCATGCCGTGAGATTTGAGTTCCGCAACCAGGCTGCGGAATTCTGCCTCGGTTCCGATCTCGGGATTAAGCCGGTTGTGATCGATGATGTCGTAACCGTGCTGGCTGCCGGCACGGGCCATCAAAATGGGCGAAGCGTAACAATGGCTGACTCCAAGTTGCCCTAGATAAGCAACCAGCCTGCGCGCATCGTCGAAGTGGAAGTTCTTATTGAATTGCAGCCGGTAGGTCGACAACGGCCTCATAGCGCGCTTTTCGGCGATGCGCTCCAAGCAATCAGACAGCTCCGAAGATGGGACAGTCAGGACCGGCGAGCTCGCTTCCATATTTTGGCTTGATTTTCGACAGAGCGCCGCACCCCTCGCGCAACGCTATGCAGTTGGATGCAAGTGGGGCCTGGTTTGGCGCGTTTCCGGGTGCTCCTTTACTTAATCGTGGGCGGCGGCGAAAATAAGAGATTGGCGCGTATTCCCCAGCAAGTTCTGTGCAGCCTGCGTTTTTCGCGCGGCGCTGATGAATGGCGTAACGGTATTCCGTTGCGCTGGCAGTTGAAATGAAAGGACTTTTATGGCCGCCACTGGCGAACTAATCCGTATGATGAATTACGTAGATGACATTGCAGCCACCCTCCGCCGCATTAATGCAAGCCTCTATCTGATTACAGGCGACGAAAAACGGCGTCTGGCCGACTACATGCGCAAGTCCGACCCCAACTTCCTGGGCGTGGTCGAGCAACTGGAAAAGGGGGGAGACTAGCCCGATGGCTGAGGTTCGCACGATTGCAGTCATCGGTGCCGGAATTATGGGCCGTGGCATCGCCCATGCCGCGGCGTTGGGCGGCTATCACACCATCCTCGAAGATATCCTGCCCACCTCCTTACGGAAGGCTGAGACTGAGATCCGTACCAACCTGGACAAAGCTGTCGAACTGGGAAAAGTAACCAGGGCCAATGCCGACGAAGCCTTCAACCGGCTGGAATACGCCTCTTCCGTGGAACAGGCCGCGCGTGAAGCCGACCTGATCATCGAAGCCGTCCCGGAGGAAATGGAATCGAAGATTGAGATTTTCACGCTTCTCGATAAGGTCAGCCGTCCCACAACAATTCTGGCTTCCAATACCTCTTCGCTCAGCGTTACAGAAATTGCGTCGGTAACCTATCGCGCGCCGAAGTGTGTTGGAATGCACTTCTTCAATCCAGTACACAAAATGAAGTTGTTAGAGATTGTGCGCGCGCTGGAAACTGACGAGGAAACGCTGGCTGCGGCGGTTGAAGTCGGCAAGCGGATGGGGAAAGAGGCCGTGGTGATCAAGGAGTCGCCGGGCTTCATCACCAGCCGTATCAACGCCATGATCGGCAATGAGGCGTTTTACATGTTGCAGGAAGGCGTCGCCTCCCCCCAGGACATCGACAAAGCGCTCAAGCTGGGATTGAATCACCCCATGGGCCCGTTCGAGATGGTCGATCTCGTTGGACTGGACACTCGACTCCACATTCTTGAGTATCTACATAAGACGCTGGGCGAGAAATTTCGCCCAGCCCCGCTGATGGTGCAGTACGTCAAGGCAGGACGCCTGGGACGCAAAGCCGGCCGCGGCGTGTATGAGTATCCCGGGGAAAGCGCGGGACGGACCGAAAAGCAAACTACCACTCCGGCGGTCGGTGAAAAGGAGTAAGGGCTTTGCGTTAGTGGAAATCGTGGGAGCGCACATCGGCGTCGGTAATATCGATCGAATCGGCGGTGTACGTATCGCGCAAGGCTGACACTCGCTCCACTTTTACGGAAATCACGCCATCCTGATTTTGCAGGATGCCCTCCAACAGCAAGAATTTCTCCGACACAATCAGGATGCGATTCTGTTCCAGCAGATCCGGGGTGATGATTGCATTGCTGATTCCGGTCTCGTCTTCCAGGCTGAGAAAAACAAATCCCTTGGCGGTGCCAGGCCTTTGGCGGGCGATCACGCACCCTGCGGTTCGCACATGACGCCCATGCGGAAGCTGCGTCAGTTCCTTGGCTGAAAACACGCGCGCTCGGCGCAGGTCGGCACGGCGATAAGCCATGGGATGCGGACCAACTGTCAAGCCGGTTCCGTGGAAGTCGGCCACCAGTCGCTCCTCCGGCGTCATGGGCACGAGCGGGGAAGCCGTATCGGACTCGGGAATACCTTCCAGCAGGGGCCCGGCATAGCGCGCCGCGCGTTCTACCTGCCACAAAGCATCGCGGCGGTGCAGGCGCTGCTCTTTCCCGGCTTTGCAAGGTGGATCGACATTGGCGGCTAAATCTTTCCTTTCCTTATAACCAATCGAATTGAGCGCGCCGATCGAAGCCAGTAACACTAATTCATTGCGGCGCAGTTCGGGAACGCGATATGCCAGGTCCGCAATCGATTCGAATGGGCGCTTCCGGCGCTCGCTCACGATGGCCTGGGCAGTCTCGTTACGCAGGCCCTTTGCGTAACGGAAACCCATGCGCAGAGCGAAACGTTCGCAATTACGGTTTTGAAGGGGCGCGCCTTCAGGCGCGCCGCCAAGTTGCTCATGGTAGTGTGGCTTTAGCCACTGAGGGTTTTCGGCTTCCTGTGCATTGCTAGTTCCCTCAGCGGCTAAAGCCGCATTTGTCACCTCTAAAGCACGACGCGGCTGAAGCCGTGGCACTTCCGAAGACTCCCACATTGTGGCACTCTCTTCCATCTCCAGCGTGCATGGCCATTCCGAGCATGCAATATCCACCGGTCTTACTTTCAACCCATGTCGCTGGGCGTCTTTGACGATGGTCGACGGATGATAGAACCCCATGGGCTGATTGTTGAGCAGCGCTGCCGTAAATGCCGCCAGGTAATGACACTTGAGATAGGCGCTGGCATAGGCGATCAAGGCAAAACTGGCCGCGTGCGACTCGGGAAATCCGTAGAGCGCGAATGAGGTAATCGAAAGAATGATCTGCTCCTGCGACTCTGGAGAAAGGCCGTTGCGCTGCATGCCTTCGCGCAGCTTTACCTCGATGTCGCGCATGCGTCTCTCGCTACGTTTGAAACCAAAGGCCCGGCGTAATTCTTCCGCTTCGCCACCGCTGAAGCCGGCGGCAATCATCGCCATACGCAGCAGTTGTTCCTGAAAGAGCGGCACGCCGAGAGTCCGCTTCAGCACCGCTTCAAGCGAAGGATGCGGATAAACGACCTCTTGCCTTCCCTGCCGCCGCATTAGAAAAGGATTTACCATCTGACCGACGATTGGACCGGGACGAATAATGGCGACCTGTACCACAATGTCGTAGAAGCGTTTGGGGCGTAACCTTGGCAAACAAGACATCTGCGCCCGGCTCTCGATCTGGAACATGCCAACGGTATCGGCTTTTTGCAGAGCGTCATACACTGTGGGATCATCCGACGGCAGCTTGGCCAGATCAACCTCTTCGCGGTAATGATCACGGATCAGCGTGATGGAATCCTCCAGCACCGCCATCATTCCCAGCCCCAGCAAGTCAACTTTGACGATACCCATGTCAGCGCAATCTTCCTTGTCCCACTGCACCACCACCCGATTGGGCATGGTTGCAGGTTCCAATGGAACAATGGAATCCAACTGACCCTGACAAATCACCATGCCTCCGGAGTGCTGCCCCAGATGTCGCGGCAGGTCTTGCACGGCTAGGCAAAGCTCAAAGAACAGACGCATGCGCGGATGCCGCAGGTCGAAGCCGGCATCGCGGAACTGCCGCTGGAGCGTGTCGCCCGGGTCCTTGTATTCCCAGGAACTTACCAGCCCCGCCAGGCGATCGAGGGTTTCGCCATCAAAGCTGAGGGCCTTTCCCACCTCGCGTGCGGCCGAACGTCCACGGTAGGTGATGACGTTGGCCGTCATGGCCGCTCCCAGCTTGCCGTAGCGCTCATAAACATACTGAATAGCACGCTCGCGCTGATCGCCGCTGGGAAGATCGAGATCGATGTCGGGCCACTCCCCGCGCTCTTCGGAGAGAAAGCGCTCGAACAATAAATCCATGCCCACGGGATCGACCGCAGTTATGCCTAGCGAATAACAGACGGCACTATTGGCCGCCGACCCTCGCCCCTGCACCAGAATGCCATGCGCGCGGCAATAACGCACAATGTCCCACACGATGAGAAAGTAGCCTGCCAAATGGAGCTTCTTGATAAGCGCAAGCTCGCGCTCAATCTGGCATTGCGCGCGCTGCCATAGCTCGCGTTGGCCGGGACGCAAGTAACGGTCACGCGCGCCTTCCAGAGTTCGTGCGCGCAAGAACGAATCCATGGTTTCGCCTTCGGGCACGGAATATCGTGGAAATTCGTAACCCAGATCTTTCAAGGTGAATTTGAGTCGTGACGACAATTCCACCGTGTTTGCGGTGGCCTCCGGCAGATCGGCAAAAAGTTGCAGCATCGCTTGCGGCGGCTTGATGTAGCGTTCACCGTTACGTGCCAGCAGGCGTCCAGCAGTATCGAGCGTGCAGTGATTGCGAATGCAGGTAAAGACATCGAGAATCCGGCGTTCTTCCGGCTTGGCATACGCTGCGCCTTGCGTGGCCAGCAGGGGCAACCGCAGGCTGCGCGCCAGCTCAATCGCTGTTTGATTGCGGGCCTCTTGCGCCCGGTTATAGTGGCGCTGCAGCTCGACGTACACGTTCTCGTGACCATAGATCGCGATGAGTTCTTGGAGAGTACGGCGTCCGGCTTCCCTACCACCAGTTGCCAGCGCATAAGCCAGGGGACCATCCTCTCCGCCGGTGAGACAGATAATCCCGGCGGCAAACTCGGCGAGATCGGCCGGAGAAGCAATTGCCTGACTCTGGATAAGTTGCTCTTCGTCTGATGTCTTACTTTGTGGTAGTTGGACTGGATATTTAGGCGCACGCAACTTCATGCGAGTCACCAGGCGGCAGAGGTTCTGGTAGCCTTCCCGCGAGGCGCAAAGCAGAGGAAGGCGTATCGTAGCTGGTTCGTTCCCGGAAACCGTAGTCCTTGATGAGCGAGGGGATGGGGTGGGCAGAAGTGAAGTGATCTCTGCTCCGATGTGTGCCTTGATCTTGAGCTTCTCCGCTGCAAGATAAAAACGTGGGGCGCCATAAACTCCGTCGCGATCGAGCAACGCCATGGCCGGCATCTGCTGCTGGTCGCACACTTCCGCCAGCTCCTCGGGAACTGAAGCTCCTTCGAGAAAGCTGAAAGCGGAGCGGGTGTGGAGTTCGATGTACATGAATCAGTAGTCAGTAAATGGTTGTCAGTTTTTAGATTTCAGGATTGTTATGTTTCTCTGGGCTCCGTGATCCGGGGGCTTTAGTCATAGCTGGCATCGGCAAACCAATGACCGGTCGCCAAGTCGCGGTAAATGCGATAGAGCGCAATGCGATTGCCAGGATCATTTGCCATACCGGGGTCGACGAGGCTTACACTTTCGCTGCCATTACTATGAGCAAGCGCAATGTCCCATTCCTCGCGATCCCATGGACCTGATTGATTTTTGCTTACATTTTCCTCTTTCGCACTCTCGGTCCACCAATCACCCGACGAGCGCCACGGCCCAACTGACCACAAAATCTTTCCTTGCAGCTGTAGTTCTCCCCGGTCAGTTCGTTTCCTTTCAGTAACCAGACTGAAGGGCCGCCCTTCCGACAGACGCACGTGGATTCCTCGTGCGGGCCGAAAAATTCGCAACGCTAGAAAAGGCCTGCCGTCGATATCTGACATTGTGAGATCCAAAGAGGGCTTGGGTCCTTCCCCTGGAGACACAAAGCGGTCCATTTCAAAGCTGCCAGAACGGTGGGCATCCAGCAGACGGGCAATTCCGGCCCTCCGCTCGCCAACAATGCCGCCGATTCGCGCCAGCGTGATTTCCAGTTTTTCCGCGTCAGGTGTGTCCGGCAGGAATAGATCGTGTTGCGCTGTACGAGGCGGGGCTGGCTCGGCGGTTATCCAGATCTTCATGACTGGAGCGCCTGGAGGATGGGCGGCCAATTCCAACTGCAGCAGCTTCAAAAAACTTTTGGGATCACGCATGGAAACCGGCAGCCGTAAGCTACGCACGTAAAACAACGTTAATCCCACATTGTAGGAATTTGCAAAAGGCGTTTTTAACTCTCCTAGCGTTGTGGTTTCTTCGTCGGCGACGCGCCGTTCCAGTTGCAAGCGCAGATGTAGCTCTTGTACGGCAAGAGCTCGTGCCTCCAGCCTCACACACAATTGTTCCAATAACCGGTTCAGAACGAACGACAGCGGCTCAAGGGTTTCAACCGGGGATTCCAACTCCATGGCTTCTTCAAAATGCGACGCTGGTTCAGAGAGCGCCAGGGTTCGCATGCCTGCCCCCCGCGCCAAGCGCTGCAGTCGCCCTCCCACTTTGCCGAGCCGGGAAGCCAATGGATGCTCGGGCAATACCGCCAAGGCACGAAAATCACGTACTCCCCAGCGCTCCAGAGTGTCGAGTATTTGTTCGCGCAATTTCTCGCTCTCACGGTCGGCCGTGCGGAGGCCAATCTTCGCCGAGGAAATCTCAAACCTATCCAGCAAAACCTGCACTGGCAGCCCTCCCAGTCGCTGCGCCTCTTCCCCGGCAGGTATCACTGTAATACCGCTAAATCCGCTGGCGGCATGCATCGCAGCATCGGGATTGGCAGCCAGTGCAAGATTCGCTTCCAACCCAATTGCACGAATCCGCGCTGCCAGATCGAGCGCCATTTTTGTGGGTACACCGTAGAGGCGTCCGAGCCCGCTAAGATCAAGCAGCAAAATGTCGGGAGCTGTGTCTTCCACGCGCGGGGTAAAAGCGTGGGCAACATCGAGTAACGCGGCATGAGTTGAGATCTCCTGCTCGGTTGAACGTTGGTGTAAAACAGCGGCAGTAGGAGAAGTCCCTATAAAAGCAGAGGCCTGGAGTTTGGTCATGCCAATTTCCATTTTCAGCCGACGGGCTGTCCGGTTCAGCGCGATCACGCGTACCTGCGGAGGCTTGCCTTCCAGGACGGCTACCGCTCGTTCGCGCAACCCTGGCTCTGCGCGAACTATCGCCTCCACTGGAAAATCAGGAATATAGATACAGGCAAACATATCGATTGAGCGCACGAACGTGAGGGATTGATGTCCCGCGTCCGCGATTTTTATTTTTAGGCCGACTCGAGTGGCCTCTCAAAAAACATTCAGCAGCCTGAAAAAGCCCTTTCGTAATGAAAAAACAAAGGGCCCAAAATGTTCGTCTTCTCAATAGCGTTTTCAGCCACCAAAGCCGAGTTTCACAATGCAGCGTGCAGCCCAAAGCGAATACCGGCGGAGTGCGGTAGTTTACGCTGGGGCCATGAGCGCACCACTTCGGCGCGAAAATTCATACCGCGCAATAGGGCGGCATGGCTTATGACGTGGTTCATGGGGAGATGTGCCTGGTCCTCTCTATCCATCGGATTTTTCCAAGTTTCTGCCTCGTGAACACGGCCAATCGAGGTATGCGGCAGTTGCCAACTTTTTGTCTTAACTTGCGATTCCGGATTTGGCGCCGAATCTCGCGCGCACACCTCCTCACGTTGTAACCGGACCACCAAGGATGCGCATGTTTTGGCCCAGGGTTGCTGCTCCAGCAACAACAGCACGGTTGCAGTGGGCTCAACGGCACGGCGAAACCGAAACCACGAGGTGAGTGGCACGCGCCGCAAACTTTCCGGCGGAATATCTCCCAGGTCAAGCACGACTAGACCAAAGCCGCCTCCTTGCAGAAGCAGATCGGTCACCTTCAACACTTGTTCTATCGACCTGGCAAACGCAAAACCAGCGCAGGTGGAAACTCCCACGCGCTCGAGCGCAGCACTTGGTTCCTCTTTACGGCCTGGCAGACAGGCGCGTTCGCCGCAACGTACCCAAAGCAGCCGGGCGAGATCGATGCCGACCGTCTCCGCCGACCCAGGGTCGAAACTGTCGCTCGCATCCACCAAGGCGCAGATCTCCTGCCGGCGGGTAGCTTCGGCCAGGGTTGCCAGCATTACCCCAGTGCGCCCCGAGGAAGCTGGTCCGACAATTTCGCTAAGCGCTCCGCGTGGCAGACCGCCCGTGAGGGTGTCGAGCGCGGGCACGCCGGTCGATACCACCAGCGGGGCTGGGCGCTCGCGAAGCAGGAGGGTGGAAGAGAGCCGCTCGCCGAGTGAAGACTCGAGCCGGGCACGAAGCATGTCAGCCGCCGCCATTAGGAACCTCTGGCAGGCGAAAATGAAGGAGTTGTATTCGCTTTTTATTCGCCTACATTGAGATTCTGCTCTGGGAAGCCTGAGTTGTCAACACCCGGAAAAATTCCGGTTCTGACAGCGGATTTTGCCGCTTTTTGATGATCAGAAGGGTTCAGACGCGGGAGGAAACTATTTGCAAGTCCGATGGTATGCCGGGCGATATCCCTTTTGCTGAGCTTCGGATTGTTTCATGTATGCGCCTGATTTTGTCGCTCCGTACCAGTGTGTGCCTGGACAGTGATAGACGCCCGAATTTGTATTGACCCAAACCTGAACCTCGGCATTGCTCTGGGTTGTAGAAGATCCTTGGGGCGCAACAGTTTTGGTCTGTGTGGCTTGAGAACTGGGCGCGGCAGTGGGCGGTGTTTGCTGCGCGCGTGCTGGCCCCGGGACCGTAAACGCGAACAGGAGCACCAAGAATGTAGCCCATCGCCTCATAGATGATACGGCTCGGTGGATGCGGAATTTCGCAGCATCTGCGGTTTAGTAATCGAAGCTGAGATTAGCATTGGACAGGCGATTTGCCCAGTGATTCACTGCATCCATCGTACGTTCTATGCGAAATATTCGAGGAATGGGGGACTGTTTCCCGTCACCAAGGCCCAGCGCTCAAGAAGCGCAGAACCCTGATTGATACTGGGGATTTGTTATAATGAAAAACCTTTGGAGTGGCGCTATCGTCTAGGGGTTAGGACGGAAGATTCTCAATCTTCAAACCCGGGTTCGATTCCCGGTAGCGCTACCAGCTTAACCATTCCGTATCAATCACTTGTACCATCCCGTAACACAGCCACTTAAAATGGTGTGACCAAAAATGTGACTAAATGTGACTTTTCCTACTGCACCAAGTGGTTCCTTCTCTCAATCGCGTCGCGAATCTGCTTTGTGCCGGGATGGTTGTAGAGCCGCGTAGTATCGATCTTCGCGTGGCCCATCGCATCCATGACCGCCATCAGATTCCCTGTGCCCTCCATCGCATCGGTCGAGAAACGATGACGAGCACCGTACAACACGACTGATTCGGGTAAACCGGCCAATCGTTTGGCCCGTTCGAATTGCTTCTGCACAGTTTCTAAGTGGCCCGATTTGGCACGGGCCGAGGGAAATACCCAACCTTCGTTCGCATCGGTTTTGCGCGCCCGCAATGCTGCCCTGACGCGCTGTGTAATGCCGACGAACCGCTTCGACTTGCGAGATTTGCTTCGGGGTACGAAGATCAACTCTCTCTCCCACTTCACATGCTCCCACCGCATACGGAAGACTTCTGCCGGCCGCATTCCAGTATCAAGCATGATCAACAGGACGTCGCGAAACGGCTGCCAGCTGTAATTGATCGATTTCGGAGCGTGCTTGCTAGTTGGCGTGCGCGCCATCGCAGTCACGGCCAACAGCTTTGCCTCCATCCATGGTTCGATCAGCTCTTCTCTTCCATGTTCTTCGACGAGCTTCACGACCGGCACAGAGCGGATCATTTCCCACTCGTACGCTTTCTTCAGCATGCGCCGAAGAGTGCGCAGAGCATTGTTAGTGTTGGCCGGAGACCGGCCGACAACAAGCGAGCCGATGTGGTCCTGAGTAATGTGATCCAACCTCCGGCCCACCATGCTCGTCTTTTGCAGCAGTTCCCAGCCGACTCGGTAGTACTTTCTGGTTGGCTCTTTCGGCGGCCGATCCGCCGGCAGGGCATCCAGCCATGAAAAGAAGCGACTTGAGAAATCGAAGAGCGTCGGGGCTTTCTTCGATCCCGGCGCGCGTCTGTCCTCAAGCAGTTGTGCCAGTACCAGCGATTCGACTCTCTTGGCCTCTTGTTGTTTCGAGGTCCTGCAGGGCCCCCGATAGCGTTGACCATTAAAGTAGATCGAATAGTACCAGCGGTTTTTACGTCTAGTGAGCGACACGGTTTTCCTCCGCAGTCGCTCGAGCCTTTGACACGCAGGTCCTGCGCTGGACGTACGATTCCAGCTCAGCCGCATGATACCGCACCAGCTTGCCCATTTTGATGTAATTCGGACCATCGCCACAATGCCGCCAATATCGAAGGGTATTGATAGAGACGTTGAATATCATGGAAACCTGGGTCTCGGTCAAAAGTTCGGGCACCAGCGACATTGCCGAGTTGCCATTACTCTTTTTCATCGCCGCGCCTTTCCCCTCGACTTTGTGAGGGTTTCAACTGAGGTCTTGCATTCGATGCGCCTTCACCCATGTCCCGGACGGTTACGGTTGATTGAAGGTCCAGCATCTGACCTGAACATGTGGCGAAATTTGAGCGACGTCGGCCGCCCCTTCCCTGGCGCGCCGTCGCATCGTGGTCTCCGATGATCCTGAGTCGCTGGTATGCGCTCCGGTTTTCAGTGAAACCGCACCGTCGCCGGGTCAGCTTCGCCTGCTAGCAGCCTGTGTTAACTTGAAATCGAATGTCAGTCAAACGGCATCCTCGGCACGACGCCTAGCGTCAGTCGGCCTCTAGGTCGAATCGTTCACGAATCTTGCGGATTTTGATAGAAGATGTTGCTTGAGATGTTCTGACAGTAAGCTCCCTCTACTCGGTCTGTCGGTCCCCGCCGCCTGATGCTGGCATCAATGCCGTCAACCCTATTTTTCACCAATCGCAATTTGACAGGTCACAACCTGGGGTTCACGCAAGCCAGCCCAAGAATGTGCCTGCGAGTAGATGTCGACGCGGGCCTTGTTTCACTGCGCAATGGCCGCAAGGTCGACATTTTCACCGATGCGCAATTTGACCTCCTTGAGCCACGCTCTTGGGTTAGTGCCGTGAATCACGCGCCCTAGAAAGCCTAGCCGCTCGGCCGCATTGTTGCGGTTACGCCGGATGTCATCTTTTGTGATCTTGGTGTACAGAGCGAGAAAGCTATCCACGTTACGGGGCTTGGCGAAGACATATGTGGCGTGGCCAAGCTGAGGGGTCTCGACGACGACAGCTTTCTCAACGTCGAAAATGTATTCGTCGCGAAACAGATAGATCCGGAGCGCCCGGCTGGAGAGCTGGCCATAGAAAAACGGGTCATAATCAGGGCGCCAGCTGATCTGAGCGACATCAAAGTCCGCTGGCATGCGAAGTTCCGAACACATTCGCTGTAGCTGGGCTCGCTCGACGGCGCAATATTCCAGTCGCAGCCGAATCTGATCCAGAGCCCGCGCGTACTGGCCGAAGCGATGATAGACCGCTTTGGCAGATTCCATTTGCTGCTGGAAATCGGCTGGCAATTTGATTTCTAGCCGGCTCGGCAATGCAATCTCCCAATTAACAGGTTCCCATTCTCCACGACGTTTGCGGTATTTGGCACTCTGTACGAACGTACCCTCGACCTCGATCTTTGTTCCCAACAAATGTTTCCACCGGTTCCACGTGCGGTCCCAAACCGTGTGGAGGAGGGCAGAATCGAGCCAGAACTCAAGGTGGCGGCGCACGTCGCGGCACAACGCCCTGTCATCGTAGAAATCACACCGGCGCAGCAGCACATGAAAGCGTCGACGCCGCAGCTCGGGTGAAAACGCGAGGATGTGCTGCGCGAAGAATATTTGTTCGTCACGGGAAGGCTGGCCGGAAACCAGAAGTGAGCCAAATCCGCCGTATGGAAACGGAGCCGGCGCTTCGGGATCGGTCAGCAACGCGCCATAGCAAGCGCGCAATTCTGGATGACCGAGAATGTTGAATGCCCGCTCCAGCGCCACTCGTTCACTGATGCGCACGTCCGCACTTCTTAGCTCCAGATTGCGCAGCTTGAACGCGACTCTCAGCTCCGAAGGGGATGCGCTATCTGGAATTCCCAAGATTTGATACAGAGTCCGATGACTGGCTTCCTTATCGCCACTCCCAAGGCGATAGAAGTACTCGCGCAGCACCTCGCATGGTAGCCCAATTGTGCTGACGCCCAAGCTTCCACATTGAACCTCGGCCGAAACGAAGTGCTGATCTCGTTTGTTGAGCTTGGGTTGGCTGACATATCCGATGGGAGCCTGATACAAACAATGACTGGTTCGCCAAGTGGACTTCTTTGCGACGTAGATTTCTGTTTTACGGGCTTCAGCGGACGGAATCGGGAATGTGATTTCGTCTCCGATCGCAATGTACTGTGCGAGAAGACGAGGCACCAGGAGCTTCGATTGATTAGAGAGCACGCAGGCGATCGGATCCAGTTGACGGTCAATCCTGACCACGCGCTCTCGGCACACTGAGACGGACGGGCTGGGGGACGCAAGACTCATGGTGCCGGCCAGCAGTATAGAGCGGCCGCCCGCGAGAGGAAAATGCCGCCGAGCGCCAAGCTGCCGGGTACCTGCGCACGGGTTTCCGCACGTCCACCGCGACCGGGCGCTTGATTTGGCACTTGAGCGCATGGGCACGACTGGCCTTGAACTTCTGCCCGTAGTTAGCCGTGCTGGAAATGAACAAGTTGGAAGGGGTCATAACGTTAAATGATCTTTTGGAGTCATTTTGGAGTCGGACCCGTCTCTCGACCCAGGGCTCTGGTCATGGAAGGCGCAGTCCGGTAGCACCGTTTCGTTGCGGCTGGAGATGGATGGCGGTGTTCCGTATCTATAGTAAGTTCCGTATCTATAGTAAACAGAAGGAGCAGCAATGAAGCTAAACGCGAAAGGCCTAGGCTTGGCATCGGCAATTCTATGGGGATTCGCAATGCTCGTAATGGGTTTGGCCAACTTGCTCTGGGGTAGCTATGGTCAGCAATTCCTCCAGATAATGTCATCGGTCTATCCTGGATATCATGCGACTCGCAGTGTCGGGCAAGTTATCGTCGGGACTGTTTACGGAGCCGTGGATGGGTTTATCGGTGGTGCGGTTTTCGCTTGGCTGTATAACATGTTTGCTGCACCTGGAATAGGAGCATGAAGGGCCCTCGCAGGTGAGCGTTCAAGATCCCAGGAACGACCGCTACATCTCGCCTCAAGAGGCAAAGCATTTCTATGACCGCCTAGGCTCAGCTCAGGACTGGCAAGGCTTCTAGGAAATCCAGCCATCTTAGGAACCAGCTCAAAGCAAGGCTCTTGACCCATAAAGTGTCGACTCAAATTCTTCGCGAGGGAACTCTGGAGAACATTCCATTCCGTTCCGAAGAACCCGCGCGCACCGAAGTTTCCTGGGACAACTTCGGTCTATTGGCGTTTTTCCGCAACCAGAATTTCAAGCCGTCGAACAGGCTCTGCCTGGAGTGCGACCTGGATCCAACACAGGCCGACAATTCGTGAAAGCGCCAGCACGTCGAATCGAGAATCGTATGAAGAAGAAGAAATCCGTTCAGGAAAATAGTAGAAATGGAGCGCGGCGAGCTTCTTCTCCGTCTATGCTGCGATGCTCCCGTTGCGGGCAGCCAGCCGAAGAGCGCGACAAGTTTTGCGCCGAGTGCGGACTGTTCCTGCGCGATGCTTATGTGGACCACCGACTTCTGCAGGCACTGATAGAAGAGCGAGACGGCTACAGCCGCGAGGCACGCCAGCAGCTCGAGCACCTGCTGCAATCCGAGCCAAAGCGCGTTCTGGCGAATCACCTGCTGGGCACGTTCTATTTCCATCAGGGCACACTCGACCTCGCCGTCGAGCGCTATCAGGCGGCCGTCGCCGAGGCACCCAGCTTTGTGCTTGCGCACTACGATCTGGAAGTCGCGTGGTACCACCGGGGCAACATGCCGCATGCCATCCGCGCGTTCCGGCGCTGCCTGGAGATCGATCCCAACTACAACGCCGCACAGCGGAGCGCTGAGCACGCTCTACAACTTCTGCTTTCGAGCAAGCTGCGCTTAGGCTGGGCCACACGATCAATGATTGGATTTCCTGTGGCGCTTCAAAGGCGAAGAATTAACCGATCATTGGGCGAATAGGCGCCGTGCTGGAGCTGGTTCGACTCTCAAAAATGGTTTCGCTTAGGACTGCGTGCTACCCGGAGAGTCGAAAGTGCGGAAAAATTCTCCGCCGGCGCTTGCTCAGAAAGGCAGATTTTTTTAATTATTCCCGCGTGGTCGCACACGCTTTCCGCAACTAATAGCCGGCAGTCAGGCGGCACACTTCAGTGAGGACAGAGTTCTCGATTCGGGGCCGGCCAGAATATAACCAATCATTCCGACTCGCGCACCACTAAGCTCTACGAAAGACGCAAGGAATTTGGCCACGCGCGGCGAGATCGAGAGGTGCGTCGCGTTCGAGTGAGAGTCCTGCTCCGACCCCGCAATCCCTGACGCAGCATCACCGGGAGAACCGGCAGCATCACCCGTGAGGCGTCGCAGTTCTATTGCCGGTTGACAGAAGCCGTTAGACAGTGCGGCTAGTCCACAACTGAGGTAGCGACTTTTCCCTCTCCGAGGCGTCTAACGGGCAGAGGCGTTTATATGAAGCGATTCTGTTTCCTGGCGATCAGCTTGATGGTGCTCGCGGCGGTCCCCACCCTGGCTGCGCCCAATCCGAATAACCCGAAAGGACCGGCGTTTCCGGGCATTCTAGCGAATGCGCGCTATGTCTACGTTGCCTCCTACGACGGCGACCAGTTCGATCCGAACCTGCTACCCGAAGATCGGAACGCAATCAACGCCGTGCAGAGCGCCATTCAGGACTGGGGCAAACTGATGATCGTGTACCAGCCCTCCCAAGCCGACATCATCATCCTCGTGACGAGTCGGCCCTCCGAAGATCTGATGGCGGTGTACGATGCGCCGCCTAGTGGGAGTTTTCTCTGGCGCGTCATGGGACGCGGCGGTCTCCAATCCGGCGAAACTCCGCTCATCACGCAATTTGAACAGGGATTCGAGAGCGTGCAGGCGCACAACTAGGCTTGCACACGCATGCAGCGCCCAAAGCAAAGCACAAGAACGGCTCGTGGCCCAGCTCAAGGGTCACGCGTTCCGCAGCCTCACGAAAGTGTCCCAGTTCGAGGTAAGTCGAAGCGACGTAGACTCTCATGCACCAGCTCGGAAAGTGCTTCTGGCCCGGCTAAGTCTCCTCTAGGCTGATCTGCATAGAACCAGTCCATTTCATACTCTACCTGCGCGGTGCAGGAATAATCCTCAAACCCCGTCATCTTTGGAGTAGAGCCTCGACCAAAGCGAACCACTACGACGATCGGTGTTTTTCACCGCTTACTCCGCAGATAGGACTCCAGCAGCAATTCCCTGGAAGTAAGCGGTCTCGGAGAATGGTTCGCATGCCGCAGGTAGCCGCCATCCGGCGGAGCATCATTGGGAAGCAAAAGTCAAGTTGGCTTTCGCGCTGTTTTCGGTTTGTGATCGCTAGACATTCGCCTGAGCGGGTTCTTGAAGGGGACTACCAATAGAGGCTCTGGAGAAAAACCACGGCAAAGACAACGATGCCGCTCAGTAGCCACTTTTCTCCGGTCCAGTTTGCTTGCCGAATATCCCGAAAAGGCCGCCTTTTTCGCATATTTCACGAGCAACGTAGCAGAGTTTCTCTGCAGTTCAGACTACGTGGCGGAGGGAGGTGAATTCGAACTCTTGGTACGCTTTCTGTAACCTCAGTATGTTCAGGTATTTAGGTTCTAAATCCCCCGTTGCACATGTGCCGCCCATCTCTGCCTCCAAGCCACGCGGAGTACGCAGACCTGTACTCGGTGTTTGCCGTCCACGGAAAGTTCGGCATTTGCGCTCAGCTAAACCGAAGCAGAGTTTCTCCGCTGCAGATCGAAGCCGCAATATCGCTCGCGCAGGCATGATTTCACGCGCTCATGATATCCTCGTCTAGATAGCTGCGACCCTCTTTGTAGGCAGTTTTTCCCGCAGTCCCTGAACACAAAATCATGATCTCAGTTAGTAATGTATCGATGCGCTACGGCGCTAAAGTTCTGTTCGACGAAGTGTCCGCCGGGTTTACTCCCGGGAAGCGCTATGGATTGACCGGTCCCAACGGAGCGGGAAAGTCCACTTTCATGAATCTGCTGACCGGTGAGTTAGAGCCGCAGAAGGGTACCGTCGTGCGCCCGCGGAAGGTGGGTGTGTTGCGCCAGGACCACTTCGCTTTCGACGCCTATCGCGTGCTCGATACCGTCATCATGGGTAACAAGCGGCTTTGGGCGGCGATAGAAGAGCGCGACCGCATCTATGAGAAGCCCGAGATCACGAACGAAGATGGCATGAGGCTGGGCGAGCTGGAGGGCATCGTCGGCGAAGAGGACGGCTACTCCGCCGAAACCGATGCTGCGCTCCTGCTGCAAGGCCTGGACATCGCCGACGAAATGCAGCAGCGTCCGATGAGTGAGTTACAGGGTGGGCAGAAGGTTCGCGTGCTGCTGGCGCAAGCGCTCTTTGGGCATCCGCAGGCGCTGTTGCTGGATGAGCCGACAAACCATCTTGATCTGGACTCGATCCACTGGCTGCAAGGTTTCCTGAGAAACTATGACGGAGTGGTGATCGTCATCTCGCACGACCGCCATTTTCTGAATAGTGTTTGCACCCACATCGCCGATATCGATTACGAAACCATCATCACCTACACGGGCAGTTACGATGAAATGGTGATGGCCAAGACGCAGGTACGCTCGCAGATCGAAGGACAGAACGTCCAGCGGGAAAAGAAGATCGCTCAACTGAACGACTTCATCGCGCGCTTCTCTGCCGGCACTCGGTCCAGCCAGGTGCAGTCGAGACGCAAAGAAGTGGAACGCCTGCAGGTCACCGAACTTGCGAAGTCGAACATACAGCGCCCCTATCTCAAGTTCGAACAGAAGCGTCCGTCGGGCAAACACATTCTGGAACTCGATGGCGTAAGCAAGTCGTACGGCGACATCAAGGTCATCCGTAGCTTCGCGGCCAGCGTGACTCGCGGCGAGAAGATCGCGTTGATGGGACGCAACGGCGCGGGTAAAACGACGCTCCTGAATGCGTTGCTGGCCAACTCGCCGACCGTTCCGGAAGCTGAGCTGCGCCAAACCAGCGGATATGATGGCCCGTTCTTGAGCGACGGAAAGGTCATCTGGGGACACGAGGCGTCCGTCGGATATTTCGCGCAGGACCACCGGTCGCTCATCGAAAAAGGAATGACCGCGTTCGAATGGCTGCATCGCTGGGATCCGGGTGCGGCGAACGAAGAAATCCGCGGCTTGCTGGGACAGATGCTGTTCGCGCGTGACGACGGCAACAAGCGCACCGAAGTACTTTCCGGTGGCGAAGCCGCGCGCCTGCTGTTCTGCAAACTTATGCTGCAAAAGCCGAACGTGCTGGTTCTCGATGAGCCCACCAACCACCTGGATCTGGAGGCTATCAATGCGCTGAATATCGCGCTGCAAAAGTATCCTGGGACTGTGTTGCTGGTGACTCATGACCACGATCTCATCGACGAAGTCGCGACTCGGATCTGGTACTTCGACGGCGATCACCATGTTACCGACTTCAAAGGCGCCTACGAGGAGTACCAGTCAGTTCTGGCCGCGTGAATCTTCATGGCAGGTTGACGCGCAGACCTGTACTCGGCTTTCGGTGTTCAGAGAAACTTCGGGGATTTACACCCTGCAAAACTGAACAGCGGTCGCCCCGACAAAAAGATAATCGAAGCAAATCAAACGCGTGTGTGGGACCACGCTCTATCCGACTGAAGTTCCCTACGTTCCCACTTCGAGTTGTGGCATGATTTCCCAGGAGGTATCTCGTGAACAAAAGACTCTGTTTTGCGTTTGCTGCATTGATGGCGGTTCCCGGTGCTCTACTCGGGCAGGAGAAGTCACAAGCGCAGGCCACGCCGCCAGTGAACCCGATTACCGCGAGCGAAAAGGGTTTGTACTCGTTTGTGAGCAACGCCGTCATCGGTGCGGCGCAGAAAATGCCGGAAGAAAACTACTCCTTCAAACCGACAGCGGAGGTTCGAAGTTTTGGCCAGATCGTTGGCCATGTGGCCGACGCTTCGTACATGTTCTGCTCGCTAAGCCTCGGCGAATCCAACCCAGCAAAGGGAATCGAAAAAACAAAGACCTCGAAGGCCGACCTCGTTGCCGCGCTTAAGGACGCCGTTGCGTACTGCAACAAGGCGTTCGACAGCATGACCGATGCAAAAGGCAGCCAGATGGTGAAATTCATGAACTTCGACATAGCGAAGCTCACGGTGTTCTCGCTCAATACGGCGCACACCGATGAGCACTATGGGAACATGGTGACCTATCTGCGAATCAAGGGGATTGTGCCCCCGACTAGTGAAAACCCACCCGGACAAGCGCCGAAGTAAAACGCTCACAGCAGCTGAGTCCTTGATAAGCGGCAATTCGGAAGCTATCGCCAGAGGATGGTGGCCGCGAGGTTGATCGCCGGTCCTGACCTTAGACAGTTCGGATAGATATCTGCTCTTGTTTTGTTCGTCGGCCGCGTCGTCGCATCGGTTTTGCTGAGATTAGCTGCATTACGCGGCGAGGGGCATGGCGCTCTTGTCTGGCTACACGCTTATAAGGCGAGAAGGCCTCGCCGAGGGATACATCGACGGCTACGAGGCAGGATTCAGCCGTATCGAAATACTCGTGGATCGTCTGCTTCCGCCGGGACAACCGGTAACGGCCACACATGAAGGCCCTCCGAAGCCAGCTATTGTACGACGCGGTTTGGCTGTGCTGATACGGCTACTGGTAACAGCACGGATTCAGCTCGGCAACTCAACGCGCGTTCCGCCAAAAGAAGACCCAAAATCTTGATTACTTACGAGATGGCGATATTACGCCAGCAGTGTGGCCACGTTTCCAATAGCAAGGGCATTTTAGACAAGACTTCTTTACGGTGTGATCTCCCACACGACGCCGTTGTCCGAAACTCCGCAATTGTAGGTCGTGCCAAACAGATTGCCGTTGCGGTCGAAGCTCACTCCGCCATAGGGATTACATCCGTCGTCAGTGCCGCCGCTGAAGTCATGCAAGTCGGTGTAAGTCCACGAGCCGTTGGAAGGGCTCAACTTGAAGACGGTGCCGAAGTGGAAAGCGCCCTGGTAGAGCGTCGTTCCGTCCAGATTTCCGGCAGCGTCCTTCGCCAGTCCGCCGAAGGGACCGATCCCGTTCTGCTCGAACGAATAGAGAACTTGCAGGCTCCAGCCGCCGCCTGCGGGAGACAATTCGAAAACCGCTCCGTCTCCAAATTCTCCACCCGAGCTGGTGGCGCCAAAGAAGTTTCCGGCGTTGTCGCGAAGCAGGTCACCTGCGTCGTAGAGAGTGTTATCAAAGTCGAAAATGTCGGAGATGCTCCAGCCGAACAGACCTCCCGGGGTGAGCTTGTAGATCGTTCCGAAATTGTTTGCTCCTCCCGTGGCGGCGACACCAAACAAGTTGCCGCTGGCATCGAAGGTCAGGGTTGATGCCGGCTGCAGGCCATCGCTGTGGGTATCGAAACTGTAGATGAGGTGTTGGGTCCAGGTCCCTCCGGACCGTGCCAGTTCGAAGGCGACACCGGCTCCCGTATTGCCGCCGGCGTAGGCGC
Organism: Candidatus Korobacteraceae bacterium; assembly: GCA_049695855.1. Taxonomy (GTDB): domain Bacteria; phylum Acidobacteriota; class Terriglobia; order Terriglobales; family Acidobacteriaceae; genus Bog-257. The sequence continues at coordinate 15,458 of JBAVSY010000040.1, read as the reverse complement.
CTCCATACAGATTTCCTGACGCATCAAGCGTCAGCGTTCCGACGGGAGTGCCGCCATCGGTGGATCCGGTGAAGCGGTACAGCACGCTTTCATTCCAGTAGCACAGAGCCCGTCCGCAGGTGCCGGCCAACGGCTGCAGCTCGTACAGCGTGCCGCATCCTGGCTCGTCACGCGAAAAAAGCCGGATTTGTAGTTCAGGGAGCGCCGGCTTCCTTGGTTTCGGAACTGAGGCGGCTACAAAAACGACGACAGCGCCAGGATGGAAAAACCAGAATCTCTACCAAGTACTCCTCAGCACTTCGCCGCTTCCGACAGCCCAACCGCCTTGTTGTCTTAACGCTTGTCTGAAAACGGAGTTTTCATTTGCGCCAGCAGCGTGTCTGCAGGTAAATTACTGGCACCACTTTTTCCAATTCCAAAACAACTGAAGGCGTTGTCCGTCCCGCGCCAGACAGGAGACTTCGTGTTTTCACAGTCGCTTCCCATCAGTTCAGAGGGAGGTCACAACAGCTTCCAGAACAACCTTCCAGATCCCGTGACCTCCGGCAAGGAGCTTCCGACTTTCAAGTTTGAGCTGGAACAATCTGCAGGACGCGTAATGGAGGGCAGTTATGGCAAAGAGGCCACGGTGGAACAGTTGCCGATATCGAAGGGGATCGCAGGCGTCTCGATGCGCATGGAGCCGGGTGTGATGCGGGAACTTCACTGGCACGCGACAGCGGCAGAGTGGGCTTTTGTTACCGAAGGTTGGGTGCGCACCACGGTCATCGACCCGCAGGGCTGCTGTGAGACCAATGACTTCTATCCAGGCGATGTCTGGTATTTCCCGCGCGGTCATGGGCACGTCATCGAAACCCTGGGCGATAAACCGTGTCACTTTATACTGGTCTTCGATAACGGCTACTTCTCCGAATTCGGTATTCCTGCGCTTCTTACAGAGCCATTCGATTGCGATAGAGGCGGCAACACCCGAGGACGTGGCATCGTATCTGGAATCGCGGCTCGCCGAGTTTGAGCGCAAGTACAAACGGCATCCTCGACATCTCTCTCGGTGGCGCTACCAGCGGACTGGCCCGATTCGACGCTACTTGCAGCTGGTCCGTCGGCAGTGGCCGCCAGAGAAACCCATCGCTGACGAGCTGGATGTGTTCCGGCGCCAGGTCTGCACGGGCTATGGACATTGGCTAACTGATTTACACGGGTTGTCGCAAGAGACCCTGCAAAAGAACGGGCATGCCGCGGGCGTGTTTCTCCAGTGGTTAGGGGATCGCGCCAGCTTGAAGTCGCTGCGTACGCTGACGGTCGCTGACATCGATGCATTCCTTGCCTGGAGGAACCAGGGGTTGAGAAGAGCGACCCGATGCGGAGTGGTGAACTGTCTGCGCAGCTTCCTGCGTTTCCTCTATGCGGAGGGATTCATTGAGCGGGACCTCGCGATCGCAGTAAATCGTCCTATCCTCTATCGCAATGAAAACATCCCGTCGGCATTCACCGATGAGCAGGTCAAACAGCTTCAAGACTGTACGCGCAACGATCCCACACCGCTTGGATTACGCGACTACGCCATGCTGCTCCTGGTGGTTACGTACGGACTGCGCGCCGGCGAAGTGGTTCGCCTGAAGCTGGAAGACATTAACTGGCGCCGCGACCAGCTAAGGATAAAGCAGTCGAAGACAGGTACCGACTTGCTGTTGCCACTCATGCCCGCAGTTGGCCAAGCCATCCTCAACTACCTCCGCAAGGGACGACCGCAGACATCTCTGCGAGAGCTCTTCATCAAGGCAACAGCACCCCTCGGTCCCTTTGCCCGCGGGTCCAGTCTTTACACGGTGTTCGGCCGTCGCATCCGACAGGCCGGTATCCAGACAGAAGGTAAGCGCGGACCACACGCCATCCGCTACGCGCGGGCAATGAGCCTGTTGCGGGCAAACGTTTCGCTGAAGTCGATTGGCGACGTTTTGGGACATCGCTCCTCTGCTGCAACGCAGGTGTATCTGAAGCTGGCAACCGAGGACTTGCGATCGGTGGCGCTGGCCGTGCCTGGGGAGACGGAATGAGCAAGGCTTGGCCTGATCGAGAACAGGCTCTGCTGCGGCGATACGTGGCTGAGTTGGACCTGGATCGCGAGGGACCGCGCGCCGGAAAGCCGTACGAATCAGTTCTCCGCCGCTTTCAGATGTTCGTGATGGAGCGCTCTGTCCAAGGATCGCTGGATAGAAAAATGGTAGAGGCATGGCTGCGCGAGTGTGTGAAGCGTTCAACGCTGTACATGGCTGTCCGACGCGCGCAGATCGTTTCCGGCTTTCTGGATTGGCTTGTCCGCAGCGGCTACCTGGCTGCAAACCCGTTTGCTGAGATCCGGTGCGTCTGTCGGCGACAGTCCACCGCCGCCATTGTGCGTGCGCTGGTGAGCCCTGATCCGGAGTTGGCCTTGGAGCACCTTCGCGGCCTTCCTCGCTTCGGGAGCCATCTCGGACCCATCATCCAGGCCCACGTGAAACGCATGAAGACGCTCGGGCTCCGTTATCACGAGAGCCCGTTCCTGCGCTTCGATGAGTTCCTTCAGCGCCGGTCGGGTGCCGCGAAGGAATCTTTGACAACTGTGGTGGAAGAGTACGCCAAGCTGGCGCCATCGCCCGCTGCCCACATGGAGCGTGTGAAGGTGGGACGCGCCGTTGCCAGATATCTTCAGCGCAGCGATCCCACGGCCATGCTGATGAAACGCGACCGCATGATCGTGCGCGAAACTCTTCGCCGACGAAAGAAACCGTACATCTTTACCAGAGAACAGCTCCAGCACTTGTTCCAATCCGCAAAGGAATATCCTTCACCGAAGGCTTCTCTGCGGCCACTGTCCTTGTACACCATGTTCGTGCTGGCTTATTGTGCCGGACTCCGAATGGCGGAGATCGTCGGCCTTCGCCTCGGCGACATTCGCGAGGCCAGCGATACCATCGACATTCGAGATACGAAGTTCTTCAAGTCACGGCGGCTTCCGCTGAGCCCGAGTGCCATGGCAGTCCTACGCCGCTACCTGCTGGCCCGGCGCCAGGCGCTCGCTCCCACCGATGCCGACGGCCCTGTGTTCTGGCACCAGAAGGGCGGCTACGCCTACATCACTGCCAACCACCTGATGCGCCGTGTGATGCGCATCTCCGGACTCAAACCAGATCCAGGTCGTGCCGGTCCGCGGATCCATGATCTGCGACACAGCTTCGTCGCACATCGGATGATCGAGTGGTACCGGGAAGGTGTCGATGTCCAAGCCAAGCTGCCTTACCTCTGGACCTACCTCGGCCATCGTGACCTGCACTCCACCCTGGTTTACATCACCATCACCCAGGAACTGCTGCATCGCGCCAGCGAGCGGTTCCGGGTCTTCGGCGCCCATGTCGTGAAGCCTCATGAGGAGACATAGCGTGAAAACCAGCAACGCCTTGCTGCCTCTGCTGCATGCCTATTTTCATGACTGGATGGCCGGCCAACGGAGTGCATCACGTCATACCATCCTTTCTTATAGAGACACATGGCGGCTGTTTCTGCGCTTCGTGGCGAAGCGTAACCAGCGTGACGTTGCGCGGCTCACCTTGGCTGACCTGAGCGACCAGCAAGTGCTCGCTTTTCTGGACGCTCTTGAGAAGACCCATGGTAGGACCATTAGCACTCGGAACTGCCGGCTTGCCGCGCTCCACAGCTTCTTCGGTTTCGTCGCTGATCGAGACCCGCTGGCCGCCGGGCAGTGCGCGGCGGTTCTGCGCATTCCGAACAAACGTGCTCCGAAACGAACCGGCGCTTATCTGGAGTCCGAAGAACTGGCGGTGCTTATGGCACAGCCTGATCGGAAGACCAAGCTCGGCGAGCGTGACCATGTTTTACTGGCCGTCCTCTATAACACCGGTGCTCGCATCGCGGAGGCACTCAACGTTCGCCGGAGCGACATTCGCTTGGACTCTCCCGCGCAGGTGCGTGTTTGTGGAAAAGGACGTAAAGAGCGCATCTGCCCTTTGTGGCCGGAAACGGTTGAGCTTTTGGTCGCGTTTTTGAAGCGAAACCCCGTTGCCCCCGACGAAGTAATATTCCGCAACCGCTACGGCAACCCCCTGGGTGCTTCCGGTGTGCGCTTTCGGCTCAAGTGGTACCTTCAGGCGGCCGCGCAAAAAACTCCTCGATTGAGCGAGAAACGGGTTTCACCCCACACCCTGCGGCACACGGCTGCAGTTCACCTGCTTGCCTCGGGCGTTGATGTCTCCATCATCCGGGACTGGATGGGCCACGTCAGCTTGGACACGACAAACCTTTACGCACAAGCCAACCTGGAGACGAAACGTCGGGCCCTCGAAAAGGCTGATGGTGTTTTGCGGCCGACGCCCACACCTCGTTGGAAGCGCGACGCCGATCTGCTGGCATGGCTCGACTCCCTCTGAGCCAGTTGCCCCTCGAAAGGGCGAAATCGCCCCAACCTGCCGGTGGCCGGTGAGGCGAAATTATGGCGAGCAAAAGCCATCCTGTGCCCTCTCAAGCAAGCATCTCCGCCGGTTTGCTGCACATAATTAAATGCTGCGCATAACTACGCGTATGGCGAGCTCGCCATACCCTGAGGCCGACGGTGCATGACAGCCGAAAGCTCTTGTCATGGCTATTCCGCAAGCCGATGGCGAAACGGCAGCCGTCGAAACCGGAACTCAGGTCCATCACCCCGAACATCTTCATGCCGTCCGCGGATACCGCGTACTCCTCCCGCACCACGCCAATCTGGCGAAAGCCGAGGGCTTCAATCAGCTTTTCCACGACGGCGATGTGCGGAATGGGTTTGTGGGTTGCTGTGGCCGCTGGCGTCGCCACCCGGGCAAGTTCTTCCCGGGTTAGCTTTGTGCCGTAGGAGCACAGCGTCATCGTGGGAGCGGGCGCTGGTACCGGGGCTGTTAGGACCCCAACTGGCTGCTCCTGCTCGATAAGGTTCGTCTCTTGCATCGCATTTCCTCCTGAAAAGAAATCGGGAGAGTCAGCAATCGACTGAGTCTGCCGCTCCCCCGAGTGGGTTGTGCCGCTTCCGGCGGTTCGGCGCCCAACATCATCAGACGATCTCGTCCGTCAAATTGGGCAACTAAATGACTATGGTGTTCAGGCGGCGTGTACTAAGCCGTTGGTGATCAGATCGAGGAACCAGAGTTGGTCCACTTTGCGCAGATCAATGTCGGTGGGATGTTCGAGGATGAAACGGCGGACGTCCTTCTCTTGGATGAGGTAGCTGTCTCCGTTCTGCTGCTCAGTTCGTGCGGTACCGCGAAGCTTGGCTTTCAAATGCCCGCTTTTGATCCACTGCGTCACAGCGTGGGGATCAATTCCTAATGCCTTCGCGAGACCGTTGGCAGAATAGAAGCTCCCGTCGTGTTTGAACCGCATGCGCTTCAGCTTGAGATGGATCCCTGTGACAGTGCGCGTATATCCCGCGGCCGTCAGCTTCAGGCGGATGCGCTCATCGCTCATCCACGCATACCGCGATAGAATGGCTAACTCGGCCTCACTCCACGGGAGTTCCTTCGTCCGCGCCAATCCCAGTTCCCGAGCACGCTTCTTCAACGCCCAATGCGGCATGCCGAGCCTCTTGGCCAACAGACGAATGCTCGACATGCCTTTCCCATCCCGTGGGTTGAGGTAAACCTCCCGGATGAGTTGGTCGGCTTGGTCGTTGAAGATGTACTTGCGGCGACACTGACCTCTGGCGTCATGATGTTCCCTACGGCCGCTGATTTTGGCTGGACAAACCGGTCTGGGCTCGCTTCCGCATGGTTGTTCCATAGCACTCCGCGTTGTAAGAGATTGTGAGGATGAATTTTCCCGAAAATTAGGATGATTGCGCTGGACGAACCCGGTCAATCGAGAGGGTTTGGCTTTCATCAGGATCAGAGGCTCGGTTTTGGCGCGTTACCCAGCCGCGCACACCTCACCAAACCCGCGGACAGAAACCTCAGGACGAGCCAGAGGGGCAGATTCTCCGGACGCCCAGGAGAGGCCCGCTTTTTCTGCCCCATCCTGTCTGGCCGCGTTTTCAGCGCTGGGCTGAATCTTGGCTGCTGGATATTAACCTAACCTCCATGGGTTCGGCTTGGTCAGCCACCTCCCCTGGATCACTGGAAGATGAATGGGCGCAAGGTTTAGTGACACCACCGGTACTGGAGAGCGCTACTTGGCTCCGCCACCGCGCGCGCTCGCTTAAGCTAAATCGGCCGATAGATACCAAAGCCGGATTCGCTTGTCAGGTGAAGGGCAGGAATCCTCGTGATGTTTTAGCGAAAGAGTTCGTCACCCGAACTTCCGATGGCAGGTGGGCTCTCTGGGTAAGCGCGGAAATTGGAAAACAATTCGATCCGGGTCACGGTGGGCTCATGAAGTAATGGATTGTGGTTGCCGGGTGTGATCCCGAGTGGCTGCGCCTCGCGAAGGAAGCCTACGCTTCTCAAACGAGGCCAATAGCAGCTTCTGTTTACGTCTCCGACTTCGAGGTTCCCGGATTCCTCTTCAAGTCCTTGAGGTCACTGCTCCGACCTAATGCTCGTTTGTTCGCCACTAGGTCATCCAAGGCGATGAAGTGCACCGGGATGCCGAAGAAAGTACTTGCGACCCTCTTTCTCCACGCATCGGGGAACCTGACACCCGTGATGTCGGTGAGAATGTCAATGCGCACCGGAGCAATTCCAATCTGATAGACCACTTGCTTGTCCGCGAATGTTTCGGCGGTTACCTTATCTTTATCCAGGGGAGCACCGAACTCTTTGAGCGCTTCGACGACGCGGAGGGCATTTTGCCTTGAATTGTGCACCCACACGTCGAGATCTTTTGTATAGCGCGGCTCGCTGTACTTCATGACTGCGAATCCGCCTACAATCAGATACTCGACCTCAAATTGGTTTAAGAGTTGTAGCAGTTCTCTGTAGTGTGGGTTTTCTGCCATTTCTGACTTCCTCAGCTAGTTCCACCAGTTCCCAAGCGGCAGCAAAGATGGCTTCGTCTCCCTGCTCCTGCCAGAACTCGATGTCAAACGAACGATCGGGGAATCCGCCCTCTACCAGTCGCGTTTTCCACCCCGAGTTTTGAGGACTACTCATGTGCTCCCCTCAGAATCAGGATATCAGGATCAAACGGCCAACTCTGTTCCTGCCTTCGGACCCGCAGGAGAAGCCCGGTTCTTCTTGCCTTCCCGTCTGACCGCTTTTTTCAGAGCTTGGCTGTGAAAACCGGGCTAAGCTGAACCCACTATTGGGCGACGAAAACAGGGGCAGAAGTAGCAGTTGAGGGAGGTGATACTCGTTCGGCTATGGTTGGGCTGTGACGGGGTAGCCTACGGCCGCAGTTCGGGCAAAAGGCGGCACCAGTGCCTGTTGCGAGTCCGTATTCCTTCACCTTTCGATACGCGGTGGTTTTGCCGATGCCGAGCAGTTGCGCGGCGGCAAGGATACTGCCTCCGGTCACTTGCAGCGCCTTCTCCAATGCCGCTTTTTCCAGGTCGTTCAGGTTGAGCGTTTCTGGCGAAAATGAGTGGCTGACTGCTTTGTGGCAATTGGCCGATCCCATTTCGTAAGCGCGGTGCGCCAATCGCTCCGGGTCTAAGGTCCCTCCGCGGGCCGCTCGCGAAAGCGACCCCAATACGATTTTGTCAGTTTCCGGGATCATGAGTTACTCCTCTTGGGCTGGTTGGTTTTTGCAGTTGGTCTTGCCTGTTTCGTGCGGTTAGTTCCCGGGCGCTGCATTTGCCTAAAAGTGGGCAATGCAGTTGAGAGTTTCTAGTGCAGTCGTCAGAAAAGCGACAGTTGGGCGGATTCGATCCTCTTGGATGGCGATTCGCAGGGCACAATGACTGGGTCCCTAAGCTCAGCACCGGGAACTGACTCAATGGCTATCGCAGGAATCTCAAATGCCGATGCCTCGGCCGTCGGATCATCCGCCGGGTCCACAGTCGGCGCAAACGGCGCCGGCCGCAGCTGCTGCAGACTTTTCCATACGCTATCCGCCGATTCCCCGATTCCTTTGTTCTCCACCAACTCCCGCGCCATCGCCGTCAGCATGTCGTCATCGCCATCGATTGCCTGGAGACCTTCGGAAGTAAACTTCCCCTCCATGGCCAATGCTACGAGGAGTTTCTTCCCCATCAAGCGAAGACAGACTTCCTGCATCGTCTCCTTGTAAGCAAAGAACTTGACCTCCACTGGACCTCTCTGTCCGATCCTCCATGAGCGCCGGCTTGCCTGGCGCAGCGTGTGCAGCGAGTAGCCAGTCTCATGAAACAGAATGGTCGGAAAGTCTAGGAGATCTAAGTTATACGGAATATGGAGGGTCGAAGTCGGCCGGCCCCAAGCTATTTTTTCTTTTGAAACCAGTTCGATGTTTTCGTCCTGACCAGCTTGCGAGGGCTCTGGCGATTGAAGGCGGTGTCTAAGTTGATACCCGCCACAAGGAATTTACAAAGCTGCCCTGCTTTGTCGCCTTCAAAGCTGAATGGCGACGGTGGACCAAATGGCAGATGTGCGATGGGAGCGCTATCCGCATGTAGCCGCCAGCGAGACCCCGCGGGCTTGGCTAACGCTCGAATCCAACCTGGGACTTGCGGCGAATACGCTAGACGCGTACGGACGTGCATTGGAGGAATACATTGCCTTCAGCGCCGGCACAGACACTGCGATTGTCAATGCCAGCAAAGATCACATATCCGCGTACGTGCGCTACCTAACGTCGCGGCCGAGCCGACGCGGGCTGAACGTGGTTGCGCTCGACTCCGGTGCCGGCCTCGCCAACGCAACGTTGCAGCAGCGGATTACGGCGGTTCGCCTCTTCTACGACTATGTGATGGAAAAAGGTCTGCGGCCTAACAACCCCGTTGGTCGTGGCCGCTACACTCCCGGCAAAGGCTTTGCCGGCTGCCGGGACCGAGGATTGATTCCCCGATTCACCAAGCTTCCCTGGATCCCTAATGACCAGCAATGGCAAGCCGTGCTGGAGGCGGCACGGATGGAGCCAGTTCGAAACCGCATGATGCTGGCACTCTCATACGATACGGCATTGCGAAGGGAGGAACTTTGCGGTCTGGATACATGTGATGTCGATCCCGCCCATCGGTCCATCAGGATTCGTGCGGAAAATACGAAAACGCGCCGCGAGCGCGTGGTGCCGTATTCGCTGCCCACGGCCGACCTGCTGGCCGCCTATTTGCACCGGCGCCGCGAAATCACTCGTGAGCGTGGCCGTTTATTCATTTCTGAATCACGCCGTAATCGCGGCGAGCCGATTTCCATATGGGCATGGTCTAAGGTCGTGGAAGGAATCTCCGAACGTTGTGGTGTGCTGGAGTTCACCACCCACAGCTCGCGACATCTGTGCTTGACGGATCTGGCACGAGCGGACTGGGATGTTCATGAGATTGCCGCTTTCGCTGGGCACCGCAGCATTCAAACAACCCTCCTCTACATCCACTTGAGTGGCCGCGAACTGGCATTAAAGCTGGCCAAAGGCATGGCCGAGATCCATGCATGGCGCACCCGTGTGTTGAAGGAGGTTTTCGCTGAATAAGCTCTACATCAACTCGGCACGACATGTTTCCTCACCGCAGGAGGTGAATTGGTCGTGGCCGGTTGATCCACAACGGTACGATCGCTCCCCAAAGCTCAGGAGAGACGAGATTGCAGAACTTGCATTCCTTGCGGCCCGGCAAAGACCCTACGGCCACTTCCCGCGTCACACGAAAGAAGGTCTCTTCAGACTCACCGTTCCGCTGGAAGACGTCATGGCGGCAATCAAGTCGCCGCAACAATCACGCGCTGGGGCCATGACGGTCATGCTGATCGAAATGCACAAGCGCCGACGGGCATTCTGGGGATGGAGCAAGGATGAGTGGCTTGAGATTCTTTGCCCTTCCACGTGCGCTTTTCGGAAGCGCTATCTGCATACCAACGGCCACAGTCGGCAGATGCTCGTCGCGGGCATGTACCTATTGCGACCGTTCGACGATTTCAGGAAGCTGGGCATCATCGATCGGACCGCGCTGGCGTGCCGGATCTTCGGGCGTTCACGTGTTGAAAATGCTATTGCACGGGTTGTAGATATAGCAGTTTCGTGGGGTTATGGGCGTTTTCAGGCGAAGGATGTGCAGTGGGCCGTTTGCACCGTTCTGCTTGCAAACAAGAGCCCACGCCTGGAAGATCTCACGCTTGAGGTTCTGGAAGAGGAGAGAAAGCTCACTGCCATTCACTATCGGCGAGCAAGTATCGTTGTTCTTTCACGGGTTCTCGCTAAGCTCGGTATTGTCCCGCATCCTCTCGCGAAGCTTTCTGGTCACTCAAAGATGGGCAGAGTCACGAATGGCGTTGATCCCATATGGGTCGCCTGGGTGGAGCGTTGGCACAAGACGAGCACACTGCAAGAGAACAGCCGTTACCGGCATCTTGTCAACTTGCTTAAAGTTGGCCGCTGGGTAACAGTCACATATCCGGAATTCACGTCGCCTGAAAACTGGACTCGCGATTTGGCCGCTGAGTGGGTAGCTGCCGTCTGTCGCATGAAGATCGGCGAATGGACCCAGGTGGATGGGCGATTTCAGAAGAATCGTGGCAAACCGTTGTCTGCTAAGGCCAGGGCGCATCTGCTGTCGTCCCTGGGCACATTTTTCCGTGACACCCAAGAGTGGGGCTGGATCCCGCGACGTTTTGATCCCCGCCGCTCCCTAGCGGCGCCACCAAGTCTCCGCGCACTGATCGGCCCTAAGCCACGCGTTATCGATGATGACGTGTGGGCGAAGCTGCTTTGGGCCGGCCTCAATCTCCAGCACTCGGATCTGACCAAGCACTATTCAGGAAATCATTATTATCCGCTGGCAATGGTGAAAGCGTTAAGCGTCGTGTGGCTGTTCTGTGGCCTTCGCATGGATGAGATCCGGCGCCTTCCCGTCGGCTGCACGCGGGAGCACTGGAAGTCTTCCGACGATACCGCGGACACCGTTTGCAACCTTGATGTTCCCGTGAACAAGACCGGTCAAGCCTTCACGAAGCCGGTAGACCAGATCGTCGGCGAATCGGTGCACGCATGGGAGTCAGAACGACCTCAGCAACCGGCTGAGGTGGACAAAAAGACGGGTGAACTGGTGCACTTCCTCTTTGCCTATCGCAGCAAACGAATCTCTGCCACATACATTAACAACACGCTGGTTCCCATTCTCTGCAACAAGGCTGGTGTTCCCAACAGGGACGCTCGCGGCCCGATTACCAGCCACCGCGCACGTTCCACCATTGCGTCCCAGCTATTCAACGCCAAAGAACCCATGTCCCTGTTTGAACTTCAGCGCTGGCTTGGCCACAAGTGGGCGAACTCGACGCAGCATTACCTGGACATCAGCCCGACGAAGCTCGCTCGGTCGTTTCGCAATGCTGGCTACTTCGCCCGCAACATTCGGGCCATTGAGGTTCTGATCGACCACGAAGTTGTGGTGAGCGGGAAGGCGGCGCGAGAACCATGGAGGTTCTATGATCTCGGCCACGGATATCCGGCGCAGTCCCTGGCCATCATGGGCATCGGTAAGCGATGGCAGATCGCTCGCGATGCTCACGTCGTGGCGGAGTGTGGTGCAGGCAAGACCCTGATCGCCTTGGGTGCCATGCTGGTTCACAGCGCCGGGCTGCCGTTTTCCGCCTTGGTGATGGCCCCGCCGCACTTGGTCGAGAAGTGGATACGCGAGGCTTTCCTTACTCTTCCCGGCATCCGCCTGTTCGTAATCGATGACCTGCGCAATGGCGGAGATCGCAAACAACCGCATGGCGTAAATGAAGTTCGGATTCGTAAGGGGGAGATGGTCCGCGAGGGAATGCATACCAGCCTGTCTGAGCTGCGTCGACTCAGCCGCGACGGCTGGCGAAAGCTTTGCCCCCAGAGTTCGATCTTTTGCATGGGCAGAGACAAAGCCAAGCTCTCGTATTTCTGGACGCACTGCCACGTCAGGAGCCGCTCTGGAAAGTATCTTGGCGCACTGACCAACCCTGACACCGGATGCCCAATCGAGACCGATGGGGTGCGGCTAACGGCAACAGACTTTGACAAGAAACGCCTGCACGAGATCGTAGAGGACCGGAAGGGCGGAAAGGTGAAGTATTCCGCACTTTGGCAGGCCGACCGAAACCGGATCGCACGCATGGCCCCCGCCGAGTATATGGGCCGGTACATGTTCGAGTGGTTCGATTATTGCCTCGCCGCAAGCGGACTTCGTTGATGCCATGAGGCTGTGTCGGATCGCCGCCATTGCGCATGTCGTCGATGAGAAATACCCGCACCTGAGGAAGCGTTAAGAACGATTCCCGAGCCCATTTCTCGACCAAGTGCGGTGGCGCCATCACCAGGCCAGAGAATGGCCTGCCGGCGCTATGCACCAACATGCTCCCGAGTGCAATAAGAGTCTTACCTGAACCGCACTCCGCCACGACATTGGCGTTACGCCCCAAGAGCCATCGCTTGCTCACGCCCATGATTGCGAGGGTTTGGGCCGGATAAGGCGCGCGCAGCATCCGGGAGAGAAGTGGAGACGGAGTTTCGCCGACCCCATGCAGGGCTGGGTAAGACGAGAGAATTCGTTTTCCGATTTCGTCAGAGTGAGACCTCAAATATGTTGCGATGTCGGTTATGTTGTCGTGCATCACTGGGGCCTCGTTTGAAGTGATTCGTTGGGAGTGGATCGCTACATAAAAAGCGGGGGACGCCGGATTAGATCGTCCCCCGCGAGAGCCGACGAGATGTGGAACAAGAATGGATGGATCAGAGCTTGCGCAAGAACTCCATTATGCTGGGATCAGCTCGCCACTTTTTCTTGCTTCTGCGACGGCCGCCTCCTGGATCGCAGGCGGCCAGAGCCTTTGCTTTAATCGCTAGGTCGGTCTCGGCATAAATATTGGTTGTGTCCAGTGAAACGTGGCCCAGCCATGCCCTGATAGTGTTGAGATCAACACCAGCGCGAAGCAGGTGAGTTGCGGTTGTGTGACGAATCGTGTGCGGGCTGATACGTTTGGTTTTCAGCGATGGAATCTTTCTCGCCGCGGTTTCGGCATGTCGCGTCACCAGCGCATGGACTCCAAACCGCGTTATGGAGTCGCCGTAACGGTTGAGGAACAACGGATCGGAGGCATCTCGTCCCCGGATGAGCGGTCGGAGCTCAGCCATCGTCTTTTTCCAAAGCGGACAGAACCGAATCTTACGGCCTTTTCCACGGATCTTCACCGAGCCAGTGCCCGTTGCATCCAAAGTTAGATCGTCGATTAAGACTTTCGCCGCCTCGGTGGCTCGTGCGCCCGAGTTGTAGAGAAACAAGAGCAGGGCGTAATCTCTTTGGCCGTGCCCAGTCGCGTGATCAGGGGCACGAAGAAGTTCGTCGATCTCATCTTTTTCCATGTACGGGACCGGATTTCTCCATGCTCGTTTAAATGGAATCTTACGAATCTGTGCGCACCATTCCACATGCTCTGGGCTACATTCGCCTGTGAACCGAGCGAAGGCGTGGAGGGTAGCAAGCCTCTGATTTCTCGTGGCGACCGAGCAACTTCGAGCCTGTTCCAAGTGCGCCAGGAAACCCGAAACAATGCTGGGCGAGAGGTCGTCGATTACGAGCTTGTCGACTGCCGTTTTGAGCTGGGTGGCGACGAAGGGCAGGAATAAACAGAAAGTATCACGATAGCTCTGTTGCGTGTTTCTCGACACCCCGCGTTCGTGCATCAGATGCTCTGACAGAAAACGGCGGACCCAGAAGCCAACAGCGGCGTGATCAGGCATTGTGCACCTCCGCGAAGACATAGCGCTCAAAACAGCGATTGGCTTCTTGAAGCAGCTCGCGCGTCATCTGCAGGTACACAGATGTTTCTTCTACTCCGCAGTGCCCGAGGTACGTGGATAGCAAAGGGAGCATCCTCTGAACGTCTTTCCCCTCGCGATACCAGGTCACGAGACGAGTCACGGCAAACGTGTGCCGAAAATCATGGAGCCGCGGCTGATAACGGGCAGTATCGAATCGCAATACGCCGGCCTCCTTCCTCAGCCATTGGAACTGATGGTCGGCATGATCGTTTCGGATCGCCATTCCTATCTTTGTGGCCAGGAGTGTCGGGGGACACTCGTACCCGAAGCCCGGACGATGTCTCATTCGGTAAAGCCTTAAGATGCTGACAAGATCTTTCCCAATCGGAACCAGTCGGGACTTGCCGAATTTCGTTTCCCGAATGGTCAGTGCCGTCTTCCTGAAATCCACATCTTCATGCCTCAGGCGAGTTGCCTCACCCAAGCGTAATCCTGTTCCGTAAAGCGCGAGGATCAATGTGCGCATGGTGTCTGGCGACAAGGGGCATGCTGGCGGGTAGTGCGAATCAGGAATTCCCAGCAACCGCCGCATATCTTCAGTTGAATAAATGTAGGGAACGAAGCGCGGCGGTCGATCAGGGATTGAGGTCGGGAGTATTCGATGTTGCATGTAACCACGGCTGGTTGCGAAACGAAAGAAACAGCCGAGCACCCAATACCGATGAAACCACGCGCTCGTAACTGTCGCACCGTGGCCTGGTAGGAATGCTTCGGCGTGTTGTGCCGTGAGTTCATCGAATTCGACATTCCCGGTTCTTCTGAGAAATGCTTTCAGGACACGGGATGGTGTGGTGTAGGGGCTGCCCAGTGCCTGCTTATATTGGATGAACTCTTCAATGGCTGGAGCGAGTTTCATTGGAGGCCTCCTAACCCGAAGTTGGAAACCTCCCGGAGTGAGCGCAAGCGCTCCTTTGCCCAGTCTGCCGTAATCGGCTGCGTCTGGGTTCGCAGGTACTCCGTCAAACTCGATAGTTTCACGCCGGCAACCTGACCCAATTTCTTGCGCTCGACCTTTGCGTAGATCTGCGCCGATCGTGGTGAGCGGTGACCGAGGTGATCACCAATCTCCTTAAGCGAAAACCCTTCGTCCAGGAGATGTGTAGCGCAGGCGTGGCGCAAACTGTGTGGACCACAATGAGGCAGCTGGCAACCAAGTGCTCGAATGTGAAAGGCGATGGAGGAAGAAGCACCGCGCGTCATCATCGGCCGATGAGGTCTGTGTAAGGAGAGAAAAACAAAGCGGGAACAACATTGGGGACGCACGGTCCGCAAGTATTTCAGAATGGCATTTCCCACCTCTGCGGTAAGTGGAAAGTCCTGAATTCTCTTATTCTTCAGACGACGCACACGGATCTTTTCATTGGTCCAGTCCAGGTCATCCAATGTGAGAGCACAAACCTCCCCTATGCGCAGACCGTATACCGCCAGAAGCAGAATGATTGCACGATCCCGAATGTGGCCCGGACGTTCTGTGTTGAGGCTCGCAATCAGACCTCGAACCTGTTCCCAACTCGGGCCTTCCGGAAGTCCAGCCATTGAATAAATGCGAGGGCTCTCGATCGTCTCCGCTAATCCAGGCATGC
>JBAVSY010000039.1:0-27509 GCA_049695855.1 Candidatus Korobacteraceae bacterium | reverse complement strand
CGCACCAAAACCGACTTGCCACTACAGGAGGCGGCAGGGTAGAACATTCTCAGTCCTGGACGGCCAATCCCGTTGGCCGGTTTTGAAGTGATAATCGTTGGCCGCTTTTCAAGTGATCACTGAGGCAAGACGGGTCTGTTTCGGTGGGTGCGGCATCCTTCCTACACCGGGATGCTGCTGATCTTCGCGGCAATCGGAGTAAGCCAGCGCAACTGGGTGAGCCTGGCGATTATGCTGGCATTTCCTACGGCGGCGCTGATCTATCGTATTCACGTCGAAGAGATGGCATTGACGGAAGCGTTCGGCGAAGATTACGTGGAGTACACCAAGCTGACGAAGCGGCTGCTGCCCGGGATCTACTGATGATGAACATCCAGCATGTCGGCGGAGGCTATTGCCCAGTTTCTCGGCGGTTCCCACCTGGAGCATGGCCGCGGGAATAGCGATCCTCTTCTTTGGCTTGGTAGGCTTCGCCCAGTTCACCGGTCGCTGGAATACAATCCGTCCGAAACAGCTTTATCTACATCTGGTGCCGGCTGCGAACGAACAATATCACCCGATGCCCGGACAACGGTAATGCCGAATTACAGTGCTTGACCTGGCAAATACATTTGACCTAAGGAAGCTCTGATTAAGTATTGTTTTGAAAGGGACCGCCTTCAGGCGGTCCGCCAGTCGAGCAAATGAACCCGGCTTTAGCCGCTGAGGACCCCGGCATTGAGTTAATCAGAGTCTCCCTGAGCGAGCTTGAGGTCATGATGATTCTGCAATCTCATGGTTGCTTACAGTCGTCGGTGGCCACGAACTTTTGCGGCACAAAACTTCGCTTCCATTCCTCGATCTGATCCCGTGCATCCTTGACCAGCCTCGAAAAACGAAGCGCCAGCTCCCGAATTCGCTCCGATTGCTTGCATTCGATGGACTCGGTCGGGATTAATTCCTTGCCGACACCAATGGCGGCAGCTCCTGCCAAGATAAAGCCGGCCGCAGTCTGCTGATTCACGCCACCGGCTGCGATCAGCGGGATTTGAGTGAACGATGCCTTGAGTGCCTTGATGTACTTGTCTCCGCCTACTAACGAGCAGGGAAAAACTTTTACGAAATCGGAGCCTGCCCTCCAGGCGGCTAGCACTTCGGTAGGGGTTAATGCGCCGGGAAGGACGGCAATACTCTGTTGGGCCGCAAATTCCACGATCGCCAAATCGAACCCGGGAGCAGTCAGAAAACTGGCGCCCACATCCACGCACTTGCGGGCGGTCTCGGTATCGCAGACGGTGCCTGCTCCCACGATCATCTTAGGGTGATAGCGGACCAGGTGGGCGATCAACTCCACCGCTCCGGGCACGGTCATGGTGATTTCAACAATCGGTATGCCGCCCTGGGTGACTGCTTCTGCGGCAAAATGCGCGTCATCGCCGGAGGAGACCCTGATGGCCGGGATAATACCCACCTTCTTGATAACGTCACAGACTTCCTCTTTTTTCATCGGTCAAGATCCTTGTGCCGGGTTACAAGTTCCGCCTTCGGCAGCCAGGCAGAGCGATCTACACCGGTTCGTTAACTTCGGCCGCTGGCAGTTGATCAGCGCTATGCGCGAACCACACATAGAGGGTTGGCAATAAAATAATGCTCATCACCAGATCTGAGATGAGACCTCCGACGATGACGATTGCAAAAGGACGCTGCGAATCGGAACCAATGCCGTGGGAGAGCGCCGCCGGCAGTAAACCGAGGGTGGCTACCAGCATGGTCATCATGATGGGTCGCAGACGCAGCACCGCACCCTCTACGGCAGCTTCTTCAATCGAGTAGCCTCGGGCTCGCAGCTGATTGATGTATTCGACCATGATCACGCCGGTCTGTACCGACACTCCAAACAGCGCGAGGAAGCCAACTCCGGAAGAAACGCTGAAATTCGTATGCGTGATCAGCAAGGCCAGCAGGCCACCGATGCGGGCCATGGCAACGTTGGTGAGGATGAGAAGCGCCCACTTCACCGATTTAAACATGGTATAGAGCAGGATGCAGATCATCAGGATTGCGATGGGCAGAACCACCAACAACCGCCGCTCGGAACGCTTCTGATTTTCATATTCACCCGCCCAGTCAATGGTGTATCCTTCCGGCAACTTCACCTGCTCTTTAACCTTTTTGATTGCCTCTTCCACGGTGCTGCCCAGGTCCCGGCCGCGCACGCTGAACTTCACCGCTACGTACCGTGAGTTCGCTTCGCGATAGATTTCTGAACCACCGTCCTTCACCTTGATCTGGGTAAGCTGTGCCAGGGAAACCCGCTCGCCGGTTGGCGACAACAAGCGAATCTTTTCTATGGCCTCCTTCGTATCGCGGTATTCCGGCAAGTACCGCATGACCAGATCATACCGCTGCTCTCCTTTGAGCACCTGGGTAAGCGCATTGCCGCCCACCGCGGTCTGAATTGCGTCCTGCACATCGGAAACATTGATGCCGTATCGCGAGGCTTGATCGCGGTCGACGACGAAGTCGAGATTAGGTTGGCCTATCACGCGAAACACGCCCAGGTCTTCTACCCCTCGAATATTCCGCATGACGGCAGTGATCTCGTCAGCTTTCGCTTCCAGGGTTTTCAAATCATCGCCGTAGATTTTCACAGCCAGCGCACCCTTAACGCCGCTGACCGCTTCTTCCAGGTTGTCGGAGATGGGTTGCGAGAAGTTCCAGATCACTCCCGGAATCTTCTCTAGTTCGCGGTTCATGGCTTCAATCAGGCGCTCCTTGTTCTGATGAAATACCGGTCGCCACTTCTCTTTGGGTAGAAGATCGACAAAGTATTCCGTATCAAAGAAGCCTGTGGTGTCGGTTCCGTCGTCCGGGCGCCCGATCTGGTCGACGACTTGGGGAACCTCGGGAAACGAGGCCAGTATCTGACGAGCCCGGTCGGCGACCCGCGCACTCTCGGTCGGTCCGGTACTGGGAGCCAGCGTCCCGCGCACCCAGATTGCGCCTTCATCCAGATGCGGCAGAAACTCCGAGCCGATGACTCCGCTGAAGGCCAGGTAGGCTGAAAGTATAAGACCGACGACAGCCACTCCCACCGTGACTGCGCGATGGCGAATGGCCCAGCGCACATCCCGGCGATAGTGCGTAGTCAGGAACTTCATCACTGGGTTTTGCCATTGCTTGGAACCTTTTCGAAAGAACAGGGTCGCCAGAGGAGGCGCGACCAGCATGGAGAAGACCAGGGCGCCGAGTAATGCGTAGGCCACCGTCCACGCCATTGGCTTGAAGAGTTTTCCTTCCACTCGTTGCAGGGTGAAAATCGGGAGATAGGCAGTGATGATGATGGCAATGGCGTAGAACACCGGCCGTTGCACCTCGTGAGCCGCCTCGCGGATGCGATCCACCAAGGTGCGCGGAGCTTCCTCGGGGCGGTTCAGATGGCGCACGATATTTTCCACCATCACCACCGACCCATCCACCACCATGCCGAAGTCCAAGGCGCCCAGGGAAAGCAGGTTGGCAGAAATATGCCGCAAGTCCAGACAGATGGAGGCAAACAGCAACGCGAAAGGAATGGTCAGGGAAACGATAATCGCGCCGCGGATGTTCCCCAGAAAAAGAAAGAGGATGACGACCACCAGGATCATGCCTTCAGCGAGATTGTGCAGCACGGTGTGCGTGGTGTAGTGCACCAGATCGTCGCGATCCAGGTAGGGAACGATCTTTACGCCGGGCGGCAGGATCTGCTCGTTCAGCCGTTTCACCATGGCATGAAGGCCCTCGAGCATGGTTGCGGCGTCTGCGCCCTTGCGCAGAAATACGATTCCCTCAACCACGTCATCGTCGTCCGCAACTACTCCGTCCGCGCGATGCACCGCTTTGCCGATCTGGCCGAGACGAATCTTCGGTCCCTGGGTCACCACCGCAATGTCCTTGATCCGCAGTGCGGTGCCGTTTTGCGTCTTGATGACCGTCTTTTCGATGTCGGCGACATCCTTGATCAAGCCTACGGCACGCACGTTGATCTGCTGCGAACCTTGCTCAATGAAACTGCCGCCGGCATTCGCATTGCTGTTGGCCAGTTGCTGCTCAACTTGCGCCAGGCTCAAGCCGTACGAAATTAATTTGTCGGGATCGACTTTGACCTGATATTCGCGAGTGATACCGCCGAACGAAGAATCATCCACCACATCGGGAACCGACTTTATGTATTTGCTGACCACCCAGTCCTGGAGCGACTTCAGCTCCATTACGTCGTACTGCGGGTTGGTGCTCTCCAGCGTGTACCAGTAGACCGATCCGATAGGACTGAAGTCAGGACCGATCACCGCGGACACGCCCGGTGGAAGCGTAACCTGCGAAAGCCGCTCCAGAACCTTCTGCCGATCCCAGTCGTTGTCAGAGTCGTCGTCGAAGATGAGATTGACGACGGACAAGCCCGCCAGGGAGGACGAACGCACGTGCTGAAGATGGGGAATCCCGTTCATCTGGATTTCAATGGGTATAGTGACCTGCTGCTCAACTTCTTCGGCGGCGCGGCCGGGCCATTGGGTAATTACCTGCACCCAGGTATTGGCCACATCAGGGTAGGCTTCGACCGGAAGTTTTTTGAAAGCAAAGATGCCCCAGACGAAAAGCAGAAACGCCATGCTCAAAACAACAAAGCGGTTATTCAGCGCAAAGTCGACGAGCCAGCGAATCATTACTGTTCCACCGTGTTCTGGAATTCCAGTGCATTGGCTACGACTTGCTGTCCCGGGGTGATGCCCTTCACGACTTCCTGCATGCCGTCGGGAAGCATGTCGCCGCCCACCACCTCCACTCGTCGAAACTGTTTCTCCTGGGCCGGGATGTAGACCCACTCGCGATCGTGCAGGTGCAGGATTGCGGTGGCAGGAACCGCCGCTCGGGTCTCTTTTTGTTGACCGTGGAATGTCGCGGTGACAAACATGCCCGGACGCATCAGGCCTGGATTGTGTACCTCGATGCGCACTTTGGCGGTTCGAAGGTTCGGGTCCAGGATGGGACCGATGTTACTTATGGTTCCGGTAAAGACTTGATCGGGGTAAGCGTTCAGGCGAATCTCGGCCTTTTCGCCAAGATGCACATTGGCGAGATCATTTTCATATACATCGCACAAAATCCAGACATCCGTCAGGTCAGAAATTGTGAAAGGGTTAGGAGAGGCCAAGCCTTGCACCCCTGCGGCGTTCGTAACCTGCTGATCGGTGATCACGCCTGATATGGGGGCACGAATGTCGACGATGCCGCTGGGATGATCAAGGTTGGTGTTGCCCAGCACGCGAAGCTTTTCGGCGGTGGTTTCGACATCAACCTGGGCTTTGGCTGCAGTGTCCTGAGCAATCTGCAGGTCGTTGAGAGAAATCGCTCCTCGGTCGTATAGCTGTTTGGAACGCTCCAACTGAGTGCGGGCCAATTGTTCGTCGGCAACGGCTTTTCGGTAGTCGGAAAACGCGGCGGAAATGTCCGAGCTTTGTACGCGCAGTAACAATTGACCTTTCTTCACGGTGTCGCCCAAACGCGCATCAATTTCCACGATGCGTCCGCTAGCGAGTGAAATCACCGGGACGTTTCTGGAGATATCCGGCGCGACGACTCCGGTCACTCTCAATTGCGAGGTAGCTGCGTGTGCCACCGCCTGGGTTAAAGCGAAGCGCTCAGGATGCTCGACGGCAAACAGATTTCGGTCTTGCACCCGCTCGAGCTTCAGCGGAGGCGGCGCTTCGGCCGCGGGATCGCTCTTGGACCCACAGCCCGATTCCCACAGGCCCAGCCCCAAAATTAGGGCCAACCATGCCAATCCTCTGCGCTTCATGGAATGACCTCACGCCCGGCGGCAAGATTCAGTTGATTCACGGCTTCCAGATAGGACCCGACCAGGTTCAAGTAATTGAGTTGCACACTGCGGTAGTCTGCTTGCGCATCCAGAAAATCCAGCAGAGAGGCAGCCCCCCGGTCATAGGAAAACGAGATGGTGTCTCGCACCCTGGCTGCCTGGTTCAGATAACGGTCCTTGTAAGGCTGAAGCAGCGCCACCGTTCCCTTGACCGCGGCATAGGCGGAGTCCACGTCGTTAAAAACCTGGGCGCGGGTCGCTTCCAGCAGTTTCCCGTTGCGGTCGACATCCAGTTGCGTCCGGAGCTTCTCGCCCTGGTTGCGATCGAAGATGCGCAGCGGAAAGCTCAAGCTGAATCCAAAGTAAGCATCAATGGGAGGATTGCGTCCGAAGTCGAAGCCTACCGTCGGATCGGTCGATCCGTAGGCCACAGCCAGACGGTGGTTGGTGTTCGCCAGATCGATGGATTGCAACGCGGCTTTCAAGTCCGGGCGAGCATCCAGCGCAGTTTGACGAACGTCGTCGAGACCAGGAATTTGCGCTGAGAAATCGAAAGGGCCGGTAACATCAAATTGCTCGACCGGGGTCCGCTCGTCCAGAAGCGCCAGGAGTTGAATCTTGGCCGTGCGCAGAGCGACTTCAGCCGTCTGCAGGTCAGACTCATACTGCACCCGTTGCAGCTCGAGCCGGTCCAAATCCACCTGGGCAATCGCTCCCAGTTTGTAGCGTTCGCGATTCACCCCGAGCACGTGGTCGTAATACGCCAGATTCTCTTTTGCCAGATCCAGGACGGCCTTCTCTTGCAGCGTCTGCACGAAAGCCATGCGTAGGTCGAAGACTAGTGTCCGCTCTAGGTCGGATTGGCTCGACACAGCCACCTTGGTTGTTTCCTGCGCGCTTTCCAGGCGCAATTCTCGTTTGTGCTGCCGTTCGTGCAGGTAACTGACAGTTCCCGCCGCCAGGAAATAGGCAAACGGGCCGTGCGGCGGGCCGCCATTGAAAGGATCAATCTGATCGGCCAGAATTGCCGCAGTCGGATTGGGACGCAGATAGGCCGTAATTTCTTGCGCGCGTGATTCGTCGACCCCAATCTGTCCCGCTCGCAGAGTGGGATTCGCAGCTTCAAACTTCGCCCGGATTTCCGGCCAGGTGAGCGCGGTTTGCGAAACGCCACTCTCCACCAAGGCTACGGCCATCAACAGCCCCACGCACAACCGCGTCATAGCCTTGCCCATGCCCTCTCCTCTTTCCCCCAAATGACCCTCGCCAAACACTCCCCCACTCGCTGGTCGCACCACGACCGGAGGTTGCAAACGGCGGCCGCGATGGTTGCCTGCATGAAACAAACCTCAACCACCCGATGCTCGCCCTCGCACCTTCCAGACCAACGGCTGAATCTTGATGTGATTGCATTACATACATCGAATATGAACAGAGCGTTAATTCCGCCGCAGCTCGTGTTCACTTTGTGGCCTTTCCCGCGAGCGCACTGAAACTAGACTAGTCAACGGAGGCGGCAGGTTCACGACTTAAACACTTTGCTGAAAAACTCGATGAGCACCGGGTTTGAAGGGGCGCAGCTTCAGCTGCGCCGTTGCTAGTCCTTTAAATTTGTGATCCCGAGGCGGCTTAGCCGCCGAGGGGTCCACGGTTTCGAGTTTTTCAGCAAACTGTTAAACGTGCTACTCCTGCATCCTCAGCCGCCAGGAAGGCTGCGCTTGAGGTCTTTTCTGCTGCTACTTCCCTGGCTGCCGGGGGAACTTGGCGGCCGGCGAGAAAATGCTGGATTTCCAGCCCGTTCTTCCTATAGCATACCCCCCTATGGTATATAACCTTGCACACTTGGACAACCGCGATGAAAGATAAAATTCCTGAGATCTCCAAGGAGAAACAAAAACTGCTTTTCCGCATCAAGCGGATTCGTGGTCAATTCGCCGCCGTGGAACGCGCCTTGAACGCCGGTGACGAGTGCGCCGACGTTCTGATGTTGTTGGCTGCGATTCGAGGTGGCGTCAATGGCCTGATGGCGGAAATCCTCGAGGATCACATCCGCCTGCACATGATGACTCCGGATCGGGGGCTGGACTCACCTGAGGAATTGGGCGAAGACCTGATCGGCCTGGTGCGCGCTTATCTGAAGTAAGGTCGCGCCCGGTCATGGTGTCACCGGGGGCCGCAAACATCGATCGACTGCGAGGTTTGCCGGCCTGCGGGAGACAAGACGATGAGCGTCAATACGCGATAGCTCGCGCTGCGGATGTTTGCCGCCCTCTTTCCAGGGGCGGCTATCTCGGATGGCGTGTCAACCGCGAGGGAATGTTCCATGAGCAGATTTGCGGCAGACAAACTTCAACGGCAGGAGAAAATGCGCCGGGGTCAGGCGGTTTCGAGACCAAGCCGTTAAGCGCCAGCGGATGATTTGCCGGCAGCCTCGCGCACAATTTCGTCGTCGTAGGTGGCGACGATCTCGTGCCCGGGAGGAACAACCAGAAAGTCAGACTGCCAGTCACCTGCCAGAAGCCGGCGAAACATGGTTAGCTCTCCGGGAAATTCTTCGTAGCTCCAGTTTCTTTCGCTGGCTTCCGCCCGAGCTTGTTCCGCACAGCGATCATCGAATTCCGAACCGGTGCGGATATAGGTTAGCTTGCTGTAGCTGTTGCGATAGCGGGTGGCTTCTTCATAGAGGTACTGGCCGGCATCCTCGCCATAGCGGGCAATCAGGGCGTCGCGGTCCTGACTCAGTCCGTGAGCGCCGACCTGATCGTGCATTTCGCGGCCGCGCTCCACCCAAGCTACGGAGCGAAAGTAGACGCCAGTATTTGCCTTGAAATATTCGCTATATTTTTCCCGGCTGCCCATCAACAGAGTGATGCAGTCGTGAGCGCGGGAAACCACCAGCGGAATGCCAGGGGCTTTGAGTCCGGCGACACCCATGCCGCACAGAGCGTAGCCCAGCACGATGGCATCGTAGTCGGATGGGTTGGCGGCATCGATTTCCTGCTGCAGCCGCTGGCGCATGGATTTTGCGCCGGTGTCGTGCAATCCGGCAGGCAGGTAGATGGCATCGACCACATGGGGAGAGTGGGCGATGGCGTCGCTCAGTTCACGCACTAGCAGTCCGCAGCCAATCAGCAGGAGGCGCATACTCAGACGGCCGCCGGGCATTCCGCCAGCAGTTTGCGGCTGGCGATAGTTTCAGCATCAGGGAAAGCCATGCATTCGACGAATCGATCCTGAAAGTGAGGATCGGAAGCCAAGCCCACATGCTCAATGAGATCGAGGACCGGAAAGTCTTCCACGCCAATCAGCATCTTGGCTCCGCGCAAGGCAGTGTTACCCGAGGCAACCAGGTGATCCGCCGAGGTTTCGAGGAGGCCGATGCGGACAGCGCTTTCCGCGCGGACATAGTTGCCGAATGCTCCGGCCAGATAAACCTGTTTGACATCGTCGATGCTGGCCCCCCAGCGATCAAGCAGGATGCGTAAGCCGGAGGCGATGGCTCCCTTGGCCAATTGCAATTCGCGCACGTCAGCTTGCCAGATCTTGATGGTGCCGCCGACGGTAAACTCCTTCGAGCCGGTGGTGAACCGGCCACTGACGCCGATGATACTGCCGTCGAGTCCGGCGGCCACGGCATCCACCAGGCCGCTGCCACAGATGCCGCGAGGTTCAACTTCGCCAATCACGGTGCAGTCCATTCCCTTATGGTTCAAGAAAACCCGCGAAATCGCGCCCGTGGCGGCCCGCATGCCCATCTTGATGGAGCCCGCCTCAAAAGCGCTGCCAGCAGCTGTTGAAGCGCACAAAACCTTGTCGCGATTACCCAGCGAGATCTCTCCATTGGTCCCTAAATCGATCAGGGCACGCAATTCGGTGCCGGTATGCAGACCGACAGCAACGATGCCGGCCAGAATATCCGATCCGACGAAGCCTCCGATGCAGGGAAGGAAACGGACAATCGCGGAAGCCGGCAGCCGCCAACCCAAGTCTTTGGCCGCGAACTGTTGCTCACCCAGATTAGGCGAGGCAAACGGCACATGGGTGAGCGGTTCGGTATCGAGCCCGCAGAACAGGTGATGCATTACGGTATTGCCGACCAATACAACTTCCACGATTTCCTCTTCCCGGCCCGAGGCGACATCGTGGATCATGGTTCCGAGGAAATCCCGGATCAGGACCGTGAGGTCATTGCTGTCTTGCGCGAAGCGAACCCGGCTCATCACATCGGCGCCCTGGATGGTCTGGGGATTGAGCCCGGTGCGCAGGCCGAGTAGCTTGCCGGTGGAGAGGTCCAGCAATTGCGCGACGACGGTGGTGGTACCAAGGTCGATGGCTACGACCAGCCCGGTACGCCGGGTTCGAGCCAGTTGGGTATCGTCGGTCAATACCGGCATGGTCCACTGCTCGACCTTCAGCTTCAAAGGCGATTCTGCGTGGGCGCGACAAGCCAGGCGCCAGCCATCAGCAACTTCTTGCTTGGACAGCACAGCATGATCCTCGGGCGACGCGTCGATGGAGCCTTCGATGACTTGCACCCGGCATCCGCCGCAGGTGCCTAACCCGCCACAAGGAAATTCCATGCCGCGAGTCATCAGCACGTTGTCTAGAACTGTTCCACGATCTACTTCAAGGACTGCGCCAAGGGGAACTAATTCGATGCGCACCTTGGCTGGGTTACCGCTTCCGTTGTCGGGCATAGTTAATGAACCACCTAATTACAAAGTCTAGGGAAGTTATGAACAATATTCTGTGACCGGGCTCACGATTCCACTTTTTTAATTCGGCCTCAACTCTGGCCAAGCCAGTTGGAACCACTGTCTCCCTCAGTATTCTCTCTGCCTGAGAGTCAGCAGCTGCCGCTTATTAAGACGTGGTGGCCGCAAGCTGGGCTAGCTAGCTGCAATCAATAAAAAGCAGCAAGTGTGAGCCGATCTGGGCACACCTGCTGCTTTTGTGATTACGAGAAAACATCGTTATTCAAGACAACAAGTCATTGGAAATTGGCCTGTATCTTAGGGAACCACCGCCTCCGGCTAACCAGCCGAAGGCGGCACGGTTTCCATTAGATCTAGCAACGCTTACCTAAGCCTACTTCGCTGCGCCAACCGCAACCTTGAGGCCGTACGACTCAGGATCGAACAGATGGCCCAGTGTTCCGACCATTTCCTCGGCCAAAACATTCTCATCCTTCGGCAGGTTCGCGAACTCTTTGTGCAGTCTTTCGAGCCACTGGAGTTCCTTCTTGCCGAGATTGAGTTGCTTGGTGTCGACAGCCGTCTGAATGATGTCGATGGCGGCCTGACCGGCAGCCACCGTGCGAGCGTAGTCGGTATCCTTTGCGACGATCGCCTTGCCGATGGCGAAGACGGATTCGGGCGTCAGGATAGCGCCGATCGCACTGTTGTTCTTGTCCGACTCAACCATCCAGGACTGGAAGATATGGCCCTGTTTGTGAGAGTTGGCAATGTTCATCAGCCGGACGTCATAGGCCAACAGTTCGGTGTAGGCCTCGGGAGCGTTGCCGGACAGCAGACGGATGTTCTGCACCGACTCATTGCTCCACAGATCGCACATGGAGGCGGAGATATTGCCCACATGGCTGAAGTGTGCACAGGTAGCAGCCTTGCCTTCCTGCGAGATCGGAATGCCGCTGACGGCCTTCACGATCGGGTTTTCGTAGCCGCAGTCTTTCGACGGACCCTTGGCGCCGCATTCAACGGCCTTCAGGGTACGTGCGCCAGCCATGGCACGATCGACGGCTGCGAAGACATCGGGCAGCAGCTTCTGGTATGCCAGCACCATGGAGGTGTTGGCGAATCCGCAGGCGGTATCGCCGGCGGCGACGGTGTGGCCGCTCTTCTCGCACTTGTCGACGATCTGGCTCCATAGCCAAGTCATATCGCGGCAGGAGAGACTAGCAATTCCGAACACGGTCGCGCGAACGTCGCCGTACATCAAGCCTTCGTCGTGGACTTCCTTGCCACCGATGGACTCGATGGACATGAGGTCGGCGCCAGCCTGAATGCACAGATCGAAGGAGCGGTTCAGCTGATCCCACAGCTGGCCATGACGCATAACCGGCTTTACGCCCTTAACTCCAGCCGGACCGCGAATGTCAGCAGGGGTGCAGCGAATAGCGCCCTTCAAACCATACTTCTCGAAGTTCTCCTTCAGGTGCCGTTCCAGCAGAGCGGTGATTTCAGCGCCCCACTCGGGGTTTTGGGTCTGCTGCGGAAGTTGTTCGAATTCCAGAACAATGCCGGGCACCTTCATGGCCACGGCACGCTTAAAGATGTTGGTGGCCATTTCTTCGTAATGGGCCACCACTTCAGGCCAGGTCGACTTATCGACATTCATTGTGGGGAGAGTGAAGTTGACTTCCGGAAATACCGTTCCCCCTCCGATAACTATGCCGGTACCGCAAGTCACTGGTTTGGGAGCGGTCCCAAAGATCAGTTCCTGCGGACTAGAGACAGCCATGGTTTTGAAAATCGTTGCTTTGCTCATTTCGCCCCCTTTGAAGCGGCGGCGACTCCAGCAAGTGCCTTTTCGCCCTTCTCCGCAAACTGCTTATTGACGGCCGCGATTTCCTTGGCCGCAACTGCCGCACCGGAAGCAGTCTCGCTGTAAACGTCGGCGCCAATCTGATGGCAATAGGCCTGGCTGATGGGAGCGCCACCGACCATGACCTTCACCTTATCGCGCAGGCCGGCGGCCTTGAGCGCTTCGATGGTGGTCAGCATCTTGGGCATAGTGACGGTTAACATGGCAGACATCGCCACGAAGTTGCAGTTTTGGGATTTTACGGTTTCAACAAACGCTTCAG
Source organism: Candidatus Korobacteraceae bacterium (assembly GCA_049695855.1). GTDB lineage: Bacteria > Acidobacteriota > Terriglobia > Terriglobales > Acidobacteriaceae > Bog-257. The sequence continues at coordinate 14,847 of JBAVSY010000039.1, read as the reverse complement.
GTTTCACATCAGCGCCGAGATCGAAAACTTCGAACCCAGCGCCTTCCAACATCGCTGCGACCAAGTTCTTGCCGATATCGTGCAGGTCGCCTTGGACCGATCCGATTGCCACGCGGCCGGTGGGCTGAATGCCCTGGGCCTTCATGAGTGGCCGGATCAGGTCAAACGCACCCCGCATGGCTCGGCCCGAAAGCAGCAGCTCGGGGACGAAATACTCTTCTTCTTCGAAGAGCTTTCCGACCTCGTCCATGGCGGGAATCATATTATTCTGGATGAGATCCAGAGGCTTTGCACCCTCGGCGAGGGCTGCCTTTGTGACCTCAACCGCCTTCTTCGCGTCGCCGTCGACGATCGCTTTATTCAGTTGTTTTAGGTCTGTCATGAGTTATCATTCTCCGTGAGTTCGATTAAGGGTTACCGTTGGCTTTGCAATACGAGGAGGGGAGTAAAGCAAGCCGTGATAAGTCGAGCAGTAGAAAATCCAAGCATCAACCGGCTTTCATCATATGATAAGGCCAACGTTTTTATGTTGCGGCGCAGGAGACCCTAAGTCAACGAGAATACGTGTACCGCGGCGAAATACTGGGAACACGGACCCATTTTGGGAAGATTAAGTTATTTTCTTGTCAAAGAAATTTACTGCCTGCGAGGATTCGCGCACAGCTCACAATTCGATCACTCTAGGCTGCCTGTCGTCTGTTCAATATTGCTCAATATTGCTCACTCGGGGAAAAAACTGTTGTCGCAACTCTTATGAAAACAATTGCACCCCTAAAGGGCACGACCACTGGAGTGAGGTCAATATAGCTTCCGCCCGGGCAACCTATTGAAACGCGACAAGATTCTAAGGAATGTCTCAATATCCTGGAATAGGCCGGACGCCGCCAAAACCTATAATTCACGGAAATCCGGATGGCGACCGCAATCCGCGATCACGAGCGTCGCATCGCCACCTTGGAGCAGACGGCCGTGTACCAGGAACGTCAATAACGAAACGGTGAAGGATTTGCAGCGTCGGCTGGATGATCTGAATCAGAAGCTGGACGACATGACCGCGCTTATCCTGCAGAAGTCGGTGAGCAGCGATGCGCTGCAGCGAAAGCGCCAGGAGGAGCCATGAGCGCTAAAACCGACCCAACTTACTGGTGCCACGAATGCTATGGACCCAACGGCTATCACTCGTCAAAGTGTTCTGCGGCCAAACGGTCAACCGCTGAGAAGTTTGTCCTAGCGCTCACCGTTGCAGACCACCAGCTCCTCAGAGACCTTCGCATTTCAGTAACCCAATCCGAGGCTTGACGAAGTTTCGGAAAGGAGAATCATGGACTTAAAGACGGACTGGAAGAAATAGCCTTTCGAACCTGGGACCATCGACCCAGCGTTCAAACCAATCCGCCAAACGGTTGTAGGAATCGTCATGGCTAACCGGTTCGGGCGGTCGAAAGCCAATCCAGTCTTCCAGAACATCCGGATTCTCCAGAGCGCTGTGCAGGTAGGTGCCGGCAAAACGTCCGTAGCGAATGCCTTCTGGACGGCCATCGATCCAGGCGAAAGCTGCGGCGTCCACCGGGCGTAAGGTTTCGCCCATATGGATTTCGTAGGCCGGAAAGCTGTGGCCGTTAGGCGTGGATGCGGTGACGCGCTGGGTTACTTTCTTCTGCTGCAGAACGGTACGCACCGGAAGCATTCCCAAGCCGGGGACAGAAGTTTCCGCCGACTCCACATGGTAGGGATCGTCGATGCTCTCGCCCAGCATCTGATATCCGCCACAGACACCGAGAATGTGGGCGCCACCGGCATATTGTTCGTGCAGCCAGAGATCGAACTTCTGTTGTCGCATCCATTGCAGGTCGGCAACCGAATTCTTGCTGCCGGGCAGGATCACCAGATCAAATTGCCGTCGCAAGGGCCGCTGAATCCAGAGCGCGCTGGTCAGACGCTGAAAATCGGTGTGGTTGGAAACCCGGGGAAACTGAAGAATCGCAATGGACGGTCCGCCTTGGGCTGTAGGTTGCCAGTGATCGAGCGAGACGCTGTCTTCTTCGTCGAGTTCAACATCGTGGACAAAAGGAAAAACGCCCAGACAAGGCTTGGCAGTTTTGTTTTCCAGTAGAGGGACGGCGTCGGCAAACAGAGCTGGATCTCCGCGAAAACGGTTTACGGCGAAACCGCGAACCAGGGCCGCTTCTTCCGGCTCCAGCAAAGCTATGGTTCCGTAGATCGATGCGAAGACGCCGCCGCGATCGATGTCGGCCAGCAGCAATACGGGAACATTCAAGCGACGAGCCAGACCAAGATTGACCAGGTCCATCCTGCGCAGATTCAACTCCGCCACGCCGCCTGCTCCTTCAATGACGATGACTTCGTATTGGGCAGCGAGCCGAGCGTAAGACTCGTCGACCTTGCCGACCAGGTAATCATACTGCCGGTAGTAGTCGGCAGCGCTAAGGTTGCGCCACACCTGACCGTGCACGACAACCTGGCTGGTGGCATCCCCTGAAGGCTTCAGCAGGATCGGATTCATGTCGGGCGATGGCTCCAGCCCGCAGGCCTGGGCTTGCGCCACCTGGGCGCGTCCGATTTCTCCGCCGCCGGGACATGGGTAGGAATTGTTGGACATGTTTTGCGCTTTGAACGGAGCCACGCGAATGCCCTTGCGGTGAAGCGAGCGGCAGATGGCGGTTGCCATCCAGCTCTTCCCTACATGCGAAGCGGTGCCACCGATCATCAAGGCGCGAGCAGTCATGAGATCACTTTCAGGGGCGCTGAAGCAGAGTTCACGCGACAATTTGTCGATGCAGTTGTTCTCACCACGCGCGTGACCATCGCGGGCCGGTCTTGGCGTTGGCATCGCGCAAGGAGCCGCTCACTCCGGCATCCAATTCCAGCTTGCGGCCGAACAGCCAAAGCAAGTCGGAGAGCCGATTGAGATAGGGCAAAGCGTTGACATCCACAATTTCGCCGGCATCGATCAATCGCACCACGCAACGTTCAGCCCGCCGGCACACCGTCCTGGCTACATCGTAAGCGGCGGCGGCTGGATGTTCTCCCGGGATCGACCAGTCGGACAGCATTCCCTTGATGGCCTCGAGTTGGTGCACTTGATCGGTCAAAGCATCGATCATGGCGGCGTTCAAGGGGGGTTCGCCTTTACGATTTTCCGGCGGTGTCGCCAGGGCCGACCCGACCTTGAAGAGTTCGCGCTGAATGAGTTTGGTGCGCTCGCGCAGGTCGGCGTCCTCGCAGATGGAGCGGGCGAAACCCATGGCGGAGTTGGCTTCGTCAACTGTGCCGTAGGCTTCGACGCGGAGCGATGATTTGGAGACGCGGATTCCGCCGGTGAGGCTGGTCTGTCCACTGTCGCCTTTCTTGGTTGCAATGCTGCTCATGATTACCGTCCTTATCTGAAGGAGGATGGCTCGTCTGGACATCCTCATGTGCCGCCCCTGAAGGGGCTCAATCATAAAATTGCAGCCTACCCAGCGCTGAAGCGCTGGGCTATCTTCTTCCCGTCCCGCGGGGCGGGACTCGAGTCTGCTTCTCTGAAGTTACTCGCCAACAACATGCGGCCACAGCACTCGATGCAACGAAGTCAACCGAGCCACATAGTCTCTAATGGCCATCTCTACGCCTGATGAAGGCTATCAGGCGTTTCTTCACCCTCGGCCTTTCCTATCTATTAATCAGTGTATGGCGGCAATCGCCAGCAATGCCAGCGCCGTTGCGCTGAGGCCGGTGATGGTTAGCAGGACCGCGGCCCGTCGCACATCCGAGCGATCACCGGCAGGCGGATCGCTGGCATCGCCCAGCCAAAGTTCCGTCACCAGCTGGCCGTGCCGCCAGATCTGGCCAACCAACCGGCGCTGCATCGCACCTGCGGTGGTAGCTTCGCTCCAGCCGGAATTCGGCCCCGGCATTAGCGCGTGCTGACGCCAACCCACGCCCAAAGCCTTGCGCCCGGAATAGCCGGGCAGCGGCACAGCGCAGAGCGCGATCAGCAGCCAGTTGATCCTGGCCGGCAACCAGTTCATCAGGTCATCAAGCCGGGCTCCGCACCAGCCGAAACGCAAATACCGCGGCGTCTTGTAGCCCACCATGGAGTCCATCGTGCTGACGACTTTGAAGAGCACGATGCCGGGAAGCCCGGCGACGGCATACCAGAAGATAGGGCTTACAAATCCGTCGGTGAGATTTTCACTGAGGCTTTCAATGGCCGCGCGGCGGCAAGCGGAAAGATCCATGCGATCGGTTTCGCGGCCAACCAACCGCGATATCCGGCAACGAGCTTCCGGCAAGTCACCTTGACGTACAGCCTGTTCGACCGCCCAGCCGTGCTGCAGGAGGTCGCGCAGCGCGACCAGTGAGTAGATCAGGAAAACCTGGACGGCCAACGCGGCCCAATGGTTCCAGCGAGCCAGGCCGTAAATCAGCGCGGCGGTTCCGCCACACCAAACGATGGCGAGCAGCAGGAAGAGCAGGACTCCGCCCACATAGCCGTCGAGCTTGAGCGCGCGCAGCAGCTTTTCAAACTGAGACAGCGTCCACCCCATCAAGCGGGCGGGATGTGCGGGGTATACAGGATCGCCAAGAAGCAAGTCGAGCAGAACCGCTCCGGCCAAAAGCGGCACCGACGGACGCAGAATGCCTAAGACCACTTTTTCGACCACCCCAGAGCGATGGCCGACAAGATCAGCTTCTTAGGCTCGTCAACATCGGCTGTGGCCAGACGGTTGTGAAATTCCGGCCAGCGATCTAGCCGTCCCGCCAGGCTGGCAGCCAGGCATGCTGCCTGCTGGCGCAATGCTTCCTGCGCCGTACTGGCCGGGAACGTGCCATAGCGGCAGCGATCTAGAATGCCGGCGATAGCATAAGCGGCGGCTGACACCATAGGTTCGTACATCACCGATTTATGGTTGTGCTTCAGCAACTCCAGCTCACTATCGGTAAGATAAGGCGCCATTTCCTGAACGAAGTGGTCGTCCTTTACGCCGTAGCGGCCCAGCGCATGAAAGATGCCACGGGTGTAGCTGGGCTCAAGTCCGTTGTGCCAGCGGAGAGCTTCCAGGGTAGCGTCGCGGACCGCCAGACCAATGTATTCGCCCAGCTTGATGCCGGTGCTGGTGAAGCGGCGCGGCGGTTGGTCGCGAAGCGGAGCGGCGACGCAAAACTGGTCGGTAGTGGTTCCGGTGGCTAGGTCCGTGGAATAACGGCTGCGAACAGCCAATTGCTGCAACGCAGCAGTCTTCGCTTCCGTCATCGTGACAACGGCTCGTGCCAGAGCGCCCTCGGTCACCGGGCAGTTCAGCAAAAGTTGAACGTTGATGGTGCCTGCCGAGAGTACCGGCTCCGAACAACCCAGGGGAGTTTCCCGCCAGGTCGTAGGATCGCCCGCACAGGCAGCGTTGCCTTGTACGCCCGCGGTAACGGCAGCCGTAACCGTGACGTCATCCTCGCCCCGCTGGATGACAGCCGCATAGTTCATATTGGCCGCAGTTCCCATGGTCGCCACGCAGCCGGGGTCGAGATCGAGCTCGCGGCAAACCGAGCGATGGTACTCTTCGAGGCCGAGCTTCATCATGCAAGCGTGACGCTCATGATGGGCCGAACCTTCGCAACTCTGATGATTCACCAGATAGCGGACAGACTCCGATTGGCCGCCATGCAACGCCGAGGTGCTGAGAACGCGGTGCGGAGTCAGCAGCTCGGTCACCAGGTAGCGGCCGGACCGGCGCAGACAGAAATCGGCGCTGGCAATCAAATTTTCCCAGTGCATAGGGTTCCCAGGGATCATACCAAGCCGTAGATGACGAACGAACCTGAATGTCCCTCGCGGCGGAGCGCAGCCGCCAGCGAAAGTAATGGTGAAAAGTCAGCGGCCGCTCTCAACAGCCGCTGACCAAGTCAGGAGATCGAATGATCAGCCTGCAGGGTTACGCGTTAACGGGCAACGCCCGGGCCACTTTGGCCACGGCGGTAATGTGGGCTGGAGTTGTCCCGCAGCAGCCGCCGATAATATTGGCGCCGGCTTGGACCAACTCGGCCACAAACGAGGCCATCAGTTCAGGTGATTCCTTGAATACGGTCTTGCCATTCTCCATCACCGGCGGACCAGCGTTGGCATGAATCAGAATGGGGACGTCGGGTACAGCGGCCCGCATCTGGCGAGTGATCTCGATCATGTTGGAGATGCCCATGCCGCAGTTGGCGCCTACGATGTCGGCGCCGGCGGCTGCCGCAACCTTGGCCGCACGCTCCGGCTTGACGCCCATCATGGTGCGGAAGCCCTTGATGCCGGGCTCGAAGGCGAAAGTGCAGATCACCGGCAGCTTAGTGTTTTCTTTGGTAGCTTTGATGGCCTGTTCGGCTTCCACCACCGATGACATGGTTTCCACGCAGATGGCGTCGGCTCCGCCTTCGGCCAGGGCGATTACTTGCGCCTTGAAGGCTTCGTATAACTGCTCGGCGGTGGTGTCGCCGCCTTCTTCGATCACGATGTGCCCGGTCGGACCGACCGACGCGGCCACATAGCCCTTGCTGCCCATGGCATGTTTCGCCAGCTTAGCGGCGGCAACGTTGATCTCATGGACCTTGTCGGCCATTCCATAACCCTTCAGTTTGAACGAAGTGGCGCCGAACGAATTGGTTTCGACGATGTCGGACCCGGCATCTACGTATGCCTGGGCGATTTCTTCTACCTCTTTAGGATGGCTCACGCACCACGATTCGGGGCATTCCCCGCTTTCCATCCCTTTGGCAAACAGGAAGGTCCCCATAGCTCCATCAGAGATAAGGATCTCGCCCGCCTTGACTCGCTTCAATAGATCATTCACGATGCTTTCCTCCTTCGACTCTCGAACGACTCTGCTACCGTTGGAAACTGCTCCAAGTCCGTGTGGGGAAGGAATAAAGCCTTCACATAACTATCCATATATTGTGGATTGGAGCTCATATCGACATAGGTGATACGGGCGGCAATCTCCGCCAGACGGCGGCGATGCTCCCGCGACAGCAGCGCAATGTACGCGCCAGTAAGAGAAGAATTCCCGATATAACGGAAACGCTCCAGCGGCAAATCGGGCAGCATGCCGATGAAGACTGCATCGGCGACCCGCATGTATCGCCCGAAACCGCCCGCGATGTAGACCCGAGCCACTGCCTCCCAGGTGAGACCGACATTCTCGAGCACCAGCGAGCAGGCCGCATAGATCGCCGCTTTGGTGCGGATCAGGTTCTCCAGGTCGGCTTCGGTAATGACCAGGTCTTTGCCGGTGCGGGTTTGCCCGGCGGCGGCCAAGCGGAAGGCGCGACGGCTTTCGGGCTGCACGATCCGTCCCGTGCCGGGTGACTGGAAGAAGCGTCCGGAGCGATCGATGATTCCCTGGCGAAACAGTTCGCCTAGCAGCGAGATCAGACCCGAGCCGCAGATGCCTGCCGGCTTGCCGCCACCAATCACCGAGTAGTCCAGCTTTTCGCCGTCATCGCCGATGGAAACCCGTTCGATAGCGCCTTCGGCTGCCCGCATGCCGCATTTAATTCCCGCGCCCTCGAAGGCCGGACCGGCGGAGCAGGCGCAAGCCACCATCCAATCGGCGTTGCCGATCACGATTTCGCCGTTGGTGCCGATGTCCATAAAGAGAAAAACATCGCGATTGTTGGTAGGCAGGTCGGTGCATAAAAGTCCCGAGGTGATGTCGCCTCCGACATAGCTGCCCACGCCAGGAGCGCAAGCCACGATGGCCCGGGGATCGAGGTTCAGACCGACCTCCTGGGCGCGCAGTTCGGGGACAAAGTTCACCGTGGGGACATAAGGAGCTTCGCGAATGTAGCGCGGCGGCAAGCCCAGCAACAGATGCGTCATGGTAGTGTTGCCGGCCACAAACGCCGCCCGAATGTCCTCAGGCTTGATGGAAACTGCGCTGGCCAGCTGCTGGATGAGCCCGTTGATCGTTTCCAGCACCAGACTACGGAGTTCCTCCAGACGTTCCGGATTGCGAGCGTAGTCGATGCGGCTGATCACGTCCGCTCCCCGGCGTACTTGCAGATTGTAGGAAGTCTGGGTGGCCAGCAACGCGCCATCTTCCAGGTCGATCAGTTGCGCCGCCACGGTGGTGGTTCCGATATCGACGGCCAGGCCGAAGGGGTGGCTAGGATTGTGGCCTGCCTGCACCTGGCGGACTCGCAGGCCTGACGCAGTTTCTTCGAGGCCAACGGTAAGATCGCCATTGGCCGCACGAACCGCTTCGGCCAACTGGCGTAGGGCGGTGATTTCGCCGGTGATGGGAGCGGCTCCGCCATTGCGGCTCAATTCGCGGGTGAGCCGGGTCCAGTCGCTATAGTGCTCTTCGATGGAAGCCGGGGGCACGGTAAGCCGCTGCTGACGGTAGAGCGGCGCCAGATGATCGCGGTCCGGCAGCAAAGCCGGATCGATCAGGGAATGACTGTCGCCCAAAACGCGCGCTCCGGCTTGCGAGCGGTCGGGCAGGAGTACCACAATGTCAGATGTGACTTTTGTCCGGCAAGCCAGAACGGGCGCATCGCGTCCTTCCACCTGTACCGAGCACAAGCCGCATGAACCCTCGCCGCCGCAGGGCAACTCGAGGTCGAGGATACCGGCCCGCAACGCTGCCTGGTGAATCAGCGTTCCGGCCGGCACCTCGGCCACAACATCGGCGGGCTGAAAGCGAACCGAGGGCATGAGGTTACTTCGCGGCTTGGATCTTCATGAAGGAGCCCAGATCCGAGGCTTCCCCGGGACCGACCAGCACCTCCCAACCCGGCAAGCCTTCCTCGATTTCGCCGCTGATCTGCGAAACATAGCCGGGAATGATGATGCGATGTTTTCCTTGCTCTGCCAGCCCGCTGGCTTTCACCGCGTTGGCCACCTTTTCACCTGAGAACTTGCCCGCGGCCCATCCCGTCAGCACACTCATGCCTTCGGTATCGACCACCAGCAGATTCGCCGGAATTCCCGAGTTTTCAATTTCGCCAGAGACCAGGAAATAGGTCAGGGAGAAATTGGTGGTCACCAGCACCGGAGAGTCTTTACTGATTTCGCCGATGGGGTAGACCTTGGGATCGACCTGAATCGGCTTTTGCGGATCGGTATAGATGTTCTGCCGCAACATCATCAGGGGCAGCAGGAGTTCCAGCTTGATGCGGTCCAGCACCACGATCGACCCGTATTTACACAGGAAGGTCGAGGCATCGGCCACCACCGAGGCATCGTCCAGCGCGTTGACAAAGTTGATGATGGGATAGCCCAGCGGCTCGAAGGAATTCTTCAGCGCAGCCTTGCGCAAAATGGTGTTGTATTGCAGGGTGGCTGCGGGATTGTCGGCCGGAATATCGAGGACGATGTCCTTCAGTCCCAGACCAGCCAGCTTGGTGGTAAGTGCGACCAACTCGTCGATGGTGGCTGCACGGGCTACCAGCGGCGCGTTGTACTTCAACGCCAGGGCAGCTACGGCGTCGGCGTTCGCCGGAGTGGCAGCGTGAATCAGGGGGCGCTGTCCCGGCAGCTCCTTCAGCCCGGCTTCCAAGGCTTCCAGGTTCGAGCTCCGCAGGATGATTCCCATACCCGTGGCGCCCGCCGCGGTCTTCACCAGATCAACGAAGGGTTTGACCTCTTCGCTGAAGTTATCGACCAGCACCAAGTTGACCCGCAACTCCTCGCCTACGCGCTCCAGGCAATAGTCGCGAACCCCGGCGATGCTATGGCCTAGCTCGGAGAGTGGCTCGTTGTCGGCAAACGCGATGGCGATGGCCGTGGGGTGAACAAAGGTTTTATCGTGCCGGAACATGACCGTCTCGTTGCCGATCAGGACCTCGTGGTCGGGCGGTCCGATCTTCACCAGGCGGATGGGCGGCTTGCTGGCCGCCCCCACAGTTTTGATGGCTTCTTCCGAAGCGTAAGGACAAGCCGCAAGCTCGGCGTTCTTGGCGGCCAGTTTCATGGCAAAAGCCATGCACGTGGGTACACCACACTCGCCGCAGTTGGTCTTGGGCAGCAGCTTAAAGATTTGTAAACCAGTCATTGCCATTTTGTGGTCGCCTCACTTACCGCAGTAGGTCATTTCGTCAATCTTGCGCTTGAGGGTGCGAGCGGCCAGGGGATGGTAAACCACCACCAGATCCGCCCCGGCATTCAGATAACATGCCGACGTGGCTATCTCCAGCAGAGCTTCACGCTCGTCTTCGCTTCCCCACAGCGGATAGTCCGCGCGTGGGGCCCGGCTCTCTTTCACCTTCGATACTTCAAAGCCGGTGTTGACGATCATGGGCATAGCCAGCATGGGGTCGCCGGTAAAGGCTGAACTCCGAATACGCTCCATCACCGAGTAGGTGTACTCCAGCCCGTAGCCCAGGGCCCCGGTCAGGGGGTCGACCATGATGTGATCGGCTTGTACGCCCATGGTGGTCAGCAGGATGTTGAGCTGCTTGCACATGTTGACGTCGATGGGAGTCTGCGCTACCACACAGTGGCCGTAAGCCATGACGGTGGCCGCGATGGTCTTGTAGTTGTCGGTCTCCACCCAGTTCAGCAGCAGGTTTTCTCCGGCAAAGGTGGAAGCGATGTGCTTCATCAAGGCGTTGTTCTTCTCGTAGTGGCTGCAGCCGGTCACGATCACCGGTACACCCACCGCGCCCAGAATGTCCTTCACGATGTCACCGGCAGCTTCCGGAGACACGTCGCCATTGTCCGGATGGCAGGTGGCCAGGCGCACACTGATGATTTCGGCGCCCAGCTTCTCCACCAGATGGCGGGCCATGGCCTTCGGATCTTTCAGCAGGTCTCCATACGCGTTGCGCAGGAGATCGGGATAGGACTTGGGCGGGCTGTCCAGCACTTCCATGGCAACCACGGGTTTGTGACCCACGTTGCCCTCGTAGTGGCGGAAAGGCAGGACGTCAGCCCCTCCCAGCACGACCGAGGAAGTGCGCGTTCCGCTGCCACCCAGAGTGATGGTGCGGACCGTGACATTGGCTTTGTCCGGAGCCACGGTGACCGACTTCGGCAATACGATTGCCGCCGAGGTGATCGGCCGCTCGATCTCTTCCGATTGGAGATCGGCCTTGGAGGGACGCTTACTGGCGGCCGGCTTCGTTCCAGCGTCAATCGGCGTGACCACTGCCACCCGAGCCTGTTCCTGTGGTTCTTCGTCGACCGGGAAGCAGCGCGGACAGCTATCAGCGACCGGTGCATAGGCAGGCGCGGCTGCAGCCAGCATGCCGGTCTGCATCAGCAGCATGTTGGCGCCGGCGTGGAGCAGGTGCATGGCCGTCGAGGCTTGCAGAACCGCCATCTGTTGCATGGGCGTCATTCCGGGCTGAATCTCGGTGGCGGGAGGAGCATCGCGCAGCTGTTCCAGCAACGCGATCAGGGCTCCCACGCCATCGCCGGTCGGGACAGATCCGGCGGAGGGCTTCGTCACTGGTGGTTTCGTGCCTGCCGCACTGGCAGCAATGGTGGTCTCCGGCGTTGAAGGGGGCGCAGCCGGAGGTGCCGTGGGAGGCTCGGCCACCGCAACGGCGGTATCGGCAACGGTGGTGGTGGAAGCTCCGCCTCCTGAGGCCGCGGCTTGTACCGCAACGCCGCGAGCGGCATCGACGGCAGCTGCCTCCTCTGACGGAGTGGTAATATCCCACATTGTCAGAGCAGGGTGGCTGACCTTTTCCATGAACGCCTGCACCGAGGCGATATCGGTGCCGCTGGTTTCATCGGCGATCAGGTCGGTGAAGTTCTCGACCCCGAAGGTCTTGCCCACTTTGTCGAGATCTTCCCGCAGAAAGTCTTTCAGCTCTTTGGGCATCCAGACAATGCGCTTATGACCGCCTTCAGCCGAGATGAACTTGCGGCTGGTGATGTAGGCCTTGCCTACGCCGACGAATCCCGGCACCTGCTGGCCGCCTCCGGCCGTGTTCGCCAGGGTGGAAAACTTCATCCCGGCGGGGGTCTCGCCCAGATACTCGCGATTCACGATCATGACGCCGTTCACTTCCGGCATCAAGGCCACGATAGCCTCGAAACAACCGCAACTGGTCATCGGATCTTCCAGCAGGGAGTAAGCATTGAAGCGGGCCAGCGTCTGTTTGGAGTTGGCGTAAACGTAGTCGTTGATGTTGGCCCACTGGCCGCGTACCGGATCGATGCACTCGCCCTTGATCAGCGGCTGATTGGGGCCGGTAGGATCGATCTCATAGGCTGCCTTGCCATCCAGCCAGTTGTAAGCGCCACACAGCCCCAGCCGTTCCGGGGTGATGACGCAAACATGGTTGGGAGCGAAGCTCTGGCAGAGCAGACAGGAGTAGAAGGTGTCAACGCTCTCGTCGGTGAGCGATTCCATGCGCTGATTGCGGGCGCGGTAGATGTGGCGGGCGATGTCGATGCGCTCCCCGACATCTTTGGGGTTGGTGAACAGCGTTACCTGCACCTTATCCACGATCGCCGGATAGTCATTGATGAACTTGGCATGCAAAATCTCGCCCAGGTGGCGGATCTTGAAGCCTTTGTCCTTGGCGGCCTTGCTGATGCGGACCCAGTTGATGTCGCGCTGACCCATGTGCCAGATGCCTTCGGCGCCATTGATCAGGTGATGGATCTGGCGTTCCAGAATCGGCTCGAAGTCAGGCTGCATCTTGCGCCCGGCAACTTCCACCCAGATGCCGATGGGCAGGGCGGGCAGATCGGGGCTGGCGGCATCGACTACGACATCGTCGATTTCCGGACCCACCACGGTGATCTTGCCGTCTTCCACCTCGGTGATATCCAGCGTGGTGACGTACTCGAAGCCCGGCGTCTTGTTGCCGCCGAACTCGACGTAAGTTTGCTCCTTGCGAATGCGTTCGCCTTCGAAGGCGGCGCCAAACGCCACCGGAATCGGAACTTTCGCGACTTTGATCTTGCAGCCGCGAACTTCCAGGCACTTCTCCACGATGTGATCGATGGGCACGTTGGAAACCACATGCTCGTAGGTACAAATGCCGGTGGGCAGGATTTGGGGGATGTCGGTGTCGGCGATGGTGGGAAAACCGTAACTGATGGCTCCCGCGGCGGCGGCGTACTTCTCTTCGGTCACTTCACCCAGCGCCATAACGAAGGCGAAGGTGCGGTTCTTATTGTATTTAAGATTGCGTGCATAATCGCCGGGTTTGACTCCACCAAAGCTGAGGGCCACGCGATTGGCAAAGCCCAGAGCGTAAACTGCTGCCGAAATTTCTTTTCCGTAGGGAACCAGGCGGGTTTCCCAGCCCATTTCCACGCCCGCTTCCGCCAGTTGCTCGGAGAAAGAAGTGCCGTGGCTGTGGCCGGCCATGAAGACGTAGAGGTTCTTCTCCTGCAGCTCGCGGGCGATGCGTACCGCATCTTCCACGGTGGGAGCGGCGCCTACGATGGCCGCAAAGCCGGGGGCAGAGCCGTCGACGAACTCGACACCGCGCTCCCGGATGATGACGTCATTGGCTGCTCCCAGCCAGATGCCGTCGACCGGATTGGGGCCGATGAGATATTTGCAAGCCTCGATAATTTCGAAGGCGAACAGGGTGGCGATACCCGAATCCAGGGTGCCCCCCAGATAAGGTAGCCAGTTGGTGTCGCTGGGCACGGCCGGCAGCAGCCGGTGGCACTCATCGAGAATCTTCTGCATGTCCGAGAGCCGGTCGACCCGCTCGCCCAGGAGCGAGTAAATGACCGGCAGGGAGTAAGCGGTGTCTGGAAAGCCTACGGCACAGTCGCTGCCTTTGGCCGCAACAGCCTTTGCCAGGTAATCTTCCGCGTCGTGCACAATCTGGTGGGCGCCGCGGATTGCCGACGATGCGATTATTTTGCTCATTGCAGTTCGCGCCTCGATTTCATGTCGTACATCTTGCGTTCTTTTTGGGTATTGATATGGAGCGCATCGCGTTTCTTCTCGATGTGTTCCAGGATCTTGTCGGCGGCGACAACCGGATCAGGCTCCCATTCGAAGCGTCCCCCGGTAACATTGGTCATTTCGTCGCAGAGGAAGTCATGCACGTTCTTGCTGCCCTCGACGTAGAGGGGATGCCCGAGCACGACGTACAGCCCGCTGGCCACGAAGTAGTGGCCGATGGCAACGGCCTTCTCGCTCATCCATTCCGGAGCGGCGCCGGCCACGGGCAGATCGCACAGATCCTCGCCTAGGCCGCCTTCGGCCAACACGTTGGTAGCAGCCATCAGGATGCGGCTGTTGTCCACGCACGAGCCCATGTGCAGGACCGGTGGAATGCCGACCGCCTCGCACACTTCGCGCAAGCTGGCGCCGGCCTGGGCCAGCGCAGCTTCCGGAGTCAGCAAGCCTGCCTTGGCGCAGGCGATAGCGGCGCACCCGGTTTGCAATACCAGCACGTTACGCTTGATCAGTTCCCGGGCCAGAGTGACGTGGCCGTGATCGGAAACCACCTTGGGATTGCTGCAGCCGATGATGCCGCAGACGCCGCGAATGCGGCCATCGATGATGGCATCGTTGAGCGGCCGGAAGGTGCTTCTGAAACGCCCACCCAGCATGTGGAAGATGGTTTCGTTGGAGAAGCCGGCCACCAGTTCCATGGACTCGTTGGGAATGTGGACGCGCGCCTTATCGCGGTTTTCGAAATTGTCGATGGCTTTGCGAATCAGGTTAGAAGCCTGCTCGTAGCCGTTCTGCACGTTGAACTCGATGGCTTCGGCTTCGCCGGTATGAGCGATCTCAGAGGTCGAGACCAGTTTGGTGTGGAAGCACTTGGTCACCTGGGAGAGCGATGGCATCACGCATTGCACATCGATGATCATGACTTCCACCGCGCCGGTCAGAATGGCCAGTTCCTGTTGCAGGAAGTTGCCCACGATGGGCA
>JBAVSY010000038.1:0-47630 GCA_049695855.1 Candidatus Korobacteraceae bacterium | reverse complement strand
ATTGTACAGTGTTTTGAAGGGGCGCGGCTTTAGCTGCGCCGTACAAGCCCTTAGTTTGTCATCCCGAGGAGGCCTTCAGGCCGACGAGGGATCTGCTCTTTTCGAGTTTTTCAGCAGCCTCTAAAGCCGACAAGATTTTGCGCCACTTACGGACGGCCTGAAGGCTCGTCCGCTTCAAATATTGGAGTCAATCAGGATTCCCCTAAGAGCTAAAGGCTAGAGCAATTTCATAGTGGCTGTATCCGCTTTGAAGGGGCACGCCTTCAGGCGTGCCGAAAAGCTGGGTGCAAGACATCGGCTTTAGCCGCTGAGGGGCGTCCCCCAGGGCCTAAAGAGACTGTGTTGCGAGTGGTGTCGCCGCTCTGCGGCTCACAACTATTTCCCACTTTCCCGGGGGCTTACGCCCCCGGCTAACTTCATCCCGCCGCGTTGCGGCTAGACTGACCGGTGATTGCGGGTGTTTGTTCCACCAGAAAACTCTCTTTCCGGTTGCGACACAGTCTCTAAAGGCCGAGCTCGTGTAGCGCCGATCGGCGCGGCTGAAGCCGCGCCCTTTCAAGGCGGTTACAGCAACCCGGAAACTGCTTTAATTGCCAACTGCTGCCTTATTGGTAGGTAACTCGCTTTTCGCCCTTCACGATGCGGCCGATGGTGTAGCCCTTCTCGCCGCAGCGCTCCAGGATGGTCTGCACCTTCTTGAACTTCTTCGCAGGCACGACCAGGATCATTCCAATCCCCATGTTGAAGGTGCGCAGCATCTCGTCCTGAGGAACGTTGCCAATCTTCTGCAGATGCTCGAAGATGGGCGGCACCGGCCAGGAGTTGATTTCGACGATTGCGCCGGTTCCCTTAGGCAGGACCCGCGGCAGGTTCTCGGTGATGCCGCCGCCAGTGATGTGAGCCATGGCCGAAACCGCATCGGCTTCAATCATGCGGCGCACGATGGGCCAGTAGCTCTTGTGGATTTTCATCAGTTCAGTCCCGACTTTGCCCTTGATCTCATTCACGTAGGAATCGGGAGTGTAGTGCGCGGTCGAGAAAAACAGCTTGCGGGCCAGGGAGTAGCCGTTGGTATGTAATCCCGTCGAAGCCAGGCCAACCAGCACGTCGCCTGGTTGCACCGCTTTGCCGCTGATAATCTTTTCGCGATCAACCACGCCCACGATGAAGCCCGCCAGATCGTATTCACCATTGCCGTAGAAGCCGGGCATTTCGGCGGTCTCGCCGCCGATGAGGGCACAACCATTCTGCTTGCAGGCGTCAGCGATGCCGGCCACCACCTTTTCCGCGATTTCCGGCTGCAGCTTGCCGGTGGCGAAATAGTCCATGAAGAACATGGGCGTCGCGCCCTGCACGGCAATGTCGTTAACGCAGTGATTCACCAGGTCGGCCCCGACGGTGTGGTGCAGATTCATCTCGAAGGCGATCTTCAGTTTGGTGCCCACGCCGTCGACGCTGGACACCAGCACCGGATCGAGGTACTTCTTCTTGTCGATGGAGAACAGGCCGCCGAAGCCGCCAATCTCGCTCAACACCCCGCGATTAAACGTCTTATGGGCGAGATACTTGATGCGCTGCTTGGTGCGATTGGCGAGTTCGATGTCCACACCGGAATCGGCGTAGGTGATGGTGCGGGCTTCTGTCGTCTGTTGTGCCAAGGGTTGGAGTCCCGTCCAGGGGGCGCATCGCCGCAGATTTTGGTCGCGGAGAGGCTTCATTGTACCACTCCGCACATTTAGCATTTGGCAGTT
This sequence comes from Candidatus Korobacteraceae bacterium, assembly GCA_049695855.1. Classification (GTDB taxonomy): domain Bacteria; phylum Acidobacteriota; class Terriglobia; order Terriglobales; family Acidobacteriaceae; genus Bog-257. The sequence continues at coordinate 45,879 of JBAVSY010000038.1, read as the reverse complement.
AGCACTGGGCTGAACGCGAAGTGCTAACTGCCAGATGCCGACCTGTCAGCTATGCCGCCAGGGCTAAGTGGTCCTCCGTAAGTTCAGCGGTTTCGCTCTGGTTGCTTGCAGTGCGAGGCTCGCTGGCAAAACGGTGCAGTTTCGATTCATCGATCCACACCCCCTTCAACGGCGTTCTGGGATCGCCGGTCTTGATCCACACCCGCGCCAGCTCGGGATAAACGGCGCTCAGGTTCTTGATTTTGTCTTTGTACAGCATGATGCCTCCTTTATCAGACGCAATTTCTGCGCGGCTGTGGAGGGCGATCCTGAAGATGGCAGGATTCACTCACCCGGGTTCACGTCAAGCTTCGTGACCGGGCAAGCGATGCAGGCTCAGGCGAGCACAGCGGGACGGTACGCGAAGCGGAAGGTTTTCGTTCTCCGATGACTCGGAGGTTCAGTTGTGCTATCGCATTTCATAAAAGTGCCAAACTCCTTGGCTACATTATCTTAGACGCTGACGGCCCGATTTGGTTCCAGAAACTGAGCAAAGTTTTTGCTTGCCAGCCATGTGATCTCGATCACGATCTCCCGTGACACATTATTACCCTCGGAAGCGCCCGAGAGCTTAGACTTGAGTTTATCCATCTAGCGAGGACTCATGACGACTATTTCCGCCGAAAAACCGGGTACTACAAACTCACTGAAAGCCGATCCTTCTTCCGACGTTTACCGTTCCGAGACTCATCCTCTCGACTCCCTTTTTCTACCCAAGAGCGTTGCCGTAATTGGCGCCTCCGAGCGCGCTGGCAGCGTGGGGCGTTCCGTGCTGTGGAACCTGCTGAGCAGTCCATTCGGCGGCACCGTCTATCCGGTTAATCCGAAACGCCCGAATGTACTGGGCATCAAGGCCTATCCCAGCATCACAGAATTACCGGAAAAGGTGGATCTCGTCGTGGTCACCACGCCGGCGGATAGCGTCCCTGACATCATTACCGAAGCGGTAGGTCTTGGCATTCCCAGTGCCATTGTGATCTCGGCTGGTTTCAAAGAAGCCGGCGAACACGGCAAGGAGTTGGAGCGGCAGATCGCTCAGACGATTCGCGGCAAGATGCGGCTCATCGGTCCCAACTGCCTGGGCGTGATGAATCCGATCCGCGGCTTGAATGCGACTTTCGCGCATACCGTAGCGCGCTCCGGCAACGTCGCCTTCATCAGCCAGAGCGGCGCCCTGTGTACGGCCGTGCTCGACTGGAGCTTGCAGCAGAATGTCGGCTTCAGTGCCTTTGTCTCCATCGGCTCCATGCTGGATGTGAACTGGGGCGATTTGGTCGACTACTTCGGCAACGATCCCCGCACCCACAGTATTGTGCTCTACATGGAATCCATCGGCGATGCCCGCTCCTTCCTTTCGGCGGCGCGCGAAGTCTCGCTGACCAAGCCCGTCATCGTCATCAAAGCCGGACGCACCGCGGCCGCGGCCAAAGCTGCCGCTTCGCACACCGGCTCGCTGACCGGCAGCGATGATGTTCTGGAAGCCGCCTTCCGGCGCACTGGCGTGCTGCGCGTGAACAGTATTGCGGAAATCTTCTTTATGTCGGATGTGCTGGCCAAGCAGCCCCGGCCGCACGGCAACCGCCTGTGCATTGTGACCAACGCCGGCGGACCTGGAGTTCTGGCTACCGATGCTCTGGTCAACGGCGGCGGCGAACTGGCCGAGCTATCGGCGGAAACCATGAAGGCTTTCGACGAGATTCTTCCCGCCCAATGGAGCCACAACAACCCGGTCGACATCCTGGGCGATGCCGAGCCGGAACGTTATGCCAAGTCGCTGGAGATCGCCGCCAAAGATCCCAGCATCGACGGCATGCTGGTCGTGCTGACGCCGCAAGAGATGACCAATCCCACCCAGATCGCCGAGAAACTGAAGCCTTATGCCAAGGGACTGGGTAAGCCGGTGCTGGCTAGCTGGATGGGTGGTACGGAAGTTTCCGCGGGCGAGGAAATCCTGAAGCAGGCTGGTATTCCGACCTTCGAGTTTCCCGACGCTGCCGTCAATGCCTTCAACTACATGTGGAAATATTCCTACAACCTGAAGGGTTTGTACGAAACCCCAGCGTTGCCACAGCATCCGGATGCTTTGGTACAGCGGGGCAAAGCCGAGCACATTATCCAGGAAGTCCGGAAGTCGGGCCGCACCATCCTCACCGAGTACGAAGCGAAGCAAGTGCTGAAGTGCTACGACATTCCGACGGTCGAGACCCGCATCGCCACCACCGAGCAGGAAGCTGTTGAGGTCGCTGGTGAACTCGGCTACCCCATCGTTCTGAAGATTTACTCGCTGACCATTACCCACAAGACCGACGTAGGCGGCGTTCAGTTGAACCTGCGCGACGCCGATGCGGTCAAGACTGCATTCCAGAATATCAAGAAGGCGGTCACCGAGAAGGCGGGCGCCGAGCACTTCCAGGGCGTCACGGTTCAGCCCATGGCCAAGCTTGACGGTTACGAGCTGATCATCGGCAGCAGCATGGATTCGCAGTTTGGTCCCGTCATCCTGTTCGGCACCGGTGGTCAACTGGTCGAGGTTTTCAAGGACAGTGCACTGGCGCTGCCCCCCTTGAATTCCACCCTGGCTCTCCGCATGATGGAGCAGACCAAAATCCTGAAGGCTTTGAAAGGCGTTCGCGGCCGCAAGCCCATCGATCTGGCCGCGCTGGAAGAACTGCTGGTGCGCTTCAGCCAGTTGGTAGTGGAGCAGCGGTGGATTAAGGAGATCGACATCAATCCGTTGCTGGCGTCTCCGGATCGGTTGCTGGCACTCGACGCCCGGGTCGTGGTCTTTGGTCCGGAAATGACGGAAGACAAACTCCCCACCAGCGCGATTCGCCCCTATCCGATCCACCTGGTCAGTGACTGGAAGATGAAGGATGGGAACTCGGTGGTGATTCGGCCGATCCGTCCCGAAGACGAGCCCACCATGATCACCTTCCACCAAAAGCTCTCCGAGAGAAGCGTCTATCTGCGCTTCTTCCAGCCGTTGAAGTTGACCCAGCGCACCTCGCATGAACGGCTCACGCGCGCCTGCTACATCGACTACAACCGCGAAATGGCGTTGGTTGCGGAAGGCAAAAACGCAGCCGGCGAACCGGAAATCCTGGCGGTAGGTCGCATGAGCAAGCTACACGGCCGCGAGGAAGCCGAACTGGCCGCGGTGGCTATCGACTCCGCACAGCATAAGGGTCTGGGGACGGAGTTGTACCGCCGCCTCGTCCAGATTGCCCGCGACGAGAAGCTGACCAAGATCGTCTCCAATATGCTTCCCGAGAATCGCGAGATGCGAGCCATGTGCACCCGGCTGGGATTCCAGATGTTCTCCAGTCTGGAAGACAACATGATCCGCGCCGAGCTGGAGCTGTAGACCCGCAGGCCGCCAAAAACTGGCGGGGAAAGCCGGCAGAGCCGGGCGAGGGACGTTCGCCCGGCTTTGCATTTGTGAAAGCGTTTCCCTAATGGCCCTCGGACTCGGCGGAAGCCACGTCGCCAGGCGGAATTCGATTTTTCTTCCGCCGTCCCCCGGCCACCGATATTGGGCTTGCCGCCGGATGCTAACATGTTATGATTCGAAACTCGCAGAAGTGCAATCGGCAGCCGTCACCACGATGACCAGAGCCCCCGGCGGGCGCGATGTTGCGATGGTTTGCGGCAGGCATGTCCAAGGGGCGATCAGTAGAGCGTGCCAAGCGAAAAACAGGTTCGATGGTCGCAACTTAAGGTAGGCATCACTGTCCTTGTTGCCCTCATCACCCTGGCAGTTCTCATCTTCGTGATGACCGGTACGACCGGTCTTTTTACCAAGAGAATCATTGTGCGGTCGTATGTCGATAACGCCGGCGGCTTGCGCATTGGAGCTCCCGTGCGCCTGGAAGGCGTGGACATTGGCAATGTCAGCGGAATCAATGTAAGCGCCGACCCCAAACGCCGGACAGCGCCGGTACAGATCATCATGAGGATCACCACCAAGTATGCCGCTGCGATGGGAACCGATTGCCAGGTCGAGCTGACCACCGCCGGTGTTCTGGGCGAGGTGTTTGTCGATATGGACTGCCGGGAGGCGAGGGGTGGTCCGTTGCAGAACGGAGCCGAGCTGCCCACCCGCGACACGCCGCAATTGCAGGACGTAGTGCGGGCCAGCCAGAGCACGCTGCAGAATCTCGACGTCCTGATCAAGAAGCTGAACGATATCGTGGCCTTCATCCAGAGCGGCCAGGGCTCCATTGGCAAGATCATCTATGACCCGTCCCTGTTCGATCGCGCCAACGCCGCGGTCACCCAGTTGCAGCAGATCATGACCCAGATCAACTCACCCAGTGGCACGGTCGGCAAGCTGCTCAATAGCGACGAACTCTACAATAAAGCTAACAAGACGATCGATACGGTGAACAAGATCATCGCCGAGGTCGACAACGGCCAGGGAACCGCGGGCAAGCTGCTCAAAGATCCGGCGCTCTACGACAATGCTAACAAGACCATCAACAACGCCAACAAGCTGATTGACGGCATCAATGCCGGCAAAGGCACTCTGGGGCGCCTGGCCAAGGATGATGAGCTGGGCCGCAAGATTGATAGCACGGTTACTCATTTGAACAGCATCGTCGATAACCTCGACAAGGGTGAAGGCACGGCCGGCAAGTTCCTCAAAGATCCGTCGCTGTACAACAATGCCGATGACCTGTTGGTCGAAACCCGGAACCTTATCAAGGCTGTCCGGCAAGATCCCAAGAAATATCTGACCATCCACCTCAAGATTTTCTGAGACAGTCGCGGCTGCTCACCCGGGCCTGCATTTCACAGTCTAACCGCCGGTGTAGTAGTGTCTTGGGTGGAGATGAGGATCTCTCCTGGGACGTTAGGGAAACTCTGATCAAGTGAAAGCGAGGTCCCCCGCAGCGGCTAAAGCCGGATGATTTTCGGGTACTTAACGGACGGCCTGAAGGCCGTCCCCTTCAAGACAAGACTTAATCAGAGTTGCCTTAGCGTCCCGCTTTCACCCGACCTCGCGCCATCCCCTACGAGAGGCGAGTCGAATTCTACTGTTGAGGCAGTCATGCGGATTCTCTGCTGGTTTGCGCTGTTCTTTGGAGCCGCCCTGTGTGTGGCCCAAACATCCACTTCCGATTCTTCTTCCGACGTTCCCAAACAGATTCCCAACTTCGATCTGACGGCCATCGATAAAACCGTCGATCCCTGCGTGGACTTCTATCAGTACGCCTGCGGAAACTGGGTGAAGAACAATCCCATACCGGCCGACAAGTCGCGTTGGGGCCGCTTCAACGAACTCGACGAGCGCAATCTTTACGTTCTGCGCGACATTCTCGACCAGGCCCAGGCTCCCGGCAAGCATAGCGCTATCGAGCAGAAGGTTGGCGACTACTATGCCGCCTGCATGGACGAACCTGTGATCGAGAAACGCGGCACCGCGCCTCTGGAACCCACGATGGAAGCGATCGCAGCCATCAAGACCAGGCAGGGTCTGATCGTCGAGATCGGGGCCATGCATCGCAACGGAATTCCGGCGCTGTTTACCTTCGGCCAGATGCCCGATATGCACGACTCGCGGCAGACTATCGCCAACATCGATCAGGGCGGCATCACTCTCCCCGATCGCGATTATTACCTGAAGGACGATGCCAAGTCGGTGGAGACGCGGCAGAAGTATCTGGAGCACGTGCAGAAGATGTTCGAGCTGGCCGGCGACAAGCCTGACGTCGCCGCCGCTGAGGCCAAGACCGTCTTGGCAGTCGAGACCGGGCTGGCCAAAGCCTCCATGGACCGGACCGCCCGCCGCGATCCCAAGAATCGCGATCACATGATGCCGGCGACGGAGGTCGTGACCCTCGCGCCCAATTTCGATCTCACGCAATACTTTGCCGACAGCGGGGCTCCGAAATTCAGCATGCTGAACGTTACCAATCCCGACTTCTTTAAGACGGTGAACGATCAGATCAACTCGGTTCCGCTCGATGACTGGAAGGTCTATCTGCGCTGGCGCACCCTCGACGACTACGCGCCGACTTTGTCCAAGGCGTTTGTCGACGAAGATTTTCAGTTTAACGGCGCCTACATGTCGGGACAGAAAGAGATTGAGCCGCGCTGGAAGCGCTGCGTGCAGTCCACCGATCAGAAGCTGGGCATGGCGTTAGGCCAGCTTTATGTCGACAAGACCTTTGGTCCGCAAGGCAAGGAGCGCACGCTGAAGATGGTGCAGGCCATCGAGGCCGCCATGCATCAGGACATCGGCGACTTGACCTGGATGTCGGATACCACCAAGCAGAAGGCCTATGAGAAGCTGAGCACGATCGTCAACAACATCGGCTATCCCGACAAGTGGCGCGACTACAGCACCGTCATCGTGACCCGCGAAGACTATGCGGGCAATGTGACGCGGGCCAGCGCCTTCGAAGTGCAGCGCCAGCGTAACAAAATCCAGAAGCCGACCGACAAGAAAGATTGGGGCATGACGCCGCCGACCGTCAATGCCTATTACCGCTCCAACATGAACGACATCAACTTTCCTGCCGGCATCCTGCAACCGCCGTTCTACAGCCAGACCATGGATGATGCGGTGAACTATGGCGCGATCGGAGTCGTAATCGGCCATGAGCTGACTCACGGCTTCGACGATCAGGGACGCAAGTTCGATGCGGATGGAAATCTGAAGGACTGGTGGACTGCGGACGACGCCAAGGCCTTCGAGGAGCGCGCCACCTGTACCGCCGACGAGTATTCCAGCTTCGTTGCTGTAAAAGATGACAAAGGCGAAGTGAAGCTGAATGGCCGCCTGACGCTGGGCGAAAACACGGCTGACAACGGCGGCCTGAAGCTGGCCTATATGGCGCTGACCAACATCATCGGCAACACACCGGTAAAGCCCATTGACGGCTACACGCCGCAGCAACGCTTCTTCCTGGCTTACGGTCAGATCTGGTGCCAGAACGTGACCGACCAGCAGGCGCGCAAGCTGGCCATCATCGATCCGCATTCGCCCGGCCGCTGGAGGGTGAACGGCGTAGTGCAGAATTCAGCTGCGTTCGAAAAGGCCTTCGACTGCAAGGCGGGCCAGCCCATGGTGCGCGAAAATGCCTGCCGGGTGTGGTGAGACGCGGGATAAAGAATTTGCCTGGAACATATCTCCGGGATCGTCCTGAAGCATACCTCTGGGATCGATTTGTGTCGGGGCACGGCTTAACAGAGACTGTGTCGCAACCGGAAAGAGAGTTTTCTGGTGGAACAAACACCCGCAATCACCGGTCAGACTAGCCGCAAAGCGGCGGGATGAAGTTAGGCGGGGGCGTAAGCCCCCCGAGAAAGTGGGAAATAGTTGTGAAGCCGCAGAGCGGCGACACCACTCGCGACACAGTCTCTGAAGGCCGTCCCCTTCAAAACAAGACTTAATCAGAGTTTCCCCAGCTGTACGTGGCCCACTCTAGTGGCGCAACCGTGCGTCGGTATTCTTGTCGCCGGCCGGAGGGTACAGTTCCGGATGCAGATACGTTCCCCGCTCCTGTTCTGATTTTTCTTCTTCCACTGGAATGCGATGAGCGTTGGCCCAGGCGTCCTGCCGAACGCCGGTCACCATCCACGAGACCTTTCCGTTCGGCCTGCCGCCGGCGATCTTGAAGCGGTTGCCCTTGATCTCGCGCGCGATGTAGAGCCGTGGTTGCGACGATCCCACCGAAGTCAATACATACTGGAAGTCGCGATTCAGCGCTTGGAAATATTCCGGCATGGTAACCCAGGCCTCGCCGCGAGCATCGAGCCGCACGCTGCCGTTGTACAGGTTCATCATGTCGGGCGACTCGACAAAGGAGTGGGAGAGATATTTGTTTTCGGGATCGAGCGGATGGTCGATCTTGAATGAGCCTCCGCCCTTGGTCAGCGTACCGGTTACGTTGAGATTGCCGGCGTAGAAGCCGTTGCCGTGGGCGTCAACGCTGAATTCGTCTGTATAGCCGCTGCCGGAGAGGCCGCTGAGAATCAGGCCGGCGCCGCCATGAGCAACGAAGACGCCGGCAGTGCCGCCGCTTGTGCTCTCAGTTTGCCCCAGGACTCCGTTGCCGCCGTTGGTTGAATTGCTCAGGCCGAATACTCCAAACCCATTGGGGCTTACGGTTGAGCCCAATACGCCGGCGGTGTTGCCGCTCGTGGCGTTGGCGGCTCCCTGTACTCCGGTTCCCTGGGTGCTGTTGGTTCCTCCGAACACGCCGTAGACCTGCCCCGTCGTTGCCCCTTCGTAGCCGTTCACAGCCGCTGCGCCAGCTGTGGTGCTGTTAGTCCCTCCGGCCACGCCGAAAACCTGCCCGGTCGTCGCCCCTTCGTATCCGCTCACCCCGGCGGCAAAGTTCGTGGTGCTGTTGGTGCCACCCTCGACACCGTTAACTTGCCCAGTCGCAGCTCCTTCGTACCCGCTGACCCCGGCTGCTCCGTTGGTGGTGCTGTTGGTATTGCCTTCCACTCCAAAGATCTGCCCAGTGGTGCTAGTGGCCGTTCCGGTGACGCCGGCGGAGTACTGCCCGTTGCTGGCGGTCTCGCCAGCCACGCCGTACACCTGACCCATGGTGGCAACAGCAACACCATGCACTCCGGATGACGAAGTCGTACTGCTCGACGTTCTGCCGTTGACCCCATGGAGGAGGCCCGTCGTCCCGACCGCGTTACCGGCTACGCCGGCGGAAAAATCGGTCGTGCTATAGGTAATACCAGCTACGCCCGACGTCTGGCCGCTGGTACCGTGGGCATTGCCCAAAACGCCAATGGAGCCATCGCCGGTGCTGGCGACGAAACCCTCGACTCCGACCACCTGCCCGGTGGTAGAGTTCTCCTCTCCATAAATACCCCAGCCCGAATTGCTGTTGCTCTGTCCGTACAGGCCTGCGTTCTGGCCGGTTGTGGCGTTGGCAAAGCCGCCGACTCCGATACCGTTGATGCTGGCCGTCTCGCCCAGCACGCCAGTATTGGCGCCGGTCGTGTTGGTCGCATCACCGGTCAGTCCGACTCCGGTGGCCGCGCTGGTGGTGCCCGAAAGACCGTTGGCGTTGACCGTGCCTTGCGAGGTGATGTTGCCGCTGCCATCGACGGCAAACTTCTCCACTCCATTATTTTGTCCGCTGATGATCTTGCCGCCGCCGGCATTGTTAAACAGCGCCGCAGTCCCGTCGGGGCTGTTGACCTGCGAGCTGACGCCAATCGTGTGGCCGCTGGTGGCGCTGGCCAGTCCTCTCAACCCCGTTCCCGAAACGCTGGCCGCAGCTCCCTTGAGCCCGAAGGTTGCTCCGGTGGCTGAGGTTGCATTGCCCGCCAGGGCGATGCCTCCCGTGCCCGAAGCACTCCCCTGAACGCCGTAAACCACCCCAGTAGGTGCGGTGGCGATGCCGAACAGAGCGTTCGTGGGAGCGGCGGCGTTCACGCCCGAACCAGTGCCGCTCTGCGACACCTTAATGATCTGATCGGTGGTCGAGCCGCTGAAGTTGGTGGGACCTTGACTGGCTGCCCCCGTCCGGGTAGCAGGCAGCGTCGATTGCGCTGGATTCGTCGTCGAAGATCCGGCCTGATTGCCGTTGTTGTTGTTGGGGTTCGCACCCTTGGCCAATACGAAATCGGAAACGCTTCTGCCGCCCAGCGTTTCCGCCTCGTGGGCCTTGAGGGCGTACGGCACGCTGACCAGCAGCACCCGCGGCAATTCCGGCTGTCCCTGCACCTGCACCCCTAACCAGCGTTGCTCTTCCTGGGAGAACAAATCCGAAGGCAGTCCGGTCGCGGTTGTGCTGCCCAGCAACACGCTGTAATTGCCGGCAGCATCCGTGGTGACACTCTGGGTCTCCATCCACACCGCCGCTCCGCCATCCTGCTGCGGGTAGATGGCAAAGGTTACGCCGGTAGTCGCCGAGGACAGAGCCGCGCCTTGTGCATCCTTCAACGCTCCGCCATAGCGGATCAGGTTAGGAACGGTTGTGGTTGGAGCTTGTTGGGCTGAGCAAATTGCCGCCAGCAACAGGGAAAAGGCAAAAACGTACAGAGTCGTGCGAAGGAGGCGCATGGATAGTCCTTTCGAGTGGCGCTGAAAGCTTGGAGCTAATGGACTACTGGGCCCGGGGATGGTGTGGCATTGTGGCCCGAAGCAGACAGGTTGTCAATCACTATCTGCGTGATTGCGGATTGGGCGAGACTTACGGAACGTTGATTATAAATCGCCTGAAGCTGAGAGCTGTATCAGACGCCTTCGGCGTCTGATGAGATAACCGCCCGGGCTACAGAGACTGTGTCGCAACCCCGTGCCGCCGCTCCGCGGCTGAAGTGTCTGGGTGAGAACCTCTGTCGTCCCTACGGGACTCGGATTTATTTCCTACCCTACCCAGCACTCCGCCTGCGGCTGCGTGCTGGGCTAGAGCTCTTCCGCGCCTACGGCGCTGGTTTGCGGCCATGACCGGGCAGCAAAAAGCCGCCGAGGTGGCCCTCGGCGGCTAAGGCCCCAACCCCATGACGGGCGAGGGGCTAATTTGACGGATTCACCTGGATCTTGGCCATCATGCCGCCATCTTCATGATCGAGAATGTGGCAATGATAGACGAAGGTTCCGGCAATATTCGGATCGCGGAAATCCATGCGCACCGTGATGCTGGGATAAGGGCCGGTGCCTGACCAGTTGGGAATGGTAAACGTGTCATAGAGTTCGGGGTTGGTCACCGGTACGCCGTTAATCGCCATCAACAGAAAATGGAGCTGATGAATGTGAAAGGCATGGGCTTCGCCGGCATGGTTCTCGATGGTCCAATCCTCCACGGCCCCGATGTTGGTCACGATCGCGGGCGGATCATCCATGTGGAAGACTCGCGGCCTCTGCCCATTGACCGTGATGAAGTATTGCGTCGGCCCATTGCTTCCGATGGTCTGCTCGGAGAAGTAAAGGTTGCGGGTGGTGGTCGGCAACTGAGCTATCAGTCCGGCAAAGCGTTGCGGATCGGCTGGCGGCTTGAGCGGATGATTTGCCGGATGCGGCACCTTGCCATCGCCACTTCCCATGATGTTGGCCAACGGCTGTTCGGGATTCGGGTTGCCAACCGGACCGGTGTCGAAACCGTTGGTCACGAATGTACCCGTCTGCCCCATGGGAAGGCCGGGCATAATAAATTCCGCTCGTCCTGCCGGCGGTATGTTGACGGTAGTTTCGTAAATCGGGGTAGTTAACGGAATGCCATCCAGCGCTACTACTTCGAGGGGCTGCGGAGTGCTTCCGAACTGCACCTGCAAGGTGAGAAATGCCTGCGTGGTAGCGTTGGCCACTCTCCAGAATTCCGCCTGGCCATAGGTAACGTTGATGATGGGCGAAGGCGCAAAGGGATAGATGGCGGGCTGGAAGTTTACCGTCAGCTGGTTCGGTCCGGGCAACCAGGAATTGGGATTGTTGAACTGCTGACGAATGACCAGCACCCGTTCCGGCAGGCCCTGCGTTCCTTGAATATTACCTTCAATAATGAATGCGCCGGCCGCGCCGCCATCGACTTGCGTGGTAGTGTTGCCATGCACGTGCGGATGGTACCAGTACATTCCGGGCGAATCGTTCGGCGGCACCTGGAAGCTATAAGTAAACGCCGGATCGCCGGACTGGATGATGGTATTGATCACGTCGTCCTGATGACAGACGGGTGGAATGTTCATCCCGTGCCAATGGATGTTCGTCGATCCCGGCAAGACCGTGTTGCCCATGCAATCATCGGGAGGACTCTGATGCTGCATGGGAGCCCCCATGCTCATCAGCTTTTCTATGTACATTTTCTTGGAACCAGGGGGTGGGGTAACGCGGTTGTAGGGCGCCTGAATGTTATTGGTGAAGCTGAGGTTGATGGTATCGCCAGGATTGAGACGCAAGGTGGGCGCTTCGACCTGTTGACCCTGGTAAAGGTAGACATAGCAATAGTGCATGAAGCCGTCAGAGCCCAACTGGTTTTGTAAAGTCATACTGAGGTTTAACACCCCATTTTGACTGTACAAATCCAGCGGGTTGAGGACAGGATTGCCCGGCAGTGGCCGCATCGGGCAAGTCGGTCCCTGCGCCGAAGCGGACAACAGGGAAACTCCGCATAACAAAGCAAGTAGAACAACTCGAAACAATGGACGCATTCCTGACTCCCCGAAATCTTTTTCGTACTCCAACCGCTTAGTTAAGTTGTTAAGTTCGCAACCGGTAACCTTACTATCGATAGCAGGCTGCTCAAAATAGTCTGGGCGGAAACGCCTGGATCGACAAAAGTCCGCCGCTAAATGGATCCGTAACCGGAGAGTTGGGCGACTCGGCAAGGGTGCAGGTCGTACCGTTGGAAGTCACCTGAAGAATCCCGATCGAGGACCCCGCCGGGGCGAACTCGGCAAGATACAGTACTCCACCTGTACCGGTGTTATCTCTGGTTACCAACGATCCTACATAGGTCCAGGGATTGTAGAAGTTAATTAAGGGGGGCGAACTACATCCCGCGGAAACCTTGCCAGTGTTCTTATTGAAGAAAGCGGCAGTGACGGTATTACCCTGACTATTTCCGATGTACAGCAGGCTTTCATCCGGACTAAGCCAGACGCTGGCGGAATTCAAACCCGGACCTACGGCGGTATGCGGCGTGCCCACCGTGTACTGCACCGTGGTGGCCAGCTTGCCGGAGGAAATATCGGAGACTTCGATCGTAGTTGGCACCGAGGCATCGCCGAAGATGGCGAAGTGTCCATCCTGGGTAATATCCACGCCTTCGGGGAAAAAGGCGGCGGCAAAGCCGGTCGAGTTCTGCTCGTCATTGTTCGACATCGGTATGCCGTTAGCGATGTTGAACGATTGGATCGAGCCATCTCCATAGGCGACCACCAGGATATTTCCATGGATCGCCATGCCGCCAACCCAGCCGCCATTCAAGCCTGCCGCGCTGACATCACCCAAAAAGGTCAGCTGGCATCCCGCTCCGACGGCGAACGTCCCGATGGTGTTGGAGGCGGTATATCCCGCATAGAGATAGTTGTCGTTGAGTACGATCCCGATGCCGTTGGTATTACCGCTGTCGGTGGCGGAGCCGAGGAAATTTCCTACTCGCGTCTCGCTAGCAATATTAATGGACGCGACGTCGCCGGTCCCGGCGTTGGCGACATAGGCGCACTGGGCAGAACCGTCGTGTACCAGGTTCACGCGCGGCGTGCCGAAAAAGCCACCGCCGATTCCCTTGCCTCCCGTGTTCACATTGGTTTGAAAAGTCAGCGTAGGGCCGCTTCCCGAAGTTCCCGCCAGGAAAAAGCTTATATAGCTATGCAGCAAGCCATCGTCATCCGTCATTACATAGGTTGACTGCGAGGCAGGATGCGACGGATCTTTGGCCGCACAAAGCGTGACTAGCGAAGCCAGCAGAATGGCTGTCAGAAACAATCTCAACCGGAAACTCATGTGTTTGATTCCTCTGGAAGGCGAGAACAACGGCGGGTGGATATTATAAGGAAAGCCTCGTTAATTCAAGTTAAACCTAACTCTACTTATTCAAAACCAAACCTGGGTAGTTGCAGCTTTACGCAAGAGTTGCATCTAGCTTCCGGTTACTAGAGCCAGTAGTAGCCGGGTTGGTCCTCGCGTCGATTGACTTCTCACCAGGCACCGCATTGCAGGCTATGTCGCTACGATGATCATCACCCTATCCAGCGCGGCTAGGGCGAAGATAGGAGCGCAACGTATCGATCATCCTTAGCATGCGCCACATTCCGCCCGGCAAGAAGACGTCCAGCTTGTCAAACGGGAGTCACAATTTGTTTTGCAACTCCGCGCAACCCCGGTTGCAAGAAGGTTGCGACAAAAATTTGGAGACACCTTGTGCCGCGCTCGCCGTTGCTCGCACAAAAGCCGCTTGCGAGACATTGGGGAAATGAAAATCGCCTGGCGGAGTTCACTACTCTGGAACCAGCTGACCGGCAAAACTGTAAGCTCACTCCTTCAGCCTCGCTTAAGGTTGGCTCCGGCATCCTGTTCCCTTACTCGTGTGAGGGAGCTGTGCACTCGAAGACCATCGCGCTTATCGGAGTGTTGCTGTTCACGCCGGCAGCTTTGTGCGCGCAAACCGTGCTCCCACAGACGGGTACATCGAACGCACCACCAACTTCCTCGACCATCTCGCTGACCTTGGCTGATGCGCTGGCTCGCGCCCGGGCAAACAATCCGCAATTTCAAGCAGCGCTGATGCAGTTGGGGCTGGCGCGCGAGGACCGCGTCCAGGCCCGGGCCACGCTGCTGCCGGGAGTCGACTACAACAACGGCTTCATCTACACGCAAGGAAACGGCACCGCTACCGGACGGTTCATCGCCAACAATGGAGTACACGAATACATCAGCCAGGGCGCGGTGCAGCAGACATTAGGCGTGGGACAGGTTGCCGATTACCGGCGTACCTCCGCCGCGCAAGCCCTGGCGCGGGCGAAGGCGGAGATCGCGGCTCGCGGGCTGACGGTGACCGTGGTGCAGGCTTACTACGGCTTGCAGGCGGCGCAGGAAAAAGTCGCTGCTACGCAGGCAGCCAACGATGAGGCGCAGAAGTTTCTCGACATGAGTCGCCAATTGGAGCAGGGCGGCGAGGTGGCGCACTCCGATGTAATCAAAGCGCGGATCCAGGCCAACGATCAGCAGCGCGCCGTACAGGAAGTGAAGCTGGGGGCGGAGAATGCGCGCCTGAATCTCGCGGTGCTGTTGTTCCCCAATTTTTTTCAGGACTTCACGCTGGCGGACGATCTGGCGGCGGCTCCGCCACTTCCTCTCCTGACGGACGTGGCGCAAATGGCGCAGAAGAACAATCCCGAGTTGAGCGCCGCCTTCGCCGCCCTGGAAGTCGCCAATAATGAGGTTGCGGTAGCGCGCGCGGGTCATCTTCCCTCGCTGGTGCTCGACTATTTCTACGGAATCGATGCGAACCATTTCGCGGTCAACACCGATGGCTTTCGCAATCTGGGCTATGCGGCCACGGCGACGCTGAATATTCCGGTGTGGCACTGGGGCGCGATCGAAAGCAAGGTGAAGCAAGCCGAGTTGCAGCAGCATCAGGCGAAGGTGGAATGGAGCGCCGCCCAGCGGCAGGCAGTTGCCGATCTGCAATCGTTCTATGCCGAAGCGGAGACGGCTCGCGGACAGATCGATGTCTTGCGCGACTCTGCCGATCTCGCCGCCGACAGTCTGCGCCTGACCACACTGCGTTATCAGGCAGGAGAAGCCACTGCGCTGGAAGTGGTGGACGCGCAGAACACGCTAACCCAGGCGCGCAATAACTATCGCGATGGGCAAGCGCGGTATCAGGTTGCGATTGCGAATTTGCAAACGCTGACCGGGAGCTTCTGAGAGTTGTTGAGGAAGCTCTGATCAAGTGAAAGCGAGGTCCTGCAGCGGCTAAAGCCGCATCATTTTCGGGTATTTAACGGACGGCCTGAAGGCCGCCCCCTTCAAACGGCACTCAATCGAAGTTGCGATGAAGTTAGAAAGTTGACGATGCTAATCCATTCAAGCTGTCATGCTGAGCGCAGCAATCGCCGATTTTGCGATTGCGAAGTCGAAGCACCGCTATTGGCCCGAAGAGTCCTGGTCGGCGATAGGGGTCCTTCGACTCGCCCCCGAAGCGTGGACTCGCTCAAGATGACAGACGGAACAACACACAGCTGCAATCTCAATCTGAGCTTTGCACTGGTCGTTGCCCTGAGCGCGCTCTTGCTCGTCTCCTGCTCGAAGAAAGAGGAAGAGCCGCAGCCCGTGGTCACGGTGCAAACCGCGTCGGCGGAGCGGGGAACGATCCAGCAAGTGATCACTGCCGAGGCCATTCTGTTTCCGCGTGATCAGGCAGCGATCACACCTAAGATCGTCGCTCCGGTAAAGACGTTTTATGTGAATCGCGGCAGCCATGTGCATCGCGGAGAATTGCTGGCGGTGCTGGAGAATCGCGACCTGGCCGCGGCTGAAGTCGAGAACAAGGGTGCATACGAGCAGGCGCAGGCAGCTTACGGATTGGAGACTTCGTCCGCTTTGCCCGAGGAGTGGCAGAAGGCGGAGCTCGATCTGAAAACTGCGAAAGACGCCTACGACGCGGAGCAGAAAGTTTACGACAGCCGGCGCGTTCTGTTTCAGCAGGGAGCGATGCCGCGCAAGGAGCTGGACGCTTCGGCCGTCTCACTGGTGCAAGCCAAGGCGCAATACGAAATTGCCGAGAAGCACGTGGCTGCGTTGCAAGCGGCGGGTAAGCAAGAGCAGTTGAAGTCGGCGAAGGGCCAGCTCACCTCGGCGCAAGGCAAGTATGCGGGCGCGGCCGCGCAGCTGGCATACACCGAGATTCGCAGCCCCATCGACGGGGTGGTTACCGATCGGCCCAGTTATGCGGGCGAGACGCCGGCGCCGGGCACGCCGCTGCTTACGGTGATGGACACCTCGTCGGTCACCGCCCGCGCCCATATCCCACAGAGTGAGACTACCGCATTGAAGCCGGGCGACGCCGCGACCATCGACGCTCCCGGGGGGATTCAGGTCAGCGGCAAAGTGACACTGATCAGTCCGGCGCTCGATCCCAACAGCACCACGGTGGAAGTCTGGGTCGAGGCTGCCAACCCCGATGGGCGGTTGCGTCCGGGCACGGCGGTTACGGTCGCGATGGTTGCGAAAACCGTTAACGATGCGGTGATGGTGCCGGTATCCGCATTGTTGAAGAGTGCGGAAGGCGCGACGACGGTGATGATTGTCACCCAGGATCGTGCGCACCAGGTCGCGGTCGAGACTGGCATTCGCCAGGGCGATCGCGTGCAGATCACGAAAGGCCTGGGCGGCGACGAGACGGTCGTGGTGAATGGCGCTTACGGGCTGCCCGATAATACGCAGGTGAAGCTGGCGCCGCCGGAAAAGCCCAGTCCAGGCAACGGGGAGAAAGAGTAGGTGTACGCCCGGCTGAAAACGTGGCTGCGACGTCTGCGCCCGGCCAGCCCGGGCGATGATCGTTACTGGTTCACGCGCTATTCGAAGTCGCTGATCTTTCTCATCCTCATCCTGGCGATGGCGGGTGCATACCTGGCATTCACCATTCCAATTTCGGTGTTTCCGACCACCGACTTTCCCCGCGTGGTGATCGGCGTCGACAACGGCGTGATGCCCATCGACCAGATGATGGTTACAGTAACGCGGCCCATCGAAGAGTCGGTGAACAGCGTGCCCGGACTACAACAAGTGCGATCCATCACCAGCCGCGGCTCGGCCGAAATCGATCTGTTCTTCGACTGGCACGAGAACATGGTGACCACGTTGCAACTGGTGGATGCGGCTCTGTCCAACGTACGGACGCAGTTGCCACCCACGGCCACCATTCAGACCCACCGCCTGAACTTCGCCAGTTTCCCTATCATCGGCTACAGCCTGACGTCTGACACTGTGGCACAGACCGATCTATGGACCATGGCGACCTACGATCTAAAGTCACGGCTCAATCGCCTGGATGGGGTGGCGACGGTGATTGTGCAAGGTGGACAGGAACCCGAGTTTGCCATCACCCCCGATCCCGCCAAACTGCTGGCCGCCAGCGTAACCGTCAGCGACATTCTGGACGCGGTGCGCCGCACCAACCTGATCGACTCGCCCGGCCTGCTGCCCCAGAACCATCAGCTCTACCTCACGCTGGTCGATGGCCAGGTGAAAGATCCGCAACAGCTCGGGCAGATCGTCATCAAGACGACGCCGGCGGGAACTCCGGTGCGGGTAGGCGATGTGGCCAGCGTCGCGCCCGGAGTCAAGCCGGTGTACACCGTGGTCACGGCGAACGGCAAGCCGGCGGTGTTGCTCAATATCAATCGCCAGCCGGAAAGTAATACCGTCGCGGTCGCCAACGAAGTGCACGCCGAAGTCGAGCGCATCCGGCAGAGCTTACCGCCGGGAATTCAGATCCGTCCGTTTTACGATCAGTCAGAGATCGTGACCGCATCCATCAAGAGCGTGCGCGATGCCATCCTCATCGGCCTGCTGCTGGCGTCGATCATCATGGTGCTCTTCCTGCGCGACTGGCGCGCCTCGGCCGTGGCCGGTCTGGTGATTCCGGTGACCGTGCTGGTGACCTTCCTGGTGCTGAAGATGCTGGGCCAGAGCTTCAACCTGATGACTCTGGGCGGACTGGCCGCGGCGGTCGGCTTAATCATCGACGACGCGATTGTGGTGGTGGAAAATATCGCGGTGCATCGCGATGCCGGGCAGGGACGCCTGGAAGCGATTCGCAGCGCATTGGCCGAGATGACCGCGCCGCTTATCGGCTCGACCATCACGCCGATCGTGGTTTTTCTTCCGCTGATCGCCATCACCGGCGTAACCGGAGTTTTCTTTCGCGCCCTCGCCATTACCGTCGGAGTGTCGCTGCTCACATCGCTCGGTCTGGCGCTGACCTGGACGCCGACGCTCAGCCAGTACTTCATTCGCCAAAGCAACTACGTGCCGCCCGATGGCGATCTGAGCGAAGAGGACCGCCTGGCTGTCGCCGAAGAGGCGGCCACCGGAAGACACTTCCGCAAAGTGATCGAATTCTACGAACGCTGGCTGCGTTTCGCGCTGCAACGTCCTCGCTGGATTGCGCTGTTCGCTGCGATGCTGGTGGTGGCCTCGTTCTTTTGCTACAAGGCGCTGGGCACGGACTTGTTGCCGGCGATGGACGAAGGCGGCTTCGTGCTCGACTACATCACTCCCGCGGGAACATCGCTGGCCGAAACCAATCGCATGATCAGCCACATCGAGCAGATGCTGCGCGACACTCCCGAGGTGGAAAGCTTTTCGCGGCGCACCGGCCTGCAACTGGGACTGGCGGCGGTGACGGAAGCCAATACCGGCGACATTGCAGTGAAGTTGAAGAGCCAGCGCAGCCGCAGTGTGGACGAGCTGATGGCAGACTTGCGCACTCGCATCAGGCAGCAGGAGCCGGCCGTCGACGCCGAATTCATCCAAGTTTTGCAAGACATGATCGGCGATTTGTCGAACTCGCCCGAGCCGATTCAGATCAAGCTGTTCTCGCCGGATGCCGCGCTGCTGGCCGATTGGGCGCCGCGCGTGGGCAATGCGATCACCAAAATTCCTGGCGTGGTGGACACGCTGAACGGAATCGAGAACACCATCAGCGGCCCGGCTAACGTCTTCCAGGTAAAGCCGGCAGTAGCAGCGCGCGCCGGCTTCACGCCGGAAGAAGTCGCGATTGACGCATCGGCGATTCTCGAA
Organism: Candidatus Korobacteraceae bacterium; assembly: GCA_049695855.1. GTDB lineage: Bacteria > Acidobacteriota > Terriglobia > Terriglobales > Acidobacteriaceae > Bog-257. Next base: position 26,618 of record JBAVSY010000038.1, on the reverse strand, counting down.
GGCGAGCCCGCGGCAACGCCGGTCATCGCGCAGGACATTGCGTACACCATTCGGGTGCGCTATCCCGAGAGCAATCGCAGTTCTCTGGAGGCGATGAGCAACACCCTGCTGAATAGTGCGGCGGGACGCACCGCGACGCTGGGCACGCTGGCCAACGTAACCCAGTTGCCGGGACAGACGGAGATTCGTCGCGAGAACCTGCAACGCGATGTGGTGGTCACCGCGCGTCTGGAAGGACGCGACCTGGGTAGCGGCGTTGCGGCGGTGCGGAAAGCGGTGAACGATTTGCATGTGCCGCCGTCGATCCGCGTAGTGTACGGTGGAACGTACGCCGAGCAGCAACAATCGTTTCACGACCTGATGCTGGTGCTGGTGCTGGCCATCCTGCTGGTCTTCACCGTGCTGCTGTTCGAGTTTCGCACCCTGGCCGCGCCGGTTGCGATTCTGGCGTCAGCACTGCTGTCGACGTCGGGAGTTTTTCTGGCGCTGCTGATTACAGGAACCACATTCAACATCGCGTCGTTTATGGGGCTGATCATGGTGATCGGCATCGTGGCCAAGAACGGCATTCTGCTGCTCGACGCTGACCAGCGATTTCGTGCCGAGGGATTGACGGCTTTCGACGCCATGATTCAGGCGGGTCGACGACGCTTGCGCCCCATCGTGATGACCGCGATGGCCGCCGCCGCCGGCATGCTGCCGCTGGCACTGGCGCTGGGGGCGGGCTCGCAGATGCTGCAACCTCTCGCAATTGCAGTGATCGGGGGCATTACCATTTCGATGGTGTTGTCGCTCATTATTACGCCAGCCGTTCATTATTACTTGAGTTATGAAGAGGCGGTGGCCAGTGGTCAGTAAAACAGGTCCCTCGACTCGCTCCGCTCGTGATGACAAGTCGCGATGGCAGACGCAATCGGGAAGCTGCGTGGCAGGTATAGGGGTCCTTCGACTTGCTACGCTCGCTCAGGATGACAAATCGAGAAACAGTAGGTCCTTCGACTCCGGCGGCGATGCGCCGCCTGCGCTCAGGATGACATCTACGAAATCATCAACCCGAAAGGAAGTTGCAGCAATGAAACGAATTCTTGTCATCGCTCTGGCGGCAGCGATTTTCGCTGCCGTACCGGCCTTCGCCCAAAAACAATTCAAGATGTCCGACCGCGTGAAACTTGGGGGGGAAGGCGGATGGGATTATCTCACCTACGACAATGTGGGACATCGATTGTTCATTACCCGCGGCAGCCACGTCATGGTGGTTGACGCGGCTACGTTGAAGGTGACGGGCGACATCCCGGATTTATCTGGTATCCACGGCGTGGCCCTGGCTCAGGAACTCGGCCGCGGATTCATCAGCAACGGAGGCGACAATACAGTCACTGTCTTCGACCTGAAGACGCTGAAGAAGCTGGACAGCGTGAAAGTGGGCGAGCGGCCGGACGCAATTTTGTATGAACCCTTTTCCAAACACGTCTTTACCTTCAACGCGCGCGGGCAGAATTCGACGGTGATCGATGCGGCTAGCGGCAAAGTGGTAGGCACCATTCCGCTGGGCGGCAAGCCGGAGTTTCCCGCCAGTGATAGCAAGGGCAAACTCTATGTCAACATCGAAGACAAGAGCCAGATCGCGGAAGTGGACGTGACCAAGCAGGCGGTGCTGAACACCTGGGCGGTGGCTCCCTGCCAGGAGCCAAGCGCGCTAGCTTTCGATGTGGAGCATCACCGGCTGTTCGCGGGTTGCGGCAATAAGATGATGGCGGTCGTCGATTCCGACTCGGGCAAAGTCGTGACGACGGTGCCGATCGGCGAAGGCGTCGATGCCGGCCGATTCAATCCCAGAACGGAGGAAATTTTCATGTCGTGCGGTGAAGGCTTGCTGACCGTGATCCACGAGGACAGTCCCGACAAATACACGGTGCGGCAAAACCTGGCCACGGTGAAAGGCGCGCGGACAATGGCGCTGGATCAAGACAACGATGTCGTTTACCTGGTTACGGCCCAGCGAGTGGCCACGCCGCCTGCTCCCGGACAAAGGCCGGCGATGGTACCCGGCAGCTTCGAGCTGATCGTGGTGAAAGCGGAATAGGAAAGGCAGTCTGGTCACGCTTAGCGGCGTCAAGTGTCACGGCCCGGGAGTTCGCATACCGTCATACTGGGTAAGCACTCACTTTACGGCTGTCATCCTGAGCGCAGGCGGCGCTTCGCCGCCGGAGTCGAAGGACCGCTATCCAGGAAAGAACTGTGTCTACGCGATGCGAGCACTGTTATTCGGTTTATATCGTCGGCAGCGTCAGCGGCACGCTGTATGTCGGAGTGACCAGCAACCTTCAATTTCGCATCGGCAGCACAAAGAGGATACGTTTCGCGGATTTACCGCAAGGTATGAAGTTGATCGGCTCTTGTATTACGAGACGTATGGCGAGGTGCTCGCGGCGATTCGTCGAGAAAAGCAGTTGAAAGGTTGGAAGCGCCAGAAAAAAATTGACCTCATTGAGAAGGCAAATCCTCAGTGGAAGGATGTCAGCCGCGGGTGGTATGAAAAACCGGCAAGGATGACATTTGCCGGAGTATAGAGGTCCTTCGACTCCGGCGGCGAAGTGCCGTCTCCGCTCAGGATGACAAACAACAGTTGTCAGTAGCCAGTAAGCCAGCAAGGACTGATGACACCGAGAATCTAGACATCACTGCAACCAGTGACAGACATTAGACGGTGCTCCCTACTTCGCCATCGCTTTCTGGGCGCTGGGCGGCAGCAGACCGTTCAGCCGCAGATACATGGCGGCGGCACTGTAATGGTCGGCCCAATCGGCGGCGAGGTGGACCATGGCTGCTCCCCGCGTGCTGGTGCGTCCGCCGAAAAGAACTGCAGGCTGACCGAGCGTGCTGTCGTCCGCCTTGGCCAGCACCTGTTCACAGTAGGTGAAGGAATCTTGCAGCGCTTTGGTCAGCACCTCCTTGGCATCAGTTTCGCTGAGCTTGGTTTCGCGCGCCGGCTCGCCCGCAATCGCTGCACACAGGCCATCGTTGGACGTGGCGATGTGCATGACGAGATGGGCAAAGGTGATCTGCTCCGGCGTCGGCTTGTAGCTGTACTTGGCGGCGGGCATCTCCTCGGCAGCACCGATCAGGTTTTTCGCATAGCGCTGCTCCATCTGACGCACGGTGGCGACAATGGGATTGGCGGTGGCTGACGCCGCGCCCTTGTCTTTGTCTTGCGCAATCGAAACAGGCGCCAGGGCGAACAGCAGCAGAACGGCAATAGCGATTGGTTTCATAATCCTCCCCCACAAAACATGAGAAGAGGATACCGCAAGAGGAGGCCGTACTTGTCAAAAGTGAACAGTTTAGTGAGCGGTGGAATCGATACTATGATCCGCTAGCGCAACTGTTGTTTGGTGGTAATCGCAATGACTGTGATTTGGTCAAATTGGATTACCGAAATTTGCTACCCCTTCTTACTGCAGACTACCCGATAGTGTGACTATATTTCGGCGCGGTCGTGCTAGAATCTTAGCCCTTCACGTGAAAATATGGAGTTCGGATTAGGAGATGGGCGATAATTCCCACTCGGCATTTGGCTACCACGAAGGACCGGAGAGGTCTTTAGCCGGATGGAAACGGCTGGCGCCGGAGATCTTACAGACAGTTGAGCTGTGTACCGAGGAACCGGTATCAAGCGACAATCCGGCCTCCGGGATCGGTCATGAATCCGAATCGACACGATAAAAGCGAAGATTACAAAGATATTTTAGAGCCAATTCCAGTGATTTCCCGCGAGCGTGAAATCAAAGGAGTTGAATTATGGGTTGCGTTGGGATTGCTGACATTTGGCATTGTGCCCTTCATCTTCATTGTTTGGTATCTATCGACAAGGGGGCCAGTTGCAATAAAAGACTTCATGGCGCTGTTCGTCCTCGGGCTTTACGGCACCGCAGTCATAGAGACGATGGGAATCATCATTCTGCGGGGTATGGGACGGCTTGACCTTTCCGAGAACTTTACGAAGTGGCTCGGCGCCGCCACTGTGGGCGAGATCATCGGACTGATCACCTTGATCCTTAAGTTGCGATATTAAAGCGAGGTTGCCTGACAGTGATGACGTGGTGAGAACAAATCACGCGCTCCGCAACCGGGCCGTTCTAAGATCGGCGCCTACGTCGCGGGCGTATGTCAGTTGAGCTGCAAATTCCAAGGCCGGCATTTGAAGCTCACGGTAGCTTTTTTCGTCTTCATCCAGGGAGGCTATTTTTCGTCCCTCAACTCTTTGCTTGACTGCCCAATCGAATAACGTAAGCGCATTGTTGAAGAGTTCACGATGGGAGCGGGAACCGGTTTCCTCTTCCAGCCGATTCAGGAGCTGCACATACTGTCGATCGACGTCCAATTGAATCCTCACGGAAGCCTCCAAAAAACATTCTAAATAGGATGCGCTTTAGGAGTATTCGTATGTCCCTTTTCTCACCTAACTTCAGGACAAACTGTTGGCTTGCAAGCTTACAGACGGAGGCCGGATGTGAGTGATTTTTACCACAAATGCCCTGAATAACGATTCATCCCGTCCCGAGTCGCCTTCATCACGAGTCTGGGGACTTGGGCATTACCACAAGCTGGGGAATATTATAGGTAAGCTATTATATATCATAAGTTTACGAGAACTTCACGAAGGGTCTGGGCCTCAAGAAACCTCGTAATTGCAATTGACATCCAATGTTTATCCGAGTAAATTGTGAGTACGAGTGGTACGAAGTGGTAGCCGTTGGCTACAGCCATACCGACTGTTTTGGGAGATGAAAATGCGACTTCAACTCGATATCGACGAAAACGCGGCGAGCCTTTTGAGCTGGCTAAAAGAGAAGACTGGGGCCAAGACCCAGAAGGAACTGTTTAACAATGCGATTACTCTGCTTTTTTGGGCACTCAAACAAAGGCTGCAGGGGAGAACGATCGCTGCTGTCGACGAAAAGAGGGAGAGCTTCCGGGAACTGCAGATGCCGGCTTTGGAATTTGCGTCCACACTTCCGATAACCGAGTCCGATCGCCGCTGGATAGAACCGGAGAAGAGGAATGAGCAGGTCGCCGCGTTCGCAGCTACCGGACGTATCTGAGAAGGGATGGCCGATCCAGGGAAGCGCAGCGCAGGGTTGGGAGAACTGATCCAGTTGCATTTTGCTGCGAAAGGGAAACCCAAAACCTGATCGGCAACTGTCGGCTAAGTCCCGCAGGTCGAGGCATACTTGGCTCCAGTGGTGGTCGGTTCGCAGCTTCCTTATCAGGTTTATCCGCCTGTCCGAGGAAATGACTCCGTCCTTGCCGACCTACTTCCTGCCCAGCACTTCCAGGATGCGGTCGAAATCTTCCAGCGACGAATACTCGATCAGGATCTTGCCTTTGCCCTTGCGATCGTTAATCATGACCCGCACGCCCAGCGCGGCTTGCAGCAAGCGCTCCGCTTCCTTGACGTTGGGATCGACGATGCGAGCTTTTTCTTCCGCCGGCCGCCGAGGCTGTACCCGATGGGTGACCGCCTCTTCGGTCTGTCGCACCGAGAGTGATTGCTCGTTGATGCGCCGGGCCAGCCGCTCAATCTCCTCCTGCGACTCCAGCGCCACCAGCACCTTGCCATGGCCGAAGCTGAGCTGATTCTTCTCCACCATGGTCTGCACCAGCGGCGGCAGCTTCAGCAAGCGCAGAAAATTGGCGATAGACGAGCGCTCTTTGCCGGTGCGCAGCGCCATCTGTTCCTGCGTGAGCCCGAAGTCGCGGCTCAGGCGTTCGAAGGCGCGCGCCTGCTCCATGGGGTTCAGGTCCTCGCGCTGCAGATTCTCGATGATGGTCATCTCCATCGCCTGCTCGTTGGAGACCTGGCGCACGATGGCTGGAATGCTTGGCAAGCCGATGGTGTGCGAGGCAGCCCAACGGCGCTCGCCGGCAATGACCTGATAACGGCCGCCCGCCACCGGCCGCACCACGATGGGCTGCACCACGCCTACCGCCTTGATGGAAGCCGCCAGCTCCTCCAGCGCGCTGGAATCGAACGACGAGGTGCGCGTCTGGTAGGGATTGCGATCGAGCTGGCTGAGCGGAATCTGGTGGACCTCGTCGGCGCTCGCCTTGGGAGCGGCAGGGGCGGAGACGGGGGCGTGCGGAACTTGCCGCGCAGGAAGCAACGTCTCCAGTCCGCGGCCCAGAACTTTGCGTTTGTCAGTGGTCATAGGAAAGTCGCAACTAGCGGCTAGCAACTAGTGGCTAGCATTTGGCATTTGGCATTTAGCATTTGGCACTTGGCATTTAGGGAAGCTCTGATTAGATTCCGGCTTTGAAAGGGCACGGCTTCAGCCGTGCCGCAAGCCATCGCAAAATCAACTGGGGCTTTAGCCCCTACGGGAACCTCGCTTTCACCTGATCAGAATTTCCTTAGCGTTTGGCCCCTTAGCCGTTAGCTCTTAGCTCTTAGCAAGAGACCAATGTTATTCGGCGTTGAAGATTGTGTTCTGAAATCAGGGCACGACTTTACGGGCCGCTGAAACTCGGGTGTCGGATGCTTTGTATCAGAGCATGACTTTACAGGGTGCGAAAAAGTCGGGCTAGCTGTGTTTTGAAGGGGCGTACCTTCAGGTGCGCCGTCACAAGCCCTTTATTTTTGTCATCCCGAACCGGCGAACCAGGGCCCCCGACGAGCGCCTCTTTTGCGCTTGTTGGGGTGAAGTTCAGCCGGTGAGGGATCTGCTGTTGGGACTTTTTCCGCAACCTGTTTTAGTCGTGCCGAGCCCCTGCGAAACCAGAACTTGCGCTCGCTACCAGTATATACCACAATGTGGTATATACCCCATTGTGGGATAAGGCATCGTTGCTGCCGGAGCAGCGAAGAGGACTTATCTCAACCCTGCGTGCCATCCGGACGCGAAATGTCATTCTGCATGGCTCGAACTTTCCTTCCGCGCTCCTCCTAACCGCCCGCCTGGGCTGCCTCCTTGGGGTTGGTCACCCGCTCGATGATTTCTTCCGCCAGCTTCAGGTAGGCCTCGGCGCCGCGCGAGTGCGGATCGTAGGTCAGCGCCGCCTGGCCGTGGCTGGGCGCTTCCGCCAGCCGAATGTTGCGCGGAATGGCAGTCTGGCACATCAGGTCGCCAAAGAAGCCGCGCAGCTCCGAGGCCACCGACTGCGCCAGATTGGTGCGCTCGTCGAACATGGTCAGCACCACGCCTTCGACCGCCAGGCCGCGATTCAGCTCGACCCGGATGCGATCGATGGTATCCAGCAGCTCGGTCACGCCCTCCAGGGCGAAATACTCGGCCTGCATAGGGATGAGCACGGTGTCGGCAGCGACCAGCGCGTTCAGCGTGAGCAGATCGAGCGCCGGGGGGCAGTCCAAGACGATGAACTCGAAACTGTCGCGCAGCGGCTGCAGCGCATGGCGCAGGCGGTACTCGCGATAGTCGAGCGAAACCAGCTCGATGTTGGCGCCGATCAGGTTCTTGTGCGCCGGAATGACGCTCAGCTTCTCAAGCTCGGTGGGCTGAGCCGCAACTTCGGCCGAGATCTCGCCCATCAGGACAGTATAGGTGCTGGGGCGCTCGGGGTCGCGCAGAAAGCCGAGGCCGCTGGAGGCATTAGACTGCGGGTCGCAGTCGACCAGCAGCGTCTTGGCGCCATGTTGGGCAAACGAAGCGGCAAGGTTGATCGCCGTGGTAGTTTTGCCCACGCCGCCCTTCTGATTGGTGACTGCAATGACCCTGCCCATGCTCTGCCGAGACCGCCTCATCCGCAAGTAAGAAGCTTAGACCTCCTGGGGGCGGGCGGGCAATGACGGAGTCGCGGAACGGGAAAGTTTTCCGAGGAAAACCTGTGCAATTCGCGGAAGAGGGACTGGAAGAGGCTGATTCGGAAGAGAGTACCAGCGGGTTGGGGCTGTGGGTAACTTAAGGGAAACGGGTCGATGATCGTCCCAGTAATGTTCCACGTGGAACAATGCAGCAGGATGCACCCTTCCAACCTTCCTGTAATCCCCTGAATTTGAGAGTCCAACTCTCTCGAATGTTCCACGTGGAACAAACCCGTGCCAGGCCGGGGAGCGAGGCGACCCTTTATAGAGAATGGTTCGAAACCGAACGGTACGCCAGGATTGTCGTGGAGCCAGCAGCGAGTTTCGCCGGAGCTGATGGCAGAAAACCTGGTTTCGCTGCCATCAAGCCAGGAGCGGAATTTAGGATCTCGACAGAGCCACTCACCACTTCGGCGCTTACCTGCCGAACACCGTGCCAGATGCGGCATCGCACGGACAACATTCGGCATCCAGTTTATTTAGAGGCAGAAGAACTGAGCCCAAACGGAGATCACGTGCAGTTCCTTTCAGGCGGCGGCAAATTTGGTGAGTTGAACGTCACTCCGATGATTGATGTGCTGTTAGTGCTGTTGGTAATTTTTATGATCATCACGCCGCTAACGCCCAAGGGAGAAGCGGCGCAAATCCCGCAACCCCCTCCCAAGCACGCTCCCCAACAACGGAACAACCAATCGGTGGTGTTGCAGGTTGTCGCCAATGGAAACGGACAACCCAAGCTTGAGATCAATCAGCAGGCTGTAAGCTGGCAGGACCTCGATAATCGTCTCGTGGGTATCTACGAAATCCGGGCCGAAAAGGTGCTATTCATTAAAGCCGGTGACAATGTCCCTTGGCAGGATGTGGCTACGCTGATTGATGATGCGCATACGGCAGGGGTCGATCATGTGGGCTTGCTCACGGCGAAAATTGAAGCCAGCGGATGAAAGCGGTCTACTCACCTCGGACGCAGCCGTACGGGTACCTCGTACTGCATACAGATCGCGGTTGTGTGATCGTCCCCAAAATGTTTTTGTGATTGAGCACGGCCACAGGAAGCTGCGCGTCTCATGGCGTTCCTTCTCACCAGAATATCTCCGGTTGCCTTCGGTCATGTTATTGGGACGTGCTGCTTGCTCTTCTGTTCTTTTCCGCGCTTGGCCAATGGATTTACTCTGGATGAGAAAGAGGAAAAGATAGATGAAGCAGAATACAAATAAGCTCCGGAAGCATGAGAAAACTTTGGATGATCGCCGAAGCGTCATGCGCTCGTATTTGGGGACTTTATGAACCCATGCCGCCGACGGCAGTCACCGCTCTGCGGCTCTCATCAATTTCCCACTTGCCCCCAGAGATTACACATGACCTGGCTGTCAAACTGCCGCTGGGCGGCCGGCTTGATCGGTTTGCGAGCACTTTCTCCCACTACGGCGTTTCCTTAAGCTCAACCACATCGTTGCGTGCCGCCCCTGAAAGGGGCTCAATAAGAATTTCAAACTTCCCAGCGCTGAAGCGCTGGGCTATCTTCTTCCGTCCCGCGTCGCGGGACTTGATTCTTACCTGTTCAAGCGTGACGCAGCTTATGAGCGAGCAGGTTCGTTTGATGCAAGGATGTCAACGAAACCGGCTTCGTTCTAATCGCGACTGCGCCTCCTAGCAAAGCATGTAACTTTTCACCATTGGCCCCGCCAGTAACTCATTCGTAAACCGTTGCAATCAAACAGGTTAACTACAATATACACAATAGTTTAGCATTGACATACCCCCCTTAGTCGTAGGAAACTAGCCCACCAGAGCCGAGGCTCCTCGAGTCGCCGCCCAGTCGCTCTTCCTCGTCGCGCTTGTAAGCGCATCCCTAATCGAGGTCATGCTCCCGACCCGAGCCAGCCGTCAGCCCGCTATCTTTAAATATTTCAATATGTAGGAGACCATCTGGCCATGACTCCGGACCTGTTCGCATCGACTTCCGTTGAGAACTCTCTGTCTTCGTTGGTTCCTGACTCCGAGCTGACTACGTTCGAGATGACTCCTTTGAGGGTCGCGGCGGATGATCGCGGCAAATCCGCGAGTGCAGAATCGGCCGACGCCCAAGGGACAAACTTCCCTAAGAGAAATCGGTTCTCCTCGATGGCCTGGATTAAGGAAATCCGGTTCGTCTTGCCGCGCTGCCTCAAGAGTTTGCTGAAGAACTCGGAAATTGCTGAGTGCCGCCGGCTGAAGGGGCCGCTGGAAAATTCGGAAGAGCAGATCCCTCGCCGGCTAAAGCCGGCTCGTGATGACAAAAACGAAGGGCTTATACGCGGCGCTGAAGCGTCGCTCTATCCGAACTGGGCGTTGCCAGGAGTTTTTCAGCAAGCTGTCAAGACAAACTGGTCCATCGCGTCGGCGGGCTTGAAGACAAACCGGTACGTCGCGCCAGCTTTCCTGCTGGGCTTCCTGCTGATCATGGGACTGATTTTCCCCGCCCTCGCCTCCGCCCAGATGGTGATGGACAACGACAACGAGATGCAAGCCGCGCAGCAGCGTCAGGCCGATCACCTGCCGCCGTTCACTCCGGTTTATTGCGGCAAGAACGTTACCGATCCGAACAAACCGGAATCGCTGCCCGCCGGCGATTACGAGTCCGATCTACACGTCGTCGGTCCTTGTGTAGCCGACGGCAAGAACGGAGGCGGCGTTTACAAGTATCACTGGGTCTTCATCCATCAAGGCAATCCATCCAATTCGGTTCTCTCCGGAACTCTGACATTCCTTGATGCCCAGCTGGATCTCTACGCCAACTCGATTCTGGTGCTGAACGGCGGCACTCTCCAGGCCGGAAAGCCCAATCTCACTGGCGCCATTGGCTCCAAGGGCGGACTGGTGACCATTCATTTGTGGGGCACCGATACCAATCCCGCCATCGACTGCGAAGACGCGGACGGCAACGCCGACGACACCTGCGCTATCGACCCAGCTGTCTGGACCTCCAACAAGATCGACCTGACTAAGATATATCCCACCACCTGCAAAAAGGCTTCCCAGCTGGATCCACCCCAGAAGCTTCCGGGGGGCGTCGACGACTGTTTCTACCAGTATGACGATCCCTCGGTCAGCCGCTATTATTTCGGACGCAAAGTGCTCGCCGTCTCCTACGGAGGCACCCTGCGCCTGTTCGGCAAGAAAGGTTCCACCTTTGACGGCCTAACCCCCAAACCGCAAAACACCGGTACAAGCTGGGCCAGGCTGATCACCAATTTGAAGGCCACCGACACCGAGTTCGACATCAACGCCGTGGTCGACTGGCAGGTTGGTGATCACATCGTCATCACGCCGACCGACTATCTGCCGGGCCACGCCGAAGAGGCCATCATCTCCAGTGTCACTCCCAACCAGGAGGCCAAGACCACCAACATCGAAATCAGCGGCATCGTGCTTGACAACGGAATGGTGCAGAATGGCGGCGTCCAGTATCCGCACTATGGCAAAGTGTACCCGATTCCGGCCGCGATCAAGACCAAGCTCAACCTCGATCGCGGCACGGTCGAGACCCGCGCCGCGGTGGCCTTGTTGTCGCGCAACATCCGTATCGTGTCTGAGGGCGCTACCGGTCCTGCCAATCCGGTGCTGGGCGCAGATCCGGATTTCCCACCCGATCCCGGTAACTTCTTTGGCGGTCATGTGATCTTCCGCCAGGGATTCAAGCAGGTGCAAATTCAGGGCGTGGAGTTCCGCCAGTTGGGCCAGGGCGGACTCAAAGGCCGTTATGCCGTGCACTTTCACATGGATCGCACCGTGCCGCCGGGTACCTTCGTCAAAGACAGCTCGGTGAACGAATCGATGACGCGTTGGATTACGGTGCATGGCACGCAAGGCTTACTGCTGGCGCGCAACGTGGGATGGAAGTCGATTGGCCACGGCTTCTATATAGAAGATGGCACCGAGACCGACAATAAGTTTTACGCCAACATTGGCATCCTGGCTCGCGCCGGGGTGAAGAACAGCGAAAATCCTCGCGAGGTGCCCGGCATCCTGGCTCATCCCAAGATTAATGATGATCGCGATCCCTTCGCTACCGACTGGCAGCATCCCAGCGCCTTCTGGATCATGAACGGCTGGAACGATTTCGAGTACAACATGGCGGCCGGCGTGGGGTCGTGCGGAGTTTGTTACTGGATACCTTCAGCTTCCAACAGTGGACCGTCCCGCTACGAGGCCTGGTTCGGTTATGCCTCCCAACAGCGCGGCTTGCAGGATGCGCCCGGCCTTCGCGACTACAACTCCGGTACCTCGCCGCTGCAAACCTTTGTTGGCAATGCCTGCTCTACTTCCATGTTTTCCTATATGGAGATCGGCCAGCTCAACAGCGGCTGCGATGGTTTTGGTCCCGACACCACCACCACGGTGGCTGCGATTCCCGGACGTGGACCCGACCCGCCAACGGGACTTCCTGACCCGGCCACGCTCGACTACTATCCCATCGTCTCGGGGTTACGCGATCCCACCAAGTGCAACTATCCTACCGGCGACTGTGGAACGAACACCGATCCGGTCAACTTGAAGTGTAACGGCACCAATGACATTGACGAGAAGAATTGCGAGCCCACGGTGCTGGATCACTACACCACCGCGTTTAATTTCGCCCAGAAAAATTTCTCCGCCATCTGGCTTCGTCCCTGGTGGAAGCTGGTGACCGACAGCTCCATCACCGACCAGCTTGGTCCCGGCTTGACCTTCGTTACCGGCGGCGGCTACACCCGATCCGATAGTTCGCTGGGCAACTGGAATGTCGGGCTGCGTAACGTTTATGTGGGACAGACCCAGCCCGATCCCGTCGACAACAAGCAGACCTTCTTTGCTTCCGACCTGGGTCCGTTCACCCCGAATGGAATTCCGCAGTGTGACAATGGTCAGAAACCCGGCGGCTACTGCCTGTCGAAGAACAACGGCATCAGCATTCCCCTTACCAATTTCAATGCCGGGCAGCGCATGTTCAATATCTATGATGGGCCGTCGTTCCAGGACTCCAGCGCCTACCTCAACATTAAGGCGCGAGTCATTACCGACTGCAATTCCGACAACCGGGATTCTTCGTCCGGAGGCACCGGCGTTTGCAACAGCAGCCAGTACATGTATGGACACGCCCAGGGCTTGCTGCAAGGCCCCATCATCAACCCCAAGGATCCGAACAAGGTGCGGTCGTGCTATATCCCCAACGCCGCCATCGCCTGGAAACAGGAAAATGGTTTCTACTATCCTCCCGCGTTCCACTCCCGGAACCTGATCTTCAATAATGTCGACATCCGGCACTTCGTGATTGAGCCGCTGTTCAATCTCAACACCTTTCAGCCGGATTTAACCGAGATCGCAGCCCGCTATTGCACCTGGAAGGACAATATCTTCGAGCCGTTCAACGATATCGATCGCCAGACCGTGCTGAACGATAACGATGGCTCGCTTACCGGATTGCTGGCCGATACCACGCCGCCTCGTGAAACGTTGTCCATCAACCTGGATGAATTCTTCCGCGCCCCCGAAGTGACGGAAGAATGTTCCTCCGATAAACATGAGGGCCCGGACCAGAAGGGTCCGCCGGCGACTGCCATTACCAGTCCGTATGAATACGTCACCACCGCGATCATCGCCGATTGCGGCTTGAAATCGGTAATCGACAAATGTCTCAAGTACGACAATGAGAACAGATGCATTGAATGGGATTACCTGGCCGAATGCGGCAAGAATCCAGACGATGGAGGCAGGTACTGGAGCTGGTCTTGCGCTCATTGCTATGGTGCACCGCTGTTCCGGCAAAACTGGACCGCTCAGGATAATAAAGATTGTGGCGAAGAGATGGAATGCCTGGAACATCCCCTGAAGCGGCCCGGCCGCATCAGCATGATGGGCCAGGGCACCGGCCAGCGCAGCACCCTCACCGCCAATCGAGGCTGGTACTACATCGACACCACCATACCTTATGAACAGCAAGTCGGCATTCCGCTGCAGGACGGAAAAACCACGTTCCTCTCCGGACACACGTATTATGTGTACCTGGTTTACGGCAAACCGGATACCCAGATGACTTACTGGATGTATGTAGGAGCGGGAGTGAAGGACGACGATCTGCACGTCGAGAAAGAGGTTGGCCGCTATCGCGTCAATGTGAATAGCCAGGTTTACGGCTTCTGCCCGCTAACCGGGGGCAAGATCACTGGCGACTGCCAAACCGATCTGAGTAAGGACCCCGACTTCCTTACTTCGGTTAAGTACGATCCGCTGAGCGGCTGGCTGAAGGTGTCCGTCAACTTGAAGGACTATCAAACCGAGTTCACCGGCGACCAGAAAAACTTCTGCAAGCCCGTCCACTATTGCTCGTGGAACGGCAGCAGCTGTGGCTGTACTCCCAATTCCGGCTGCAAAGACAATTCGGTTTGCGCCTGGGGGCCCAGCGATGTCGACTGCCCCAGTAAAGGCTGTTTCGCATTCAGCTTCAAGATACAACCTGAATTCGATATGGGCACCAGGCCCGGCCCGCCGGAACCAGCAGCATTTCCCAACGATACCTACTGGAACGTAGCGTTTAAGGCGGTCGACAAAACCATCTCCGGACCTGAGTGCTACTACGGCAAGAAGTGAGTCAGTTGCCAGTGGCTAGTTGTCGGTTGTCAGTTGTCAGTTGCCAGTTGTCGGTTGTCAGTTGTCAGTTGTCGGTTGTCAGTTGTCAGTTGTCGGTTGTCGGTTGTCAGTTGTCGGTTGTCGGTTGTCAGTTGTCGGTTGTCAGTTGTCGGTTGTCGGTTGTCAGTTGTCAGTTGTCGGCTGTCATTCTGAGCGCACGGCACCTTGTTTTTATGGTGTCATCCTGAGCGCAGGCGGCGCTTCGCCGCCGGAGTCGAAGGACCTGTTCTTTTTTTGATTTGTCATCCTGAGCGAGCGCAGCGAGTCGAAGGACCCCTATCCCGCGCGACGCTGCTTCCCGGTTGTCACCAGCCAGCGCTCATCACGAGTGCTGCGAGGGATCTGCTTCTCGTTGTGTCATCCTGAGCGCAGGCGGCGCTTCGCCGCCGGAGTCGAAGGACCTGCTCTTTTCTTGATTTGTCATCCTGAGCGAGCGCAGCGAGTCGAAGGACCCCTATCCCGCGCGACGCTGCTTCCCGAGTTGTCACCAGCCAGCGCTCATCACGAGTGCTGCGAGGGATCTGCTTCTCGTTGTGTCATCCTGAGCGCAGGCGGCGCTTCGCCGCCGGAGTCGAAGGACCCTATGTCGCACGACGCGGTTTCCACTGATCACTGACAACTGACAATTGCTTCCCCTTGCATCCCGCCGCCAAAACCCGGAAACTGTAACGACGGCCCAGATGAACATCGCACTTTTTGGCGGTACTTTCGATCCCATCCATCGCGGACACGTTATCGTGGCCCGCGCCGCAGCCGCCAAGTTTGGCCTCAAGCAGATCTGGTTCGTCCCTGCCGACATTCCACCGCACAAGCAGAAAACACCGCTCACTTCCTTCTATCATCGCTATGCCATGGTCTCGCTGGCGCTGGTGGGCGAAAAGGAATTTGTGCCCTCGTTGCTGGAGGCGGCTGATCCCGCGATCGCCGGCGGCAAGCATCAGCCCAGCTACTCCATCGACACTGTGCGCCGAGTGAAGAAGACCTTGGGCAAGAGCGACCGCCTGTATTTTCTGATTGGAATGGACGCCTTCAAGGACATTGCCAAGTGGTACAAAGCGGACGAACTGCTCGGGGAATGCGATTTCATCGTGGCCGCGCGGCCGGGATTTTCGTTGGCCGATGTAGCGTCATCGTTGCCCGAAAAGCTGCGCCCCCAGCCCGCCGTGACAAAATTGTTTCGTAAGCAGAAGATGGATGGACCGCTGGTGTTGCCGGGCGTCACCCTGCACATGCTGCCGGAGACGCACGAGAACGTTTCGGCCACGCAGATTCGCGCGGCCGTGGATCGTGGTGGCGCGCTCAAGCGGTTGGTACCCGATGCCGTCGCCGAGTACATCCACAAAGAGCATCTGTATCGCAACTCGGCCCCGAAGAAAAAATAACGGTATTCTTGGAACAGGCTGCTTCTTCGGTTTGTCGGAACTGGCTGGTTTTGGTTGTTGTAGCTGGCTGTTTCCGGGTAGAGCGAACCTTTAGGTTCGCGTCACAGCTACATTTATTTATCTCAGCCGGCTTCAGCCGGCGGCACAATTGGGACTCAGCGGAAGCCGCGCTTGTTGGAACAGTCTGGTGAAGGGGCGTAGCTTCAGCTACGCCGTTGCAAGCTATATTTATTTATCCAAGCCGGCTTTAGCCGGCGACACCATCGAGGTAGCCACTGGAAAATCGAATCGATCGCATGAAGAAAACTGAAACCCGGGCCGAGGTCGCCATCGCGGTCCGCGCCTGTCAGGAAAAGAAGGCCACCGACATCAGCGTCCTGCAGCTGGACGCGCAGGCCAGCGGCTTCACCGACTACTTCGTTCTCTGCTCGGGCGCCAACCCGCGCCAGGTGCAGGCCATCGCCGACGAAGTCGATCAGAAGCTGAGCGCCACGGGCGTCGAGCCCAAACACATCGAAGGCAAGACCCAGGCCGAATGGATCTTGATGGACTATGTCGATTTCGTGGTCCACATCTTCTCCGAGAGCGCCCGCAAGTTCTACGATCTGGAGCGGCTGTGGAAGACGGCGACCCGTATCCAACTCGCGGATTTGGAAAAGCCGGCACACAAGCCTGCCGCAAAGAAAGCGGTGAAACGCGCCGCAACGGCGACCAAAGCGTCTGCCAAGTCACCAGCCAAGACTGCCGCACGCAAACGCGCTCCCGCCAAAACGCGGCGCAAGAGTTCCTGAGTGGTGAAGCTGCACATCGCATGGATTGGCCGGACGAAGAGCGCGCCTATCCAATCGCTGACGGCGGAGTACTTGAAGCGGCTGTCGCGTTTCGCCGCTTGCGACGCGCACGAGTTGCTTACCGAGAGCGCCCTGCTCAGGCTGGTGGAGAAGAGTTCAGGACGCACCCAGCCGGTGCTGGTGCTGCTGGATTCGCGCGGTCGCCAGCTCGACTCGCAAGAGATCGCTAACTTCCTCGAGTATCACCAGTCTCACGATACGCAGGAGTTGCTGTTCGCGGTCGGCCCTGCGGACGGCTGGAACGATTCGACGCGCGCTGCGGCCCAAAGCATTCTCTCTTTCGGCAAAATTACTTTGCCGCACGAGTTGGCGCGGGTGGTGTTGCTGGAACAGCTCTATCGTGGCTTCACCATTCTGAAAGGCCATCCCTACCACGGGGGACATTAGTGCCATTGCCGTCGAACTGGAATGCATGGGTCACCGACCGGATTGTTTTCTGGGCTGTATCAGGGCAGGGCCTTCAGCCGTGCCGCAAAAGCACCTTTCGAAGGGGCGCACCTTTAGGTGCGCCGTATGTGCTATCAAAGAAGTTGAGCCGCGGAGCGGCGGCACTGTTTCTTGATTTTCCGAGGACTTGTAATTCATGAAATTTCGTTTGTCCATTTTGTTATTCTTACTCGCTATCCTTCCCTCCCACATTGTGGGACAATGGGCCACGCCCGGCGTTTTCCCGGCGCTGGAGCAATGGAAGACCGCCGTGATCGGCGGCAACGCCGCGACGTTGCAGGCTTTGTACAGCACCGATCCCCCCGCCCATGTCATGACGACAGGGGGAGAAAGCAATACCGCTGCGGCGGTTACCTTCTGGACCGGCCTCAAGGCGCGTCGTCTGAAGCTCGACATCATTCAGTCCGAGTCGCCACAAGCGGGAGTACAACAAGTGGTCTTTCAGGCGGAGATCCTCTCCGCCGCCACCTCGCCGGCCCACACCGTCTACGTCACCGAAGGCCAGCTCTGGCAGCAGGAGGCAGGCCAATGGCGGCTGGCGGCCACCAAGCGCAGCGAGCCCACGCGCCTGCAGCAGCCGACTTCCACCAGCAAGATTATTTACGCTCCCGGCCTCGATGCTCACGCCGAGATCAAGCAGGCTTTAGCCGAGGCGGGCAAAGAACACAAGCGCGTCATCGTTGTATTCGGAGCCAACTGGTGTTACGACTGCCACGTCCTCGATCTGGCCTTTCACCGTCCCGATGTTGCGGGCGTGTTGCAGCGCTCCTACATTGTGGTACACGTGGATGTGGGCGAGGGCGACAAGAACCAGGACATCATGCAGCAATATCAGGTGCCGATGAAGAAGGGCATTCCCGCGCTGGCCGTGCTCGACAGCAACGGCAAGCTGCTCTATAGCCAGCAGGGCGGCGAATTCGAGAAGGCCCGATCGCTGGCTCCAGAAGATGTGCTGGCCTTCCTGAACAAGTGGAAGCCGACTTCTTAGCGGTATTTTGTCATCACGAACGCAGCGAGGGATCTGCTCTTGCCCCAACTGACTACTGACTACTGGCAACTGACTACCGGCAACTGACTACTGGCAACTGACAACTGGCAACTGACTACTGGCAACTGACCACTGACTTTTCTTAGGTGTCATCCTGAGCGCAGGCGGCGCTTCGCCGCCGGAGTCGAAGGACCTGCTTTCCCTAACAACCGGCAACTGCCCACTGACAACCCCTACTCAATGATTCTGCGTAGCTTCCAGCGCCGCAGCGTGTGCCCGGGCGCGGTTCGCTTCCGCTATTCTTCCTTCGCGCGCATACAAGTTCGCCAGTTGCTCCCAGGGCTGAGGATCGTCGGCCTTCAAGTTGGCAGCCTGTTCCTGGTAAGCGGTCGCCTTCTCCAGTTCGCCCAGCTTAGCCCAGGCGTTCGCCCGCCCTTGCGCCATCTCGAACTCATACTTGCCATTGTCGGAGGGCCTAAGATTCCAGAAAGCGCTGCGGTCCGCCCTGTCGAAAGCCGCCAGCGCGTTGTCGGGCTGCCCCATATCGAGGTAAAGATATCCCACGGTGATCAACCTCGACCAGGGCGCCAGCGAATAGTGCGCAGCGTGTTCTTCCGCGTCGACCGCCGCTGTCATGCGTCCGCGTTTTGCGTAGGACTGCGCCAGTGAATCCCAGGTCGCCTCCACCGGATTGAGGGCGATCGCCGCAAGATATTCCTGCTCCGACTCATCCAAGCGACCCTCGGCAAACAGCAGCTTGGCGCGGGTCCAATGCAGGAACGGGCTATCGGGAAAAATGGCCAGCCCTTTATCGGTTGCCGCCAGCGCCTCCGAGTTGCGACCCAGCGCTTCCAGCACCGAGGCAGCATTCGACCAGGCATTAAACGCTTCGGCACGATTGTTTCCCGGCGCTTGCGCGGGCAAGGGAGCGGTAGCACAGTTCAGCGGGAAGCGCTCGATCAGCGCTTCGTTCTCCGGAGCGCGGCGCACGAATACCGCGGCGACTTCATCCATGTAAACCAGCGCCCAAATCTTGCTGCTACAAAAATCCGGTAGCCGGATGAACTGATTGCCTTGATACCGGCCGATGGGCAAGATCACGGTATTAATGTTGTGGCGGCTTACTTCCTGTTGCCAAAGGTCGGAGTCGGGCGGGCTTTGGCGTAACTGGATTTCACGTCCAATGCGTTCCAGTCCAAAGGGTATACCGCGGCCATCGATGTAATCGCGGCGCCCGGGACCGAGCCGCCAACTGATATAGCCGCCCAGGGTATAAGTGTTAAATACTTCGCCAGGAAGCTTTTCCCGTTCAATGAATTCCGCCGCGCGTTGCGGGAACCACCAGCCCAGTCCGGCGCCAAACGTGCTTTCTTCCGCGGTACGCAAGTAATAACGATTGGTCACCAGATCGAAGCAGCGCACGAATGTAAGCAACACTAGTAGCCCGGCTAACGTAGTTGCGACGATCGACCGTACTCTCGGCTGCTTAATCCATAACGCGAACTGCGGCAGCACTTCGGCGATAACGTAGCCGCCAACCACCACCACCACGCAGGAAAATACTCCATCCATGCGGACGTAGCGCACCGCCGGTACGGTTGCGCCCAGCAGCATGAGGCCTGCTCCGGGACGATCGCGCAACAAGGCAATCCCGCCCGCGACCACAGCAATCACCAGCAGCACATAGATCATGGCTGCCGGGTCCCGCAGCGGCAGCGAATAGACGATGTTCCAACTGAGCGGCAGGCTTTGCCACTCGCGGAACCAGGTCTGATGCATGGGCACAACGCGTTCCTGCCGTATCAGCGCGCGGTAAACATCCCAGCCCCAGGGATTCACCAGCGTCGCCACTCCAGTCGCCAGCAACCACGGGTAGACTCGCCGCAACCGATCAAGAGCAGCCCGACGGCGCTCGGCTCCGAACAGCGATTCCAGCAACTCCGTCACCACATACATCCCCACCAGAGCCAGCCCCGCCGAGAAACCTAAATGCAGATTGACCCAGGCCACCATCAGGAGCGGCAACAACCACAAACGCGCGCGGCCGGTTTCATAGTTCTCCCACAGCAGAGAAAGAAATGCTGCGAAGAGCACGACCGTAAACATATCGGCTCGCGGAGCGGTGCGCCATGCAATCAGGGGGACGGCGATAATGGCAATGGCAGCGCTGACCGCCGAGCCTCGACGAAGCAGTAATGCCACCGTGCCGCAACACGCTGCGGCTCCCATCCACGAAATGAGCGCGAATCCCCCGAGCAGGTAAGCGAGATAGAAAATCACGCCGGCGCCCACCGGATAAATCCAATTACCCTGCGCGATATAGGAGAAGGCTTCCACCGGAGGAGCATGATGATGCTGCAGCACCCAACGTCCGGTGGCCATCTGCCAGCCCAGGTCGTAATCCTTAATGGTTCGCAGGCCGGCCAGAAACGCGTAGATGAGCGCGGCGGCGGCGAGAACGTAAAACAATCGCCGCTCCAGGGAGGAATGTTGCAGCGTCGGCGGCGGCGCTGTGGTCGCGCCCGACAATCCACTCACCGAATCGGCTGGCACAACAAACGATAGGGCTGAGGGTCGCAGGAGACGGCCGAACACTGAGGACATGCAGAAAATATACTAGAACCCGTTCTATCGAATACATCGTTCTGTATCCGAACACGGCTTGTTCGCGACCGGCGTTTCTATCAAATTCAGGAACTGGCACCCCCAGGTTTTTCTTATGACTGCGAAGGCCGGCTGTTATATAGTGGACGGACTTCTTGCGCCCTGCTTTCCCGCCACACTTCGTTAATTTATTTCAGGAAGGAAATTCGCCGTGAACGTTTTACCGCGCACTCAGCCGAAGCCTGTCGTGTGTAAGGCTATCGCTTTCGCATTTCTGATTTTGGGATTAGGCTTGCTGCCCGCTATCGCAGCCGCCCGGACTCCATCGGTATCCATCACCTTAAGTCCCAGCCTGCCCAGCCCGGAGTTGCTGGGCACCAGCATCACCTGGACAGCCACCGTGAATGGCGGGGCCCAGGGTCACACCTACGATTATCAATTCAGCGCGGCTTTACAAGGTCAGAACCAGATCGTTCGTGACTTCGATTTGCCCAACACTTTCACCTGGGTCCCCTGGTCGGTGGAAGGGACCTACGTGGTCTCCGTGATCGTGCGCGACATCACCCAGCAACCCTACATCGTCTATCCACCCGTTCCCGTGCAGTATGTCCTGAATCCCATCGTCACCGCTCCCGGCGGTTCGGCCGTGAATATCACCAACCATCCGCTGGTGGCGCTGTTCAGTGCGGGACCGTGCACCATCGGACATTCGATCCGAGTACGCTTCCAGCAGAATGGCTCGCAGGCCTCGATGACCACCAATGCCGTGCCGTGCTCGACCTCCAGCGCCAACTTCCTGGTCGCCGGGATGCTGGCCTCCACCGAGTACCAGATGCACTGGGAAGAATTCGCCACCAACTACGAGAACAGTGGTCCCAGCCTCTCGTTCACCAGCGGACATCTTCCCAACAACTTTCCCTCCGACGAACACTTCACCCTGAACATTCCTCCCACCCAACATGACGCAGCCTTTCCCTTGAACCTGTTCCAGCTGGTTCCCGGCACTGGCCAGCCGTTCGTTCTGTGGCCCACCGCGACTGACCTGCAAGGGAATGTGGTTTGGTACTACCCGGGCGAGACCCTGATAACCCGCATGCAGGCGGGCGGAAACTTCTTCACGCTTTCAAATCTGCAGATGAACGAGTTTGACTTGGCGGGAAACAAAGTCCTGTCGACCAACATGGAGATCCTGAACGAGCAGCTGGCGGCCAAGGGCTATCCGGTCATGACCTCGTTCAACGCTCATGAAACCCGCGTGTTGCCCAACGGCAACATATTGTTAATCGCTGCCCGCGACGAGGTTTCCACTCAATACCAGGGCGGAACCCAGCAGAATCCGGTCGACATTCTGGGCGACATGGTTCTCATCCTCGATCACAACATGCAACTGGTGTGGGCCTGGGATTCCTTCGCTCACGAAGATCTGAGCCGCGAAGCTACCTTGGGCGAAATCTGCACCAACAACACCCAGGGCTGTCCGCTGTTCAATCCTGCATTTTCCCAGGCGAATGACTGGCTGCACTCCAACGCGGTGCAGATGACCTCCGATGGAAACATCATCCTCTCCCAGCGCGATCAGGACTGGCTGCTCAAAATCAACTACAAAAACGGCCAGGGTGACGGCACCATACTGTGGCGCATGGGACCCTACGGCGATTTCACCATCTTGAATCCGCCCCGGACCCTTTGCGGCCAGCCCGCCGTCTATCCCTGGTTCACTCATCAACACGACACCACCTTCCAGACCCAGACCGGGGTGCTGGAAACTCTGACGGTGTTCGACGACGGCAATCTGCGCTATACGGAATGCGGCAACACCGGTAACAGCCGCGGCATGGTCTTGCAGGTATCGGAAGCCGCTCGCACCGTCTACATTCAAACCCTCGCCGACCTGGGCGACTACTCCTTCGCTCTGGGCAGCGCGCAACTTCTGTTCTCGACCGGCAATCCCACGTATGCCAGCTTCGGCAATGGACTGCTGCTGCTTCCCGCTCACGCCGCGCAATCCACCGAAACCGACTTGAGCGGCAATATCGTTTACCAGCTGCAAGCCAGCTGGTGGTCGTACCGCACATTCCGCATGCGCGATCTGTATACCCCGCCGGAACCATAAACCTGGCTGGCTGTCTGACCGGAATCGGTTAGGCAGCCAGATACTCCCACATTGTGGTACTTATAGTTCTCCCTAGCCGAGGTGATTTTGAAGGGGCGTAGCTTTAGCTGCGCCGCGATGTGTTTTGAAGGGGCGCAGCTTCAGCCGCGCCGCAAACGGCATCCCCAATATTTGTCATCCCGAGCGAGGACTTCAGTCCGAACCGAGGGATCTGCTTTTCGCCCGCCGATACTCAGCGCCCTTTCCCCGAGTGGCTCCTTCATTCTTGTTATCACGAATCGAGTTTACCGGTGAGGGGATCTACCTTCCTTGTACTTCCGGAAGAAGGCGCAATCGACGAAGCGATATTCCAGCGTGGATTGCGAAAATTAGCTTGCGAATACGGCTAGGGCGGTGTAGGGTGTGCCGCGTGGGGGTGCTGCCGTGAAAATACCTGTTGCTTCGCTGTCTCTTCTAGCTCTTTGCCTTACCCTGGCTGCCGTTCCCGCCTTGGCTCAGAATACGGTTTATGACAACGGTCCGGTCAATGGACAGGTCGATGCCTGGACCATCAACTTCGGTTTCTCGGTTAGTGACACGTTCCATCTGGCGTTCGCCTCGACCTTGAACGATATTTCGTTTTGGGCTTGGGTTGAGCCCGGCGACACCGCGACCAGCGTCGAGCTGCAGATTAGCTCGGTCGGATACTTTGGCAACGAGCTGTTTGACGGCAACGTTAGCCTCAGCCAGTCGAACTGCTTCACCAACAACTTCGGCTTTGACGTCTGCGCCGAGTCTGGCAACTTCGCTGGGCCGGCCCTGAACGCTGGCAATTACTACCTCACCCTGACGAACGCTGCCACGTCTGCTGGCAACCCGCTGTACTGGGATGAAAACTCCGGCGTAGGCTGCGCTTCTCCTGGTTGCCCGTCCACGGCCCAGGAAAACACCCTGGGAACGATTCCTTCGGAAGCCTTCACGCTGAGCGGCTCCGGCACCACCACCACCGGCACCGACACTCCTGAGCCCAGCAGCATCGTGCTGTTCGGTTCTGGCATCCTCGGTCTGGCTGGTATACTGCGCCGCCAGCTGTTCTAAATTCACCTTATCTCCCCGGCCATCTCACGCCAGAGCCCCAGGGGCTCTGGCCTCGATTCAAAGCCACGCACTACCAACACCTCCCATAAATCGTCTCGGGCCTACTGGCCTGACAAGCTTCTTGCGATCCGGAAAAAAACGCCGCAATTGACTAAGCAATATCGCGGCGTGGATTACGAGAAATTCATGTGCCGAATGCCGCTACTTGAGGCATAATGTTCGCCGCCGTGGAGGCGCTTCCATGAAGCTTCCTATCGCGTCGCTCACACTTCTATACCTGACATTCGCGCTTGTTCCCGCCCTGGCTCAGGGCAATGTTTACGACAACGGCCCGGTCAACGGACAGGTCGACGCCACGACCATCAACTTCGGCTTCATCACGACCGACTCATTCACCGTCTCCAATAACAATGGAAACATTGGTGGCATGAATTTCTGGGCGTGGCTCGAGCCCGGGGACACCGCTACCTCGGTCGAGGTGCAGATCGGCTACCAGGAATTCGGCAACAATCTGCTGGACGTGACGGTCGCCCTCACCCAATCCGGCTGCTTCGTCAACGGCTTCGGTTTTGACGTCTGCCTGGAGACCAGTACCTTCAACGGCCCGAACCTGGCCAACGGAAACTACTGGGTATCTCTCGGCAACGCCACCACGATCCAGGGCAATCCGTTGTACTGGGATGAGAACTCCGGCGTAGGCTGCATGTCGCAGGGCTGCCCCTCGCAGGCTACTTGCAGCGGCTGTATTTTTCAGGGAAATATTCCTTCTGAAGCCTTCACCCTGACCGCGCAGAGCAGCGGCACGACCCCTGAGCCCAGTAGTATCTGGCTGCTCGGTGCGGGCATGCTTGCCGTGGTCGGTCGACTGCGCGGTAAGTTGTTCTAGCAGTTTGCGGACGAATTTTGTTTCATGGGCCCCGTGTGATGAATTGACGGAGGATTCTAACTTGAAATTGCACATCGCGTCGCTCGCCGTTCTATGCCTGACCCTGGCTGCTGTTCCCGCTCTGGCTCAGGGAAATGTCTACGACAACGGACCGCTCAACGGAGAGGTTGACTCCTTCACCATCAACTTCGGCTTTTCGGTAACCGACTCGTTCACCGTCTCCAACAACAACGGGAACATCGGGGGCATGGACTTCGTCGCCTGGTTGGACCCGGGGGACGTTAACACCTCAGTCGAGATTCAGATCGGCAACCAGGCATTTGGCAACAACCTGATGGACATGACCGTCGCGCTAACCCAATCGGGCTGCTTCCCGAACGACTTTGGTTTTGACGTTTGCCACGAGTCAAGTACTTTCAACGGCCCCGATTTGAGCAACGGAACCTACTGGGTGACCCTCAGCAACGCCGTCAACGACGCCGGCGATCCGACGTACTGGGACCAGAACTCCGGCGAAGGCTGTATGTCGCCGGGCTGTCCGTCTCAGGCCGAGAACGACACCGGATCGATTCCTTCGGAAACCTTTACCCTCACCGCGCAGGGCACCACATCGACCGGCACAACGCCTGAGCCTAACAGCATCTTGCTTTTCGCTTCTGGTTTTCTGGGCGTGGCCGGAATACTGCGACGCAAGCTGTTTTAGCTGGCAGCGGAAGACGCTTCCATGTCCCGGTTAACCGCCTTTGAAATTTGCCGGAGGGTTCCCACATGAAACGGCAAGTGGCTTGGCTCGCTCTCGTATGTCTGACCCTGGCCGCCGTTCCCGCCATGGCTCAGGGCAATGTTTATGACAACGGTCCAGTCAACGGAGAGGTCGATGCCTGGACCCTCAACTTCGGCTATGTGTGACCGATACATTCACCGTCTCCAACGGCAATGGCCACATCGGGGGCATGGATTTCTGGGCATGGCTCGTACCGGGCGATACCTTCGACTCGGTCGAGATCCAGATCGGCATCGAGGCATTCGGGAACACTCTGATGGACCTGACCGTCGGCGTCACCCAATCCAATTGCTTCGTCAATCAATACGGCTATGACGTTTGCCTGGAGACCAGCACCTTCAACGGTCCAAACCTGGGCAACAGCGGAAACTACTGGGTGACCTTGAGCAACGCCGTCACCGCCGGGGGCAACCCGGTCTACTGGGATGAGAACTCCGGTGTAGGTTGTATGGTCTCCAGGCTGCCCATCGCTGGCTGAGAATAATGGTCTGGGAAGCCTTCCTTCGGAGGCGTTCACCCTGACTGCGCAAAGCACGACAACATCCACCGGTACGACGCCTGAACCCGGCAGTATCGTGCTGTTCGGCGCAGGGTTGCTTGCGATTGCTAGTCGGCTACGCGGCAAATTGTTCTGAGTGTCTCTTTGCGTCAAGGGCACGCTGGCTTTCGAGGAACGGCTTCCAGGAGCAGTCTGACTATAAGCCATCTCACAAATGATTTGGGTTTGTATCAGGACACAACTTTAGTCGTGCCAAAAAGACCTAGTCACTGCCAGGGGTTTCAGAGACTGTGTCACAACCGGCTCCGCGATTTTCCAGCAGAACAAAACTGGCGCGCAAACGGTCATACTAGCCGCGCAGCGGCGATATTTGTTTTAGCCGCGGGCGTGAGAGGCTGTTACGAAACTCGGTCCGCGCTTGCATCGGTGGAATAGACCGCGCGAAATCAAGTGCCGGAGGCACGGCATAACCTAGCCCAGCACGGAGCCGGAGGCGGAGTGCTGGGTGAAGTGGGAAAAA
>JBAVSY010000037.1:0-24318 GCA_049695855.1 Candidatus Korobacteraceae bacterium | reverse complement strand
TTGAGAGTATCAGGCGTGGAAGAAAAGGGTCAAACCGCAAGCGGGATAGGAGATAGGGCCTCCGAAACTGCCCTCATAACTGAGTGGTAAACACAAATGTCTCGCATGATTGTTAAATAACAAATTGCCAATTGTGTGCGGAGCAAGTGGAAAACGCGCCGGGTGCCCCAGGTCTCGCGGTGTTCGAGACCTGGGAGTTCCGTCGAGCGAGTGGAGTCTACAAAAGCCAAGCTTGGGCAATGCGACGGTTTGCGATCGTCAGGGACTTACCCGGGTCTCGAAAATCGCGAGTCCCGGGCCACCCATGCCTGGCAAGGATTAATCGTCAGGAATGGACTTTGACGATCAGGTATTCCACCGCCCGATCCCACTCATTCGAAAACCGCGAATGAGTGGGCACCCCGGCCAGCCGGGGATTTAAAACACAAGTACCTTGTCGGCCTCGTCGGTCCAGTGGGTGGGGTCATCGAGGATGCTGCGGTTGGCGCCAAGGATAAGCTGCGGGTCTGCGATACCACGTTCTTCGAGGCACGTCTTGCACACTCCGATATGGACACCGCGCCCGGCCAGTTGTCGAAGCATGTCGGGAGTGTTGTAGTGCGCATGGGCGGGCGTGAAGCCTTCGAACGCGGAAGTGACGCCATCGCCAATCAGGAACAGGGAGATCTCATTTTCCCTCGACCGCATGAGGTTGCCGGCCAGTCGCAGAGCGTTGTAGGTCCGTTGTGAACCGTACGGTGAATCGTTCAGTACAAACAGATATTTCATTCCCAACACAGCCCTTTCTTTGCAAGATACGAACGCGCAACCGTCGCTACTCCGTTACTCGGAATCCCTGGACGGGTGCCGGGTGCCCCAGGTCTCGCGGAGTTCGAGACCTGGGAGTTCCGTCGAGCGAGTGGAGTCTACAAAAGCCAAACTTGGGCAATGCGACGGTTTGCGATCGTCAGGGACTCACCCGGGTCTCGAAAATCGCGAGACCCGGGCCACCCGTCCCGGCGAAGCTGATTCTCGCTCGGCATTTGGGGTGTCGCAGCGCACACGATGCGCGGCTCTTTGTCGAGAAACTGCGCAGGCCGCGCTTTTTGCAGACCGAACAACTCGCACGGGTTTTCGAGCTTGCATTTCCCCTGAACTCCCACCATAATTTCGCCGTGTCACGCAGGAGCCAATGAATGACTACTTTTCGCAGAGACATCCAGATTGTAATGTTAACGATGGTTGCAGTTGTCTTGTTTGCAGGTGCAGCCCTTTGCCCAGCATCTGCACAAACCCGCTACGAGTCCGTTTACAACGGACGCAAGATTATCTATCCAGAATCCAGCATCCCCCAGCCCGGTCGCATTCACACGAACTACTTTTTCGTCGACTCAGACCAACCGCAAGCGAATCCCGAACCGGGTGATGAAACCCCAGGCTCAGTAGCCTGCGTATATAAGTTTGTAACTGGACCGGCCGGCTGCCCGATTGCCACCAGCACAACCGTGCCCAACGGTGGTATTGGCGCTATCGCCATCGTCGACGCCGGTTACTACCCGAGCGCGCAGTCTGACCTGGACGCTTTTGACTCCTACTTCGGTGTTCCGGCTACGACCATTACGCAGGTCTGGCCCGGACCGATACGGCCACCCACTTACGGGGATTGGGAGGTCGAGGAAGCATTAGATATCGAGTGGGCTCACTCCATGGCGCCGCAGGCCAAGCTGTTCCTGGTCGTATCGGCCTTGTGTAACAGCCCGTCGTGCACTACCGATCCGACTTGGCAAGCGGTGCAGCTCGCCGGATATCTAGTGTCTCAGAACGGCGGCGGCGTGGTGAGCATGAGCTTTGCCGATGCGGAGATTCCTCAGGAACTTAGCAACGATCAATACTTCACTTCCCCGGGAGTCGTCTACTTTGCGGCCGCCGGCGATGGAGGACTTGGCCAGAGCGCCTATCCGGCAGCCTCACCCAACGTGGTGGCGGTGGGAGGAACCTATTTTAACCGCGACAGTAACGGAAACTTCACCTACGAGCAGTACTACACGGGCGGCGGAGGGGGAGACATTAGTCCATACGAGCCGCGTCCCAGCTATCAGAATGGCATTGCCAGCATCGTAGGAAACTTTCGTGGCTATCCTGATGTCGCTTCCGACTTTTGTTGCGCTGCCATTTACCTCGGTGGCTGGACTTCGGTCGGAGGTACGAGTTGGTCGTCTCCTACCTTTGCTGGGATTGTGAACGCGGCCGGCAGCCGGCATCAGTCGTCCTTGGCGCAGCTCACCACCATGTACAGCGAGCTGGGCAGTCTCTTCGAGTACCATGCTGATTTCAACGACATCACGACGGGTGATCCGCGTTGCAAAGTTGGTTGGGACCTGTGCACCGGCATCGGTTCCGCCCATACTTACGCTGGCAAGTAACCAACGAGGCTCCCCGGATTGCGGGGTGACCCACTCATTCGCGATTTTCGAATGAGTGGGATTTCTGAATCCCAGCATTGAGCTCCGAGGGCACGATTGATTACGATCTGGGTTGGGCGGAGATTGGGGCGCGAATACCACACCTCAGGGATGCCTCTTGACGACCCCTATTTCCGCTCGCGAACCCGCTCATTCGAAAACCGCGAATGAGTGGGGCACCCTATTCCCACCGCTGAAAGCCTGCAAGATCACCGGCGCTGTGTCCTGGGTCACAGACAGGCACTTGAACTTCCCATTATTGTGCAGATAGTTCGCGGATTTGTGCGACCTCGCGCAGGCGCAGGGAACGCCGTGAAAATCGGCGACAGTGGCGCTGCTGTAACTGGCTACGAAACCTTCAGTACCACCCGGATGTCCGGGGAAGGTGAGGCGTAGGTCCGAAGCCAGAAGTCAGAACAACGGCTCGCGCGACCAACTGGGAAACTTCGCTCAAGGGAGAAAATCTTGTCCCGTCGAATTCAGCCTTCACTTCCAATCTCTATTTTTTCGCCAGCCGGGCGCAGGCAATCTCCGGTACTTGAAGATGCGAACTCGAACCATGGTCGGGCTAGCGGACGTGTCGGCCTATGAAGAATTTCGAACATGGCGGGAACGTGAGGCAACTGGCCCAAGCGGCTGGAATCCCGGAGCAGAAGATTCTCGACTTCTCCGCCAACATTAATCCGCTCGGTCCGCCGAAGTGGCTTTGCCCGTTGATCAACTCGCAGATCAGCGCGCTCCAGCATTATCCCGACCCGCATTGCACGGCGCTGGTGGAATCGGTTGCGGAGCGCTATGGAGTAAGCCGTGACGAAGTCATTGCCGGCAATGGATCGACCGAGATTCTCTATCTGCTGACCCGTGCGGCGAAAAAATCCAGCGCCTTGATTCCGGTTCCTTCCTATGGAGACTACGCGAAGGCCGCAGCGCAGGCCGGAATGCAAATCCAGACCCTACCCGCAGATCAAGAGTTGCCCGGCGACTTATTGACGGCTGAAACCCTGGTCTTTCTCGGCCGGCCTAACAATCCCACGGGGATAGCCTGCGCGGCCGACCAACTGCGGAGCTTGGCGGCTGCACATCCTGACACCCTTTTCATGGTGGATGAGGCATTCGGCGATTTCGTGGAAAATTTCGATAGTCTCACCCGGCAGCGTCCACCCAATGTGATTGTTCTGTTGTCGCTCACCAAGATTTTTGCCATTCCCGGATTACGCACTGGGTGTGCCGTGGGCGATCGACGTTTGACACAACGGCTGCTCGATCTACAGCCGCCGTGGAGCGTCAATACCTTCGCCCAGGCCGTCAGTGCGGCCGCATTGCAGGACCGGGAATATGTGCAGCGGACTCGGGCTTACGTCACCCGCGAGCGCGAGAAGCTTTTCACCGAGCTTAGCTCGCTTCCAGGGCTGGCGGTTTATCCCGGAGAAGCGAACTTCCTCTTGGCCAGACTTGATCGCGCCGACATCGATGCTCCGGCGTTGGCGGAGCGGATGCTGGCTCGCGGCATCGCCATCCGGGTGTGTACCACCTTCCAAGGGCTGGACGAGCGTTACTTTCGAGTCGCCGTGCGGACCAACGAAGAGAACGCGCAGTTGCTGACGGCGTTACGCAACGTACTCGATACCCGGCACCCGACCCTATCGGAGAACTCGCCCGCTGAAATCTTGTTTCAGGATGCCAGCTCCGATGCCGGCTGTCACGTGCTCACGGGAAGTCTGTCGGGAAAGATGATCTGCAATCGTGACCAAGAATAGCGACGATCGGGACAGCCTCGCGGACGCCTTGGAAGACCCACGTTTTGAAGACTGCGCGGCGGTGGTGATCGACCAGCCGGAGTTGCCCGCCTCGGAGCTTTGCATAACGTTGCCAGACCTGACGGGTCGACTGCCGCGGGGTATTGCTTCAGCTCCAATTGTCGTTGCCTTCGATTTGGAAAGTGTGCTGGTCCCGGAAATCTGGGAGACGGTGTCTCGGATAACCGGCATAGACCGTCTGGCGTTGACCACCCGTGATACTCCCGACTTTGGAACCCTGATGCGCGAGAGAATGAGGCTTTGCCGGGCACACGGGCTGTCGTTGGCGCGACTGCGCGAGATTGTTGGCAACATGCAGCCACTGCCGGGCGCCGTGGAGTTTCTGGCCTGGGTGCAGGAGCGCATGCTTGCCGTCATCGTCTCGGATACGTATCACGAATTAGCTGGGCCGCTGGTGGAGAAGCTGGGCTGCCCGTTAATGGTGTGCAACGGTTTGACGGTGGATGCAGAAGGCTTCATCGCGAGCCATCGCGCGCATCATGTGCGCGGTAAGGCAGGCGCGGTAGAGCACTTCCAGCGGCTGGGATTTCAAGTGATAGCGGTGGGCGACTCGCATAATGATCTGCCTATGCTGAAGGCCGCCAACGCCGGCATCCTGTTCCGGCCGTGTTCCGGCTTGAGGGAAAGCGTTAGCGGATTGCCCCTGGTCTGGAGTCTGCAGGAATTGCAGTCAGAGTTGAAGAACTGTCTGGCGGGAATTCCATCGCTGACTGCGGCCTTGTCTTGATCCCTCCAGCAGAAGGAGTGCTGATTGCCCGGAGAAATTGCGACAGAAGATCCACTTAACGCAATCGCCCTGGCGAAGTTATGCCGGGAAGCCGGAGCCGATGACGTGGGCTTCGTCGACCTGGATCGAGACGCTTTGGCGGCCCAACGCGCGAGTGTGCTTCGTGTCCTGCCGTGGGTACGATCGCTGGCCATCGTTGTTCGCTGTCTGGACCGGCCCTTCATCCGCGCCCGGTTGCGGAGCCTTTCCTCGGCCGAGTTCGCCACGGTGGGCAGCGAGGTCGAAGCTATCATTCATCGCGTGGCACAGGATCTTGAAGGCAAGAGCGTTCGAGCGACGGGATTTTACTGCTTTCCTCCGGAATTCGGATCTCCGGTGGACCCGCCCTCCGCGGTTTCCCTGCGGCTTCTGGCCGAAGAGGCGGGGCTGGGAGTGATGGGGAAAAATCGTCTGGTGCTGCATCCTCGCTTCGGCGCCGATATCTACCTCGGAGCCATCGCTCTTGATCGAACGATTACCGCTTACGGCCACCCTCTGCCGTCCTCGCCTTGCCAAACCTGCAATCTGTGCGACGAAATCTGTCCCACCGGTGCCATCGGCAAGAACGGCCATTATGACTCCGCCAGTTGCATCCAAAGCCGGGGCTACGACCCTGATATCCACTGCGATCTTTGCCGGGCGGTGTGTCCGGCTGGCGATGAAGTGATTGCCCTTAAACCCAGCGGCGCGACCTGCTAATCCTTCCGCGATACGGTGTAACGCATCGCCTCTTATTCTTCATCGCTAATCAGAATCTAGGCGCTACGGAATTGTCGGGTGGGGTCCAAAGGCGGATCATACGGAAGGTACTGTGAATGGGTTCACCACGCGAACGGCACCGTAAAGTTGGCCGCTCGCCAGGTCCTCGGAGTAAAGAATCGATGCGCCGCAAGCTTCAGCGGCTTGAAGGATCAGTGCATCCCAAAACGAAGTTTTGTAGCGCGCTTCGATCTCGAGCGCCCGCAAGATAGATTCCGCCGTGTTGGTAACCACTTCCCAGGTGGAATAGTCCTCGATCAATCGGCGCATCTCGTTGGAAGGCAAAGGGCGGCCCGTCTTGCGGCGAAGGCTGACGCAAAACTCCTGTAAGACTTGTGTACTCAATACACCGAGACCGGAATTCCATAAGTTCTGAATCAGCATTCGAGCAACTGCGTGTTTCGATTCCGCAGACCGGTCGTGAGCGTATACCAGGACATTTGTGTCCACGAAGCACTTATCGCTCATGCAGCTCGTCTCGAGAGCGAGGAGGTGTCCAGCGCAGGTTAAATCCTTCGCGCAGCCGGGCCAAGGCGCGCTTCCGCGCTCGCGTGTAACCCTTGCGCTCGCGGACAAGCTCTTCCAGCCTGGCGGCTAGCAGACTGCTGATCGAGCTACCTTCCTCGGCGGCAAGGACGCGAGCCTCTCGCAGAAGGTCAGCATCAAGTTTCAGGGTAACGTTGGTTTTCATGTTCGTCAGTTACGTGCAGCACGATTTTACGTGCTGCAAGATCGAAGAGCAAATTGAGCGCAATCTCGCTCTCAGAATCCTGGCGGCCGCTCCCCCGCTACGTTGAACGTGCGTTCCAAGGCCAGTCCGGCTTCGCATAGGGTGCCTTCCTCAAACAGCTGCCCAATCAATGTTACCCCGTGGGGCACGCGTCTAGGCGGCGAGAATTTTGGCAGAGGATGAGCCGGATCGGGCGCCCAGTCGCTGCGGGCTTCTGATACCTCGACGAATCCTGCGCGCAAAGTGAGCGAAGGCTGGCCAGTGAAGTTGGTAATGGTGAGCATTTCGTCGCGCAGCGAAGGCACCAGCAACAGGTCAACCTGGGAGAAGACGCGCTCCATCTCCAGAGCAACCTTGCGCCGGAAGCGGTCGGTCTGCACGAAGTCGACGGCCGACAGAAACCGCGACTGACGGAAAGTATTGGGCCAGGCGTCGGGCACCTGCATCTTCAGCTGGTTGAGGCCGCCGCTTAGTGTCAGTTCCTCGAATGCAGCCGCGCCTTCGGCAAAGAGGATCAGATCGAGTGAATCATACGGCCAGTCGGGAATAGAAACCTCGACGGGAACCATGCCCACTTTCTTCACCGCCTCCAGCGCAGCGCGGTCGACGTCGGTGGCGGGAGCTTCCTTCATCCAGGCAGGGAAGTAGCCGACGCGCAGGCCTTGCACACTCGCATGGGCGTTGAAATCCAGCTTGCTGGGAACACTGGACAGATCGCCGGGATCGGGGCCAGTGATGGTGTCGAGTACCAACATGGTGTCTTCGACGCAGCGGGCCATGGGGCCAAGCTTGTCGAGCGACCAGCAGAGCGTCATGGCGCCGGTTCGCGCCACGCGACCGAAAGTCGGCCGCAGCCCAGTAACACCGCAGCGCATGGAAGGGCTCACGATGCTGCCGCCAGTTTCGCTGCCCATGGCGAAGCCCACCAATCCCGCTGCTGTAGCGGCGCCCGGACCTGCGCTCGATCCCGACGATCCTTCCTCCAGCAACCACGGGTTCATGGTCTGTCCGCCAAACCATATGTCGTTGAGTGCCAGCGCGCCCAGGCTCAGCTTCGCCACCAGCACCGCGCCCGCAGCGTTCAGCCGCTGCACGACCACAGCGTTCTTCGCCGGGATGCGATTGCGAAACGGTTCGGCGCCGTACGTCGTGGGAATGCCGGCCGTATCGAGAAGATCTTTGGCGCCCCAAGGAACGCCGTGCAGTGGTCCACGATATTTTCCGGCGGCGATCTCCTGATCCGCTTGCCGGGCTTGCTGCAGCGCGAGATCGCGCGTGAGGGTGATGACGCAACGCAGCTTGGGATTGAATTTCTCCAGGCGCGCTAGGTAGATCTGGGTGAGGCGCTCGGACGTGAGCTGGCGCAGCTGGATCCACAGCGAGAGCTGGCTGACGGTCGCGAAGGCGATGTCGTCATCGTTGGCCGGAAGCGGCTTGGGCTCGAACTTGCTCCTGATGAATTCGTTGCTCGACGGGCCGGCCTTCTCGCCGGGCAGATCGGGATTCCAGATGGTTGCCGGGGCCAGTGTCGCCTCCAGCGCGACCTTGTGCGGCCCCACTCGTAGCGCATACAGCGGAGCTATCGCGCTGCGCCAGTTTCCCGCCGCTTGCGCGAGTTCGTCGGGCGTCAGTTCCACCTCCACCAGCTTTTCCGCCTGGGCGAAAGTTGCCGGCGATACCTCAGGTCCCACTGGCGGTGCAGTGCCGAACGCTGGCGGCGCGCCGGGTGGCAGTTCGGAAGGATTCTGAGTTTGACCGTACGACGCTACGGCTGCTCCTAACAAAGCCAGAGGCGTGTGGGTCAGGAATTGTCTGCGCGATTTCGACATGTAGGCTCCTGAAACGAATCGTAGGCTGTATCCGGCAGTGTACTCGTTGGCCTGGAACGCCGGAAATAGATTGCTGATAGAAGGAGGCTTCGTGTTGGTTGCGATCATTGTTTTCGCCGTCTCACCCTGGCCGTCGATACCGGTGCGGATGTCCTTGCCGCTGCCGTTAGGTATGGCCCCAAAATTCAGTTGGTGCTGGATGGAAGAATCCCGGGCAGGGCTTTCACAAAAAAGTTAAGAACCAATGGGCGGACTTGCATGTAGACTCGGCAGACAAAACCATGCAGGAGAGATGGCTATGTCGTGTGACGTCGAAGTGCTAAAGCAGGTTCCGCTTTTTGCCACTCTGGACAGTGAAGAGATGGCCATCCTGGCCAGCCAGGTTGAGCTCAAGAAATTTGTTCCGCACCAGCGGATATACAAGATGGGTGCGGTGGCCGAACGCGCCTACGTAATGGTTTCCGGCGCAGTGCAGGTCACGACTGTCGATGAAGACAACCAGGAACTCGTAGTCGACCAGCCCGGACCGGGTGAATTTTTTGGCTTCGCCTCCATGCTGGAGGGGACCCCGCATCAGACCGAAGCCACGGCCTCGGTCGACACCGTGTGCATCGAGGTCGATCGCAACGACATCCTGGTTCTGATCCAACGCAAGCCGCATGCTGGAATGGATATGCTGGCGGTGCTGGGCCGACAGTTCCACAACGCGCAGCAACTCATTCGCATCCGCGCTTTGCGCCATCCCAACGAGGTCATCGACGACCAGGAGACGGCCGGGGAAAAGATTGCCGACTCGGTTGCGTCGTTTGGCGGCTCCTGGACCTTCATTAGCATCTTCGCGATGTTCATGGTGGTCTATACCGCCATCAACATTGTCCTGGGCCGCCGTGCCTGGGATCCCTATCCGTTTATCCTGCTAAACCTGTTCCTCTCCATGCTTGCCGCCATCCAGGCGCCGGTCATCATGATGAGCCAAAATCGTCAGGACAAGAAAGACCGCTTGCGCAGCGAACTCGACTACGACGTGAACCGGCGCGCGCATTCGGAAATCCAGGGCTTGGCGCACAAGCTCAATCTGGTGGGGGACCGCTTAGGCGACATTGAGGAACTACTGCGCGCCAAGGCGTAGACATTCCTTTATGGCCGCGTGAACTTGCTTATGCTTCCTTTCGTATGACTTTGCAGGTCCAGAGCAATGCGAAGAACAGTACCGTTGCTGGCAGCTATGATCGCAATCCTGGCGCTGCCCCTGTTGGGTCAAGCGACGTTGATCAAGCGCCCGGATGGCAGCACAATAACGCCCGCCGAAATCGATGCCACGGTCACCCGGCTAATGCGAGCCGCCGAAGTCCCAGGCGTTGGCATCGCTATCTTCAATAACAACAAAATCGTCTACCTGAAAGCGTACGGCGTGCGTGATAAGGAAAAGAACCTTCCACTCACTCCGGACTCGGTGATGACGGCGGCATCGCTGAGCAAGTCGGCCTTTGCCACCGTGGCGATGCAATTGGTCGAGGAAGGCGTGCTCGACCTGGACAAGCCGGTTTATCAGTACCTGCCCAAGCCGCTGCCGGACTATCCGTTTTATCGCGATTTGGCCAACGACCCGCGCTACAAGCAGATCACTTTACGCATGTTGCTCGACCACACCAGTGGTTTTCCCAATCTGCGCGCCTTCACAGACGATCACAAGCTGAACATCAACTTCACGCCGGGATCGAGGTTTGCCTACTCCGGCGAGGGCATCCTGCTGGCGCAGTTGGTAGTGGAAACCGTCACCGGCAAGCCGATCAACGACGTAATGGGCCAGCATCTATTCGTGCCCGATGACATGACGCGTACCAGCATGGTGTGGGAAAGCCGATTCGAGAGCGACTACGCCAACGGCTACGATGAATACGGCCGCTCGCTTGGCCCGGAACGGCGCACCACCGCCGATGCCGCCGGCTCCATGCAGACCACGTTGCGCGACTATGCGAAATTCCTGCAAGCACTCCTGCAGGGTCGCGACTTGCGTCCGAATACGCGCGAGCAAATGCTAAGTCCGCAAATCCAGATTCTCTCCAAACACGAATTTCCCTCGCTGGCCACCGAGACCACAACGGAGAACAAAGCGATTCGCCTTAGCTACGGTCTGGGATGGGGACTCTACTGGACTCCTTATGGCCGGGCGTTCTTTAAAGAGGGACATGACGAAGGCTGGCGGCACTATGCAGTCTGTTTCGACAAGCCGGGCACTGGAATCCTGATCATGACCAACAGCTCCAACGGCGAGGGTATCTACAAGGACCTGCTCGAAACCTTGCTCAAAAACACCTACACGCCGATCGAGTGGGAGCAATTCACGCCCTATAACCAGTTGCCGCCTCGCCCGCCATTGAAGCAGCACAAGGAGGTCGCGATCGATCCCGAGCTCCTGGACCAACTCGTGGGCCGCTACCAATTCAATCTCGACACTATGCTCACCATCACCCGCGAAGGCAACCGGCTCTTTGTGCAGGAAAATGCCGAGCCCAGACAGGAGTTGGGGGCGGAAAGCGAAACCCAGTTTTACTCCAGGACCGCCGATGACGAGTACACCTTCGAATTCGACGCCGCAGGTCACGTAACCGGGATGGTGCTGCACACCGACGGCAAGGATTTGCCCATCAAGCGGGTCAACTGACGTTACCGCCAGCGCTCATGTAAAATAGTTTTGCTACCCGGCGAGTAGAGAGTGGCGCCACGCGCGCCCCAACTGCAGTCGAAGCCGCTCCGCAGGAGCGTGGGCTTAAGACGTGTGCATCTCGCGCTGCCGCGCCCATCCGCTTCGGCCTCACGTTTTACTCCCAGCCATGTAGACATTGGTACCGCAGCAGCCTGCGGAAGGAATCTGTAATTTTTCAGGAGAAGAGAATGGCCAAGATCGCGAAGACCGCAGACCGCAAGAAGATTATGGACACTACCAAGAGCACGGATTGCCCCAAGTGCGGCAAGCCCACCCGCGTCGTCAAGCGCGTGAAGGACCGTGAGCGCGACATCGCAGGTGGCATGTACATCTCGTGCTCGGCGTGCGAGTTTTACGAGAAGCTGTAAAGCATTCACTGCAATTTGATTCGGGACAGAGCGCGGACCTACCGCGCTCTTGCTTTGTGAGTGGGTTCGTCAAACCGCCGCTTGCATCTCGGCCCTGATCTGCTGGCTAATCTGTTTCTTCCACGCATCGTCCCACGCATTCCGCTTCCTCATGTAGTGTTCCATATGGGCCAGCGGATCGGGAGACGAATCCATTCTGCAGTCGATCAGTGTAGGTCCCGATCCGTTTCGCGCCCGGTGCAGTGACTCCTGCGCCACCCGCCA
The DNA here is from genome assembly GCA_049695855.1 of Candidatus Korobacteraceae bacterium. GTDB lineage: Bacteria > Acidobacteriota > Terriglobia > Terriglobales > Acidobacteriaceae > Bog-257. Next base: position 12,637 of record JBAVSY010000037.1, on the reverse strand, counting down.
GACAGCGACCACGTCGCCGCCGTCCACCACAATCCCGGGAAAACCGCAGTCGCGCGCTATATAGCTGAAGTCTTCCAGATGCGGATTCTGGGGGCTGGCCGACGACGCGTTGACCGCTCCGCATTCGATTACATAAACGATCGGCAACTTCTGAGCGCCCGCAACCTGCAACGCATCATGCCAGCGATCGAGCGCTGGCGATTGCTCGGCGCACAAGGCAACCACGACGTTCTGCTTCTGCTCGATTTTGTGGGCCAGGGCTATGCCTGTGCCCATATTGAAGGGATCACTGGGAAGCGAGGCGGAAGCAACCACTCCGCCTAATCCGTGACTGCAACAGTTCCTTGCATCTTGTTGCAGAAGAAGATGTTGCAACGGTATTTGCCCGACTAGAAGCGCGGCAAAATTCCGCTTGGAGGCGGCGATCGTATCCTCTGTCCGGAGGCCGAAGGTCGTACCCGCCACAACCGCTTCGTGCCCAATCGCGAAGTCGTATTTCCCGGCAGGCAGGAGGTCTTGGGCATACTCTGCCATCATCCGGTACTTCAGCACCGCGTAATAGAGTTGGCGCAGAACCTCTGCGTCGGAAGGAGACGAAGAAGCTCCATTGCCGTTCGCCGATTGTGGTTGAGCGGCAGGTACTGGTGGCTTGTTGAGACTTTTCTTGCGCGAGGTTCCGTCAGAGCGCTTCCTAGTTGTCGTTACCATTCACAGGTTCCTGGGAAGTCGTCATTGTATCGCAACCGAAAATCGCGGTATGAAAATGTCGAGCGAGATTACGGCGCGGTGAACAGTGGCTTGTTGGACGCGAAACACAACGAAAGCCGCAAAAGCTTGCACTGTTCATCAATAGGCTGTGAAAGTTTTCAACACAAATGTGCATAACGCTGTGGAAAAGGCGGTCCCATACCCTATAAGTTGCACGGGATTCAAAATTTCTAACACAGTGCACCGAACCAAGTGCGGAATGCATGCCACCCATCGCGGCCCCTCAAATTGCAAAGCGGTGGCTGATTCGAAAGCGTGCTCGCCCCATGCTAGTCTGACCCGGTGAAATCGCGCCTCGACAAAGTGATCCTGCAACGCGGTCTTGCGCCCTCTCGCGAGCGGGCCCAGGCGCTCATTCTGGCGGGACGCGTGCTGGTCAACGAGCAGAAAATCGAAAAGGCCGGCGCCGCGGTGGCCGACGATGTCAGCATTCGCATCCTCGGCGACGATCCGCCCTACGTCAGCCGGGGAGGATTGAAGCTGGCGCGAGCATTGGAGCATTGGCATATTCATGTTGCGGACAAGACCTGCCTCGACATTGGTGCATCGACTGGCGGGTTCACCGATTGCCTCTTGCAAAGTGGCGCCGCCCGCGTGATCGCCGTCGATACGGGTTACGGACAAATGGATGCCAAGTTACGCGACGACCCCCGGGTACGTCTGCTGGAGAAGACGAATGCGCGTTATCTCACTCCTGAGCAGATCTGGCCCAGCGGCGAACAACAGGCAATTGCCTTGCTTGCCATGGACGTTTCATTCATCTCTGCTACACTCGTTCTCCCGGCGGTGCTGCGCTGTATTCGCTCGTCGTCCGCTAATTTCGAAGCGGTGATCCTGGTCAAACCACAATTCGAAGTCGGGCGGGAGCAGGTTGGCAAGGGCGGGATCGTGCGCGACCCGCAGGCTCAGCAAGCGGCGGTGGACAAAGTTACCAGCGTCGTTCTGGAGCTGGGAGGCGGCGAGGTTGAGGTCATCGAATCCCCGATTCTCGGCGCGGAAGGGAATCGCGAATTCCTGCTGCATGCCCGATTCGCCTAGCTCACAGCGGAGATATAGGCGGTCGCGCTACACTGGACCTTTCTCTATCGAATCGACATGAAGTCAGCCGCGATTATCTCCAAACCCCAAAAGCCTGAACTGGCCAGCATTCTTCCCGAGCTGCTGGACTGGTTTCGCAAACGCGGTTACACCCTTTATCTCGACCAGGAAACGGCCCAATACACCAATGGTGAGGAAATCGTTCCCCGCAGGGCGATGGGCGCGAAGCATCCGGATTTTGCCCTGGTGCTGGGAGGCGATGGCACCCTGCTATCGGCGGCGCGGGCTCTGGCTCACGAAGATGTTCCCATTCTCGGCGTCAATCTCGGCTCGCTGGGATTTCTCACCGAAGTGCCGCTCAGCGAGATGTACGCTACGCTGGAGGCGGTTGACGCCGGTCACTGTCCGGTGGAGAAGCGCGCGGTTCTGGACTGCACTCTGTTTCGCGGCAATCAGGAAATCGCTCATCACTTCGCGCTCAACGATGTAGTGGTTAATAAGAGCGCGATCTCCCGGCTCATGGATTTCGATTTGCTGATCGATGGCATCTTCGTCTTCAACTACAAAGCCGACGGTGTCATTGTTGCCACGCCGACTGGTTCTACCGCCTACTCGCTGGCGGCTGGAGGTCCGGTACTCATGCCCTCGGTCGAGTCTTTCGTGGTGACCCCGGTTTGTCCGCACTCGCTCACCCATCGCCCATTGGTCGTTACCGACAAAGCTCAGATCGAATTGCGGGTTGAGACCAGCGCGGAAGAAGCCTTTCTGAGCATTGATGGACAAATTGGCATGCCCGTCAAGCAGGGCGACCGCATCCTTTGTCAGCGCGCCGAGCACAACGTGCAACTGATGCGCGTCCGGCGAACCTTCTTCGATGTGTTGCGCAACAAGCTGAAGTGGGGCCAGCGCTAAACAGCCTGCGGAAGACTGTCATTCTCGCGTGTCTGGAAGGGACGTACCTTTAGGTATGCCGTTGCGAGCCCTGATTTTTGTCTGTTCCGGGCCACTATAATTTTGCGGGATAAAAAAGGCGCGGCCTGAGACCGCGCCCTTGGTTATTCGTTGGCGGACTTCACACTTTCCTGCAACCAGTCGCGCGCTTCCAACTCGCACTTCTTGGAGCAGAACGTATGTCCGTCACGAGCCCGGCTTGTGCTTTTGAGGTACTGGGAATAACACCAGAGGCAGACCGCAGCGGAAGTGGCGGCGTCAGGTCGATTTGGTTGCATGGGCTCTCCAGTGGAGAGCGAGCATAAGCCAACTTGCGGCTAAACGCAATCGGCAAAATCGCGGTATCAAGAGAGTCACGTCTGTGGGAGGGAAACCGTCCAGGCTACAGCCGCTCAGGTGCCAGAAGGCCGGCAATTGATTCCCGCCGGCGCACTAATCGTGCGCGCCCCCCGTCCACCAGCACTTCGGCTGGACGCGGCCGGGTATTGTAATTCGACGCCAGCACCATCCCGTAGGCCCCAGTATCCAGAATGGCAAGCAGGTCCCCTTCCTGAGGAGGGCGAATCATGCGGTCGCGGGCGAAAAAATCCCCGGTCTCGCAGACCGGCCCGACCACATCGACCTTCTCCATGGACGTGTCTTCCGGTTGCAAATTCACCGGCACAATTTCGTGATATGCACCGTAAAGCGACGGCCGCAGCAGGTCGTTCATAGCCGCATCCACCACCACAAACCGTTTGCCATCGTTTCGCTTGCGATAGACAACTCGCGTTAGCAGCACCCCTGCCGGTCCAATGATGGCTCGTCCCGGCTCCAATAGCAGATGCACCCCAAGCCCCTTCAGCGGCTCGCGCACGGCTTTGGCATATTGCCTGGCCTGGCTGGAGAACTTTCCATTGGAACTGGTCTCATAGGAAATACCCAGTCCGCCGCCGGCATCGACGTAGCAAATATCCACGTCGTCCGCTCGCAACGAACGGACCAGCGACGCTACCCGATCCATGGTTTCGCGGAAGGGAGCGGGCTCCGTGATCTGCGAGCCAATGTGTACGCTGACTCCGGCGGGCTTCAGATAACGCCTGCCAGCGCCGCGGCGGTAAAGCTCGCTGGCTTCGCGCCAGGGAACGCCAAATTTGTGTTCGTGCAGACCGGTCGAGATGTAGGGATGAGTTTTCGCCGCAACCTGAGGATTTACCCGTATGGCGAACTGCGCCGGCTTGCGCTGATGCGCGGCCCGCGCCGCCAGCAGTTCAAGTTCGCTGCTGCTTTCCACATTGAACAGCAGAATTCCGGCTTGTAGCGCCTGATCGATCTCTTCCGCCAACTTGCCGACGCCGGAGAAGACCACCTTGGCTGCGGCCTTGGGCGCTATCGCCATTACCCGCTGCAGTTCTCCGCCGGAAACAATGTCGAATCCCGCCCCTAGCCCGGCCAGCATTTTCAGGATCGACAAATTCGAATTTGCTTTGACCGAGTAGCAGATCGTGTGCTCGCACCCGCGAAACGCCTGATCGAACTGCTGGTAGCGCTCGCGAATGGTGGAAGCCGAGTAAACATAGAGTGGAGTGCCATATCGCTTCGCCAGACGGGGCAGTGGAACGGCGTCGGCATGCAGCACCAAACCAGGCTCAGCACCAACGTGGCCTTCCCGGACGTAGGTGAAACCCGGCGGACGCTCGGGTGGACGATTGGCTTTCACTTCTTGGCTTTCGCTTCGTGGGCTTTCACATCCGGGGGCGACGGCCCTTTCACCTTGAGGGCGACAATCGTCTGATCGTCGAACGTCTCCACCCCTTCAGCGTGGCTCGACACCGCAGTGAAGATCGCGTCCACCAGTTCTTCGGCGCTGCGATGCGCGTTTGCGCGAGCAATTTTCTCCAATTGGTGGCGTCCAAACATCTGTCCCTTAGAACTGGTGGCGTCCAGAATGCCGTCGCTGATGAACAGGAAGACATCGCCGCGCCGGGCGCGCAGGTTCAGTTCGTCGTAGGTTGCGTTGTTAAAGAGTCCGATGGGAAGGCCGGTCGCCTGGACTTCTTCCAACTTGCCATCGTGAAGGTAGATCGGCCGCGGCAATCCCGAGTTCGCCAGCTGCAGCAGTTGCTGGTTGTCGTCCCAGATGGCGTAGATCATCGACACATATTGGCCTTCGATCGGCCGCTCGGAGAGCGAGAGATTGATGGCCTCCAACATGCCTGCGGCGCTGGGTTCTTCGTTGGCATGAGAGCGTGCGATGCCGCTGACCAGCGCGGCGTAGATTGCGGCCGGCGCGCCCTTGCCGCTCACATCGCCCACCAGAATTCCAGTGACACCGTGGCCGCTGTACTTCAGGAAGTCGTAAAGATCTCCCCCAATCTGGCGGGCCGGGGCAAAGCGCGAAGCCACTTCGGCATTCTTAAATACCGGTAGCTTTTGCGGCAGCAGGCGAAACTGCAATTCGCGCGCCAGCGCCAGGTCCTGCTCCAGACGTTTCTCCTGGCGGGCGATGCGTTCGTACAGCGTCGCGTTCTCAATGGCGATGGCCACCTGCGCCGCCATGGTGGTCATGATGCGGACGTGGTCTTCGTTGAAATAGTTGCGCCGGGTATGTTCGATGTCGAGCACGCCGATGACCTTGTCCTTGTAGATCAGCGGAATACACAGTTCGGAGCGCGTCTCCGGATTGGCTTTGATGTAGCGCGGATCTTTGGTTACGTCCGGAACCAGCACCGCCTGCCCATGTTGCGCGGCGTAACCAACCAGGCCAACGCCCAATGGGACTTCGTGCTTGAGCTGTACATTCTCCTTGAAGCGCAAAGAGAAACGATGCTGTAGCACAGTGCCCGTCGGATCGAGCAGCAGAATGGAAAACATCTGATAGTCGATAATGCGGGTGAGCAAATCGGCGATCCGTTTCAGCAGTTGATCGACATTCAGAATCGAGGTCAGCTCCCGGCTGATCTCGGTGAGCAGGGTCAGCTGCCGCGCCTGACGCGCGACGCGAGTGTACAGGCGGGCGTTTTCAATGCCGATCGCAATGCGGGAGGCGAACAAAGTCAGCAGCCGTTTGTGTTCCTTGTTAAATGCTCCGGGCTGGTCGGCTTCCACATCGATCACGCCGATCACTTTGTTCTTGGCGATCAGCGGCGCCGCCAGCTCGGAACGCGCGCCGGGCGCCGAGTTGATAAAGTTCTCTTCCGCCGCCACATCGTTGACCAGAACGGCTTCGCGACGCTGAACTGCCTGTCCCGTAACCCCCTGGCCCACCTTGATGCGGATGCGCTCGGCGACCTCGGGCGGATGACCCACCTGGAAGCGCACCCGCAGCTCCTGGGTCTTCTCGTTTAACAGCAGAATAGCGAAGATTTCGTAATCGATAACCTGCTTCAGCATCTCAGCCACGCGCTGCAGCAGAGTGTTCAGATCGAGCGTGGTGTTGACCGCATCGGCGACTTCAAGCAGGTAGGAATCGAGCGTCGAAGGAGCCAGAGGCTGGGGGATGGGAGATGACATCAAAGCGGAACTCTTGTCTTTCATCATAGCAGCCGTTTTCACAGAACCAGGCGCGGGATGCGGCTCTTGCGTAAGCGCGAATGCAACTCCGGATTGCATAGCCATAGTGGCTGGCAATGCAGCATGGTATCACCGGCCGAGAAAGCTGCCCCGGTTTCTGGCGTTTGACTCAATGTTGTCAAATATGACAACATGGCGAAGTTAGGGTTACTCGCCCAGGCGCCATGAACCGAAGAACGCGACCCATTTCGTGGATCAAGTCGGCACTTAAGGAGTTCCAGGCCTTCCCTCAGGGTGCGCAAACAATTAGCCTGGCCGGGTTGACGATTGCGGCCGAGGGAGGCAAGGCGGATATTGCGAAACCGATGCGCGGCATGGGCGCAGGCGTGTTCGAGATCGCTTTGCCATTCCGTGGCGATGCTTACCGTGTGGTTTATGCGGTGCAACTAGCGGAAGAGATCTGGGTGGTGCATGCGTTCCAGAAGAAATCAACCGAGGGTATTAAGACGCCTAAGCATGAGATCGACCTGATTCGTGACCGCCTGAAGAGATTGAAGGAGATGCTGAAATGAGGAAGCTGGAAATAGTCCCCGGCAGTGGCAATGTATTTCACGATCTCGGCCATAAGAACGCTGACGTGGAGCAGTTCAAGGCAATCCTTGCGGCCGAAATCATTAAGGTGCTCGACCGGGAGAGCCTGAGTGTACGGCAGGCGCACAAGCGGACCGGCGTTGCGGCGGCCGACTTTTCTCGCATTCGCAATGCAGATTTGGGACGATTCACCGTCGATCGTCTCATGGCGATCATCAACCGTCTTGGTTCCCGCGTCGAAGTCAAGATCAAGATCCGGCGCAGCGAACCTCTCGAACAGGGTGTGTCTGCCTAGAAATCGGAAGCCTCCATGAGAGACCCGCTCACTGGCTCGGCAAGTCGCCATCACGGATTTGCAGCGCGGGTGCGCACCCACTAGAATTCTTCTCGGCCAAGGAGAGACCGACATGCCGCTACCCGAGTTCAAGCAACTGGTGGAGGAAGCGAAATCGCAGATCAGCGAGATTGGTCCGGACGACCTTAAACACATGCAGCAATCGGGCGAGGACTTCACCCTGATTGACGTGCGCGAGCGTGACGAGCAGGCCAAGGGAACGATCCCCGGCGCCGTCGCTATGCCCCGCGGCATTCTGGAAGTGAATATCGACCAGATCACCACCGACAAGGGCCGCAAACTGGTTTTGTATTGTGGTGGAGGCAGCCGTTCGGCGCTGGCCGCCCTCAATCTCAAGAAGATGGGTTTCAATAAGGTGATCTCGCTTTCTGGCGGCTATCGCGGCTGGCGCGAGTCGGAAACCCGCTGACGATTCCTCAACTCTAATTCGGTGCGTCTTCCCCAATTTCGTATTTGTGCGAGGAAAAAATGAATTTGCAGGGAAACCGGTTGACTTGGCTCGGTCATGCAACCTTTCGTCTTGAAACCAGCGATGGAGCCGTTATTTATATCGATCCCTGGCTGAGTAATCCCCTTTGCCCCGAGGACGAAAAGCAGGTTAAAAAGTGCGACATCCTGATTTGCACCCACGGCCACGGTGACCACATTGGCGATGCTGTAAGGATCGCCAAGCAGCACCAGCCCGTCGTAGTCGGCATCTTCGAGCTGTGCGCCTGGATGAAGAAGAAAGGCGCCCAGCAGATCTCGCCCATGAACAAGGGAGGCACGCAGAAAGTGGGCGGCGTCAAGATCACCATGACCCACGCGGTGCACTCCTGCGGCATTGAAGACGACGACGGCAGTATGGTCTATGGCGGCGAGGCCTGCGGGTATGTGCTGGAACTACCCGGCGGGCTGAAGCTCTATCATGCGGGCGACACTGCTGTCTTCGGAGACATGCAGATCATTCATGAGCTCTACTCGCCCGAGATCGCGCTGCTGCCGATTGGCGACCATTTCACCATGGGTCCGCGCGAAGCTGCCCATGCCTGCATGCTGCTTAAGCCCAAGACGGTTATCCCCATGCACTTTGGCACATTTCCCTTGCTCACCGGCCGGCCCGGCGACCTGAAAAAACTTCTTGGCCCGGGAGGCCCCGAGATAGTGGAGATGAAGCCGGGCCAGACTCTGGGCGCAGAATAAGCCTTTTTCACCACGGAGACACGGAGAACACGGAAGGGTCATCGGCATGTGTCGTGACCGATCCCTGTAAATCACTCAGAAATCCGAGGATCTAACGAATGCAAAGTTTCACCGACGAACGGGTTGAGAATTATCTCTATGCCATGCTTCCGCCGCGCGAGCCCGTGCTGCAGGAGATGGAGCGCCAGGCCAAGCAGCGCGACATCCCCATCGTGGGCCCGGCGGTCGGGCGCCTCTTCTACCAGTACGCCAGGCTGATCAATGCCAAGACAGTTTTCGAGATGGGCTCGGCCATCGGTTACTCCACCATCTGGTGGGCGAAAGCAGTGGGCGATGGCGGCAAGGTTCACTACACCGATGGCAGCCGCAAGAATGCCGACGAAGCTCGCCGCTACTTCGATCAGGCAGGCGTTGCCGATCGCATCGAAGTGCATGTTGGCGATGCGCTGGAGCTGCTTTCGGAACGCAAAGAGCAATTCGACATTCTCTTCAGCGATGTGGACAAGCACGACTACCCACGCGTCTTTCAGATGGCGGCCGGGCGCGTGCGCAAAGGCGGTCTCTTCCTCACCGACAACACGTTGTGGAGCGGCAAGGTAGCCTACGCAGCGGGCAATCCGGAATTGCCGAAGCCTCAGCCCGACAGAAGCACCGAAGGCGTGGTGGAACTGAATCGCCTGCTCTACGCATCGCCCGATTGGTACACGACGATTATCCCGCTACGCGATGGCGTTGCCGTGGCCATGAGACTGTAGCCCCGATGTCCGACGCCGATCATGCCGACCTTCTGGCCATCGCCGCGCATCGTGACGATGTCGAGCAGACCTGCGGCGGTACGCTGCTCAAGATGGCCGAGCTCGGCTACCGCACCGCCATCCTCGATCTGACGCAGGGCGAGATGGGCACCCGTGGCACCGTTGAAGATCGAGCACGAGAGGCGGACGAGGCTGCCCGCATTCTCAAAGCCGCCTGGCGGCAGGCGCTGGATATCCCGGACGGCCGGGTCGAGAACACCTACGACAACCGGCTGAAAGTGGCACGCGTGATTCGCCAGCTGCGGCCCCGCGTGCTGATCCTGCCATACTGGCAGGCTCGTCATCCCGATCACGCGACCGCGTCGGTGCTTGGCTACGAGGCCACATTCCTCGCGGGACTGGCCAAGCTCGATCTCGGCGCGCCGCCGCACCGTCCCTTCAAGATCATTTACGCCAGCCTCTATGCCGACGTCCGGCCGACCTTCGTGGTCGACATCTCAGCGCAATTCGAGACCCGCTTCGCCTCACTCATGGCTTATCGCTCGCAGTATCAGGACCAGTTGGCGGGCAGCGGTCTGTTCCCGCGCCAGGCGGAAATCCGCGAACGCCTCGCCGCCATGGCCGGATACTATGGCCTGCTCGCCGGAGTGCAGTACGCCGAGCCGTTTGTACAGAAGGAAGTGGGTTTGGTCGAGGATCTGCTGGCCCTGCCGGTGCAATCGATCTAAAGATGTCGCCGAACAATGAGGCCAGGTCGCTCAACGCTGCCTATGGTAGAATGCTGTAATCGTAAGGTATAAGGGTAGATACATGGCTCTCAACATTAAGAACCAGGAAACCTATCGTCTCATTGAGGAACTGGCCAAGGTGACCGGCGAGAACATGACAGAAGCGGTGACCCAGTCCGTTCGTGAGCGCCTTGATCGCTTGCGCCGGAAGAAAAGATCGCCGCTGGCGGACCGTTTGCTGCGAATTGGGAAGAATTGCGCGGGTCACCTAAAAGAATCCTATCGGTCCATTGATCATGGCGATCTGCTTTATGACGAGAAGGGACTGCCGCGATGATTCTCGACACTTCGGCGCTAATTGCCATCCTGCGCGATGAGCCGGAGGCGCCGCAGTTTGCCAAAGCAATTGAAGCTGCCAGCCATCGTCGCATCTCCGCAGTGAATTATGTTGAGGCCGCAGCGGTCATCGACGGCAGCCGCGACCCCGTGGCGAGCCGCCAGTTTGATGACTTGCTGCGCGAAGCTGAGGTGACGATTGAACCAGTCACCAAGATCCAGGCGCGCATCGCGCGGGATGCTTATCGCGATTTTGGCAAGGGGAGTGGACACCCGGCAAAGTTGAATTTCGGCGATTGCTTCAGTTATGCTCTGGCTAAAGTGACGGGCGAGCCGATGCTTTTCAAAGGGGCAGATTTTCCCTATACAGACATAGAGCCGGCTCTCTAGAGCGGCAGGACTTTCCGCACAATTGTGCAGGCATTTCTCTTCGCCCCTCTACTTCTTTCTCTCGACTAGAAAATGTGCGATCTCGCGCAGGTTTGTAGCACTCTCGCCAAAACCATCCAGGGCCGCGATCGCTGTAGCCACCAGTTCATCCGCCTTTTTCAGCGAGGCGTCGACCCCGAATAACGAGGGGTACGTTGCCTTCTCGGTAGCGGTATCTTTGCCCGCAGTCTTGCCCAGTTGCTCCGAGGTCTGCGTCACGTCGAGCACGTCGTCCACGATCTGAAAGGCGAGCCCGATATTCTGGCCAAAATCTCGCAGGCTCCGAATCTGCGCCGCATTGGCTCCGGCGTACATACCTCCCGTGACGACGCTGGCGGTTAGCAGCGCCCCCGTCTTGGAGCGATGGATGTATTCCAGCGTCTGCGCGTCGGGACGGGTGTGCTCGGCTTCCAGGTCCATGACCTGTCCCCCAATCATGCCATCGATGGTTCCGGTGGCGTGTGCGATTTCGCCGATGATGGCCACGCGCGCCTTGGGCCGGCACTGTAACTTCGCCAGCACCTCGTAAGCGTAGGTCTGCAGAGCATCGCCGGCCAGGATGGCTGTGGCTTCGCCGAAAGCCTTGTGGCAGGTGGGAAGGCCACGCCGCAGATCGTCATTGTCCAGCGCGGGGAGGTCGTCATGAATGAGCGAGTAAGTGTGCAGCATCTCCAGCGCGGCGCCCAGTTCCTCGATGCCGGTCGGAACGCAGCCTTCCACCATTTGGCCCGCCTCCATGCATAGGATGGGGCGCAGGCGCTTGCCGCCGGCGAAAACGCTGTGCCGCATGGCCTGATGAATGGAGGAGGGATATTGCGTGGCGGCCGGGAGGAGCCGCTCCAATGTCTCGTCGATGACGATGCGAGCTCGTTGCAGAGTTTCTTTCAGCATGAAGAAGGAAGTATAACAACGGCGCAACCGCCTGTGCTTTTGTCCGCACAACAGGCGTCGTGGTTTATAGCGAAGCGTGCCGCTGAAGAGATAGTGACGGAGGTGAGAGGTAATGCGGGCGCCCGTCCAGCGCGTGACGCCCGTGAGAAATTAGCTAGGCGGCGGCTGAGCGTGTCCGGGTAAGGACGACATAGCGGTCCGATGCCAGCAGGATGCTGGGCACATCGGCGGCGCAGCAGCAATCGACGGCGCCGGCGGCCAGAGCGTCGGACCACATACGGTCATCCGCCAGCCGGTGAATGCAGACAAACGCCGTAGACGGAAATCCCCGGCACAAGTCCTTCACCTCGGCCAGGCTCAGCAGCTCCAGATCCACCACCGCGAACGGCGAATGAAACCGGGCCACCGCAGACTTTACTTCTTCGCCAGACTTGGCAGTCACCAGATGGCGAAATTGTTTATTGAGCGATGCAGCCAGACGCTCGGCCAGTACTGCGTCGTGGTGAGCGAGAACAACATTGATGGGCCGCATGATAAACCTCTTTTAGAATGATGGAGGGATGGCTGAACGCCGTCCATTGAGCAATTTGGCTTAAGAGTTGAACCACATCGCACCCTGCCGGTGCAGAGCAGCAAGATTGTCAAGCATGACCGGCGCTATTTCGCGGTGTCGCCGGGCTGAGTTATCGATTCAAACGGTTCCGGCTGAAGCTTGCCATTGCGCTTCAGTAGAATTTCGACTTTGCCTTCGGCTTCTTCCAGTTCCTTCCGGCAGGAACCGGAAAGTTTCATTCCCTCGTCAAAGAGTTCCAGGGCGTGGTCGAGCGAGACATCGCCCTTTTCCAATTCCCCCACGATTTTTTCCAGTCGATCCAGGCACTCTTCAAACTTGGGCAAGTGCAAAACTCCTGAGATCGATTCTAGTGCAAATCGCGTCCTCTGGATGTGAAAATTTGCTGCGAAAGAAATATCTGCGGAAGAGTAGAAGAGCCTAGCTTTAGAGGCTGCTGAAAAACTCGAAAAGAGCAGATCCCTCGTCGGCCTGAAGGCCTCCTCGGGATGACAAACTAAGGGCTTGTACGGCGCAGCTAAAGCCGCGCCCCTTCAAAACACTGTACAAT
>JBAVSY010000036.1:0-10176 GCA_049695855.1 Candidatus Korobacteraceae bacterium | reverse complement strand
TTTCCCACTTGAGCGGGGGCTGACGCCCCCGCCTAACTCCATCTCGCCGCTTTGCGGCTAGTTTGATCGATTACTCGAGCCATTTGTTCCACCACAGAAATCGTTTTCCGGTTGCGACACAGTCTCTGAAGGCCGTCCCCTTCAAGACGGGACTTAATCCGAGTTTCCCCGAAACCACTCAACCCGCGCTGGCCGCCTGCTTCTCTTGCAGCTTTTTTACGCTGGTTACCAGGTCGGGATCGATCGCCAGGATGGGAGCGGTGTGGGTGATATTGAAGAGCCGTCGTACCTGGTCGCCGGCCCCGGCTATGCGGAACTGGCCACCGTGTTGCCCCATCTCACCAAAGATGCGCATGATAATGCCCAGGCCGGCGCTGTCCACGAACTCCACATGGGTCAGATCCAGCACCAGTTTGCGCGAGCCTTGCTGGATCAACGATTGAATCATGGCTTCGACCTCACTCAGACGTGTGCCTAAGGTAAAACGGCCGGCGCAGGAAATGCCTGTAATGTCCGGCTCGAATTGGAAAATTTCAAATTCCAACATCATGACGATGGATTTCCCTGGGAAAGTGGCCTTTCACGGTATCACGGGATCGGTTGCCGGGAAATGTTTTTCAAAACCTGCGATTGGTTTTTTGACTTAGGCCAAGAAGAGCCAATCCGGCTTGAGTAAGCCCCGCAAACGCACTATCCTAATGCAATCTGTTTGCGCGCACCTAAGCCGCGTCCTAAGCCAAGGAGTGGTACCAACATGCACAAGTCTTCGTCTTTCCTGCCTGCGTGGATCGCTGTCTCCATCAGTGTGGCCTTGCTGCTGAGTGGCATGGCGGTCGCCCAGAACTACGTGGCCCCTGGCAGTCCGATAGTCGGTTCACCGAATACCATCACCGCCAACGCTCCGGTGCCGCGGCCGTCTACCACGCCCTGCACCGTGACCTTGTTCCAGAACTTCGACTTCGACGATTTCAACCCCAGACCCTTCAACTACACGCCCCCGGCAAACTGTCCGGGACCCTGGGCCGCCGTCGTGTTCGAGGCTGACTGGTCAGTCGATCCCGGCGTGCAATACGATCGCACCACCAATATCTGGATCGGCGGCACCAACATTTTCTTCGGCACGACGGCCGAACCCTCGGGAACGTTTGAGCGCACCTGGCACACGGAAAGCAATCTGACCGACTACACTCCGCTGTTTACCACCGCGCAGAGTGGCACCGCAATTCTGTTTAACCTGGTCAACAATCAATACACCAGCCACTATCACGGCAGCGCCTATCTTCAGTTCTATCCCCTGGCGCAGGGTCAGCAGCCGCCGGTCACCGCCGACGTGGTGTTGCCGATGTCGGCGGGCTCGAGTGGTGGCACCGTAACTCTGAACTCACCCACCGATCAGTTGGCAGGGACGTTTACTCTCCCGCTCAACACCGAGCGCGCCTATCTCGACGTTTTCCTGCAAGGCCAGCAGGACGACGAATTCTGGTACACCTGCGCTCCGAACGATGTAGCCGGTGAATTATTCAGCTGCGGTTCGACGGCGTTCCGCGAAGGTGAGGTCACGATTGACGGCCAGGCCGCCGGCGTTGCGCCTATCTATCCCTGGATCTTTACCGGCGGAATTGATCCTTTCCTGTGGCAGCCGATTCCTGGGGTTCATACTCTGAACTTCGAACCCTATCGTGTCGATCTCACCCCGTTCGTCGGTCTGTTGGACAATGGTCAGCAACACACCGTAGCCGTCAGCGTCTATAACGCCGACCAATATTTCTCGGCCACGGCATCGCTGCTGTTGTATGAGGACCACGGTTCAACTCAGGTCACCGGAAGCGTGACCACCAATACCATCGGCACCCCCGATCCGGTGGTGACCGAAAACATTCAGACCAACGGGACCATTGCCGATGGCACATTGTCGGTGACCTCCAATCGCGGATTCACCATCGAGGGCATCGCCAATACTTCGCATGGCCTGGTTGACACCAAGGTTGTGCAGAGCATCGACTTCACCAACTGGCAAAAGTATTACGTTCACGAGGACGGTTCGGTCGATGACCAGTACATTGGCCAGACCACGTCGATCTCTTCCGCCACTACCACGCAGGACAGCGGCAACGTCACCACCAACACCAAACAGTATTCCTGGCCGTTGACCGTGTCATACGGATATACCGCAAATCCGCTCGGAGGGTATGAGCAGTTCAGCAAACTTTCCCAGGGATTCACTTTGAGCGAATTGGTGGAACTGAACGGCACACCGACGTACTCCAGCAGCTACTCGGACGCGGTGACGCCGACGGATACGCTGTTCGTCGACGCCTCGGGCAATGCGACAACTCAGGGGCAGGCGAACGCGGAAACCTATCAGTACTCGAACTCCAACGGCGCTTGCTGGAACCAGACCCTCACCGCTGCTGCTGGGACACTGACTTCCGTGCAGGGCGGAAATTGCGGAGGAAGCCTGAAGCGCAAGTAGGGCTGGTGGATTTTGCGAAGCAGTATTCGGCCTGCCGCGCGCGATGCGGCAGGCCATTTTTGTTGGTTTTGAAAGGACAGTGCGGCAGGCATTGTCTTGGTTTTGAAGGGGCAGTGCGGCAGGCATTGTCTTGGTTTTGAAGGGGCGCAGCTTTAGCTGCGCCGTTTCAGCCTTAATTGTCGTCATCCCGAGGCGGCTTCAGCCGCCGAGGGATCTGCTTTCCCAGGTTCTTCGACAGGCCGTAAGGTCGGCGGCCGGCTAGGACTGAACCAGGATCGAGTCCCGCAACGCGGGACGGAACAAGATAGCCCAGCGCTTCAGCGCTGGGTAGACATCAATTTTATGATTGAGCCCCTTCAGGGGCGGCACATATGGGTCGCGTGAGCCAAGTCCTCTAAGCATTTTTATACCACATACAGGTACCTCATTGTCAGACATAAAAAATTGAGACAAGATCGCGAATCTATTAGGGAATCGAAAACAACTTCCACCCGCCCGCTTCGAAGTTGAAAATGAAATCGATCAGCTTGGCGCCGGAGCATTGATCATTCTTGATCCTCGCCACCAGAACGGCTTGTCGTACGCCGCCGCGGGTGATCTCGCTGGCCGCGGTATTCACCTTCTCGGAGTGGGTCAGGAGCTCCCGGTAGGAACAGGCGCGGCTGCTGTTCTCCAGATCGATGGGAGCATCAATGCAGGAGGAATCAAACAGCTTGCAGTAAAGACCATGATGCGACAGCAATTGCTGCTCGACGTCGTCCCGAGTCAGGTGCTCGGGTTGCGATCCAAAATTCACGCCACCTGCCGGAACGTAGGACAGAAACTTCTTGGTGTCGCCGTCGCGGATGGCGACGAAGAATTCTTTCTCCAGCGCAGCCGCCGACGCAGACGGGCTGGACTTGCCGGAGTCGCTGCCGGACTGGGCGGCAGCTGTTCCCGCCGCTGACACCAGCATCAGCATCAGCAGGAGAGCACTGCACAATCTGCGATCGACAGCGTGCTTGCGATTCATTTCTTGCAGGCCGCCTCCGCCCCCCTGGCGTTTACCGGAAGCTTGGATTTCGCCGGAGTCCTTCGTTTGGCTGCGGGCTCTCGTTTTTTCGCCGTCTTGCGTTTTGCCGCCTGCTTGCGCGGAGCAGCTTTTCGCCCGCCGGCTTTCGTTCCGCTCTGCAGTTCTTCCTGCCGCTTCTTTGGCAATCGTTCCCACACCAGCCGATAGGATTCGGCCATCAACTCCCGCAACTCGGAGTCAGGCAGCGTATTGAGCTGTTCCAGCCCGATCCACTTCGCCCGCGCCAAGTAAGGAGCTGGACGGATACCCGGGCGTTCGCATAACTCGACGAAATTTTGAGAAGAGACCTTGAGCGACAGCCGGACCGGCGCCGGCTCCAGTCGCGTCACCACGAAGAGTTTTCCATCGAGCTTGAAGCACAGCACGTAGTCCCACTGAACGTTCTCCGTGGTGTGAGGGAATTGCAGGCAATGCCGCCGGATTGCTTCGATGTCCATTGTCGTTCTCTTACTGGCAGATCAGGTTTGTATCAGGGCACGACTTCAGAGGCCGCTCAAAAAATCATACTCGACATGTTTTGAAAGGGTACAAGCTTTGGCTGTGCCGTCAGAAGTCCTCGATTTTTGTCATTCCGTCTTTAGCTGCCGAGGGACCTGCTGTTCCGGCCCTTCCAGAGGCCTGTTCCGTCGGGCCCTGTTCATTTTATGACGACGGCTTAAAGCCGGAGCTGAACTCCCTACGCAAGAACCTGTGCCGTCCCTACGGGACTCGGATCAATCTTCAACGCTCCCCGGGCTTCCGCCCGGGGCTAATCAGTTTCGCCTCTGCGAGGCTGGTGTGGCGCGAGTTTGGACTTCCTGACTCACGAATAACTAGAAGCTGACTCACAAATCGTCCTGAGTCAGGTTTGTATGAGGACACGGCCTTGGCTGCGAGTCAGCACAATTCCATTAGGAAGGCTACGGGACTCGGATCAATCTTCAACGCTCCCCCCGGGCTTCCGCCCGGGGCTAATCAATTTTGCCTCTGCGAGGCTCGTGTGGCGCGAGTTCGGACTTCCTCTGACCCACGAATAACCAGAACCTGGCTTATAAATCGTCCTAAGTCAGGTTTGTATCAGGGCACGGCCTTGGCCGTGCGGTCAGATACAAGGGGCAATTCATCAACTGGCTCCGTCGTACCCGAAAGCTCTCTACGGCATCCCACCCGACGGAATCTCCGGCCACTCGCGCATCATCACTACCTTGGTGTAAGCCACGCGAAATCCGCGGCGCTCCATGTTACGCTGCGAACCGCTGCCTGGATTCGTGCTGACCACCGCGTACTCGCAGCCTGCCTTGGAGGCTTCGTGCAGGCGGCGAGCGATCAGCGCACTCTGCACCCCGCGGCCGCGAAACTCCGGCAGGGTCGACGCGCCGAACAGGGCGGCGATCCGCGCTTCGGAAATGATGCGGCCGGCGCAACCGCCCGCCGCCTCGCCGTCGATTCGCGCCAGAAACGCCAGCGCGCCGGGCAGCGTGGCGAAGCCGCCAAAAACATCTTCACCAACTGTAACTTCCTGCGAAAAGCCCTTGGCAAGCGTGTGGGTCCAGGACGACACGTTCCGGCGCGTGGCGCGTTCGATAACGATTCCCGCAGGCGCGGTGAACGGCTCCTCCGCGCTGATCCGCCGAATCAAAACAGAATTGAACTCAGCAACGCGATAGCCACGTTCGCCGAGCAACGCCGGCAACGACATGTCGGACAGCGGCGACACCACGATGGTCGACGGCACGCCCCGGCTGCGGAAGAAGTGCTCCACGCGATCCATGTCTTGCGCAGTCACTTCTCCGTAGAGGCCCATGCCGACCATCTGGTTGGCGGGATAGTCCTGGCCGCCGAAGAAAGCCACGCCTCCGGCAACGGTCTCAGCCTCGCAGGGCGTCGCCGGGTCGTAGCGGCGCAAGGCCTCGACGCAATCCGGCAAAACGGTTTCCGCCATCTCCAGACGGCGGGCAAATTCCAGGTCGACAAAATCGGGTAGCGACTGCGTGGCAGTAGCTTGTATTTCAGGCATTCGAAACTCCTATGAAAGTGCAGACAGAGTTGGGGATTGCAGCGCGAAAGGCGCAGGATCAGGAGGAGTTTCGGTTATCGGACGGCGATGGTCACAGGCGGCTCGGCTAGGAGTGTAACCCGAAGGCGTGGAGTTGTCACTTTGAGATTTGTTTATGCCTAAGTCGGGGCCGATTATAAAGGGACTTAGCCGAGCTGCGGGGTTTGTATCAGGGCACGACTTCGGTCGTGCCACATTCCAAGCCGACGATGTGGCCTGAAGAGACTGTGTCGCAACCTCGTGCCGCCGCTCCGCGGCTCTGCGTTTCTCCCACTTGTCCCGCGGGCTCACGAGGCTGTTACGAAACCGTGCCGTCGCTACGCGACTCGGAGATTTTTTTCCACTTCACCCAGCACTCCGCCTCCGGCTCCGTGTTGGGCTAGATTATGCCGTGCCTTCGGCACTCGATTTCGCGCGGTTTGTTCCACCGATATAAGCACGGACCGAGTTTCGTAACAGCCTCTCACGCCCGCGGCTAAAACAAATATCGCCGCTGCGCGGCTGGCGGAAGATGATTTCGATGGCGTTTGTCCCAGCGCAAATTCCATTTGCCAGTCGCGACACAGTCTCTGAAGCCCAACTATTCTTGGACGGCTTGCGGGACGACTGAAGAGTCTGTGTGAGAACCTCTGCCCTCCCTACGGGACTCGGGGCAATTTTCCACTTGACCCAGCATTCCGCCTGCGGCTCCGTCTACCCCAACTCGCGCAAAGCGGCGCGATTTGGGGACCCCGGCATGCTGGGCTAAGCTCTTCCGCGCCTGCGGCGCTCGTTTTTGCGGTTCGCATTCCACTGCCGAATCGCAAAGTTAGTTCTCACACAGACTCTGAAGTCGTGCCCTGACACAAACCTGAATCCTCGATCTCATACAAAGCTGAACCCTCGATGAGGTTGTGCTAGCTTTGCTGCATCATGTCCCTTGAACCCACATTGTCGCTCGACGGAAAAGTTGCTCTCATCACCGGAGGTTCGCGCGGCATTGGCGCAGCCACGGTCCGGCTATTCATCGCAGCGGGCGCGCGCGTGGTCTTCAATTATCAGCATGCCAAGCAAGAAGCCGAACGCCTCGTCGCCGAATGCGGAGCCGACCTGTGCCACGCGGTGCAGGCCGACCTCACCGGCACGGCCGGCGCCGCAGCTCTGGTCCGAGCTGCGATCGAACGCTTCGGAGGGCTCGATATCCTGGTGGCCAATCACGGCATCTGGCCGGCTGACGATATCGCCATCGACCAGATGAGCGATGAGCATTGGCAGCGCACCATCGCCACCAACCTGGACAGCGTCTTCGCGCTGGTCAAGCATTCGGTCGCGCAGATGAAGCGGCAGGCACGCGGCGGACATATCGTGCTCATCAGTTCCACGTCCGGCCAGCGGGGCGAAGCCGGCCACACCGACTACTCCGCTTCCAAAGGAGCGCTGATCAGCATGACCAAGGGCCTGGCGACGGAACTGGCGCCCTATGGCATTCGCGTCAACTGTGTCGCGCCCGGCTGGGTCGCCACCGACATGACCACCGACACGCTCGCCCATCCCGAGACCGGCAAGAAGATCTCGGCTACGATTCCCTTGCAGCGTGTGGGGACGCCGGAAGAGATTGCCGGCCCCATCCTGTTTCTCTGTACCGAGCACGCCAGCTTCATCATTGGGGAAATCCTGAACGTGAATGGCGGAGCGGTGCTGGTCGGTTAAGCAAGGCCTGCTCTACCCACGGCCCGGAAAGGGCATCCCCGCCGCTCAGGCCTGAAAGAGTCTGTGAGAACCTGTACCGTGCCCACGAGACTCCGTTGTTCAACGCTACACACCCAGCGCGGAAAAGCCCGAGGCTAACCCAAATGCCGCTCCCGTGGAGCTGCATGATCGGATCGCTCAGGCAAGCTCCGAATGCTCGCTCCATCCTCCGGCTTCGGATCCGAAAGTCCCACGACATTTTCCGCGGGCCTGATCCTAAGCGATGTCACTTGCGCCTCGCCTGCCGAGTCGTAGAATCATACTCATTATGAAGGCTGTCGTTATCTCTCGATTTGGTGGTCCTGAAGTTCTGGAAGTACGTGATGTACCGGATCCGCAGCCCAAGCCCGGCGAAGTGGTGGTGAAGGTCGAAGCCGTCGGAGTCAACTTTGCTGACACCATGACCACGCGCGGCACCTATAGCGGGATGCCGGAACCGCCTTTTATCGTCGGACGCGAATTCGCCGGGCTGGTGGAAAAAACCGGCGAGCGGGTGATGGGCTACATGCAATGGGGCGCGGCCGCCGAGAAGATCGCCATGAAGCCCAAGTTCCTATGGCCGCAACCCAAGGGCTGGAGCTCGGAACAGTCAGCCGCGTTTCCGGTCAATTTCCTCACTGCATATCTGGCCTATTGGAAAGCCGGGCTCACCGCCGATGCCCTGGAACCGATTCTTTGGCCGGACAACCACACCCGTCGCGTACTGATACATGCTGCTGCCGGAGGAGTCGGCACCGCTGCTGTCGAAATCGGCAAGGTGCTGGGCATCGAAACCTATGGCACGTCTTCGTCGGAAGAGAAACTGCAACGCGTGGCCAAGTTGGGGCTGAATCATGGGATCAACTATCGCGAAGTCGACTACGAAGAGCGCATCAAGCAGTTGACCAAAGGCGAGGGCGTGGACGCGGTCTTTGAGATGCTGGGCGGCGAGCATACCGCCAAGAGCCTGCGCTGCTGCCGGCCTTTTGGCCGCGTCATCATCTATGGAACGGCCACCGGCCAGCGGCAACAGTTCGACGCCGGAACCATGATGGCGAAAAGCCTGAGCGCTCACGGACTGTGGCTCAGCGTGCTGGCCAAAGATCGCGATTTGATGGACCGCAGCCTGAGCGCGATGCAGCCCTGGATCGAGCAGGACAAACTGCATCCCGAGATTGGACACATCCTGCCCATGGAGCAGACCGGCGAGGCTCATCGCCTGTTGTTGCAGCGGGCCAACTACGGCAAGATCGTTCTGCGGATCGGATAAGCCAGTGGCGGGTTGCGAGGAATAACAAAGCCGTTGGGCGGGCAATAGTTTCAGCTAACTCCCGCGGCACGCTCCGGCATCTTATTGCGGGTGACTGGCAAGCGACTGCTCAAACGATTTGTCACGGTATTTCTGGGCGCTTTGAGCTTCTTCGTATTTCTCGACGCGATCGAGTCGCACGCCGTCGAGGCGAGGCCTGATGTGCCCACGACGTTTGTGCAGTTGCGCCTCGATCCCGTTCGCAACGCGGCCGGTGGCATGCGATTCTGTCGTGATCTGGCCCGGTGAAGTTTTGCATTGAGCTCTGGTAGGTTGGTGCAACGAAAACCGAATTGATGTCGGTTCGCGGGTAGGTTGGGCCGACGATCACCGAGTCCCGCACCGCGGACGGAAGAAGATAGCCCAGCGCTTCAGCGCTGGGTAGCCAACATGTAACGATCCAAGTGCCGTGGGCACGGCAGCGTTTTGAGCCTTCCGAAAAAATGCTGTGCCGTCCTTTGCGGGACTCCGCTCATCGCGAAACTCCACCCAGTGCTGGGCGAACCTATGCCGCGCCTACGCCGCTCTGACTTAGGGAAGCTCTGAATAACTTGCCGAACTTACCGCAGGGGCTAAAGCCCCGTTGATTTTGCGATACTTGCGGCACGGCTGAAGCCGTGCCCTTTCAAAACCGGAACTTAATCAGAGCTTCCTTAGCGACTCATCAACTCCGGCTCGCGGAAATGCCAAGTTGGCAGAACTCCTAAGGAAACTCTGATTAAGTGAAAAGCGAGGTTTCCGCAGCGGCTAAAGCCGGATGATTTTCGCGTACTTACGGACGGCCTGAAAGGCCGTCCCCTTCAAAACAAGACTTATCAGAGTTTCCCTAAAGCTGACGGCTGACGGCTGACAGCGGTTTCCCCGCTACAATGCTTCCGTGGATGCGAAACCCTGGTTAGTGCTCATCGTCTTCTTCGCTGTCTGCCTGGGAGCGGGCGGCCTGGGATCGTTCTTCACCGGGAGTAGCGTTCGCGACTGGTATCCGCGCTTGCGCAAACCTCGGGGAACGCCGCCCAGTTGGGTCTTCGGTCCGGTCTGGACGACGCTTTACGTATTGATGGCAATCTCGGCCTGGCTGGTATGGCGCGAATACGGCTGGGGCGCGCGCCCCGCTCTGCTGATCTTTCTGGCGCAGCTCGCCCTGAATGTAGCCTGGTCGGGAATTTTCTTCGGTTCCAGAATGCCGGGAGTCGCGCTGGCCGAAATCGTGATTCTCTGGCTGGCCATCGCGTTCAATGTCCTGGTCTTCTATGGACTGCAACCGATCGCGGCGCTGCTGCTCCTGCCTTATCTGCTGTGGGTGACCTACGCGACGTATTTGAACTTTGGGATCTGGCGGTTGAATCGGCGGTGAAGGTTACCCGCACACGGCAAAAGTCGCAGCGGCGGCTTCTTGAAGGGGCGCACCTTCAGGTGCGCCGTATGAGGCTTACCTTTACGATATAAAGCCGGGCTTCAGAGGCTGTGTCGCGAGTGGTGTCGCCGCTCTGCGGCTCAAAACTATTTCCCACTTTCCCGGGGGCTTACGCCCCCGGCTAACTTCATCCCGCCGCGTTGCGGCTAGACTGACCGGTGATTGC
>JBAVSY010000035.1:0-6035 GCA_049695855.1 Candidatus Korobacteraceae bacterium | reverse complement strand
GCTCACGACTCTTTCTCACTTTTCCGGGCCTTGCGAGTTACGAAACTGTGCCGTCGCTACGCGACTCGGAGATTTTTCCCACTTCACCCAGCACTCCGCCTCCGGCTCCGTGCTGGGCTAGGTTATGCCGTGCCTCCGGCACTTGATTTCGCGCGATCTATTCCACCGATGCAAGCGCGGACCGAGTTTCGTAACAGCCTCTTGTGCCCCCAACTAACTTCATCCCGCCGCGTTGCGGCTAGTCTGGCTGGTTATTTCAACTGTTTGTTCCACCCGAAAACTGTCTTTCCGGTTGCGACACAGTCCCTGAAAAGCCAGCTCTACCCGAACGTTGGCGTCCATGGAAGGAGAACCGCAGATCCCTCGGCTGCGCTGCGCTCTGCTCGGGATGACAAGGTGTGCAGGGGCTTTCCTATCGCGGCACCTGCGTTCGTGAGAAGGTAGGACTGCGTACTGCCGGACAGGCTAGAAAGGCCGCCCCGTGCGGGACGGCCTTCTTTTCCAATGGGCCTTGCTTCGGCCATTGGCTCCGGGCTGAGGGGAGCTTAGTAAACTTGCGCGCGACCGATCGAAGCGGCCGCGCGTGGCGTCGTCATTGCTGTTGCATCGGCTGTTGCTGGGTTTGGGGAGGAGTTGCCTGAGCTGAGGAGGCGGATTCCGCCAGGCTGTTCGCCATCAGCCGAACATCGACTCGGCGATTCTTAGCCCGTCCTGAAGCGCTGGTATTTTGCGCAACGGGATTGTCCTTGCCCAGTCCGATCAGGAAAATCTTGTGCGGAGGGACGTTGTACTTCTGCGCCAGGTATTGAATAACGGCATCGGCCCGGCGCTGACTGAGCTGGTAGTTATAGTCAGCTGGACCGGTCGAATCGGTGTAGCCCTCCACCTGCACGATATAGTGCCGCTGGCTCTGAATCTGCTGCGCAAAGTCGTCGAGCGTCTGCTTGTCTTTGCGAGTCAGCGCGGCCTTATCAAAGGCGAACAGAACCGTGGTGTCGCTCACCGGCTTGTAATTGTCCAGATTCTCAACCGTGCCGGCAAGACTGGTCACCCGGTTCGACGCCTGAGTCGCATTCTGATTCGCCTGGTCAGCGGTCTGGCCTGCGGCCAGGGCCTTCTGATCGGCAACGGCGGACTTCGAGTTCACTTGGGCAATGCCCTGCTGCGCCCGGTTATCAACGTCCCGGATGTCGCGAGTATTTTTCGCGGTTTGGTCATCTAATTCATTGACGTTGTTAATGATCGGCGTGGTCTGGTTGCGGACGTAGTTCTTGGTGGCGCAACCCACCATCAGGGGCAGGCTGCCGGCCACCAGCACTGCAAGTACGGAAAATCGATTCATGCGATTACTCCTTGCCAACTTTCGGCCGGGGCGCGAGCGGTCAGCGCGGGGCCTGCTGGGGAAGGAGCAAGCCGGCTGCCATTGGATCATTGTTCGGGCCGCAAAGCTCGCGATGTGTTTTCAATGGCTTAGAGGTTCGTCGTAGGCATCTGCCAGGGCCTTCCGGCGGCCGCCAGATAATCCTGACCTGAGGAGTAGAATTTTTACCAGTCGGGTAAATCCTAAAGGGCAGGCGCAAACACCACTCCGGCGCGAATTAATCGGCCGAAGTTCACACGGTCACTCCCCATTTTGAACTAAATGGACCTGCACGAAAAAATTCGGACCCTCCCCACCTCGCCGGGCGTGTATCTGTACAAGAACGCTGACGGCCAGATCATCTACGTGGGCAAGGCCAACAACCTGCGCTCGCGGGTGCGCTCGTATTTTCTGGAAGGCGCTGCCGCGAACGCCAAGACTGGTTCGCTACTGCGAGAAGCCATCGATCTCGACTACGTGGTGGTTGACAATGAAAAGGAAGCGCTGGCGCTTGAGAACAACCTTATCAAGCAAAAGAAGCCGCGTTACAACATCCTTCTGCGGGACGATAAGACCTATCCCTACATTAAGCTGACCATTGGCGAGCGCTATCCGCGCGTGTTCCCCACCCGCCGGTTGCGCAAGGACGGCTCACTCTACTTCGGCCCATATTTTCCGACCAGCCTGGCGTATCGACTGGTTGACCTGATTCACCGGCACTTCCTGATTCCCTCCTGCAAGCTGGATCTGAATCGTTATTATCCCCGGCCGTGTTTGCAGTACTACATTGGCAGATGCCTGGGACCGTGTGTTGAAGGTCTGACTACGCCCGAGCGATACGCCGAGGCGGTACACGACGTCAAACTTTTCCTGGAAGGACGCGGAGCTGATCTCACGCGCTCGCTGCAACAGCGCATGACGGCTGCCGCTGAACGCGAGCAGTACGAGTTGGCGGCGAAGTACCGTGATTTAATCTCGACGGTCACGTTACTGGAACAGAAGCAGCGGATTGCCGCCGTCGAGGGCGACGATGCCGACGTCTTCGGTTATCACTATGAGAACGAGATGCTGGCGGTCAATCTCTTCCATATGCGCGGCGGCAAGATTGTCGACAAGCGCGAGTTCTTTTGGGAGGACCTCAGCGAACGGCTCGAGGCAGGAGAATTCGACCCAGGCGAATTTTTTTCATCGCTGCTGAAGCAAATTTATCTGGACCAGCAATACGTGCCGCACACGATTTACGTGCCCGTGGATTTCGAAGACCGCTCTACGCTGGAGGAGGTGTTATCTGAAGGACAAAAGCGCCGGGTGCAGATCCACGTTCCGCAACGTGGGGAGAAGCGGTCCCTGGTCGATCTGGTTGGCCAAAATGCAAAGCAGGCCTTCGATCAGCGCTTCCGGGTGATGAAGCCGGCGACCAAGGCCATCCAGGAAGCGCTGCAAGACGTACTGATGCTGCCGGAGTTACCCCGCCGTATCGAGTGCTTCGACATCTCCCACATCCAGGGAGCGGAGACGGTCGCGTCGATGGTCGTCTGGGAAGACGGCCAGATGAAGAAGTCCGATTATCGCAAGTTCATCATTAAAGGTGTAACCGGGGTAGACGATTTCGCATCCATGCGAGAGGTGGTTACGCGGCGCTACCGGCGGGTGCTGGAGGCGCAATCTGCCGCCGGCGGCGAAGCGGCGACGGTCGTGGCAACCACGGAGAAGCAGAAGATGCCAAGCTTGATTTTAATCGACGGCGGCATCGGACAGCTGCACTCCGCCGCCCAGGCTTTGGAGTCGTTGGGCATCGTAAATCAGCCGTTGGCGTCCATCGCGAAGCGGGAAGAGATCATCTATGTACAAGGGCAGGAAGACGACCCGATTGTGCTGGACCGGCATTCTCCGGTGTTGCACCTGGTGCAACTGGTGCGCGACGAGGCCCATCGCTTTGCCGTAACCTTCCACCGCAAGCGGCGTGAAATTCGCGATCGCAAGACCGAGTTGCGGGAGATTCCCGGGGTGGGCGAACGCACTACCAAACGTCTGCTGCAGCATTTCGGCAGCCTGCAGGCGGTGAAGGAAGCGGACGCCGCGGCGTTAGCGTCGGTGGTAAGCCGTCCACAAGCGGACGCGATCCTGCGCTATTTTCGCGGAAACGATCCGCTCTCTGGAACGTCTCAAGTTTTAGGGGCGAAGTAAGTTCGAGGTAGAGCGATGGATGTGGGTAGAGACTCGAGGATCCGCCTGATTGTTGTTTGTCTGTGCGTCGTCTTATTGGTGTGGATCGTGGGCTTCGGCTTCGACCGTCTGCTGGCCCGGGACGGCGTGACCCGCACCGATATTCTGCTTACCTCGAATGCCCTGACCGGCATCGTCACCGGCCTGCTGTTTTACAGCCTCAGCAACAACGAACGGGAAAGGCGCCAGTTGGTCCAGGAGCGGTTGCGCACCATCGCCGAGATGAACCATCACATCCGCAATGCCCTGCAGGTGATCACCTATGCCACCGCCGCGGCGCAAAGTCAAACCGACTCGGTGAATATGATTCGCAGCTCGGTGGAACGCATTGAGTGGGCGCTACGCGAAGTGCTTCCCGGACACGTCACTTCCCCGGCTACTCCGCCGGAAGGCGTAACGCACGAAACCTTGCGGGTGGGATAGTCCTGCGCCCGCAATCCGCCACCGCGTTTGCACGATTGCAGCGTTGAACCGTCCAGATATGATTTCTGGCCGGTTCCGCTTGTCTTCTCTCGGGCGAATCCGTACCATTTCTTCTTCCTGCTGGTTTGAAATGGAAGGCCGCACGGGAGACTTATGGGCGACGAACTCGATGAATTGAAAGAAGCCGCGGAACGAGCTAAGGAGAGCCGGGAACTGGCGCCGGTCAGCCTGACGATGGCGATCCTGGCAGTTCTGGTGGCCACGGTTTCTCTGCTGGGCCACCGCGCGCACACCGAAGAAATTCTGCTGCAAACTCGAGCGATCGATAAGTGGAGTTATTACCAGGCTAAGAACTTGCGTCGCAATAACCTGGAGGCACTCGCCGACGTTCTAGCCGCGCTGGACACCAGCAAGGCAGATCGCGCTCAACAGGTGGTAGATCGTTTTCACAAGGACATCGACAGATATCGCGACGAGCAAAATGAAATCCAGAAGGAAGCGCTGGAGCTGGAGACTGAAGTGCGGCAGACTACCAGTCGCGCCAACCGCTTCGACCTCGGCGAGGTCTTTCTGGAGATTGCGCTGGTCGTGACGTCTATTACCCTACTCACCGACAAGCGTGCTTATTGGTATTTCGGCTTCGTTCTGGCCGCCGTCGGTATTGCCTGCGCAATCAACGGCGTTCTTATGCATTAAGCCGGCTTAGGGATCGCCGCGGATTTTAGGGATGGTCTGATTAAGTGTAGGCGAAGTCTCTCAGCGGCTAAAGCCTACATGATTTTGCGCCACTTGCGAACGGCCAGAAAGGCTGTCCCCTACAAATATTAGACTTAATCAGGGTTTCCCATTAGGAAGACAATCGGCTAGGGTTCCCAACCTTGTGCTCCCACCAGGGGAACGAATCGGCAAGGATCGTGTCCCTGAACGACCGTTTCATCGCCAACCTTGCGCACGACTTGTACCTGCTGCTCAAGACGGGTACCTATCGGAATAACTAATCTGCCGCCATCGGCAAGCTGCTCGATCAAGCTATGGGGAACACGCGGGGCAGCTGCCGCAACCAGAATCTTGTCGAAGGGAGCCTGTTGCGGCAGGCCGACACTTCCATCGCCGTGCACAACCCGGACATTGGTGTAGCCCAGTTGCGACAGGATCTGACGCGCTTTCTCGGCCAGTTCCCCATGACGCTCGATGGTCCATACCTCGCTCACTAGGTCGGCCAGAATTGCCGCCTGATATCCCGTACCTGTACCCACTTCCAGAACGCGATCCTCGGGAGAGGGCTCCAGGGCCTCGATCATGGCCGCGACGATGTAGGGTTGCGAGATGGTCTGCCCTGCTCCGATGGGCAGCGGGTAGTCCCCATAGGCGCCGGCAATGTCTTCGCTGGCAATAAATCGCTCCCGCGGAACTTTGGCCATAGCCGCCAACACGCGCTCGTCGCGGATTCCACGCGCACGCAATTGTTGCTCGACCATGGCCAAACGTTGCCGAGCCAGAGCGTCGGCCGTGGGAGCGTCGTTGTCGAAGAGACGGGCAAACATGTTGGGAAGCTGTAACTAGTAACTAGTAATTAGTAATTAGCAATTAGCAATTAGCAATTAATAATTAATAATTAATAATTAATAATTAATAATTTTCGAGCTGGTCAGCAAGCTGTAAAGCCTCACTTACTTTTGATCGCGGCGGCACGACTATAGCCGCATCCTGGTGCAAGCCAAAGCACAATTCATCAAAGATCTCAGCCGCTTACCACTAGTTACTACAAGCTATCTCACAAATCGGATGGCGCATCGATTTGTGTCAGGGCCTGGCTTTAGCCGGGCCGATAAGCTCACTTTCTATCCGGGCTCCAGCCTCTGCAAAATGGCCTTGGGGCTAAAGAGACTGTGTCGCGAGTGGTGTCGCCGCTCTGCGGCTCACGACTATTTCCCACTTTCTCGGGGGCTTACGCCCCCGCCTAACTTCATCTCGCCGCGTTGCGGCTAGTCTGGCTGGTTATTCCAGCTGTTTGTTCCACCGGAAA
>JBAVSY010000034.1:0-17055 GCA_049695855.1 Candidatus Korobacteraceae bacterium | reverse complement strand
GCAATCACCGGTCAGTCTAGCCGCAACGCGGCGGGATGAAGTTAGCCGGGGGCGTAAGCCCCCGGGAAAGTGGGAAATAGTTTTGAGCCGCAGAGCGGCGACACCACTCGCGACACAGCCTCTGAAGGCCGTCCCCTTCAAAACAAGCCTTAATCAGAGTTTCCCTAAACACCTGACAACTGAGTACTGGCAACGGTCCCTAGAACAGTCCCAGCTTCTTCTTTTTCTTTTCCTTTGTCGAGTTGCCGGTGTCGGAGCTGGCGGTGGTGTAGATCGGCTTGGTCTCATTCGGGCTGGCGCCGGTATCCAGGTAGCCCGGCTTGATATCGATGTAAGCCTCTTCGCGCAGCTTGGTCAGGTAATCACGCAAAGCCGGCTGCATCTTGGTCATGTAGAGCTGTTCCTGAATCTGGTTTTCCACGTCTTTCAGGGCAGGAACGCCGGCGGTCTGGTGCTCGGTGAGCTTCAGAATTACGAAACCCTGATTGGTGCGAATGGGCTCGGTATATTGCCCGACTTGCATCTCGAATACTTTTTGCTCCAGCTCCTTCGACAGGGTGCCGCGCTTGAAGTATTCCAGATCGCCGCCCAGCGCCGAGGTGGGGCCGTTGGAGTATTGTTTGGCCAAGTCGTCAAACTTGCCGCCCTTCTGCAGCATGGCGTAGATCTGATCGGCCTTAGCCTTGGCCGCAGCCACTACTTCGGGGCTGGGTGTTTCCGGCAGCGCCGTCTCGCCTTTCTCGGTCTTGACTTCCGGCGTCTTCTGGGTGGAAATCAGGATCTCGCTCAGCCGCACCTGCTCGGAACGCTCCATGTCGGCTTTGTGCTGATCGTAATATTGCTGGATTTCCTGGTTCGACACCGTGATGTGCCCGCCCACCTCCTGGCTGATCACCCGCTGGGTAATGATGTTGTTCTTTAGATTCTGCTTGAAATCTTCAAACGAGATACCCTGCGCCTGCGCCGCCTTCTCCATTTCTTCCATGGAGTCGGCGTGCATTTGCTTGCGCAACTCGTCCAGCCGCTTGACCAGCTCGGTGTCGGCCGAGATGCCCAGTTCCTGTCCTTTTTGCAGCAGCAGTTGCTGATCGATCAAGTCGCGGAGCACATCTTTCTCGTGCTCTTTAGCCTGCTGATCGGCGGTGGCCGGATCGGACTGGCGCAACTCGGAGAGCAATTGTTCGCGGGCGTGGCGCACGTCGGCCCGGGTAATAATGCTGTTGTTGACCCGGGCGATGATCTCCTCGACGACGGTGTCATCGGAGGCGGTTTGGGCAATCAGCAAGGGAGCGCCGAGAACTACAAACAATAAGAGGGCGGAGAATCGTTTCATCAAATACCTGGCCAGGACTGCCTGCCGATGGGAGTTACCTGGCTCCCAATTGAGTTACTCTTCGGCTTATTTTACCGCGTTATCAGGGCCTTGTGCGGGGAAAAGGCCGATCGGATGTGCCTCTTTAGTTCGTCATTCTGAGCGAAGCAAAGAACCGCTGTTGCCGCGAAGAATCTTTCCAGCGATAGGGATCCTTCGACTTCGGCGTGCAAAACCGGCACGCCTGCGCTCAGGATGACAGACGGAAAAGCGGGTCCTTCGACTCCGGCGTGCAAAACCGGCACGCCTGCGCTCAGGATGACACATGTGTGTGGTGCAGGGGGATCGCAGGAACGTGGAAGTGCAGTCACCACTTAGTTGCTGATCGTTACCCGCACCATCTTCTTACCGGCGCGCAGGGTAAATTCCGTTCCCAATTTCACGGCGACCACTAGCTCGGTCTTGAGATCGCCGTCCAGCTTCACCGCGTTCTGTTTCACCTTGCGCAGGCCGTCGGTGACGGATGTCGCCAGTCCCGTTCGCGCCAACAACTTGTCGAGTCGCACCTGAACATTACCACCGACGTTCGACGCATTCGGCGCGGCAACATGAGCGAACAACACGCTGATATGAAGCAGGTCTTCCGAAGCTTCGTCCCTCTGGAACATGCACGACTAACCCTGCTCCGATGCCGGGGCCATGGCGCTCGCGCCCGGTTATTGAATGACTGCCACCTTCGCCCGCTTGCCCACGCGCACCGTTAGCCGAAGCGGGTTGGATACAGTGGGACCTGGTGTGCCAGTTTGGGTGTAATAGGGGCTGGTTTGCTTCCTCCCGTCGATGGAAACTGCGCCGGCTTTTATCAGCTTTGCAGCCTCTGTACCGGAGCCTAATCCTAGTTCTCGAATCAGTTTGACAACGGAATAAATGCCAACTGCCCCCGAAGACCTGGATTCTCCGCCTTCGGCACGACGATTTACTTCTTCAACCTGCCCTTGCCAGAGGTCCTCTTCTCCCTGTTTCTCCAGCACTGCCTCATGAAAGGGGACATGAATTTTGCTGGATTCTACGCACACCGATTCAATGTCTCCCGAAACGATCTTCTGCTGAAACATTCGCGACCAATCCTGCGCTGCCTGCTCGGCTGCCTCGCGGGAGTGGAAGTCGGCGACGACGCGCTTGCCCAACTCCTGCTTCAGCTTCATGGGATGAGCCGCGCCGCTGGTGACCGCAGCCTTCATGCTTTCAATGTCGGCCATGCTGCCGTCGGTGACCAGCTCGTAATAGCGCCACATCAGCTCGTCGGAGATCGACATCACTTTGCCGAACATCTCCGCCGGCGCTTCGGTGATGCCGATGTAATTGCCGTAGGACTTCGACATCTTCTGTACGCCGTCGGTGCCTTCCAACAGCGGCGTGGTGAGCACGATCTGCGGCGGCTGGCCGTAATGGCGTTGCAGCTCGCGGCCCATCAGCAGATTGAATTTCTGATCGGTACCGCCGAGCTCGACATCGGCCTGGAGCGCGACCGAATCGTAGCCCTGCGCCAGGGGATAGAGCAGCTCGTGCAATGCGATCGGCTTCTCTTCCATGAAACGCTTGTGGAAGTCTTCGCGCTCCAGCATCTGCGAGACGGTGAATTTGGCGGCAAGGCGGATGATGCCTTCGTAGCCCAGCTTGTCGAGCCACTCGCTGTTGAAGCGGACTTCGGTTTTGTCACGATCGAGGATCTTGAAAACTTGCGCCTTGTAGGTCTCGGCGTTCTGGTCGATTTGCTGGCGCGACAGCGGCGGGCGGGTAACGGAGCGGCCCGTGGGATCGCCGATGAGGCCGGTGAAATCTCCGATGAGGAAGATGACGGTGTGGCCCATGTCTTGAAAATGTTTCAGCTTGCGCATGAGGACGGTGTGGCCCAGGTGCAGGTCGGGCGCGGTGGGATCGAAGCCGGCCTTGACCCGCATGGGCGTGCCGGTGGCGCGGGATTTTTCCAGGCGCTCGCGCAAGTCGCTCTCGCGAATGATTTCGGCCGCGCCCTTGCGCAAGTAGGCGAGCTGCTCATCAACCTCGGGGAATGAGGGCATAAGGAATGATTATAGGAGGTTCGAGTTTTGGGTTTCGAGTAGTATCGGCATGAAGCAGCTTCCTCGGCGGCTAAAGCCGCCTCGGAATGACAAAAACATAAGGACGCGCAACGGCACGGCTGAAGCCGTGCCCTTTCAAGGCTCACTCTTCCGCGATGAAACTTCTTTTGCCCGCATCGATCTTCGTGCTCATGGTGTCCGTCGGCATGAGCTTGCGTTGGCCCGAGTTGGTGAAGAACTGGCGAGGGCTGACCTGGAGCGGGTGGCTGCGGCTGCTGCTGGCGACCTTTATCGTGCCTCCGGTGGTGGCCCTGCTGGTGGCGCGAATCCTGCCCCTGAATCTGTCCGAGACTGCCGGGCTGTTCATGGTGGCGGCTGCGCCGGGAGCGCCGCTGCTGACGCGCAATCTCGCGCGGCGCGGCTTCGACATGCACCTGGCGGCCAGCTATCAGGTTTGGGGCGCGGTCATGACGCCGATCATGATCCCTCTGCTGGTTTACGGAGCGGCCAAGCTGTACGAGCGCGACATCTGGATTCCGCCGAGGGTGGTGGCGCTCCAGATATTGGAGAAGGAATTTGTGCCGCTGCTGGTAGGCATGGCGCTGGCGTACTTCGCGCCAGCCTTCGCGAAGAAAGCGCAGCCGGCGATGAACCGCCTGGGCAATGGTGTGCTTATCCTGGTGTTTGTGATTTTGCTCTGGAAGATGGGGCCGGAGTTGAGAAGAGTTACACCGTGGGTGGTGCTGGCCGTGGTGGTGCTGTTAATCGCTTCGATTGGGGTGATGCAGTTGCTGATGCGCACGGATCGCATCGGCGTGCGCACGCTGGCGGTCAGCAATGCGAATCGTCATGTGGGGTTGGCGCTGCTGTTGTCGGGACAGTATATGCACAACCGTTACGCGCTGCCGACGGTGGCGTGTTATGCCATCGTGGTCGCGGTGTTGCTGATGATTGCGCCGAAGATTTTCCGGCAAACGGATCCGGTGGTGCGGGCCGCGAGCGCTGGGTGACCAGAGCAGATCCGTCGCTACGCTCGTAATGACAAATTGCGATGGCAGACGCACTCGGGAAGCTGCGTAGCGAGGTATAGGGGTCCTTCGACTCGCTTCGCTCGCTCAGGATGACAAACCAACAAACAGCAGGTCCTTCGACTACGGCGGCGAAGCGCCGCCTGCGCTCAGGATGACAGCTTCAAGATGAGATTTTCTTCGGCGCTGATGAAGCTGCCGCCTTCCACTCCGTCGACAGTGAGAACACAAGCAGTTCGACTAAGGCGGAAACGGCCGTGCTAATCGGCGATGGCGATGCGGGCCTGCTCTTCGGCCGGCTCTTCCTGCGGCACGGCGACGGGGACGATGGTCAACATGTCAGTTTGCACTTTGTCCCACTGCTGGATCAGCAGTCCCTTGGCTTCGAACAGGTCGCGAATCGACGCCGAATCCCAGCCCACCACTTCTTCGAGGATCGGGACGAGAATCGCCAGCGCGCTGTCGCTGATGACCGAGCGCTTGGCGATGGGCGCCAGGTACTTGTTCTCCGACACGGCGATGGTGAAGCCGTCGCGCCGGTTGACGTGCAGCATGACGTGAATGTCGGAGCTGCCGTCGCCCACATACACGATGCGGTCGGGGCCGGTGCGCAGCTTCTCCAGCAGCTGATCGATGACGGCGACTTTGCCGTAGCCGGCGGTGACCTGCTTGATGCGTTCGATCTCGCCCTCGGCGTTGTATTCGAACTCGGTGCCATAAATATGGTCGGGCGGAATGATGCCTTCCAGCGCCGAGCGGATCACCTCCACCGGGCCGGCCGAGATCACGTAGAAATCGAAGTGGTAGCCCGCGACCTCGTCCGACAGAAAGCTGTAGAGCGAGTCGATGTTGGGCTTCAGCCGGACAGCCTTGCCGGCCTGATACAGATGTTCGCGGCGGACCGCCGAACGGAATTCGGGATCATGCAGCAACAAGTAGGCGAGCTCGCCCCCCTGTTGCACCAGGTTGAGTTTGGCCATCCCGGTGGACTTGCGCTCGAATTCGCTGGTGGAAATTCCCAGCAGTTCGGCCAGCACGTAGCCCGAGTCGTTGAAGCTCAGGGTCTGGTCGAAATCGCTGGCGAAGATGTAGCGCTTTTTCGGTTGTATCTTTTCAAGCATAGTTTCACATTCAGGTGAATGGTTGTGCTGGTGCATAGAAACACGCAGCTCGTCGATGAGATATGTCGATACTTACATGATTAGATTCCTGCCGTGGTTGAAGGATGATGAATTCGGGGAAAAAGAGGCTAATGTGCTGGGTTATGAAGGAGATAGAGGTTCTCTGCCTCCAAGGATCGCGGCCATGATTCGAGGGCTGCGGCGTCCGTGCATCACTGCTGACGCACTTGCCGTCAGCCCAGGTTAGCGTCCGAAAGCAGGACGCGAACCCGGGGCACACCCTGGATGCGCGAGCAAGCCTCTCGCGTACAATGGCTGCCATTCCACGGAGGACCTCTATGGCTGCGCGCATTCTGTCGGCTGTTCTTTTGCTCCCGCTGAGTTTGCCGGCCCAGAATCCCGAGCTGTCGAAGACGGTGAAGGAATTTGTGCGGGTGCAGGCTCCCAAGGTGGTACTCACGCATGTGCGGATCATTGACGGCACCGGAGGCCCGGCGGTCGAAGATCAGAACCTCGTGATCGAAGGCGGAAAGATCACGGCAATCGAGAAGGGCGCCGACGTGGCAGCCGCGTCGGGCACCACGGTTCTGGATCTTCGCGGCTACACGGTGATGCCGGGCATCGTCGGCATGCACAATCATCTTTTCTACATCGCGCGGCCAGACCTCGACAGCAAACGGCATTTTGAGCCGCCCGTGCTGGTGCCGCAGATGACATTCTCTGCGCCACGTCTTTACCTGGCTGGCGGCGTGACCACGATGCGCACCACAGGCAGCGTCGAAACCTACGCCGACCTGAACCTGAAGCACGACATTGACGCGGGCAAACTGCCCGGGCCGCACCTCGATGTGACCGGACCTTACCTGGAAGGAAGCACCAGTTACTTTATCCAAATGCCGCATCTGACCAGCGCCGACGATGCGCGGCAGACGGTGGAGTACTGGGCTGACCAGGGCGTGACCTCGTTCAAGGCGTATATGAACATCACCCGCGCGGAGTTGAAGGCGGCCATCGATGCGGCCCACCAACGCGGACTCAAAATCACCGGACACCTCTGCTCCGTTACTTATAAAGAAGCTGCCGAGTTAGGCATCGACGATCTGGAGCACGGCTTCTTCGTCAATACGCAGCTTGACCCGGACAAGAAGCCGGACGTCTGTAGCTCAAGCGCCGGCGAGGAAACCCTGGCGCGCATGGATGCCAACAGCGCCGAGGCGAAGGACCTGATTGCCACGCTGGTCAGCCATCACGTAGCGATTACGTCCACGTTGCCCGTCTTTGAGGGTGACCTGGGCCCAGGACGTCCGCCGCTGCGGCAGCAGGCGCTGGATGCGATGACTCCCGAGGCGCGCGAAGATTTCTTCCTGGTGCGGCAAAAGCCGGCGTCGGCGCCCGCGCCCGGTCCGAAGATCGATCCAGCACTGCTTTGGAAGCATGACCTGGAACTGGAGCATGCCTTCGTCGCCGCCGGAGGATTGCTGCTTTCCGGTCCCGATCCCACTGGCAGGGGCGATGTGCTGCCCGGATTTGGAGATCAGTGCGGAATTGAACTGTTGGTCGAATCCGGATTCTCTCCGGTCGAGGCCATCAAGATTGCCACCCTGAACGGCGCCATTTACCTGGGGAGGGACAAGGAGATCGGCTCGGTGGCTACGGGGAAGAATGCCGATCTGGTGGTGATTAAGGGTGATCCCGCAAAACAGATTTCCGACGTGGAAAACGTCGAAATTGTTTTTAAAGACGGTGTTGGGTATGACTCCGGAAAATTGCTGGAATCGGTTAGGGGAAGATATGGGCAATACTGAACGAAGGCGAGCCGCCGATGCCTTCGCTCGGACTCAACCACCCCACCAGGCGCAAAAGCGGCGGGGCCCCGGTGAAGTCCTCGGTTGGGATGACAGGGTTAACAAGGGTTCGGCGTGCCTGAACACCGCGGCTGAAGCCGTCCCTGATGGAGTTCGATTTTCGCCGGGCTAAAGGGACTGTGTCGCAACCGGTGTCGCCGCTCTGCGGCTCACGACTATTTCCCACTTTCTCGGGGGCTGACGCCCCCGCCTAACTTCATTCCGCCGCGTTGCGGCTAGTCTGACTGGTTATTCCAGCTGTTTGTTCCACCACAAAAATTTCCCCCCGGTTGCGACACAGTCTCTAAAGCCCGGCGCTTCCACCGGCCTTCTGGCGCAGCTGGAGCCGCGGCGCTCCACAAATTCCGCGCGCCGGCGCCGTGTCTTTTGATATCCTCCGCAAGAGCAATTTTGACCTCTTGGCGGGACATTCTCAGATGAAGATTCTTATCCTCACCACCGATCAGGAACTGGCCCTGCTTCGCCAGCGCGTGCTGGAGACGGCTGGTCACGACGTGATCGCTATCAGCAGCGAGCAGGAAGCTGTGGAAGCGGCGGAGAAGCAGGTGCCGTTCGACGTTGCCCTGATGTGCCACCGGATGCCGGATGCGACGGCGCGCAGGATCATCCGCATCTTTAAAGACACCAAGCGCGAAGGCAAGATCGTTTACGTGGTACACATCTACGGCGAGTGGCCGGAGGTGGAAGCCGATCGCTACGTGGTGGGCGCCGATGGACCGGACGCGCTGGTGCGCGTAGTGGGAGAGACCGGCCCGCAAGCCGCGGCGTAGACCAGATGGTTCGATATCCCTCGACAGCGGTTCTGCAGAGCCCAGGAGTTTTGAGGCTATAGGGGTCCTTCGACTCCGCTCCCTGCGGTCGCTACGCTCAGGATGACAATCAAGAGCAGGTCCTTCGACTAGGACGGCGAAGCGCCGCCTGCGCTCAGGATGACAGATCAAGAAAGAGCAGGTCCTTCGGCTCCGCTCCCTGCGGTCGCTGCGCTCAGGATGACAATCAAGAGCAGGTCCTTCGACTACGACGGCGAAGCGCCGCCTGCGCTCAGGATGACAAATCAAGAAAGAGCAGGTCCTTCGCTTCCGCTCAGGATGATAAATCGTGATGAGGAGTGAAGTGCCTGCCCGTGCCGAAGTGCCTGGCCGTGCTGAGGTGGGTGCCTGCCAGCGCCGAAGTGCCCTCCTGCGCTCCCCCGATGACAAACCATAGTGGGGCGGAGCCTCATACCGCTGACCGCTGCTACCGGCAAAGTTACGGTGCGGTTACGATTTGTGCTGCAATGGCAAGCAAAATCGTGCTACAACAATGCACAACATCCTGTGCGCCGTACGTCTAAACGAGTGCAGAGAGCGAGCGGGCGGGAAACGAACATGGCTCCGGCGACAGCGGCTGGAGTGGGGGAGGCGCCAAGTGGATCTGGTTACAATTGCCGTAGTAGGAGTGATTATCCTCAGCTATGTGGTGGGCTCGTTGACGAGTTCGGTAGAGACGGAACAGAAGCTGCCACACCGCTATTAGAAGCAGACCAAAAATTCTGAGAGGCGCGGAACAGTCCCCGTGTGGATTTTCCGCGCCTCTCCGTTTTTGGATTGCGTTTTCAAGCGCAGCAGAAGCAGCGTTTCAACAGGATCCAGCGCCGGATCGCTCAGCTCTACATTCCTTGCGCTGACGCTTGTTTTCGCCCACTCCTAGTGATCTTGGCCTCCGTGCCGATATTTAGAGGGTCATGGAATGTGACCCGGTGCCTTGAACCAAGCCTTAACGGACCCTATACCTGGGCATCGCATCATAGTGCAGGTTCAATCTAGTCTGTTTCCGTTATATGACCGGAACCCCCACACGTTTGTAACCAATATCTTTAATTCGAATCCGGCGGACTATCGGCAAGCTACCCAGCGAGTGTGGCACACTCCCGGGGCGGCTGGTTTCATCGGTCTCCCGATTGTGTCTTAGGTTCATCGGGCGATAACGACGGCGGCTCATTATCTTCATCAAACTCGTAAGCGAAATAGGCAGGACCGACCCCGGCTTTTGCGCATTAAGGAGTGATCTCCCAGATCACGCCGTTTACGCCGTCGGTTCCTCCGTGCGTGGTGGTTCCATAGACGTTGCCGTTGGCGTCAATCGTAAGCTTGCCTTTGGGAGCACCGCCGTCGGCGCCCCCGGTGAAGTCGTGCAGATCGGTGTAGGTCCAGCTTCCGCCGGAAGGACTAAGCTGGAAAATGTTTCCCTGGCCGAACGCGCCGCCGTTAAAGGTGGTGCCATAAAGATTGCCGGCTGCATCCATGGTTACGCCGCTGAAGGGCCCGCAGTTGGGGCATCCGGTGAAGGTGTAGAGAACGGTAAAAGTCCAGCCGCCTTGGGACGGCGACATTTCCCACACTGTGCCAGTACTAACGAAAGCTCCCGGGTCGGCCCCGTAGAGATTGCCGGCTGAGTCCATCACCGGCGCACCGGCCGGCCAGGCTCCATCGCTGCCGTCGGTGAAGATGTGAAGAGTGGTCTTGGTCCATCCCGAGCCGGAGCGCGTCAGTTCATAAATAGTACCGCAGCCGTTTCGGTCACATCCGTCATTACCGCCGAGGCCGGTTACGCCAAAGAGATGATCGAAGCCGGCGTCGGCAACTACATCCTGAGGACCGGAGCCGTCACCTGCTCCCTGAAAAGTGTAGAGAACGTTCTCCGTCCAGTTGCCGCCACCTGAAGGCGTGAACTCAAAGACGAGGCCACTT
The DNA here is from genome assembly GCA_049695855.1 of Candidatus Korobacteraceae bacterium. Classification (GTDB taxonomy): domain Bacteria; phylum Acidobacteriota; class Terriglobia; order Terriglobales; family Acidobacteriaceae; genus Bog-257. Next base: position 6,919 of record JBAVSY010000034.1, on the reverse strand, counting down.
TGCGTTGGACCGCCCCAGTACGATGTGCCATACAAGTTGCCGCCGCTATTATCGAAGATGAGCGCGCCGGGAAGTGGTCCTCCGTCGTTGTTGCCACTAAAGTCATGCAACAACAATTCTGTCCAGGAGTAGATGATCGAGGGCGGATTGCGGACCGGCGGGGAGAGATTAAGAAGCGTGCCGCAGCCGTAAGGCGACGAGGTGCACATACCGCCTACCGAAGTGGTGCCAAAGACGATTCCACTCGGCGCGATAGTCACAGGAGTGGTGGGATAGGCGCCGTCAGGCCCATCGAAGAGAAAGAGGGGCGAGAGCTGCCAGTCTGCACCGTGCCTGATTAACTTGAATACGGTCCCACAACCAATTTGGGCATACACCGAGCAGAAAGGCCCGTTATCAAAGGAGCCACCGTTGCGCGTGGTGCCGTAGAAATTTCCGGCGTGGTCCATGGTCAATCCGGCTGAGGGAACATAGCCGTCGTGACCACCGAAACTATGAATAACCGTGAACGTCTGCGCCTGGGCTGCCGGGACGCCGACAATCGCCATCGCGGTTACCAGGGCTACAAAGACCACCAGAGTTCCCGTTTGCAAGTTGAGGTCGAAGATCGAAGTTGTACTTTGCGCTGGGCTTGCCATCGAGAGCCTCCTTGTCAGGCAACTCTTGCACTGCCCGGCCGCGAGTTCAAGTGAATTCCACATTGCGGTCGAATGTGGCTTAAGCAGACATCCCTGCGGCTGGTGGGGATGTGAAGAAAGGGTCCCGGTCTCATGCTGGAAACGCCGCGAACTTGGGTGTAAAGTGCGGCCTGTGCGCCAGCAATTATTCGTGATTGCAGGTCCATGGAGGAGGATTATCATGGTGAACCCGGCACGAAATTCCACACCGACGTTAATAAAGGCACTGTGGGGAGCGAGCTTCCTGGTGACGCTGGTTTTTGCGCTGATCATGATGGCAGCGCAATCGGCGCAGGCGCAAACCTTTACCGTGCTGCACAGCTTCAGCGGCTTGGGAGATGGCGATTATCCTTACGCCGGGCTGAGCATTGATCGCGCCGGAAACCTTTACGGGACGGCTTTCTATGGTGGCCCCGGAATGGGTTGCTTTCTGGGGTGCGGGACGGTTTTCAAGTTGGCGCAGAAAAATTCCAGCTGGCTGTTTAGCCAGCTGTATGGTTTTCGCGGAGGCCTTGACGGAGGCAATCCCTACGCCCGCGTAATCGTCGGGCCCGACGGCAGTCTCTACGGCACGACTTTCGGCGGTGGCGAGGGAAGTTGTGAAGGAGGCTGCGGCACGGTTTTCAACTTGAGACCTCCGCAACATGCTACAGCTAACGCTCTGGGAAATTGGACGGAGACAGTGCTCTATCGCTTCACTGGAGGCAGCGACGGCGCCAATCCAGCCGGAGCTGATCTTACCTTCGACGCAGCAGGTAATATCTACGGCACCACAACCGGCGGCGGCACCGGAAATTGCCAGGGAGGCTGCGGCACGGTGTACAAACTGACTCAGTCAGGCGGCGTGTGGACGGAGAGCGTGCTGCACAACTTCGTCACGGAAGGTGGAGACGGACTGCGGCCCTGGGGCGGTGTGATCTTCGACCAGGCCGGCAATCTTTATGGCACCACGAATAACGGCGGCACGCACGACAGCGACGGCACGGTTTATCGGCTGGCACCGTCGGGCTCGGGCTGGACCGAAACCATTTTGTATAACTTCCAGGGCGCAAGCGATGGCAAGTATCCATACTCAGGCTTGATCTTCGACCAGGCGGGTAATCTGTACGGCACAACTTGCTGCGGAGGATCCAACGGTGGAGGAACGGCGTTCGAGTTGACGCGCGCCAGTAACTGGGCTTTCTCACTGATCTATAGTTTCAGCGGGTCTGGACCTTATGCCGGCCTGTCGATGGATGCAGCCGGCAATCTGTACGGCACGACGAACGAAGGTGGCGCTTACAGTTTTGGCACAGTTTTCAAGCTCATACCTTCGGAGGGCGGCTGGACCTACACCTCGCTTCACGATTTCTGCGGCGGCGGCGCTTGCCTGGATGGCGCACTCCCTATGAGCAATGTGGTGTTCGATAGCCAGGGAAATCTGTACGGCACAACGTCAGAAGGTGGCAGGTACAACGGTGGCACCGCCTGGGAGATCACGCAATAGGTGGACCCTTTCCACGAATTCTTCTGATTGATCTACCATAAATCCGCATTTACACAGGTGCGCGGGGCCGGAGGTACCCGCTTGGGAAAGGCCCGTGCAATGGTTCGTGATTGCTAGCTATCCGGCTGGAGCATATTGTGGGTTAGATTCTCAGCCGGCAGGCAGCAAGAGCTCAACAAACACCGGGCCGAAAAAAGTTTTCATCCCATGCCCAAGAAACCACAAACCCGACCTGACTTGTATCTCCTGATATCGCTACTGCTGGTCATTCTATTGCATCCGGTGCTGGATCACGGTCTGGAGCGGAGGGTGACACTGGGGGCATTGATCTTTGTGCCCGTCATCCTGGCGACCGTCAGGCTGGCGCAGATCAAAGGCTGGCTGTGGCCGAGTGGGCTACTGATGTTGGGTGCATTGGTCTTTACGATCGCCGGTGCGGTCTTTCCTAATCGAACCGTAGACGGGATGAAATGGGCGGTCCTCACCGTGTTCTTTGGGATCACCGTGGTCGGCCTCTTTTCCTATCTAAAGAATGCTCGCTCGATACTCGACTCGCATCTCTATACCGCGGTCAGTGTCTATCTGTTGCTGGGTCTGACTTGGTTTGCCCTCTACTCCGCGATTGATGTTTTCTATCCCGGCTCAATCCTGCGCAACAGCTCGTCACTGGGGGACCGTCCCAGCGAACTTTTGTACTTCAGTCTGATAACCCTCTCGACCGTCGGCTACGGCGATATTGTCCCCCTGCACCCGGAGGTGCGTATGTTAGCGGCGCTAGAGGGCATCATTGGGGTTCTTTACATCGCAATCACGGTGGCCCTGTTGGTCAGCAGTTACAAGGGCAGATCGGAAGAGCCTCGATTGCCTACGTCATGACCCAGCCCCAACCGAAGCCACTCCGACCGTGCAAGCCGCAGTGTGCTCCGCTACTGGGTAAGCTGCCAGACCACGCCTTGTCCGTATTCCCCGCCGGCGTTGGTGGTCGAATACAGATTGCCGAAGGTATCGAGGGCCACGCTGCCGTAGGGATAGGCACCCTTTCCGCCGATGCCGAAATTGTAGAGATCGGTTTCCGTCCAGCTTCCACCCGAGTACGACATTTTGAACGCAATGCCTTCGCCGACCGTGCCGCCGATGGCCACCGTACCGTAAAAATTGCCGGCCGGATCGAAGGTCAGGCTGACGTTGCAGCCTTCCGAATATGCGGAGAAGGCATAGAGCGAAGTGAAGATCCAGTTACCGTTCGAGGGCTGCAGCTCATAGACCGTCTTGGCGCCAGCCACGGTGCAGCCATAAAGATCGCCTGCCGCATCAAAGGTCACTCCTCCCTGCGGGTGCTGGCCGTCTCCATTATTTTGAAATTCATAGAGAGTTTGATAGGTCCAGCCTGAGCCGGAAGGACTCAACTCGAAAATGGTGCCGTTATTGTTAATGCCTCCATAGGTCGTCGTGCCGTAGAGATTGCCGGCGCTATCGAACACGACGCCGGCGACCGGTGTCTCTCCGTGGGTGAAGGTATAGAGAGTGGTTTCCGTCCATGCGCCATTCTGCTTGGTCAGCTTGAAAACTGTGCCCACGCTACCGTAACCCTGGGTGGTGCCATACACATTGCCTGCCCGATCGAACACCAGATCACCTTGTCCGGGATAAGCGCCATCCGTGCCTCCGCTGAAAGTGTGCAGTGTGGTTTCGGTCCAGGGACAGTTGACGCTCTGGCAACCGTGCGCCGGAGGCCGCAGATTGAAAACGGTTCCAAACCCGCCATTGCTGCCGCCGAAAGCGGTGGTTCCGTACAAGCTGCCGTCGGGACCGAAGACGACCCGGGCTTCAGGAGCCTGCCCGTCGCCGCCGTTCTGAAAGGAATAGAGCGGGGCAAAGGTCCAGACTCCGCCGTGCCGCGTCATTCTGAACACCAGGCCATTTCCGCTGGCCCCGCCTCCCGGCGCTGTGCCATACAAATTTCCGGCAGCATCCACGGTTACACCGGCGTCGGGATGTCCGCCATCACCCTGGTTGGTGAAGCTGTGCAGGACGGTATAGGTTTGGGCTTGCGACGATGGAGCCATTGCCATGGCAAGTAGTAGGAAGATTGCGATCGCGAAAGTTGCCCTACCCACGATGTCGCGGAAAATCTGGCGGCTGGAGTTTTGCAGGGATGTCATGGGATGTTCTCCTCTGCAGCCAGTCGAATCTGGCTGGCCATATTGAGTACGCTGTAAATTTGCGCTGCGTGTGTCGCGATGCCGTGCGAAACTCCGCTAAGGATTGTCTGATTAAGTGGAGGCGAAGTCCCTCAGCGGCTAAAGCCGACCTGATGCTGCGCCACTTACGGACGGCCTGAAAGGCCGTCCCCTTCAAATATTAGACTTAATCAGGGTTCCCTAAGGAGTAATTTCGAAAACCAGACCGGGGCCGAACTGCCCGTCACTGTTCTCGGCGGTGCCATAGATATTGCCGGCGCTATCCAGTACGACGCCGGCAGCGGGGTTCGCGCCATCGCTGCCAGCGGTGAAGTCGTGCAGCGAGGTATAGATCCATCCCCCATTCGAGGGCGAAAGTTTGAAGACGTTACCCTGCTGATAAAGGCCGTCGGAGAAAGTTGTGCCGTAGAGGTTTCCGGCTGCATCCATCGCCAGGATTCCGGACGAACCACCCGGTCCGGTAAAGCTGTAAAGCGTGGTCAGCGTCCAGGTGTCTCCCGAAGGTGACAGCTCGAAGACTATGCCGCCTCCGCCAGAGCCGCCGTAGAGGGTCGTCCCGTAGAGATTGCCCGCCGCATCGAAGATCAAGCCGGCCGCAGGAGTCCTGCCGTCGCTTGCACCCTGAAAATTGTAGAGGGCCTCTTCTGTCCACCCACCCTGGGAGGGGGTCAGCCGGAAGATGGTGCCATCGCCATTGGCGCCGCCCGCGGCAGTGGGACCGTAAAGCCTGCCGGCGTTGTCGAAGACGATGCCATACGCGCCGCCGCCATCGCTCCCGCCGGTGAAGTTATAGAGTACGGTCAGGTCCCAATTATGGTTGTTATTGGGAGTCATACGGTAAACCGCTCCCCAGCCGGTCGTGCCCGTGCCATCGACGCCGTAGATGTTGCCGGCCTGGTCGAATATTAAATCGCCGAATGGAGCCGAACCATTAGCGCCTCCGGTAAAACGATAGCGAATGTTTTCCGACCAGTTATTAAGAACGTTGGCCGCGAAGTGGGGAGGTGGCGTCAGGGTGTACACGGTGCCACAACCGTACCCTTCGCATCCCGGTCCGCCGCCTTCGGCGGTCGCGCCAATCAGAAGACCGTTGGGTCCGAAAACCGGGCGGGTATCGGGTGCGGCGCCGTCACTGTTGCCCTGAAAGGAATACAGCTGGCTGAAGACCCAGCTGGAATTTCTCTTCGACAGCCGGAATACCGAGCCGGCATTGCCGGTAATCTTCGAGGTTGTGCCGTAGAGATTTCCGGCTGCATCCATGGTCAACCCAGTTTGGGGATGGGCGCCATAAGTTCCAAAGGTGTAGATCACGTTGAAGGTCTGGGCCTGGGCAACGGGGATCGCGGCCACTGTCGCCAGCAGAAAAATCACCAGCCTGAATGAGACGCTGACCGTACGGGAACGGAAGGCCAATTTCTCCGCGAGAAGTTGCAACGAGGATCGAATCGGCATGACGTACTCCTTTGTCTACGCCAGAACTTTGCCTAGCATGATACCTCCGAATAGGAATACAGTTCTGGTTTCCAACTGGCTCACACTAATAAATGACGCACTGTTAAGGCAGGGTTAATTCGACTCTCGGAAAAAGGCTCCTCGACAGGTTGGCGAGAGGGAGCTCCGCAAGTCTCGACTACAATTGAATCGTATATTCCTGCTGTTTGGGGAGCCCCATCCCATGACTCACGCCTGGCACGACATCTCTCCCGGCGACAAGCTACCGCTGGAATTCTTTTCCGTCATCGAGATTCCCTTCGGCTCCAGCGTGAAGTATGAGCTGGACAAGACCAGCGGCCTGATCAAGCTGGATCGCGTGCTCTATTCGGCGGTGTACTATCCGGCGAATTATGGTTTCATTCCGCAGACGCTGGCCGAGGACGACGATCCTCTGGACGTGCTGGTGCTGTGCCAGGAAGCGGTAGTTCCGCTGACGCTGATTCACGCGCGCGCCATCGGACTGATGACCATGATCGACACCGGTAAACGCGACCATAAAATCATCGCGGTGGCCACCCAGGATCCGGAGTTCAACGCCTACCAAGAAGCGGCCGAAATGCCGCAGCATCGACTGGACATGCTGCGACGCTTTTTTCTGGACTACAAACAACTGGAAGGCAAGGCAGTGGAGGTTGACGATATTCTACCCTCGCGCGAGGCGCTGCCTGTGATCGACGACGCGTTGGCCCGCTACAGCCGCCAGCGGCACAAGGGATTTGGGAAGGAACACTGAGCCTATCCAGCCTATCTCATAAATCGTTTTGTATCAGGGCATGGCTTCAGCCGTGCCGCAAAGGCGACAACTAATTCGGGCTTTCTTGATGACGGTAAGCGTAATGTCCTCGCTGGCGGTGGAAGCGCCGGGCTTTAAGAGACTGTGTCGCAAGTCCGTGCCGGCGCTCCGCGGCTCTGCGTTTCTCCCACTTGTCCCGCGGGCTCACGAGGCCGTTACGAAACTGTGCCGTCGCTACGCGACTCGGAGATTTTTCCCACTTCACCCAGCACTCCGCCTCCGGCTCCGTGCTGGGCTAGGTTATGCCGTGCCTCCGGCACTTGATTTC
>JBAVSY010000033.1:0-9645 GCA_049695855.1 Candidatus Korobacteraceae bacterium | reverse complement strand
CCTCTACATGATGTCCAGCCAGAACCGCTTGAGAGCCATCCCTGAGCACGGCACTGGCATTTTCCCTCCGCACTTGATGTTTTATGCGCCGAACATGACAACGAAAGACATCGGGTTCGACGCCCAACCGAAGCTCGATTATCTTGGGATGACTCACCCCGGAGCTGGCGATAACCTTATCGTAGTTATTCCATTGGCATCCAAGTCGCCAGCTGACATGGCGGGTCGCTGAGCCCGTATGAGTATGGGGCCGGCGGCATACGTGGAAAGGTCAAGATCGGATAAAAGACAGTACGAGAATATGAGAAAAATCATCGTCACCTTCGGGCTGATTTCCGGCGCTATCTCCTCGCTGATGATGATAGCGCTGGTGACCTTCGGCGGCAGGATTGGCTTCGACCGCGGCGCGATCATCGGCAACACCTCCATAGTGCTCTCGTTCTTGATGGTGTTTTTTGGCATCCGAACCTACCGGGACAACATCAGCAATGGTCAGATTACCTTTTCAAAAGCTTTTGCCGTCGGCCTCTCCATTACGCTGATATCCTGCATCATCTATGTCGTAACCTGGGAAGTGATCTACTACACCTTCCTGCCTGGTTTCTGGGACGCATATGGCGCTCATTTGGTTCAGAAGCTCACCGCCTCGGGCGCGAGCCCGGCAGCCGTCCAGGTAAAACTTCAGCAGGTCAGAAAATACAAAGAGCTGTACAAAAACCCATTCTTCAACGCAGTGCTCACGTTCATTCATCCCTTTCCGATTGGGCTCGTCATTACGCTGTTCTCCGCGTTGGTCCTGAGGCGAAAGCCGCAACCGCAACCCGAGCAATCACCCTTGCCGGAATCCTGAAGCTGTTCCGGCGGCTTCGCCCCAGGGTCGTCGTTGGCACTCGTGAGTAAACCGCCGATAGCCGATCTGCCCGTTTTTGACTTACAAGGAAGTCGGCAAACCGTTGAACTGCCACTCGCATGCAAACTCCCGAGATACCGGCTTCGAGGACATGTGCCACAGAAGGATCTCCCATATTGACTGTCTTCGATAGGTGGGGTATGCGCATTATCATAAATTCATCAGGATAGGTCCAGATCCGAGCTGCACTCATCTACTCATTAGACATCGGCGGGCATAGGAATTGTTGGTTCGTTCAGTCTTGTCAGTCTTTCCTGAAGTCAAGTTAGCCCAAAGTTGGTCCAACGGCCACCAACATCGCCCGCTAAGCTCAACAAAACTATGAACCGCACTTTCCGCCGCGCTGGCCACATATTCGTATATAAGTTGTTTGTTATCAATAGGAAGCTTCGAGGTTTGACAACCGATTCGTAATCGACAGGTCATCGGTTCAAGTCCGATCGTCGGCTCCACTAAGCTTTTGTTTCTCATTCACTTGGCCGCCGCTCTGGCGGCCATCATTTTCGTGGACTGAACCCTTCATATGAGACTTCCGCACGCTGTGCAGTCGGTTAGTTGCCGGATGTGACAGGTATCACAGATGGGCCTGACTAAACCTGAGAAAATCTTGAGTGATGGTGTGCCCTGCACCTTGACGCCCCGCCATATGCTCTCGTCTCCCAACGACCTGGCTTGGACCATCAGGGTACTCACGTTCGTGAGATCCCGCAAAGGTGGTAGTGACGCGCTGCAAATTGTGACCCGAATCACAGCTGGTCTTCGTGGGCTAAACGTACGATCTAGACAAAACGGTGGCTGGACGGGGCCGGTACGCTGATACTCGTGGTGGCAGCGCAAGCCGAACCCGGTTGCCCGGCTCGAACCTACCGACTACGTCAACGATCACGCTGCTGACGTTGGGAATCAGAGTGCGGTTAGGAGATAGAGTGCAATGACTGCGGCCAACGAAGGCGATGACGCTGTAACGTGTCCGAAGTGCGGTTCAACTCAAGTACACGCCGAGAAACGTGGATGGGACTTGACCACAGGCTTTTTGGGCAGCAGCAAGACTTACATAACCTGCATGCAGTGCGACAACAGATTCAGACCGGCGGACGCACCTAGTTACTCGGCCTCCGCAGAAGGAAAACACGATATCCGAGTCGAGTGGGTAGTGCTCGGACTGATTGTTATCGGCTGCTTTCTACTCGCACTACTCATAAGAGGATGCTCTGCTAGGGGGCGCTGAGCCTCAGACCGGCCTGCTGGAGCCGGAACGGTTTTCGGATGGCGGTCTCATAGAACTCCATCGCTCCCGCGGTACGAAAGATCTCGCATCTCGGTGGCACTACCTGCGGTGCCGAAGAACCGCGAGCCTCGCAACTGCAGTTCACATAGGTGGATAGCAATGATTCCTCTAGCTACCTTCGTCTCGCTCCTTTTCATCTACAGTCTGCTGTCGCGGCGGCTGGAACAGACGATCGTCACCGCGCCCATCGTGTTCACGGTCGCGGGAATGCTCATGTTTTCGGCCTTGCAAGGAATTTTGAGGGCCGGGTTCACGGCTAATGCCGCACTCCACATTGCCGAAGTCGGCCTGGTGATGTTGCTCTTTACCGATGCCAGCCGCACCGACCTGAATGTCTTGCGTAACATTAGGAACCTGCCAGCGCGGCTGCTGAGCACAGGCATGTTGCTGACGATCGTTCTGGGAGCAGTTGTCGCGCGGCTGGTATTTCCGCAACTCTCGATCTGGGAAGCAGGAATCCTGAGCGCCATCCTTGCGCCAACCGACGCCGGTCTGGGACAGATTATCGTGAATAGTCCGCGGGTGCCCATGCGCGTTCGTCAGGCGCTCAACGTGGAAGCCGGTCTCAACGACGGGCTTTCCGTCCCTTTCCTTCTGTTCTTCATCGCCATCGCGGCCGCCAAAATCGAAGGTGGAAAAGGCAGTCTGGTGGAGTTCATCGTGGAGCAGCTTGGCTTTGGCGTAGTTGTCGGTTTGGCCATCGGCCTCGCCGGCGGATGGTTGCTGGGCCTGGCGCACCGCAAGCAGTGGATCGCGGAATCTTTCCAACAAATCGGCGTGGTCGCATTGCCGCTGCTTTGCCTGATAGTGTCCGACATGGTTGGCGCAAGCATGTTCATCGCGGCATTTGTGGCGGGCCTGGCGGTGCAGGCCGGATTCAAGGAAGCCGGTAAGCAGAGCGTCGAGTTCGCGGAGGAATGGGGACAGTTGTTGAACCTTGCCGTGTTCTTCCTGTTTGGCATGGCGGCAGTGCGGGATTGGCCGCAGTTCGGCGTGGCATCCTGGATCTACGCGCTCTTAAGCCTGACGCTGGTACGGATGTTGCCGGTGGCAATTGCGCTCATCGGTACGCGTCTTAGTTCGGCGACCGTAGTCTTCATGGGTTGGTTTGGTCCGCGCGGCCTGGCGTCCATTGTTCTTGGTCTGGTCTATCTGGAGCAGGAGACGCATTTCCCTGGTGAGTCGACCATCCGTTTCGCGGTGATGGCCACCGTGCTGCTTAGCATCTTTGCCCACGGACTAAGCGCAATGCCCGGGATCGGTCTCTATGCCCGCAAAATCGCATTGCTGCCAACCCACGCCCCGGAGCACCAGGATGCAGGATGAGCGGTTGGAAGGAAAGACTTGGGGGAATCGAGTTGGCTTTTGCTCATTCAAGGACGCGGCTTGTCAAAAAGTATCTGGATCCGTCAGACAGACTGGAAGAAATCCTGTGTGGCCTGATCATGGTGCTCGACTTCACCCTCATCGCAGGGCTGACGGCGGGCGCTGGAAAACAGGGAGTACGGCACCTGTTGATTGCCGCTCTCGGCTGTAACGTCGCCTGGGGCATCATCGATGGTGCACTGTTCGTGGTGGGCAACTTAACGGCTCGCCGCCAGCGCCGGCAGTTGCTTAGCGAAATCAGGAACGCTCCAAACGAGAGCGCGGCATTCTCGGCAATTAGTGTCCACCTCGACCCCCTGCTGGAGCCCATGACGAGCGCGGAGGACCGCACTCGCATTTGCCGGACTGTTCTGCCCGCAATGTTAAGAATCCGATTGCCCGAGGCTGGCCTCGTCAAGGACGATGTCTACGGGATGGGCGCGATCTTCTGGATCGATTTCGCGTCGGTGTTCCCAGCCGTGATCCCGTTCCTGATCTTTCGTTCCGAGCCCCGCTTCGCTCTTCGAGTTTCGAATGCTCTGCTGATTGCATCGCTGTTCGCCGCCGGATTCATGTGGGGAAAGTACACAGGCTCCCACCGCTATCTGGCGGGATGCTGCGCGATGCTGTTTGGCTTGGCGCTCGTCGGGGTTGCCATTGCGCTCGGCGGATGAGCCACCACATCGTTCAGGATCGTATTCTGAAGCCCACACAACAACTCGCAGTGCTGGCAGTGGTTGCCCTCCTTGCCGGTCAGGCATTGGGTCAGGGCACAGCGGGCGGGGCGCCGGCTAAGCCTCCTGATGCCGACCAGAATCCGTGGGCCTACAACCTCACGGTTGATGGCTACGTCATTCCGGACAGCCAGTCCTACGTAAGTCCAGTTTTCACAGCGGACCGCAGTTGGCTGCATATGGAGGCGCGCTACAACTACGAGAACCTGCGCACGGGATCATTGTGGGCAGGCTATAACTTCAGCGCTGGAAAGAAGCTGGTGCTGGACGTGACGCCGATGATCGGCGGCGTTTTCGGAAGAACCGACGGGATTGCCCCCGGCTGCGAGGCCTCACTCACCTATAAGAAGGTTGAGCTGTCGATCGCCAATGAATATGTATTCGATACGACGCTTAAATCCGGCAACTTCTACTACAGTTGGCCGCAATTTACCTACTCGCCGGTCGACTGGTTTCGCGTGGGCCTGGTAGCGCAACACACGAAGGCTTTCCAGACCAGCCTCGACGTGCAACGCGGCTTCCTGGTCGGCGTGTCCCATAAGAAGTGGGAATTCACGACGTACATTTTTAATGCGGGCTTTACCGATCCGACGGTAGTGCTTGAGGCGGGCGTCAGTTTTTGAGCGCCAGTACGGCATCACGACCGCGACAGCAAGACTTGCGAACGGCTGTATTCCGCGAATCCATATTTGTGATGTCAAACGACCACGCTTCGCTTTCAGCATCGTCGCCGGACCTTGGCTTCGGTTACGGTTGCAGTTGCAGCAAACGGTCTATCACAAAAGTGAGGTCAGCGCAGATAGGTGTTGCGAAATCGCCATGTGTGTTTCGTAATCACGGCTGACGCCCGGATGAGGATTACTTACCATGGCCTGATTCCGCCAGTTGTCCTTCCGCCCCACAGCAGACCTCGCGTAGAATTGGTGCGAAATTGATCCCAAATGCAAACTGCGTCGCGCCTACTTTCATCGCGGTGGCACCAGTCGCTAGCCTGAAGGAGAAAAGAAATGCACTCTCAGACAAGAGCTGTAAAGTTGACATTGGCTGCCTTTGCCATCTCAGGCATGTTCTTGGCGACTCGGGCCTTCGCCGCCGACATAAAAGGTCAAGTGATGGGCGGAGGAGCGCCTATCGCTCAATCCACGGTCACACTTTGGGCTGCAAATTCTGACGCACCCAAGCAGCTCGCGCAGACGAAAACCGACAACGAAGGGCGGTTTGAGATCCGCGGCGCAACGGCGCAAGCTGACGCCAGTCTCTATCTGGTTGCCACCGGGGGCGAACCCGGAGGCAAGGGTGGCGACAATCCGGCGATCGCACTGCTGGCAGTTGTGGGCAGCAAACCCCCGGCTCGCATAGTCATCGACGAGATGACCACGCTGGCAGCGGTGGTCACCCACAACCAGTTCATCGACGGCTCCGCGATAAAGGGCTCTGCGCTGGAACTGAGGATTGCCGCCGGCAACGTGCCTAACTTCGTCAATCTGGAAACCGGCGGCTATGGTGACACTATTCTGGACGCGCTCAATAGCGCGCAGACGCCCACCATGGCCAATTTCGCGACCCTCACCAGCATTGTCGCGGGCTGCGTGACCCGGGTCAGGTCCGACGCCTGCAGCAGCCTCTTCTACGTGGCGACGTCTCCGACGGGCGCCTACCCGAAGGATACGCTGGCGGCGACCGAGGCCATCGTTCGCTATCCTTCCTACCATGCTGACAAAGTTTTTGAATTGCTGAACTACTTCTATCCGCAACCTACCTTCGAACCCGGCAAGCTCTTCAGGCCTACGCCGTTCCTGCCCTATTTGACCTTCGCGCCCAGCGCCTGGATCTTCCCCCTCAAGTTCACGGGCGGTGGCTACAGCGGAGGCGGGAAGCTCATGATCGACAGCGAAGGCAATGCTTGGGTGGCTGACAACTTCACGGTCGGGGCACAAAACCAGGATGCCTCATGGACCGGTGGGCTCACCAAGTTCGCACCCAATGGCAAGCCGCTTTCGCCCAGTCCTTTGGGCTTCAGGGGCGGAGGCATCGCAGGCCCCGGTTTCGGCTTGACCCTCGATGCCCAAGACAATGCGTGGGCCACCAGCTTCACCGGCCAGAACATCACGAAGTTCGACAAGAACGGCAAAGCTCTGTCGCCCGCCGAGGGGTGGAACTTTAACCGCCAGATCAGCCAGATGCAGGGCATCATTGCCACGCCCAGCGGAGATATCTGGACCGTCGACCTGATCAAGGGCCAGGTCGTGAAGCTTCCCCAGGGCGATCCGTCCAAGGTGCAGTTCTTCTGTCAGAACAAGACGGGCGATCCGCTGAAGAACCCCTGCAAACTCATCGGGCCGTTCGCCCTCGCCATTGACCAGCAGGACCGCATCTGGGTTACCAATGCCATCGCGGACCACGTGGTTCGTTTCTCCACTTCCGACCCCAGCAAAGTCGAAACCTTCAAGGTGGGATACTCCGCCAGCGGTCTGGCCATCGACAGCCTGGGCAACGTCTGGGTCACGAATAAATTGGGCAGTTCTCCCAAGGGAGCATTGAAGTTTGCGGAGGTGCTGGCCGCATTTAAGTTCAACTTCGACAAAGACCCCGACGCCGGACAACGCGCGACCAAGGTGCTGATACCTGCCATGACCGAGGAGAAATCGGGATACGAAGGCGGCAGCATAACGGTCTTGCGTCCCGACGGCACCGAAGCTCCGTTTTCGCCGATCTATGGCAAGGGCATCGTCGGCCCGTGGGCGGCTTCCGTGGATGGCAACGACAACATCTGGATCTCCAACTTCAGCACGGCCTCGGCCGGAATCGTGGAATTGTGCGGCTTCCGCACCGAGCATTGCCCGCCGGGAGTGAAGACGGGAGACGCTATTTCGCCACCGGGGGGCTATGTTGGCGGAGGATTGCAGTTGATGGTTGACGTTGGCATCGGTCCGGCAGGCGATGTCTGGGTGACCAACAACTGGCAGGTGTACCAGGATGCCATGGGAAAGGTCGATGAAGCCTTACAAACTCAAGGCGCAGGGCAGGGCGTGGTGGTCTTCTACGGCATGGCGAAACCCGTCAAGACTCCGCTGATCGGACCGCCGAAACCGTACTAACACACCGCACTACCCGCTCCTCGGATAGTTGGCGTGAAATCGCTAACTCACTTTCAATCCGGGAGTCACATTCCGGTTCGGTGATAGCGCATGCAATGACTTGTTCAATGCCAGCTATCTGCGAACGGCCAACTCTAACGATTTGTCCTTCGCCGCCCACAATCCCCGGTCCCGAAGAACAGAAGAACAGAAGTGGAATTCGTGGCGATGTGCTATCCCGACGCTTCCCCGTAAGCTGCAGTAAACAGCCCACTGCACAGTTGATCTACGCTTACTTGCGTTGTTGGCACACGAGAGGCACACAACCGTGAAGTTGACTGGCAAATTTGCAGTATCCCTTTTTGCGCTCGTGACCTTGGTACTGAGTTGGAGCGGTTGTTCCAACGAGAAAACGGGTCCGGTTCGCGAAGCCGTCTCCCAGAGAGACACCTACCAAGAAGCCTACGTCTACGGCTTTCCGATGTTGATGAACTACGGTGTCATGTATGAATACTTCGTTGACAAGAACTCAGGCCAATACAAAGCGCCGTTCAACCAGATTTACAACGAAGCGCGCGTCTTTACGCCCAAAGACACAACCATAATTAGACCGACCTGGCCGCGGCCCTCCTTGACCGCAGACCGATGATGGTCACAGTTCAAGGGACGAGTGACGCAAGATTCCATAAGGAATAAGGACGTGTCGGCGTGTTCGCGTCAGCCTCGCCGTGCCGCCTCGATGGCGGCGATGTCGATCTTCTTCATCGTCATCATCGCCTCGAAGGCACGCTTTGCCTCACCACCACCAGCCGCAAGCGCATCGGTCAGCGCGCGCGGGGTGATCTGCCAGGAGAGGCCCCAGCGGTCCTTGCACCAACCGCACTGGCTCTCCGTGCCGCCATTGCCGACGATCGCGTTCCAGTAACGGTCCGTCTCTTCCTGATTCTCCGTCACGATCTGGAAGGAAAAGGCTTCCGTGTGCCTGAACACTGGGCCGCCGTTGAGGCCGAGACAGGGAATGCCCAGAACGGTGAACTGCACCGTCAGCACATCGCCCTTCTTGCCGCCCGGATAGTCACCGGGAGCCTCGTGAACCGCGGTTACTTTACTATCCGGAAAGGTGACGGCGTAGAAGCGCGCCGCCTCATGCGCGTCCTTGTCGAACCAGAGGCAGATCGTGTTCTTTGGCTTCATGTTCGTGTGCTCCTTGTACTCGATCAGGGCGAACGCCGCGGCCTTTGCGTCGGTCCATCTCAGTGACCCACCACTTCATCTACTGATCTGCTAAGGCCGACGTCTCAAATTGGGTCGCCGCCCGTCCTGCTCTTTTGAATCATATCCCGGGCAGGGGGCGACTTCGAGAGCCGAAGCTATGACAGGCCAATTTCCGAATGATCCCGATTGAGGTTCCTTCTAGGGGGTAGATCACTCAAATCGGCGTAGCCTTTGCCGATCTCGTCAGGATAGTCGGCTACTCGGAAGTAATCCAGTTTGACGGGTTGTCGGCAAACCGACAACTGAGAGCGGACGACATGCCGTAAATCATAAGTCTCTATTGATTGCTGAAGCTGAGCTTTTGTGATGTCCGACGCCGGGCTTGCATCCATCGCACAAAGGATATCAGCGTCCACCCTGAAGACGAAATTGCGGACGGCCGATACGGGCGAGCGCCTTGTCTTCCAGCAAGAGTGCTCGGTATCCCCGTAGAGTGTGGGGTTTCTGCGCTCGTTCACGCAACTCCCGGCGCGACTGCCTCGCGTTTTGCCGGCAGAAGCGCTAACAGGACAACTCCGATCAGAATGTTTAGGATCACATCAGCAAAGTTCCGGTGGACGCCGTAATTCCACGCTTCCACGGTTTGAATCGCCATTACAGCGCCATGGGAGATGTGCCACCAGGCTGCTAGAGCAATCATCGAGCGATACTCAGACGGTCTCCTTGCGGCTATGAGTAGAAAGACCGCGACCGGAATAAAAAAGCTCAGAAACATCGGTCCGCACTCGTTCTTCCCCTCCACAAGCCAGCTGGAATGCCACAGATCCTTATATAGAAAATAAATTGGGACCAGATCCAACAGCCCCACGATCACCAGGACGATCTGTGTCAGGCGTTCTCTTTTCACATTGACCTCATTGGAGCGAATTTTGTTGCGAGCGCGGCAGCGGCTCACGCAGAGGATTCACAAACTAGCACGCAGGACAGGAAAGCAAAAACAAAATCTGCGGGTGCCGGGTGCCCCACTCATTCGCGGGGTTCGAATGAGTGGGTTCC
>JBAVSY010000032.1:0-6297 GCA_049695855.1 Candidatus Korobacteraceae bacterium | reverse complement strand
CCTTCGCGATCAGCGCATTTGGTTTCCGGCCCTTCCAAGCGATACTTAACTTTGCCTATACCATCCTGGCAGACGTGCGCCCGCTCTTTGGTTGTGAGAGTTGCGGCACTCCGAGATTTTGGGTAAGACCGATCCACCGGATGATCCAATGGATGAAGACGATCTTCGGCGACCGGCGCAAGCTCAGCCCAAGGCCACATTTCACAGCACTCTCGGCGACAAGACGCCCACCGGTCGAGCGCCTTCCGCAGGCGCCTAATTTGTAAGCTCAGATTCCAACTTGGAATCCTTCGGGCGAGCTGGTGTCGCCTACGTCTGCGATTGGCTTCGCCACATCAACACTCGCATCGATAATCAGCGCTGCGGAGTTTCACGACGGAGGCAGGCGTGAGCCTTATTGCTCAGACCTCGGAAGCCCTGTTTTGCTATGGTCAAGATTCACATGATTTGCTGGCCTCGTCTGCCAACCTGCGCGTGCGAAAACACATGCCGAATCGAGACAAAAAAGAATCGACTGGAAGGTAACCGGAGGAGTTCGAATGAGTAAAACAATATTTTTGCTTGCGATGTGGAGTCTAGGCACGCTGTGTATTTTCTGCGGCAGGTGGTGTGAGCAACAGGGAGCGCTGGTTTAGCTTCCGCATTCCTTTTCACCCTGCGTCCACTTCCCTGGCAACCAGATGTGTGTCCTCAGGAGGCTGCAATGTCCGCTCGTTCGCTATCCGTGAATTTGAAACCTGACGCCCTAATGCGCTACGAGCCGGGTCCTCTGGTGTTCCAAAATATCGCGCCGCCGGCCCTCCTAGCCATGCGTAGGCGGCCGGATCCGTTGCGCGTAGCCTTTATTGGAAACCACCTCCCCAGACAGTGTGGAATCGCGACCTTCACGACAGACTTGTGTGATGCTTTTGAGGCTGCCTACGGGGGAGTTGGGCTTATGGTCGTCGCGGTGAATGACCCACAATCGTCATACGGCTATCCGGCACGCGTGCAATTCGAAATAACACAGAACGACCCTTCATCCTACAAAGCTGCCGCTGATTTTCTGAATTCCAGCAATGTTGACCTTGTCTGCTTGCAGCACGAGTACGGGATTTTCGGAGGGAAGGCCGGCGGGCATATCTTGCGCTTACTGCGGCATTTGAAAATGCCCTTGGTGACTACTCTTCATACTGTTCTTCGTGAACCCGACGTCGATCAACTTATCGTGATGCAGGAAATTGCCACACTATCTGATCGTCTCGTTGTCATGAGCGAGCACTCCTCCCGATTCCTACGGAACATATTTGGAGTCTCATGCGACAAGATCGATCTGATTCCCCATGGCATCCCCGATATGGCTTTTGTCGATGCGGCTTCTCACAAAGACTCCTCAACGGAAGGAAAGACGGTATTACTCACTTTTGGCTTGTTATCTGCAAACAAAGGATTTGAAAGTGTCATTCGTGCGTTGCCGCGCATTTTGTCCCGGCACAAGAAGGTTGTCTACGTGATCGCAGGGGCGACCCATCCGCACGTCAAACGCCGCGAGGGCGATCGCTATCGGATCGAGTTGCAGGCTTTAGCTGAGAGCCTTGGCGTCAAAGAGCACGTTGTCTTCGTCAATCGGTTCGTCAGCCCCCAAGAAATGGCATCGTTAGTTGGTTCGGCTGATCTCTACATTACCCCGTACCGATACGAGGCACAGGCCGTGTCAGGCACGCTCGCGTATGCCATGGGCAAGGGTAAGGCGATCATCTCGACGCCATACTGGTACGCCACCGAAGTCTTGGCGGATGGTCGCGGAGCCTTGGTTCCCTTCGATGACTCGGCCGCCGTTGCCGATAGTGTGACTGAACTTCTGGACAACGAGAGCGCCCTCCAGGCGATGCGCAAACGTGCTTACCTCTATGCACGCGATATGGTGTGGGATCAAATAGCACAGTCTTACATGCAATCCTTCGTGCGCGCTGGCGCCAGTCACCGGCGACCGGTCCGTGAGGTATTCCCTCTCACAATTTTCGCCCAAAACGGCAGTGGCCGACTCATAGGCGCCTGAGCGTCTCGCCCCGAGCGAATCAGAATAACGCCGCCCAGCGAACCGCACATCAACTCGCTAGTGCCTCCGCAAAAGAGCGTCTCGTCCAGTACCGATCACATTTCTGCAATCGAATTGAGCAGTCTTGCTCAGAAGAATGCCAGCACTACTGCCAAACTAACCTGTGTAGTACGAGTGAGGAACAACCTTTATGGCCACGGCTGAAGTGTCCCTGAAACCTGTTAATGATCTCGATGTACAAACCAAAGGAACCATGAAAGCTCTGGTCTATCACGGTCACGGCCAGATCGCGTGGGAGGACAAGCCGCGCCCTGCCATCCAGCATCCGAGTGATGCCATTGTGCGGATTACCACCTCGACGATTTGTGGCACCGATCTTCACATCCTTAAAGGTGATCTTCCGGCGGTTACCGATGGACGCATTTTGGGCCATGAGGGCATTGGGGTCATCGAGCAGGTAGGACCTGGGGTGGCGGAATTTCACGTTGGTGACAAGGTCATCCTCTCATGCGTCACAGCGTGCTTGAAGTGCGACTTCTGCAGAAAAGCCATGTATTCCCACTGCCGCCACGGGGGCTGGATATTGGGCAACACTATTGATGGAACGCAGGCGGAATACGTGCGCATTCCACACGCTGATGGCAGTCTCTATCACTTTCCATCAGGTGAAGATGAAGAAGCCATGGTGATGCTCAGCGATATTCTGCCGACTGGCTTTGAGTGTGGCGTTTTGAACGGACAAGTCGCACCAGGAAAAACAGTTGCCATCGTGGGATCCGGACCCGTTGGGCTCGCGGTTCTGCTGACCGCGCAGCTGTACTCTCCTGACGCGATCTTCATGGTCGACCTGGATGATAAGCGTCTGGCGATAGCCAAACAGTTCGGCGCGACCGCCCTCGTCAACGCCTCCGATGGGCACGCCGCGCATCGCGTAATGGAGATGACGGAAGGCGCGGGCGTCGATGTAGCAATCGAAGCAGTGGGTCAACCTGTGACCTTCGACATCTGCCAGGAGATAGTGGCCGCGGGCGGGCGAATCGCCAACGTCGGCGTCCACGGCAGACCGGTCCAACTGCACATGGAAAAGCTGTGGGATCGCAACATTTCACTCACTACCCGGCTAGTCGACACCAGCACTATCCCCATGCTGCTGAAGATGGTGCTGGCGGGCAAGTTGCAGCCAAAGAAACTGGTGACGCATCGCTTCGCCATGAAAGACGTGATGAAGGCCTACAACACGTTCGGAAACGCAGCCGATGACGGCGCACTCAAGGTGTTGCTGACGAATAGCGAAAGTCACTAATTAAAAGCAACCGTTCGGCCTCAATGGCCGCGACCGTGATAGCCGTCAACATCCCCGAGTGATCGACAGTCGTGCGATAGGCACACAAGAAAGAGACCCCAATGAGCAAACAAGCATCCGGCAGTGGCACGGCAATCTATCTGGTAGGCGGCGGTATTGCCTCGATGGCGGCGGCGGCTTTCCTGATACGCGATGCGGACGTTCCGGGACACAACATAACAATCTTTGAGGAATCGGCCAAAATCGGCGGCAGCCTTGACGCGGCCGGGTCGGCCGCTGATGGCTACGTCATGCGTGGTGGCCGGATGATTGAGAGCAAGTATCTCTGCACGTTCGATCTGTTCTCCTCAATTCCAACTCTCGATGAGAGCAAGACGGTGACGCAGGAAATTTTCGACTGGAACGAAACGATGAAGACCGCATCGAAGTCGCGCCTGTTCCGAGATGGCCATCGGGTGGACGCTCCCAAGTTTGGTCTAAGCGAAAAACACATTCTGACCATCGAACGCCTGGAGCTTGAGCCAGAGGGGATGCTCGGGCGAAGCAGCATCGCGGACCAATTCGACGCCTCGTTCTTTGAAACGGATTTCTGGTTCATGTGGTGTACGACCTTCGCTTTTCAACCATGGCATAGCGCCGTCGAGTTCAAGCGCTATCTGGGCCGCTTTACCCACATGGTGTCCGGCTTCAACACGCTGGGCGGCATTATGCGAACGGTTTACAACCAGTACGACTCGATGGTGCGACCGCTACAGAAATGGCTGGAAGAGCGCGGCGTCAAGTTTCAGCTGAACACCCGGGTCACCGACCTTGGGCTGCAGCACGATTCTCAGGGCTACACGGTGGATCGCATTCTGTGTAAGCGCGACGACCATGCGGAAGAGATCGCGGTCACTCAGAACGACTTTGTCATGGTCACTTTAGGTTCCATGACCGAGTCCTCGAGTCTGGGCTCGATGGACTCGGCACCAGTCTTGAATGGCAAGTCCATCGGCGGCTCTTGGACCCTTTGGGAGAAGATTGCCGCTGGTCAGCCCCAATTCGGGTGTCCGGCTAATTTCACGGACCACATCGACGAATCGAAGTGGGAGTCTTTCACCACAACTCTTCACGACCCAACCTTCTTCCGGCTGATCGGCGATCTCACCGGCAACGTCCCGGGCGAAGGAGGTCTTATCACATTCCCGGAGTCAAGCTGGCTGGCGTCAATCGTATTGCCGCACCAGCCACACTTCATCGGCCAACCGGCCGACGCGAACGTCTTTTGGGGCTATGGGCTTTTTGTTGATAGACCAGGTGACTTCGTGAAGAAACCCATGTCGGCATGCACTGGCCGGGAGATTATGACGGAGATCCTGGGCCACTTGCGTCTGGAACAACATACAACTGAGATACTGGAAACCTGCAAGTGCATTCCGTGCATGATGCCCTTCATTACCAGCCAGTTTCTGCGTCGATCCAAAGGTGACCGTCCTCAAGTCATCCCGGAGAGTTCAAGAAACCTGGCCTTTATCGGGCAATTCTGCGAACTTCCAGATGATGTAGTGTTCACCGTGGAATATTCGATCCGCTCAGCCCAAACGGCGGTGTACTCATTGCCGGGATTGAATCGAACTCCGCCTGCTGTCTATAAAGGACAGTACGACCTTCGTGTGTTGCTCAAGGCTTTCTTGACGCTACACGACAAGGATGTAGCCGAGACTCCCGCTCTAGTATGATTTGACCGATCTTGTGGGCGCCGGATGAGGGGCTACTCGCGGCAAGCGCTCATGCGGTCAACAGAAGCAACCGAAAGAAATAGCGCGATTCGGGTTCGAATCGCGCTTTCCGAGCCATCAGTCGTTCCTTACCGCAGGCTTCCAGTGGTCACGTTCACATCGTTTCCGATTGACTCGCCGGACACGACCAGCTCAACCCGGCGATTCTCCTGCCGTCCGGCCGAGTTATCGTTCGAGGCGACCGGCAACGTATTGCCAAATCCAGTAGCTGTTATCGACGCCATCGAGACGCCCTGCTGTACGAGGTAGTCGCGCACGGCTCCGGCACGTTCTTCGGAGAGGCCCTGATTAAGTTTGTCCGTGCCAACGTTGTCTGTATACCCTCCAACAGCAATATTGAGTCCGGGATATGAAACTAAGATCCCCGCAACCTTGGAAAGCTTTTCACGGGCACCCGGCTTCAACGTGTATTTGCCAGTGTCAAATAAGACATCCGACATGCTGACAATCAACCCACGCGCGCGGTCGCGCGTTTGCAGGATGGCATTCAATTGCAAAGACAACCGGGCACGCATCGCGGCTTTGTCGTTTTCGGCGACCTGCAGCTGCTGCTGGGCTTGGGCTGCTGCCAGGCGAGCCTGCTCCGTATCAGCTTGCGCCGCAGCCACTTGATTGGCTGAGTTGATCTGGCTGCGTTCCATATCCGACTTTGCCTTAGCAGCGTCGGACTGGGCAAGTTCCTTCTGCCGGGTTGCGTCATCAACTGCCTCAGCGGATGCCTGCAGTTGGTTTGACTGATGTTCCGCAATCCGCTTCTTCACGGTGATCTCGCGGGCGTCTTCCGCCGTCTGTACTGTTTCGCGAGACACGGCAATCAGCTGCTTCTTGTCAATGTGATGACTGGTAGCATATCCGTCCGCCTGGTTCATGAGGCTTGCGGCATGCTGGTAGCTGGAGCTGGCGTAGGTCTCTGCTCCAACCGACAGAGCGATGCGCAGCGCATTACGCGCTTCGAAGAATTCCAATGGCAGCTTGGAGTTCAGAACGACCGGATCGAAATGGTAGCCGGTGGGAACATACCCACCGCGCTCGAGCAGGTCGTACTTGGTATTCATGGCCTCGATTGTTCCCTTGGTGTCGTCCCGAACGACGTTTTCAAGCACCACAACATTGCTGGGTTGGCGGACGGCATAATATGGCTCCGCCGTAACAATCAGCGCGAATGCCTGCAGGTCCGT
>JBAVSY010000031.1:0-101555 GCA_049695855.1 Candidatus Korobacteraceae bacterium | reverse complement strand
AATCCGCGCAAGACCGGCGCGGCTTGGGGGCCCCGGTACGAGGCTGTTACGAAACCGTGCCGTCGCTACGCGACTCGGAGATTTTTCCACTTCACCCAGCACTCCGCCTCCGGCTCCGTGCTGGGCTTAGGTTATGCCGTGCCTTCGGCACTCGATTTTCGCGCGGTTTGTTCCAGCAGAAAATCTTCTTTCCGGTTGCGACACAATCTCAGAGAGCCCTTAGAAGCCCGCTCCCAGCCTGGT
Organism: Candidatus Korobacteraceae bacterium; assembly: GCA_049695855.1. Classification (GTDB taxonomy): domain Bacteria; phylum Acidobacteriota; class Terriglobia; order Terriglobales; family Acidobacteriaceae; genus Bog-257. The sequence continues at coordinate 101,312 of JBAVSY010000031.1, read as the reverse complement.
GGCTGTTCAAACTGAGACACTACCCGCGTGACCCTGCCGCCCTCATCGGCAATCGACAGCACTCTGACCGAACTACTGCCCGACGACGAATAAATGTCCGTCATTCTGGCTGTAGATTTTCCCGTCGCCACCGATGGACAACGGCGTGTAGGCCGCGTTGGTGGCTTGCTTGAGGAAGATCTTCTGCAAGGGTTGGGTGAATACGCCGTGATGCCCCTGGGGCACTGAATAGATGTTGCCATCCTCGCTGGTGACGTAGACCACGCCGTTGCTGTCGACGGTCGGCGCATTGACACACCACTCATATCCGTTGGGATGCTGCTGATCGATGGTGGTGTTCTGGAACGACCATTCCACATTCAGATTGGCGTCGAGCTGGGTAATGTAATAAGGTCCGGGCGCCACGATGGTGCAAACCGGATTGGAGTAGTCATAACAATACGCTGACGAATCGTAGTGGTTGTCCTTGATCACGATGGAAAACGTATTGTCGTGGGTATAGACCGCCGCGGTGGAATCCCAGCCGAAGCTGTAGGAGTTGACGTAGTTTCCTTGCGCGTCGAAGTGCATCAGATGTCCGCGGCTAAAGTTGTAAGCGTCGACCACACCGAAAAGGATCGAGCCGTCGGGCAGCACGGTCGGCGTAGACGAGGCCTGATCGGAGACAAAACCCGCGCCCTTGGCATTGGTCGTGGGATCGACTCCCACCACGGTACCGTAGCGGCAGGAGTTCGGTAGATTATCGATGCCTTGCGGCGCAATGGGCAGGATAACCCCGCAACCATCGGTCAACCGGAATTGCAGAGACGAAGCCCATTTCGGGGTGAGATCGGGATTGACCGCGATCAGGTAAGCCACCTGATCGTCAAAGTGGGCGACGCTGGCGGTGTAGACCGTTCCATCGGGAGCGACCGCTGGACCAATATTTAATCCCGGTCGCTGCGAGCCGCAGAGGAAGGTGGGCGGAGCGGCAATTCCCGGCATCGGCCAGGGCAACAGTTGATAGGCGTTCGGAAGATCGTAAAATCCGCCCAGGCAGTTGGTGCTGTCGCCCGGCGGCGCATTCGGCACCAGGGTCGCGTAAGTCACGGTCGCGGTGGAATCGCTGGGCGTGACCTTTACCAGCCAGGAATTGGTGACGTCATTCTGGTCCCAAGGATTGCCATTGGTATTCAGCTCGATAACGTTGTAATAGATGTTGCCGCTGTCGTCGGCGGTGAGCGGACCGGAAACAAACGTATTGGTGGCGTCGATGGGTTTGCCGGCGAAGGATTTACCGGCGAAGGGATTGATCGCTACGCCCTGGCCAGTCGTCTCGTCCACCTTCCAGACGGTGCCTGCGGCGCCGGGAACATAGACGCTGCCATTGGCCAAGGCGGGATGAAACACCGGCTCCCAGCCTTCCAATCCTATATATTCACCATATTCACCGTAGACGTTTGTGGCGTTAGGCTCCGGCTTCCAATCGGTATTGAAGGTCCAGATGATGACCGGCGATCCCTGCTCCCAGTCGCGCCGTATCACCGACCATTGCAACTGATTCCAGGCATTGGGGCCGCATTCCACTCCGTAGACCCAGGCGGCGACCCAGGGACAAGTAGGGTAGGTGCCGCTCTTCTGCATCATGAAGAAGCTGTTGCCGTCGACCAGCGTCGCCTGGTAGTGCGCGCTCAGCACAGGCGCGGCGTAAAGCGGAAAGTTCTCGGCCTGCTCCAGGGTGGTGAAGGGATCGTAGACAATGTCGGCGATTTTTTCATTCAGCGGCTGACCGGGAATGTTGACCATGCCGGTATGCTGTGCGTTCCGGCCCCATTGCGACCAGAACGGCTCATCGCCGGCGGAGCTGTTCAGCGGGATAAACGTGATGGCAATCAGAAAAAAAATGGTGGCAGCGGGCAGGCGATTCATGGTTACCTCCAAGGAAGGGAGCGGGGCACAACGTGGCGGCGCAGAGTATAGCACGGTTTTCCAAGCGCCAATCAGCTGTTTGTGATAAATCGCAGGCCAGCGCTCGCCCGCGAAAACCGGGTGGGCGCGCCGGGTGGGCGAGACCCGCGAACGTGCAGGTGGGCAGCGAATCGAAAATCCTGTAGCCTCTTGTCTACAATAGGAGCCTATGCGAACACGAACGCTGGGAGCGGTTCTGCTAGTCGTGGTTTGTATGTGCGGATGCAAGGAGCGAAAAAACGCCGTGCTCATTTTGAATGAGCAATGGAGCGTGAATCAGGCTGTGTCGGATTGCGAGACCCTGTCGCGGCAGGAAGGTCCGAAGTGTACGGCCGATCCCCGGATTGCCATCCGGGATTCCGACGCCGAACTGGCCAATGCCTTTGAAACCGAACCGGCTTGTAGCGGGCTCACGCTGATGACGCTCAACGTTTCCGAGCACCAGCGGCCGCTGAACTCCAGACGTAACTGGTGGCTGTTTCTGGAACTCAGTCCGATTGCCGCCTCCGACGAGCGACGATTTACGGTATCGCGCAGCGACGATCCCAGCGCACCGGGCGCGGTAAGAGGCCAGGGGACGATGAAGGTCATCGCCAAAAACGCATGCGATTTTATTAGCGGCCGCAGGAGTGGACTTTAGACTCTTCCGCACTCCGCCGGCACAACTCGGCAGCGCCTTTTGGGTTTCAGAATTTGGATTAGCGGCCAGCACGGTTTCCCCGCGGCTTGGGTGGGTTCGACTGGCTTGCCGAAAACCGCAAGCAGCCTCTACACTTAGGGCTTTCCAGCAGAAATGATTTCGGTTTGCACATCCGTCGGCCACCAGCGCCGGCGGGGAGGTTACATGCAGCGGGTTTCAGCGGTCCCGGTTTTGGCTGCCATCGCAGCGGTGATTAGTCTTTCTTTTCTGGTGGCGTGCGGCGGGGGAAGCACCGCCAGCACTACTCCCACCCAGCTGATTTTGAGTCCCACCACTTTTTCGTTGAACCAGGGAGCCGTGGGCACCCTGTCGGTGACCGCCGAGAATTCCGCCGGGACCATCGTTCCCGCCGACATTACCTTCACCAGCAGTAACAACGCGGTCGCCACGGTTTCTACTGGCGGCCTGATCTGTGCCGGACAGTGGGACTCCGTCTTTATTAACTGCACACCCACTCCAGGATCGGCCGGAGTAGGGCAAGTCACCATCACCGCTACCTCGAATAACAACATTACGGCCACGGCCACGGCCTATATACACGAGCAGGTGGATCAGGTGCAGGCCGTGCTGGGCAGTGGTTGCACCACCATGGGCCAGGCTGTGAATGTTTCCGGGCAAGCCTTCAGCACCACCGCGCCCGGTTGTTCGCCGGCGGCTCCGTGCAACATCACTTCCACGGTAGGTCCGTTTACGTTTGGTTCCAACGACACCAGCATTGTTGCCAGTTCAGCCGGAATTGCCTCGACGTTTTCTTCCCTTACCGATAGCCCAACCTATTCCTCGGGTGGAACCATTACCGGCTCGAGCGGCCAAACCTGCAATCTCTCGGACTTCGTCGGCGTCACCGGCGCCACGGCAACCGTGACCCTGACGGGTTCCAATACGATTGCCAGCGGAACCCAACTGACCATTACGGCGTCGGGATCGGGAGGGACGACTCCGCCGACAACGGCCACGCTGAGCAATGGCACAGCCACCTGCAGCGGTACCGCAAATGTGGTTACGGCTCTCACCAGCGGGAATCTTACCGCGCAAACTCCGGGTACGACGTCGGTTTTCGCCAGTGTTTCGGGAGTCAACAGCGTGGGTACGCCCTATCTGACCTGTCCGGTGGCTACCATTGTGGTAACCAATGCCACCAGCTCCCAGACTTCGTTCACGCTGAGCCCGACCGCGACCCAGACGCTTACGGCCGATGTTTACGATACGAACGGTCAGTACATTACGCCGACTCTCAACTGGGGCTCGTCTTCCACCGCCGTCGCCACGGTTGCCTCCACCGGATCGGTGGCTAATCCCGCAACCATCACCGCGGTTGCAGCGGGAACCGCCTACATCACCGCCTCCTGTAGTTTTCCGAATTGCAACCGCTTTGTCCCCGCGCAATACAGTCAAAATGTGGTCACTGCCACGGTGACCGGAACTACCTCGACCTCGGTCTATGCCGCCAGCACCAACTCGCTGATGCTGGTGCCCTTCAGCATCTCGACCGACAGTCCGGGCACCGCGATCACGCTGCCGGCCTATCCCAACTCCATCGTTGCCGATCCCGCCGGCGGAGCGGTCTACCTGGGAACCAACGCCAGTGGTTTGATGGCGGTCAATGTGACCTCCGGCGCGGTGACAACGTTTGCGGTCAACGGAACCATCGAGGCCATCACGCCCGATGGGCAATACCTGCTGCTTTCCGACCCGGCGGGCGCGGTGCGATACTTCGACCTTGCCACCGGTGCGATCGTCGGCAACCAACCGGGTTACACCACCAACTCGTCGGCCTATACGCCCGACAGCATGTTTAACGAGTGGATTACCGGGACCAACCTGGCAGTGGGGCTGCAGAGCGCGTTTTCAGGCTTTGTGAACCTGGGCTATCCGCCGACGGCGCTGGATATCAGCGCACCCGGCGGGCTGACCTACATCACCAGCTCCGGGGCGCGCGAAATCAATGTGCTGTCAACTTGCAACCAGGCACAGAATCAGGTGCTGCCCGCAACCGCGCCTACCCTGATCGCCAAACTGCCGAATGGCACGGGAGCAGTTGCCGCCGACTCGCCCGACATTGATGTGGTCACGACGCCGCTGCCTTACAATGCCGGTTGCCCAATCACCACCCAGAGCACGCTGGCCACCTACGATCTGGGAGCAGGCAGCTTTACGGCGCAACAGATGTTCGTCAGCAGCGACAGCAACCGCGCCTGGATCGTTAGCAATCTGCCTCAGCTGCTAACCTTCGATTTGTCGACTCTGACGCCGGGCAGCGTTGTCTTGACCGGCAATCCCACGCCTTACAACGGCGGGGTAACGCTGGATGGCGCGCATGTTTACGTTGGCACCAGCGATACCACCGTACACCGCATCGATACCTCCTCTTTGTCGGATGTGGGGCAGATCGCGGTTGGTCTGAAGGACGCTAACGGCAACGGCACGCCGCCCAATCTGGTGGTGGTAGTACCGTAGCGAAGCGTGGACCAAGTAGTTTGTCATCACGAACCGGCCGCCGAGTTTGCTGAACAACTCGCCCTGAGGTGATTTTGAAGGGGCGTAGCTTTAGATACGCCGTAGTAGATCCTTTAATGCAGGTAGTGCTTTAATTTTGTCATCCCGAGACGGCTTCACAGTTTGCTGAAACTCCCGGTTCGACCTGTCTTTAAAGGGGCGCCGCTTCAGCCGCGCCGTAGAAGCCCTTTATTTTTGTCATTCCGAGTGGGCTTCAGGGACTGTGTCGCGAGTGGTGTCGCCGCTCTGCGGCTCACGACTATTTCCCACTTTCTCGGGGGCTTACGCCCCCGCCTAACTTCATCCCGCCGCGTTGCGGCTAGTCTGGCCAGTCATTCCAGCTGTTTGTTCCACCGGAAAATTTTCTTCCCGGTTGCGAAACAGTCTCTTCAGCCCGTGAGGAATCTGCTTCCGTACGGATTTTGCAGCTATAAAAGTCGTACCTGGTCCAGATCAAGGCGATCCGCCAGACGAATTAGTTTGGTCCTAGTTTTCCTGAGTAGCACTGGCTCATTTCTTTTCACCCAGTTCGCGCGCCACGCTATCCAGCACCCCATTGATGAACTGCACCGACTCGGGCGTGGAGAAACGCCGGGCAATTTCCAGCGCTTCATTAATCACTACCGGCCGCGGGGTCTGGGGAAATCCCAGAAACTCGCCCACTCCGGCGCGCAGCAGATTGCGATCCACCGCCGCCATGCGGTCCATGCGCCAGTGTTCGGCATTGCGCTCGATCAGCTGGTCGATCTCTTCTCGCCGCTCGCAACAGACGCGAAACAATTCGTCGGAAAACTCGCGTACCTTTTCGTCCAGATCCTGACGTTCGCTCCAAAAGGTTAGCCGCACCTGCTCCAGATCCTGGTGCCCCATGTCCAACTGGAACAGCATCTGCAGCGCCAGTTCGCGCGACTTGCGACGCGTACCTGCCTTGCTCATCGCTGCCCCGTTTTGTCATCCCGAGCGAAGCGAAGCGCAGCCGAGGGATCTGCGGTTTCGTCCCCTACCACCGCCCCTTGCCCCGCTTGCCCATCCGGAGCCGAGCCAGACTTACTGTTGTCATCCCGAGCGGAGCGTAGCGCAGTCGAGGGACCTGCGCCCTTGTCATCCCGAGCGGAACGTAGCGCAGTCGAGGGATCTGCGCTCTTGTCATCCCGAGCGGAGCGGAGCGCAGCCGAGGGACCTGCTGTTCCTTCCCCGCGGCTAGCCCGCCGCTTTTTCGGCATCGCCTGTCGCAGACACGCCATCTCCACCGCCGCCAGGCCGGCCTCGAAGCCTTTGTTGCCCGCCTTCAATCCGGCGCGATCGATGGCTTGCTGCAAGGTGTCGCAGGTCAGCACTCCCAGAGCGTGGGGAACTCCGGTTTCCTGCGCCGACTGTCCGATGCCGCGGGCAACTTCGTTGGCGATGACTTCATAGTGCAATGTGTCGCCGCGCAGCAGACATCCAATGCAGACGATGGCGTGATAGCGCCCGGTTTCGGCCAGCTGCCGCGCTGCCGAAGGAATCTCAAACGCTCCCGGCACGTGCACGATGGTGAGGTTCTCCGGCTTAGTCCCACATTGTCGGAGTGCCTGAACCGCGCCGTCGAGTAATCGGTCGGTGATGAAGGAATTGAAACGGCTGACGACCAGAGCAAAGTTCTTGCCGCGCGCGTCCAGCTTGCCTTCCAGTCCACGACTCTCGCCCGGCTTCTTCGCGTAAGTCAGAAAGGCAATTCGCAAGCCGCCAACTTCGACTTCGAAGAGACGACCGCCATACGATGTGTCGCCAATCTCGTGTTGGATTTTAACGCCCACGGGTGCCCCATCCTCGTCGCCCGTTCTTGGCGACAGGGTGGGGTTTAGTTTCTTGGCGATTTCGTAAGCCGCATCGGCGTCAGAAACTTCGACAGTAGCGTCGACGCCGGGTAAATCAGTCGCGGCGATAAACTCGAGGCCACCACTCGGAGCCAGCATTTCGATGCCGTGGCTACTGCCTTCATGCCACTCGTTGCCGGAAGCAAACCCCAGCGCGCGAAATAAATCGAGCGCAGGCTGCAAGTCAGACAGAGATTTTCCCACCACGCGCGGAAAGACGATGGAACGGATCATGAATCAATTGTAACGGGAAGAGGGCCGTCAGTTATGTGCTCCAGGTTCGCCCATTGGGCTAACCTGGATAACTACTCGGTCCCCCCGGAAGGAGTGCGGTTCCCCAGACGGAAAACTCTCCCTACGGCGTTACCTCCCAAATCACGCCGCAGGTGGTTTCGAAGCCGCAATAGTTCAGACCACCATCGGCCGTGGTGCCGTAGAGATTTCCGCTGCTGTCGAGGATGACGCCTCCATAGGACCAATAGCCGCCCTGGGCAAGCATGAAGCTGTAGAGGTTGGAGTAGATCCAGCCACCATTGCCGGGCGCCAGCTTGAACACCGAGCCCAGGCCATCGGCGCCGTCCACGAAATTTGCGCCATAGAGCGCGCCCGAGGCGTCGACCGCCAGGGTGTTCATCGGCCCGCCTCCGCTTAAGCCGGTAGACGGCAGATCGTAGAAAGGTACGAAGGTCCAGCTTCCGCCGGCCGGCTGGAGTGCGAAGACAACGCCGCCGTCGTCCAGCCCTCCGACCAAGGTTGCGCCATAGAAATTACCATTCGGAGCAAGCACCAGAGCTCCGTCGGGCTCTCCTCCATCCGTCGTGCCCTGAAAGCGGTGCAGCACCGTTTCCGTCCAGCCCGTCCCCGCAGGGCTGAGCTCGAAGACGGTGCCGCATCCTTGTCCATTACAACCGGTCGAGCCGCCGCCGCCCGCTTGGGTCGTGCCGAAGATATTCCCGGCCGCGTCGAAGACGACCCCAGCTATAGGGTCAGCACCGTCATCGCCACCTGCAAAGCTGTACAGGACCTTCTCTGTCCAGCCGCCGTTGGCAGGCGACAACTCGAAGACCGTACCGTGGCCGCCGGTGCCTCCCCAGGTCGTCGTGCCATAGAGGTTGCCCGAGGCGTCGAACACCAGATTGCCGGAGACCGGCAACGCTCCGTCGCTGCCGCCGGAAAACTGGTAAAGAATGGTTTCGTTCCAGCGACAGAATGCGGTCGAGCAGGGGCCGGGCGGCGGCTGCAGGGCATACACTACGCCGCAACCGTCCTGGCACGATCCCAAGCCACCTTGAAACGTCGTGCCATAAAGCCTTCCATCCGGACCGAAGACCACTCCGGCTGAGGGATACCATCCGTTCGCTCCGTCGAAATAGAAGAGCGGGTTCATCAGCCACGCGCCGTGGGCATGTTTCAGCTCGAAGACCGTTCCCTTGCCGGGGAAGGAGAGCGCTGCGGTTCCGTAGAGGTTGCCGGCGGCGTCGAGGGTGAGCGTGTCGAACGGCGAGTAGCCGTCGTAGCCGGTGAAGTTGTGCAGAACGGTATAGGTCTGAGCAGACGCGAAGCTTGCCACGGCAAAGACGAAAATCACGCCGAGAGCGGCGGCTCTGGTGGGCACGATCGTAGAGGTGAAGAAACGGTGGAGAGTGGTCCGGAGATACATTTCGCGTCTCCTTCGCTGCCCAGCAGGGGAGTCGGCATCGCTGCGGAATTATAGACCAGTCCGCGGACCCAGCTTCGCTGGAATGAGACATCTGGTCTGGCGGAACGGGGTAAACCTGTGCCCCAGAGCCGGCCCTGAGCTTGTCGAAGGGGTCGTCCCTCTGTTGGACTAACCTGGGGATGCGGTATCCACCGGAAAGGCAAAGGTGAATCGGAAGTCGAGCGGGTTCCTCGACCCAGGTTAGCGTCGCAAAAACCGGACGCGAACCTGGGGCACAAACGGGTTTGGCTAATTGCCAAATGCCAAACGCCAAATGCCTTCCGGCTACTTGCCCGTAAACGCCGCCTGCCGCTTCTCCAGAAATGCTTTCGTGCCTTCGTTCTTGTCGTCGGTGGAGCAGCAGACGCCGAACAGCGTGGCTTCCAGGAACAATCCGTCGGCCAGCGTCATATCGAGTCCGTGATTGACCGCTTCCATCGCGTACTGAATGGCCAGCGGCGCGTTGGCGATGATCTTCGCCGCGATAGCTTCGGCGCGCGGAATCAGCTCCGCGGCGGGAACAACTTCATTCACCAGGCCAATGCGGTGTGCCTCCTGCGCCGAGATCATCTCGCCGGTCAGCACCAGCTGCATCGCGATTCCCTTCCCTACCAGGCGCGGCAGGCGCTGCGTGCCGCCGTATCCGGGGATGAGGCCAAGCTTCACCTCGGGCTGGCCCAGCTTGGCATTCTCGCTGGCCAGACGCAGGGTGCAGGCCAGCGCGATTTCGCAACCGCCGCCCAGCGCGAATCCGTTGATGCAGGCGATCACCGGCTTGCCCAGGTTCTCGATAGCGTCGATGATGGCCTGCCCCTGATGGGTGTACGCCTTGGCCGAAACCGGCGTGTGCTGCGACAGCTCGCCAATATCGGCGCCGGCGACGAACGCCTTCTCGCCCGCGCCTGTCAGGATGACGACACGCACTTCGGCGTCATCTTTAATGGACGCGAAGGCCTGCTTAATCTCCTGCATACTCGCCATGTTCAGCGCGTTGAGAACTTTCGGCCGGTCGATGGTGATGTAGGCGATGTGATTTTTCGTTTCGGATTTGATGTTCTGGAACTCCGTCATGGATACCTTTCGTGATAGGAATCAGCCGGGGAGTCGCTTTTCGCTCTTAGCTCTTAGCTCTTAGCTCTTAGCAAACAACACCCAGCAGTCAGCACAAATAAGACTTTAGGTTTGTGTGAGGCCATGGATTTCAGATCTAGGTTTGTGTCAGGGCACGACTTTCAGTCGTGCCGAACAACACGTTATTAAAAGATCGAGAGTCCCGTAGGGACGACATATGAATTCTGCGCCCATAAAATTGACGCTCGCATGCAAACCCGAAGAGCTGATCCTCGCTACTTGCGGCAGCAGGCCGGATCGTCCTGGTTGCAGTTTTTCTTGTCGTAGTCAACATCGGCGTATTCCTGCATCGTGCTTTTCCCGTCCGGCAAGAACTTGATTTCCAAATGCGACCAGTCACACTTCTGGTAGTTTTGTCTCACCGCGAAGCTGACTATTTCTTCCGAACTGCGATTCTCGAATTTTGCATAGTACTTGCCAGCCAACAAGGGCTCGACCAGGAAATGACCGTGTTCGTCGGTGCGGCTGCTCTTGATAAGTTCTCCGCAGCACGCCAGATTGTCCTTTGCGGCGAACACCTCAAACGGTTGGCGCGTCAGGCGCTTGCCGTTCACTCTGATTTGACCAGCAAAACACCAAACCTGTTGAAACTCACCCGGCTGCTGAGCCTGGGATTCCGCCGACTGCGAATGGGCGGAACACGGCCAAACGGCAAACAAGACTATCACTGCCAAAGCTGTTCGGCTCATCGTCGCCTCGCCGTATTCAAAGTCGCGTCATCCAGCCCGCAGGGCGGCACTTGTTTTAGCCGTGGGCGTAAGCCCGCGGTGGAAATCCACCCCTGAGAAATCCGAGTCCCGCAGGGACGGCACTCAATGCTACGAACGTCTGCCGTAATCGTGCCGCCGCTGACGCGGCTCATTCCGTTTTTCTTCTCGCCACCGCGGGCTCACGCCCACGGCTAACCCAAATATCGCCGCTTTGCGCGGCTCCTTAACGAAATACCTATTATCCTCGGCCTCTAACCGCTATCAGCCACCAACATGCCACATCGCTATAGGTTTCCTAATATGGCGATGTGCAAACTCTTGCACAATTCGATTTATAGCGCGCCGCAAACACCAAAACCGGCCTAAGGTGACATCCGAGATGCAATCGTCCCTCCAGAGGTCTCTAAACGCGATTACGAGGCATCCTGTACAACCCCCAGATGCCTCAAAACCGGGCAATACTTGCCTAGTCCAACGTAGCCACCACTAACGTGATTAATGTCTGGCAAGTTTCCCGTTTTGGAACGCGTCATCGCCCGCCCTACGCCTTGCCAGATCCGCCTACACGAAATCTCCCGGCACCGGCTTGCTGGGGTCCGCGTAGTCGTAAAAGCCTTTGCCCGACTTGCGGCCGTACCAGCCGGCCAGGACCAGCCGCTTCAATAGCGGAGGCGAGGCGAAACGGCGTTCCTTGAACTCGTCGTACATGACGTGCGTGATGTAGTAAGTCGTATCGAGGCCGACGAAATCGAGCAGGGTGAACGGGCCCATGGGGTAGCCGCAGCCCAGCTTCATGGCTTCGTCGATATCGGTAATCGAGCCAACACCTTCTTCATAGGCGCGAATCGCGTCGAGCAAGTACGGCACCAGCAGCCGGTTCACGATGAAGCCGGTCTTGTCGACGGTGCGCACCGGTACCTTGCCCAGCTTCTTGCCGAACTCGACCGCCGAGTCGTAGACATCGGGCGCGGTGGCGATGGTCTTCACCACTTCCACCAGCTTCATCATGGGCACGGGATTGAAGAAGTGCAGGCCGATGAAGCGCTCAGGGCGCTGGGTCGCGGTCATCAGCTCGGTGACCGAGATGGATGAGGTGTTGGTGGCGAAGATCGCATCCTTCTTGACGATGGCGTCGAGTTCGGCGTAGGTCTTACGCTTCTCGGCGACATTTTCGATGATGGCCTCGATGACGATGTCGCAGTCGGCCAGGTCTTTTATGTTGGTGGTGCCCTTGAGGCGCGACTGCGTCTCTGTCTTCTGCTCGGCGGTGATGCCGCCCTTGGCCACTCCGCGCTCCACCAGGCGGGAGAGTGATTTCTCGATGCCGGCAAAACCTTTGTCGAGGAATTTCTGTTCCTGCTCGAGTACCACAACGTCGCAGCCCGCGGCAGCGGCGACCTGCGCAATGCCCGAGCCCATCAGCCCACAACCTAACACTCCAACTTTCTTAATATCCATGTTTGCGTTTTTCCTTTGATCGTTCGATGAATATTTCGTGCAGGGGCTAAAGCCCTAGTTTCTTATCGCTGGTTCGGCACGAGTAAACTCGTGCCCTGACACAATCCAGATTCGGCATGAGTAAGCTCACGCCCTGACACAGACCAGTTTCGGCACAACGAAACTTGCACCCTGACACAACCAGTTTCAGTGCTGCATCTCGCGATCGGCCTTTGCGTCTGGGGCACGCCTTCTGATACGAAAAAGGACGCGCTGCTGTTTTGTGTCAGGGCACGGCTTTAGCACGCGTGAACTTGTGCGCCAACACAATCCAGCTTCAGCACCGCATTTGGCGGTGTGGCTTTGTGTCAGGGCACGGCTTTAGCCGGGCCATTCAGATTCACAACTGATTGGGCTTTAGCCCCTGCGGCCTTCTGCTTCGCCAAGTAGGTGAAGCAGTATGGGAACTCCTCCGGCGAATTGGCCAGCCCTCTTTTCACCGGATTCTGAGCGATATACTCGCGATGCTGCAAAAAGCTCTCACGATCTTCGATCCGTACATCCGAAAATCCCCGTTGCCAAACCTCTCCGGCATACCCGAATTCCTTCTTCAACCGATAAGAGAATCCGCCCTTCATCAACTGCACCGCCTTTTCCACTGCCATATCCTCGCCGACAGTTATCAGCAGATGCACATGATTGGGCATCACAACGAAGTCGCGAACTTGAAACTTTTTTGCTGCTACGTAAGAACGTAGCACGTCAATGAACAGCGTTGCATTGCGTTCGGACTGCAATAAGGCTCGCCCCATGCTCGTCTTCGTCGTGACAAAGAATGTGCGGGCACGAAGGATGTCATCCGACTTCGCATTGCGAAAAGGTTTTGCCATAGACAGGGGCTAAAGCCCCGAGCTATTAAGTTTCATTGCGGCACGAGTAAACTCGTGCCCTGACACAAACCGATTTCGACACCACTAGACCGAGAGCGCATGTCACACTTACGCGAAAAGCTTATTCCCCTTTACCCAGCGCCAGCGTGATCAGCGTCTTCTGCTCCAGCTCATGCGCTTTGGCTGAGCCGGTCGCCGGGGTGGAATTGGCAGTGCGCTTGATGCTGCGCATTTTGGCGCCTAGCATTTTCTTCAGCCGCGGCACAACGAACGACAGCGCGCCCATGTTCGCCGGCTCTTCCTGTACCCAGATAAATTCCGTAGCGTTTTTGTAGCGGCCCAGAACTTCGCTGAGATCCGTCTCCGGAAAGGGATACAACTGCTCCAGCGAGACGATCGCCGGACCGGACATTTTCTGCTTGCGCCGTTCAACGCGCAACTCCTGGCCGATCTTTCCGGTACACAGCAACACCCGCTTAGCTCCCAGCGCCGATTCATCGGGAATCACATTCTGAAAGCGAGGCCGCTCCAGTTCCGTGATTGGCGACAGCGCCTCAGGATGCCGCAACATGCTTTTCGGCGTAAAGCAGATTAGCGGCTTACGCCATTTGCGCAGCACCTGCCGACGCAGCAGATGGAAGTATTGCCCGGCAGTTGAAGGCTGGCACACCTGCATGTTGTCACGCGCGCACAGTTGCAGATAGCGCTCGATGCGTCCGCTGGAATGTTCCGGTCCCTGGCCTTCGTGACCGTGCGGCAACAGCAGCACCAGTCCGCTCAGCAGATCCCACTTGTCTTCGCCGGCAACGATAAATTGATCGATGATAATCTGCGCGCCGTTGGCGAAGTCGCCAAACTGAGCTTCCCAGGCCACCAGCGCTTCCGGATAGTCGCGGGTGAAACCGTACTCGAAACCCATCACCGCGGCTTCGGATAACTCGGAGTTGTAGATCTCAACTCTGGCCTGCCCCGGAGCCAGGTGGCACAGCGGCACATATTCTTTCTCGTCGATGATGTCGATCAGCACGGAGTGCCTCTGATTGAAGGTGCCCCGCCGCGTGTCTTGTCCGCTGAAGCGAATCGGTACACCTTCCAACGCAAGCGATCCCAGGGCAAGAGCCTCAGCCATGCCGAAATCCAGAGGACGTTTGCCATAGCCCATCTCGCGGCGCTGCTCCAGCAGCTTCTGCACCTTGGGATGAATATGAAAATCTTCGGGATACTTCACCAGACCGTCGGTGATTTCCTGTAGCCGCGCAGCTGGCAGTCCGGTGTCGACTTCGAAATCAGGCCAATACGAACCACCGTGATAGGGCGCCCAATAGGTGGGCAGCTGCCGCATCGGCGGTTTCTTGACCATGCTCTTGCCAGCCTTTTCCGCGGCATCGAGCTCGGCCTGGAACTTCTCGACGTACGGTCGCGAATCAAGGCCTACATTCTTGGCGTAGATCTGGTAGAGCACAGGATGGTCTTTAATCTTGCGATACAGAATCGGCTGGGTGATGGTGGGATCGTCGACTTCGGAATGTCCATGCCGGCGGAAGCCAATGAGATCGACCACGACATCGGTGCCAAATTCGTAGCGATATTCGAGAGCCATGCGGCCGGCGCGCACCACCGCATCCGCATCTTCTCCATTGACGTGGAAAATCGGAATCGGCAGCCGCTTGGCCAGGTCGGAGGAGAAACGACTGGAATACGCATCGCTGGGATTGGTGGTGAAGCCGATGAGGTTGTTGACGATGATGTGTATCGTGCCGCCGACGGTGTAGCCGCGCAGATTGGCCAGGTTCAAGGTCTCGGCGGTAATCCCCTGCCCGGCAAAAGCAGCGTCGCCATGCATCAGCACGGGGAGGACCTTCGATTTTCCATCGCGTCCCAGCCGCGTTTGTTTGGCGCGCGCGCGGCCTAGCGCTACCGGATCTACTGCTTCCAGATGGCTGGGATTGGAGACCAGGTGGATGCGTACTGGCTTGCCGCTGGTTCCGGTGTAAACCCCGGTTGCGCCAATGTGGTATTTGACGTCGCCGCCGCCCAGCACGCTGCGGGGATCGACATCTTCAAAGCCGGCAAAAATCTCCGCCGCCGGCCGGCTCACAATGTTGATGATGACGTTCAGGCGCCCGCGATGGCTCATCGCCATCACTGCCTGCTCCGCGCCCTTTTCCGAAGCGGAATTAAGAATCTCATCCAGCAGCGGAATTAACGCGGTGTTCCCTTCCAGCGAGTAGCGCTTGGTTCCGATGTAGCGCGAGTGAATGGTCTGCTCGAATACATCGGCGCGCACCAGTTCGTCCAGGATGCGAGTCCGGTCAACCGGCTCCTGCTGCTCGGCCTCCATCCGCTCCTGAATCCACTGCCGGCGCTCCGGATCGGGGATATGCATGAACTCCACCCCGATGCTGCCGCTGTACATGCGCCGGGCAGCATCGGCCGCCTCGCCAGACGTGTCCAGCTCGGGATGAGGCAGGGGAGCGAAATGCCCCAGTGGATCAAGATTGGCTTGCAGATAACCCCAGCGGCGGAACGCGTCCATGACCCGTTCCAGCTTCTCGCTGTCAACGTTCATCATTACAGTGGACAAGGATAAGTGGCTCCCCGGCCGTGGCTGCCGTTTCTTCGGCGACGCCAGGCCTTAGCTATACAACTCTAGTAGTTATAGATTCCCTACCGACCGGACGGATGCGGCCAACGTGCCTTGCTGCGGCAGCGTTGGCGACCGAACCATTCAGTATATAGTGTCGGAGTACTGAAGAGGAGAGCCGTGAGCGGGTCGCGTGCAGCCGATTCGATGACTAAGCCGTTGTCGGCGCAGGATCGCGTATTTGTGCTGACCGGCGCCGGCATCAGTGCCGAGAGCGGACTGCCCACGTTCCGCGGCGCCGATGGACTTTGGCGCGGGCACCACGTGCAGGATGTGGCTACTCCGGAAGCCTTTCGCTCGAATCCGGAAATGGTGTGGCAGTTCTACTCGGAGCGGCGCAAGCGGCACGCCACCGTGGTCGCCAATCCGGCTCATTTCGCGCTGGCCGAACTGGAACGCCATCTGGACGAGCGCTTCTTTTTGTGTACCCAGAACGTCGACTCGCTGCACGAACAGGCGGGCTCGCAACGCATTGTGCATATGCACGGGCGACTGATGCAGACTCGCTGCTCGCGCCCCAGCTGCCGCGCCAAACCCTTTGAAGACGACCGCGTTTACAATTCGCGGGCCGAAATACCCACCTGTCCGGAATGCGGATCGCTGCTGCGGCCACACATCTGTTGGTTTGGAGAGGTTCCGTTTTCCATGGATCGCATCTTCGAGCAGCTCCGAATCTGCACCGTGTTGCTTACGGTCGGGACCTCGGGAGTGGTCGAGCCAGCAGCAAGTTTTGTTCGCATGGCGCGAATCAATCGCGCCCGAGCGATTTATATAGGCCCGGAAGAGCCGGCTAACCGTGCTTTCTTCGATGAG
This sequence comes from Candidatus Korobacteraceae bacterium, assembly GCA_049695855.1. Taxonomy (GTDB): domain Bacteria; phylum Acidobacteriota; class Terriglobia; order Terriglobales; family Acidobacteriaceae; genus Bog-257. The sequence continues at coordinate 84,989 of JBAVSY010000031.1, read as the reverse complement.
GTGTTGCTGGGCAAAGCGGGCGAAGTGTTGCCGAAACTGGTGAAGGAACTGGTTCGCTAGTTGCAGGTTATCTTGGCTGTAGGGAAACTCTGATTAAGTCCCGCTTTGAAGGTAAGTCTCGTTTGAAGGTAAATCTCGCTTGAAGGTAAGTCTCGCTTTGAAGGGGACGGCCTTCAGGCCGTCCGTCAAGTACCCGGAATCATCCGGCTTTAGCCGCTGCGGGACCTCGCTTTCACTTGATCAGAGCTTCCTTAACGATTCGCTTCCAATTCACTCCACAGATCGCTGAGGCGCGCGAAAATTGCCGTCCCCTCCACACGAAACTCCTCGACCGGCAGCCAAGCTGCTGTGCTGCAGTCATAACCGATTCGATTGGCCGGATCGATGACCCATACATTAGGAATACCCATCTGACGGTAGTCGGCCAGCCGTTGGGCATAACGCGAAATGCGATCTTCTGGAGAAAGGATTTCGATAACGGCCAATGGTGGTTTGGTGGGAACCTGTTCTACTACCTGGCTTCGGGCCATCAGACAGATATCCGCAATCCTCACCCGAGTGGCTGAAACCCTGATTCGCATTTCGGGCAAAACGTGTAGCTGCCAATCCTCGCGATGCTGAAAAAACCAATTGCCCAGAAACATCTGCACCGCTGCGTGGTCGAATTCCCCCAAGTTGCGCTCCTGCACCTCGCCATCAACATAATCGCAGTCTGGGTGATAACTGCTTCGCAGGTACTCGTCCAACGAGATCTGTACAGTTGCCATACCGAATCCCCGATGGCACGATTTTACTCCGACCGGCCAGACCGGGAAATTGCTTATCGCCCCAAATATCCAACGATGTTATACGCAGCGAAGGCGGCCACGTAGGCCACTACGGTCATGTAGGAGAATTGCAGGATCGGCCACTTCCAGCCATTGGTTTCGCGACGCACCACCGCAATGGTCGACATGCATTGCATGGCGAAAGCGAAGAAGACCAGCAGAGCCACCGCGCCAGCTGGAGTGAGTTCGTTTCGCAGCGCCGCTTGCAGATCGACAGCATGACTTTGGGGATCGACGCCATGCAGTGTACCCAGCGTGGAAATGATCACCTCGCGCGCGGCCATTGACGTGATCAACCCGACACCGATCTTCCAGTCAAAGCCCAGGGGACGAATGACCGGTTCGATGGCGTGTCCTAAGCTCGCGACCACGCTGTCTTGCACCGCCGGCGGCTGGCCATGATGCATGGGGAAATTGGTGGCTCCCCACAGCAGTAGCGAAACCAGCATGATGACGGTTCCGGCGCGATACAGAAAAGCCTTGCCGCGATCCACCAGCCGCAATCCCAACGAAGCGAGCGTGGGCCAGCGGTAAGGCGGCATTTCCAGGATGAATGGCGTATCTTTGCTTCTCAGAACCGTGGATTTCAGCAAGCGCGCCGTCGCTATCGCCATCAGAAATCCGAGCACATACAACCCCAGCATCGCCAGAGCTCTGGTCCCGAGAAACACGCCCAGCAGCGGGCGGTTCGGCAGGAACGCCGCGATCACCATGGTGTAGACCGGCAGGCGCGCCGAGCACGTCATAAACGGAGCGATCAGGATGGTGGCCATGCGGTCGCGCTTGCTCTCGATGGTGCGGGTGGCCATGATGGCCGGCACCGCGCAGGCGTAAGCCGACAGCAACGGAATAAAACTCTTGCCGTTCAGCCCCACGCGCGACATGGTCTTGTCGGCAATCACCGCCGCGCGCGACAAATATCCCGAGTCCTCCAGAATGCCAATCACCAGGAAGAGTAATAGGATCTGGGGCAGAAAAACCAGCACCGATCCCGTTCCCTTCCAGACACCGTTCACCAGCAGCGACTGGAACATGCCCGCCGGCAGATGTTGGCCCAGTTGCGCTCCGGTCACGTCGAGGAATTTCTGCAACAGATTCGACAGCGGTTGGCCGACGGCGAAGATCGTCTGAAAGACGCCCATCACCACCACGGCAAAAATGATTGGCCCCCAGATACGGTGCAGGAAGATCGCGTCCAGCCGTTGCGTCCAGATGGGAGCGGCGGGCCGGCGATAATTCGCATTCGTTCCCACGCGCACGGCCCACTCGCGATAACCGCGCGTGCTGCCGACAACTGGAAGCTCCAGCGGCTCCGGCCCAACAGTCGCCGAGGACAGGAAATTCTGTACCGCGACAATGCCTTCACCGGTAGTGGCGCTGACCAGGGCAACCGGCGTTCCCAGTTCCCGAGCCAGCGACAGCACATCGACCTGGCCACCTTGCTTGCGTAACTCGTCGGCCATGTTCAACAGCACCAGCGTGGGAATGCCAAGCGCGATCACGCGCGCCGCCAGCACCAGATGGCTGTGCAGGTTGGTGGAGTTCAGCACCAGGATGACGGCATCGGGACGCGGTGTGCCCGGCATCTTCCCGGTCAGGACATCGACCGCGACCTTCTCGTCCTCGGATTTGGGAGTGAGACTGTAAACTCCCGGCAGATCGATAAGCGCGACCTCGTTGCCGTTCGCATCACGCACATAGCCGGTATGATGTTCGACGGTTACGCCGGGGAAATTTCCGACCTTCTGACGCAGCTTGGTGAGACGATTGAACAGCGTGGTCTTGCCGGAATTGGGTGGGCCGATAACTGCGATGGTGCGATACGAGGTGCCGAGCGATGCATCCCGAGGCCGGGCGACCGCATGACAGCTCACCGTCGATGCGCCCATGCATTAGTCTCCAAAGGCGGGAGCCCCAACCATTTCGACCAGGATGTGCCGGGAGAGATCGCGGCGCATGGCGACTTCGGTTCCGTCCACGCGATACACGCGGGGATCGCCGCCGGGACCGCTGCGCAGGACTTGCACTTCCAGACCGGGCACGAAACCCAGGTTCATCAGATGTTCGGCCACCGGGGCCGCCAATTCCAGTTCGGAGAGAATTGCGGTTTCTCCCACCCGCAGATCGGCCAGCGCGGCGGAAGCGTCGGGGCGCTGTTTCCTGCGGCGGCCGAATATGAAGTTGAAAATCATTTTCAATTCCAATTTCTATTCTAACTCTTCTGGCGCTCCAGGCAACGACCAAAGTCACACCCATTTGTGATATCCGAACATTGCAGGGAAGCCCCGGAAATCGTCCCTAAATGGTCAATTTCGCGGGGTTTGCGGCTGCAACCCCGCCGCGCCTATCAGGGTTTCCCCGGTCTCGCTCACCGCGGCTGTCTTCAAACAATCACGTAAACCCGATTTTGCCGGAACCACTCTCTGCCAGAGATGCTCCTGGCCGGATCTTCGGCTCGGCATTCTGAAGGAAAGCGAAAGAATTAAAACCAGCCACCTCATGAATGATTTGGCTTTGTATCAGGGCACGACTTTTAGTGTCTGCGTGAGAATTAAATCTTGGATTTGCGAGTGGAATATATCGGCCGAGAATCCCGTCCGTAAGGACGACTGAGTTCAGCCCAGGACGAAGCCGCAGGCGCAGTCCTGGGTCAGGTGGGAAATTGATTCTAGTCCTGTAGGGACGACAGAGGTTCTCAGGCAGACACTTAAGACGTGCTCTGACACAAAACCTGCGCGGCAATTTATGAGATCGGCGCAAGAATCGAGAGCTTTACCGGCGCGCTCTGTGGCACACTAAACCTTCCGCCGATCCGCTGGTTTCCGAAATCGAAGCGCGGTCATACAGAGAGGATCAACCCTAATGTTGGGACTAAGCGACATCGCCGGCCGTATTGTGCAATCGACCATCCGCACCATGTCGGTGGAGTGCGAAAAAGTTGGCGGCATCAACCTGGCGCAAGGAGTCTGCGACACCGAGGTTCCCGACGTAGTCCGCCACGCAGCGGAAGCCGCCATCGAAGCCGGCTTCAATCAATACACCCGGCTGGATGGCATCGCTCGCCTGCGCAATGCCATCGCAAAAAAGCTGGAGCGCCAGAACGGCATCCTCGCCGATCCCGATTCCGAGATCCTGGTCACCTCCGGCGCTACCGGCGGATTCGATGCTGCCTGCCGCGCTCTGCTCAATCCCGGTGACGAAGTCATTCTGTTCGAACCTTATTATGGCTATCACTACGCCACGCTGGTCGGACAGCATTGCCGCCCGGTGCTGGTCTCGCTCGATCCGCCCGACTACGAGCTCATAGCTGACCGAATCGCCGCCGCGATTACGCCGAAGACGCGCGGCATCGTCGTCAATACGCCGGCGAATCCTTCCGGCAAGGTTTTCTCTCGCGATGATCTTCAGCAGATCGTCGGCCTTGCCTGCCAACACAATTTATTCCTCTTCACCGACGAGATCTACGAGCATTTTGTCTACGACGGGCGGCGGCACATCAGTCCGGCAACTCTGCCGGGAGCAGCCGAGCGCACCATTACCATTTCCGGCTTCTCCAAAACCTTCAGCATCACCGGATGGCGCGTGGGATTTCTATACGCCTCGCCGCGCTGGATTCCGGCCATCAGCTATTTTCACGATCTCACTTATGTGTGCGCGCCTTCGGCGTTTCAACATGGAGTCGCTGCCGGTCTGGAGCAACTACCCGATTCGTTCTACTCCGGCCTGATCCACGACTATCAACACAAGCGCGAGATGATTTGCGATGCCTTGCGTGCCGCTGGATTGGAGCCAAGCGTCCCCGCCGGCTCATACTACGTGCTTGCCGATGCCTCGAATGTCCCCGGCCACGACAGCATCGAAAAGGCTATGCACCTGCTGCGCCTCACGGGTGTGGCGTGCGTTCCGGGACAAGCGTTCTTCCAGGAAGGACGGGGAGACAAACTCCTGCGTTTCTGCTTTGCCAAGACGGATGCTGATCTGGAGAAAGCTTGCCAACGCCTGGCCAACCTGCGTCAGGGCGCGGCAGTCATGTCCCGATAGTGCGGAACGTCAGGCGAAGATCAAGCACAAAAAGTCGGGATCAAGCCCCTGGCAGTCCGTAGCCTCGCCCCGTCTGAGACTTAATTCTGAATTCCACAACCCACCACATGCCTTGTAGTGTGCTGAGTCAGCGATTCCTTGCATTATTATGTGTCATCCCGACCGGAGCGAAGCGAAGCGGAGGGATCTGCGGTTCCCCCGTCGACAAAGCGTGCGCCCGAATTTGCAACCGACCCCTGACTCGAGACACAAACCCTTGGCTACTCCTCCGAATAGCCCACTCTCGCTTAACGCACATTTACCCTCACGCTGAAGGTCTTGGCCGGCGCCACGTTGTATTCCCAGGACCGGCGATAGATCACGGTGAGCGTTGCCATCCCCGAGGAACTTACGCCGAATCGCAGAACCTGCATTCCGGGTGCCCCCACCGCTTTTGCCGATTGCGAATTCTTCACATACGTTGTCTTCTCCAGCCGCAAGGGCGACGGATCGCCACTCACCGTCCAGGCATACCCAGTCGACGGATTGCTCTTCAGTTTCACGACCAGGGTACCGGCAGTTGTAAGATCGATATCTTTGCCGTTGTCTTGCTCGGTTACCGTGATGGTTGAGGACGAGGTTTTCGACGAAGTTGCGGGCGTTGTCTGTAGAGCATGGGCGAGGGCGCTCGTCGAAAAAAACAACAGTGCAATGGTGAGCAACGATGTGCAACGAGTCACGCTAGCCTCCCATCCGAAAATGGCTGGGGATGAGAGTGATGGTTGCTTGCAAAATTGTCAATGCAAACCGCTGCCGTTTTTCTGCTTCCAACCTTCGGCGCACCTATCGGCAATGCGGGATCGCTATCCCCGGAAATCAGCTGAGCCCCTGAGAAAGCGACTACGATGAGTTCACAGATCGGCCACGCACTCTCCCACTGGCACATCGTCGTCGCCTGGATCATTTTTCTGGCAAGTTATCTGGTCTTCGCCATTGGCCGGCTACCGGGCACAAAAATCGACCGGCCCGCGATGGCGGTGATTGGCGCTGTGCTCATGTTTGTCTTCGGCGTGCTGGCGCCCAGACAGGCCATCGCAAGCGTCGACTTCCCCACCCTGGTCCTCCTGTTCTCGATGATGTTGATCGTCGCCACCCTGCATCTCTCCGGATTTTTCGAGTGGATCACCGGGCTGGCCATCGAGCACTTGAGCGCGCAGCAACTGCTGCCAGGGGTGATCTTCGTCAGCGGAATTCTGTCGGCCTTCCTGGTCAACGACATCGTTTGCCTGGTCATGGCTCCGCTGATCCTGGGGCTGTGCAAGCGCATGGGCTTGCGTCCGCTTCCCTATCTGCTGGCGCTGGCGACAGCCTCGAACATCGGCAGCACCGCTACCATCACCGGTAATCCGCAGAATATTTTGATCGGATCGATCTCTGGAATTTCCTATCGCGACTTCCTCGGCCATCTGGGGCCGGTGGCGTTACTTGGTTTGTTCGTCGATTGGGCGCTGCTGCACTGGATCCATCTGCGTAACGGCGCGGAGAGCGTGCCATCGCCGGCAACGCCACCGCCCGCGACTAAGCATGACGCATCCACAACAACCCACGATCCGGAAATGCACCCGGCGTGGCCGGTCGCGGTGACCCTTGCCGTACTGGCGGGATTTCTTCTGGGATTTTCGCCCCCACTGGTCGCCGCCGCCGGCGGAGCGCTGTTACTGATGCAGCGACATCATCCGCCAAAAGCGATCTATGAAGATGTGGACTGGTCGCTGCTGATGCTGTTTCTGGGATTGTTTCTCATCCTCGGCGGCGCGGAACAGGCCGGGATCACCCAGCAACTGCTGGGAGTGGCAGAACGGCTGAATCTGCGGAACCATGTGATTTTCGCGGCCGTGGTCACGCTGCTGTCGAACATCGTGAGTAATGTTCCTGCCGTGATGCTGTTAAAGGGCCTGATCCCGCGGTTTCACGATCCGCACGCCGCCTGGCTGATGCTGGCCATGAGCAGTACGCTGGCCGGCAATCTCACCATCACCGGATCGGTCGCCAACATCATCGTGGTGGAAAAAGCGCGCAAAGAAACTCACATCGGGTTCCTGCAATACATGAAGATTGGTGTGCCGGTCACGCTGCTTACCCTGACCATCGGCCTGCTCTGGCTGACGTTTGTGCCTTACTGATTCCCGTCGATGGGCTCTCACGAGTACTGAAGCAATGACTGCCAGGTATTTCGCCGCAAGAAGCTGCTATCGACCTGTTCCTCGATCCCCTGGAACATAGGCCTGGGAATGGTAAACGACATGACACTTCGGCCAAGGGAACCGTACCCGTTTTCGCCTCACCAATGGACCACCGAATAGGCGCCGGTATCCCACAAGCCACCCCTCAATGACCACAACGATCAGAACGGCGGCGCTGGCTGCAACCCAGGCGTACCAGCCTGATCTCCTCTTCGCAACAGGCACTGAGGTCTTGGATCTTCGACACGTATCTCCGCTGTCAGAGGCGCCAGAACTTCAAACAGCACCGGTGCTCGTGCTCCATCGATCGACACGACATGTGATTCTTAAGCAAACCGAACGCTACCAGGGACTAACCATTGAAGAGATTGCGGTATTCACCGAGAGGGGAACAAACGTGTTTGACGATACTGCTAATCCGCATCGACCTTGACCTGATCAGATTCGATCCCGGATAGTATCGTCTCGCGGTGCGTCAGCCGGGTTTCAACTGCACCGAATACCGTCTTGCTGTCCAGTAGCTATAGCGGGCTTCGAAACAGGCGTCTCTCCAAGTTAGCCGACGCCTCCTAGAACTAATTTCTGAATCCCATGCAGGAGGCACTTGTATCTTATATTTCGATGATTGTAGAATTATAGAAAACGAGGTCCGTGATGAAGGAGCGACGATTTCCTGGATAAGGATGAATTGCTTCCTGCCGACGTCCTCGACAAACTCGCGGAAGAGCTCCCTGACGGTTGCATGTATTGCGAGGTCCGCAATGGGGAAGACTTGTTCTTCGGGGGAACGGAGTGACCATGCGAAAGACCGATCCCGAAACGATCACAAGGTTTGCTGACATGCTCGCTGCGCTGGGAACGGAACCACGGTTGCGTATTATGCGCCTGCTGCTGTCTGCCCATCCCGAGGGCATGATCGTCGGTGATATCGGGAGTGAGTTAAACATTCCCAGCTCGACACTTTCGCACCACTTGGAGAAGCTGAAGCATGAGGATCTGGTGAACGTGCGACGCGAAGGTACGTTCCTTTGGTATTCGGCCAATACGGAAGGGCTGCAGGAGTTGCTCGGATTTCTCTATGCCGAGTGCTGCGGGCGCAACAAGGTAATCAAACCTGAACACATTGTCACGATCATTAAATAGGAGACTCTGATGAGCACGGAGAATATCAAGGAAGTGGTGAAAGAGAAATATGGACAGGCCGCTCAGCGCGTCAGTGCGGGCTCTTCCTGCTGCGCGAGCACTGTCCTCTCGGAGGGATGTTGCGACCCGATCACCAGCAACCTCTACGACAGCATTCAAACCGGCCAGATACCGGAAGAAGCAGTGCGCGCTTCTCTAGGCTGTGGCAATCCCACCCTGCTGGCCCAGCTTAGGGAAGGCGAAACGGTACTGGATCTAGGCTCCGGGGGCGGCATCGATGTGCTGTTGTCCGCAAAGCGGGTTGGGCCGACTGGCAAGGCGTACGGGCTGGACATGACCGACGAGATGTTGGCCTTGGCGCGAGAGAATCAGCGCAAGGCCGGAGTTGCGAACGTCGAGTTTCTCAAAGGAGAAATCGAAAATATCCCACTACCCGATAACTCCGTGGACGTGATCATCTCGAACTGCGTCATCAACCTGTCTGCCGATAAGAGTAAGGTGCTGCGCGAAGCCTTCCGGGTGCTAAAGCCCGGCGGCAGGTTCGCCGTCTCCGATGTCGTGCTGCGCGGTGACGTCCCCGCCGAAGTACGTGACAGTGTGCTGCTGTGGGTAGGCTGCATTGCAGGCGCTTTGCAGGACAAGGAGTACGAATCCAAGCTGGCGGAAGCCGGTTTCGAGTCGATCGAGATCGAACCCACTCGAATTTACAAGGTGGAAGATGCGCGTGCCTTCCTCACCAGCGAGGGCATTGATGTGGACGCGATCGCGCCGCAAGTCGATGGCAAGTTCATGAGTGCGTTCGTCAGGGCAACCAAACCGCAGCAAGCGTGCTGTGGACCGCAATGCTGCGCACCAGTGACCCAGTCATGACAAAGCGGGTATCAGATTGAGGCGTTTTGCTGAGCCAGTGATCTTCTAGGAGTCCTTCCGGATCAGATCGCTGGCTCATAAGAACCTTGTGATGACGGAACCCCCCATCGATCCATCTTTCCATCGATCTATCCTTGTGTCTTGATGTCTTGCGCGCGATTCCGCCGCCAGGCAGTACAGACATCGGCCCAACCTCGGAGCCGTGTCTCCGCGTAATGCCCCGTTTCGGAATTCGAATCACCCTCCCACGTGACGCCAGTCACAGCATAAGCCCACAGGCGGAATATTATATGTACATACGCTTATGCGAATACACAAACATTCTGATTCGGCCGCGTATCTCGCTCAATTGCTTGAGGCGGTAGCCGAACCGACACGCCTCCGGATTCTGAACCTGCTCGAACAGGGTGAGTTTTGCGTCTGCAAGTTGCAAGCGGTTTTGGGGCTAAATGAACCAACGGTGTCCCGCCATTTGACGCGGTTAAGGTTTGCCGGTCTCGTGTCCTCGCAGCGAAATGGGTCACGGGTGATGTATCTATGAAATCGTCCGATGCGACGCCCCTGGTGTGCTCTGTTGATGTCGAGCGAAGCGATGTTGCCAGGGCAGCTAAACCTATCTGGGCCCTCCCTCTAATTGGAGTCGCGGCATGGGTGTTTCTGTATTCCAGATTAAGTACCTTGGCAGATTGGTTCACATCTGGCCTCTTGCACCTAAACGCTCAGACGCGCCTCGGGTCCGCCGTTCAGTTCTTTACATTCGAGGTTCCGAAGGTCCTCATGCTGCTCACGCTGGTCGTCTACGGTGTGGGTATCGTGCGTTCCTTCTTTACTCCAGAACGTACGCGTCGCATTCTCGCGGGCCGGCACGAGACTTCGGGAAACGTGCTGGCCGCCTTGCTCGGGGTTGTGACTCCTTTCTGTTCCTGTTCAGCGGTTCCCTTGTTCATCGGTTTCGTCACCACGGGTATTCCATTAGGAGTTACCTTTTCTTTCCTGGTCTCCGCTCCGATGGTCAATGAAGTTGCGCTGGTCCTGCTCTTCGGCTTGTTCGGATGGCGCATAGCCGCCATTTATGCAGGCACGGGACTGCTGATCGCCATCGTTGCGGGCTGGACCATTGGTCGGCTGCGAATGGAGAAGTACGTCGAGCAGTGGGTATACGGAATGGGAGGAGGAAGCGGCGAGGTTCCGGAGGAGGCCGTAAGTTGGAAGGCGCGACTTCGGCAGGGGCAGGTTGCGGTGCGCGAAATCGTAGGCAAGGTGTGGCCGTATGCCATGGCAGGTATCGCAGTCGGAGCCTGGATTCACGGCTACGTGCCTGAAAACTTTATGGCCTCCATTATGGGCAAAAGCGCGTGGTGGTCGGTGCCGCTCGCGGTGCTGATCGGTGTGCCGATGTACTCCAACGCAGCCGGAATTATCCCCGTGGTCCAGGCATTGCTCGGCAAGGGAGCCGCGCTCGGTACGGTGCTGGCCTTCATGATGTCGGTGATCGGCCTGTCATTACCGGAGACGATCATCCTTCGCAAGGTACTTCGCCCCCAACTCATTGCAGCTTTTGTCGGGGTGGTTGCCGTGGGAATTCTTATTGTCGGTTATCTGTTCAACCTAATCATGTAGCACAAGCACGGGGAACTCAGTTTTTCCTTGTTGCGTAATTACTAAAGGAGAATCAAGTGGACATCGAAATCAAAGTTCTCGGACCGGGCTGCGGTAATTGCAAGCGTCTCTATGCGGAAGCTCAAAAGGCAGTTGCTCATTTTGGGTCGCCGGCCACAATTACCAAAGTAGAAGACATCAAGGACATCATGGCCTACAAGATCCTGGCCACGCCTGCCCTGGTTATTAACGGCGAAATAAAGTCGGCGGGTCGGATTCCCAGCGCCTCCGAGATCACGACCTGGCTGGCAACGGCTGCCATGAGCCGAGAGACCTGCAGTACACCATAGAAAATAGTTGGGCGCTGCTGTCCGGAGCCGAATAAGGTGGGTGCAAAGTCCTGATTCAGGCCTAGCCGCAGAGACGGCGTTTGCGGCACCACTCCTGCGCGCCCAACTGGGCTGGATCCCATGGGCTGCTCAGTGGAGGCGTATAGCTGAGATCGAGATCGCTGAAATCTTCCATCGACATTCCATGAAAAAGCCCAGCAGCGAATATGTCGATGCGCTTGGCCACCTCGGAGCGCCAGTGTCCGACGATCTGTGCTCCCAACAGCTTTCCGGTGTCTGTGTCGCCGGTGACTCGAATTCTCAGCTCGTGTGCACCAGGGTAGTAGGCTTTGTGGTCCCAAGCGACGGTCTCGACCGTAAGCGGATTGAACCCTGCTGCTTTGGCCTCATGTCGAGGAGTCCGGTGCGGGCTGCGGCCAGCTTGAAAACTTTGACCACCTGAGTGCCGACACAACCCGCGAAGTACCTGTTGCCTCCAACCGCATTCTCTCCAGCCACTCGTCCCTGCTTGTGTGATGTCGTGCCGAGCGGCAGGTATTTGTATTGCTGCAAGACTCGGTGCCACGTCTCGACACAATCCCCGGCTGCATAAATAGCGGGGATGTTGGTCTGCATCGACGTGTTTAGCCGTCGGCGAGAACAACAGTTATCAAGGCGCTGCTGTCGAGTTCGCGTGCCCTCAGAGCGGCGCTAATTCCCGCATCGCTCCCGCCAATAATAAGGAATTTCAAGTGGCACCCCGTGCGGCCAAATTCTTACTTGAGCGGCCGCCCGTTCGCAGTTAACTGGCTCAGCAATTCTTGACCCTGCTTTTGCACCGGCTCTGGCAGCTTCGCATACGAGAGCTCTTCCGCCGAGTCCTGGCCGGTTGAGATTGCATATGCGATGAAGTCCTTCACCGCCTGTTGGTCCACGGCATTGGTGCTGTCTTTACGTATCAGAACGAAGGTCAGGCCCGCGATCGGATAGGCGTCCTCGGCAGACGCGGGAGGATTCACAATGGGACTGCGTACGTCGCTGGCCAGCGCCTGACTGAAAGCGCTGATAGCCGCAGCAGCCGATGCTGGAGTCGGATCTACGAAATGACCTGCCTGGTTCTGGATCGAGGCAGTCGGCAAACCATCCTTCTTGGCATAGCTGAGTTCGAGATAGCCAATCGCTCCGGGAGCCTGTTTGACCATCTCAATCACCCCCTTACTACCATTGGCGCCTATCCCAACCGGCCACTTCACCGTCAGCCCGGCTCCAGGATTCGAGGACCAATTCTTATCAACACTGCTGAGATAGTGGGTAAAGATGCTGGTTGTCCCGCTGCCGTCCGAACGGTGAACCACAATGACGGCGGCGTGCGGCAACTTCGCCCGTGGGTTATCTCTCGCGATAGCAGGATCTTGCCAGCTAATAATGTTCCCTTGATAAATCCCCGCCAAAGTCCGGGCGCTGAGTCTGAGGGGTGCGCTCAAACTAGGCAGGTTGTAGATGATGCACACTGGCCCGGCGCTGGCTGGAACCTGAATCATGGGTGCGATTTGTCTGACTTGGTCATCGCTCAAAGGGGCATCACTGACCCCGAACTCAAGGAAGCCTTTCTTCATTTCCTCGATGCCTGCTCCACTGCCGATCGGGCGATAGTTCACACGCACCGGATGTGCCTGCTCGTAGCTGCTTACCCATCGCGTCATCAGAGGCGCAATGAATGTGCTACCTCCCGCTCCTATAGTCGTCGTGTTGCTGCCGGTGATCGGAGCTTCTTTGGCGCGGCCCTCCTCGGAAAAGTCGCAGCCAACAGCCACCAGCAACGCCAAAATGGCGGCGAAAAGCAACGCAGCAGTGAACAACGGACGATGTCTGTACATGGCGAGGCTCCTTGGTTCGAATGAGCAATTCATTCAGACGCGATTACCTGGTTTGGTTTATAGCTTGCCGCGCTTGCTGGGCCACAGCATCTGGCAGAGGGGCGTAAAAAAGACCTGCCGCAAATCTCTGTCCCTCGCCAACAACCCACGTAAGGAAGTCAGCCAACGCTTTGCCTTTTCCGGTCCCGTGAAGAGTCGTGGGCACCAGTACCCAAGAAAAGCTCGCGATTGGATAGCTGTCTACTCCAGGCGCGTTCGAAATGGAAACCCGCAGATCGTCGGTCATCTTCGCAGAAGCTGCTGCCGCGGAAGTACTTTTCACGCTTGCCTTGACAAACTCGTCGCTGGCATTTTGCACACTGCCATATGCAACCTTGTCCCGAATGGCGTAGGCAAGTTCGAGATAGCCGATTGATCCGTCCGTTTGCCGAATGGCTGCGGAAACTCCCTCATTGCCCTTGCCCTCAACCCCCACCGGCCACTTAACGCTTGTTCCCTGGCCGATCTTTTGCTTCCATTCAGGGCTCACCTTGGACAAATACTCGGTCCAAACGTAGGTCGTACCGCTGCCATCGGAGCGATGTACGACCGTGATGAGTTCCTCCGGAAGAGAGATACCCGGATTGGCCGCCGCAACAGCAGAGTCGCTCCATTTTGTGATTCTTCCCAAAAAAATCCCGGCCAGCAGTTGAGGGGTGAACTTGAGCTCTGTCTTGACTGATTTGAGGTTGTAAGCAGGGACGTCGGCCCCAATGATTACCGGAACATGAATGACTTTGGTCGCGGCATTCGCCAGCTGCGCGTTGGTCAGCGGCGCGTCCGTCGCGCCGAAGTCAACCAACCCTCTCGTAACCTGCGCCATTCCGGCTGCGCTGCCATTTGGCATATAGCTGATCTGTACATCCCTGTGTGCTTTTTCATACTCGGTAACCCACCTTGTCATGATCGGCGCGACAAAAGTCGATCCCGACCCGCTCAGTGGGGTCTGGGCCGCAGAGATAGCGGGGAGCAGACCTATAACGAGAGCGATAATTGCGTGTCTCGCGCTGTGCACCTTCAATCGCCGCCTCACTGAAACACCCCTCGAAGATCTGTTTGTGTGTAACTGCAAAAACATGGTGTCGTCCTCAGCTTTTCGCTTCGAGAACGATCAGTCCGGGGTCGCCTCGAATTCAACGCGAACGTCGTTACCTTGTGTATTCGGGGTGAAAGTGAGTTGTAGCGTGTAGACGTCTCCGGATAACTGGCGCGTCATGACTAAACTCCTCTCCCCTTGCGAAGTGACCGCATACTCGTCTCGTAGCTGCTGTTTGATCCACTGGAAATACTCGGATGGCTCCGACGATGTCCACAGGCTCCAGTCAGCCGTCACCGACATCGCGTGAGTCCGAACTTTCGGAGTTCCTCGTTGATTGCTTGTCGGCGATAGCGTTCGTGGCTCAAGCATCGTGATCTCATTCGTAACCTCTGATGTCGGCGCGGGCTTGGAATCGCAGCCACTCAATGACGCAATCCCAAGGAATAGTGGCAGCAGAACAAGTACAGCCTGAAACGGCCCTGCGCCGAAGCAGCATTCGTTCGCTTTCCGTAACGTGGTGACAGTCAGCCTGGACATTTGCGCTTAGCGGCGGCCCGGGCACTACGAATCACAAAAACTGTGACCCAAACCACGGAAGGCATGCTAACATATGTTTATTCGTGTAGACGGATATATATGTTAATTTTCTGTTACAGCGCAATTCCGGGAGATGAAGTGGATGTCGAAGATTCAAGTATTTGATCCTGCCATGTGTTGTTCGACCGGCGTGTGCGGTCCGGCTGTCGATCCCGTACTGCCTCGGTTCGCGGCTGACTTAGAATGGCTGAAATCGAAGGGAGTTGAGGTGGAGCGCTTCAACCTTGCCCAACAGGTTGCAGATTTTGTGGCAAATCCTCTCGTCAAGCAGACGCTCAACTCAAAAGGCACGAAGTGCCTGCCGCTGATCCTGGTTGACGGAGAGCTAAAGTCGGAGGGCAGTTATCCCACGCGCGAACAACTCGGAACGTTCACAGCGATACCGTATGAGCCCGGTCCGAAAGTCAAAGTGCGCAGTAGCGACCTGGTGGGCATCGGCAATGCCGGAGTCACGAAATGAAGCTGTCTGGGCCTCTTACGCGCAACCTGCTCTTTACGGGCAAGGGCGGTGTCGGCAAGACATCTGTCGCTTGCGCGACTGCGATTGGATTAGCGGACGAAGGCAAACGCGTACTCCTGATCAGCACAGACCCGGCTTCCAATCTGGACGAAGTTCTGGCGTCCCCTCTCGGTATGCATCCAACCCCAATCGAGGCCGTACCGGGTCTGTTTGCCATGAACGTCGATCCCCAGCAGGCCGCGCAAGAGTATCGCGAACGAGTTGTGGGTCCATATCGAGAGCTGTTGCCTGAAGCTGCCGTGAACAGCATCGAGGAACAACTCTCCGGCGCTTGCACGGTCGAAATTGCGGCGTTTGATGAATTCGCGAAGCTCCTTGGCGACGCGCAAGTCACCGCGGACTACGACTACGTGATCTTCGACACCGCGCCGACGGGACACACGCTTCGTCTCTTGCAGCTTCCAGCGGCGTGGTCCGGCTTCATCGAGACGAACGTCGGCGGAACTTCGTGTCTGGGACCTCTCGCCGGCCTACAGAAGCAGAAGCACCTATACGAGAGGACCAGAAAAGCGCTGAGCGACGCAGACACCACCACTGTTTACCTCGTCTCTCGGCCCGAGCGGTCGGCCTTTGCGGAAGCGGACCGCACGCGAGGCGAACTTGAAGCGTTAGGGCTCCGAAATCAGCAGCTGATCGTGAACGGAGCTTTCCACGCTGCGTCACAGGCTGAGTCGATCGCCGCTGCTATGGAACAAACACAGAAGACCGCGATTGCCGAGATGCCTGCTGGTCTGAAGCAATTAAAGGCTACAGTTGTGCCGTTAGCGGCACACTCTCTGGTAGGCATTGAAGCGGTTCGGAAGCTAGGTGAAGAGTTGCCCGTTGATCGATCTTCCGCGGCGCAGGTCTCCAATCCAAGCGAACCCACGCCCGGCCTTGCGGAGTTGCTATCGCAGCTCGGCGCATCAGGCAAGGGCGTCATTATGACCATGGGCAAGGGCGGCGTCGGCAAGACCACGGTCGCTGCCGCCATCGCCGTACAACTTGCCCAACTGGGCAACGACGTCCTGCTCACCACGACCGATCCAGCCGCTCACATCGCCATGTCGGTAGGCGACTCCGTGCCAGGTCTACGGGTTGCGCGGATCGATCCCGAAGCCGAAACCCGAGCTTACACCGCCGAGGTCATGGACGAGAGCGGACGCGGCCTCGACGAAAAGGGGAGAGCCCTTCTGGAAGAGGACCTACGCTCGCCGTGCACCGAGGAGATCGCCGTCTTCCGCGCTTTTGCCCGAAGTGTGGATGAAGGGAACCACGGTTTCGTCGTGATCGATACCGCACCTACTGGCCACACCTTGCTGCTGTTGGACGCTGCCGAAGCCTATCACCGGGACGTTGCCCGAAACCTTAGTAACATCCCGGATTCGGTGAGGCGCTTGCTGCCGCAACTGCGGGACCCAGAGTTCAGCAGGATTCTGATCGTTACGCTGCCGGAAGCGACTCCAGTACATGAGGCCGCTCGCCTTCAGGAAGATCTTGAGCGCGCCCGCATCACACCCTTCGGGTGGGTGGTGAATCAGAGTCTGTTGGCAACGGGAACGGAAGACCCGGTTCTCTCGTCCCGTGCCCAGATAGAGAATCGCTGCATCGAGGAAGTCAAAACTCTTACTGGCAAAGCCTTCCTGGTTCCGTGGCAGTCGGAAGCGCCGGTCGGAGCAAAGGCGTTGCTCGAAATGTGTGCGTCGAATGCACCTGAATCCATCGAGGTAAACAATTGAAGGAATTAGAGCAATACTTCAAAGCGTTGGGAGACGGTAACCGCCTGCGCATCCTCAACCTGCTACTGCACGGTGAACTGTGTGTCTGCGACATCCAGTACGTGCTACAGACAACTCAGCCTCTGGTCTCGCGGCATCTTGCATACCTGAAGAACTCCGGAATGGTGATTGATCGGCGAGAGGGATATCGCATGTACTACCGCCTCTCAGATCAACGCCCGGCGCTTAGCAGACCGCTTTTTGAGTTCTTGCGTAGCGCATTCAAAGCCGAGGAACACTTACAAGAGGACACCGCCCGGCTTAAGGAAGCGATCATGTGTGGAGGATGCACCGTCAGTGAGTGGCGGCCGTATTCGGCCCTCCAGAAACCTCGTTCACAGCGAGCAGCTGTTCGCGAAACGGCAAAAGCGTAATTTCACTGAAAAATCAAGGTGGATGCCATGCAAGGTCGTTACAATGTGCTGTTTCTCTGTACGGGCAACTCCGCCCGTTCGATCATGGCCGAAGCGCTACTGAAACGCAAAGGAATGCCGAACTTCGTGGCTTACAGCGCCGGCAGCCATCCTGCTGGCTTTGTTCATCCCGAGGCTTTACGGCAGCTGGAGACGGCTCACCTGGCAGCGAACGGACTTCGTAGCAAGAGCTGGGAGGAGTTCTCGAAGCCAGATGCGCCAAAGCTGGACTTCGTATTTACCGTCTGCGACAACGCCGCGAAGGAAGTGTGTCCTATTTGGCCTGGGCAGCCATTAACGGCCCACTGGGGAATTCCCGACCCGGCGGCGGTTCAGGGCACACCAGATGAAGTCAGCCGCGCTTTCCGGGAAGCATTCATGATGCTGGACCGCCGTATCAGTATCTTTCTGTGCTTGCCCTTGACGAGCCTGGATCGCCTCGCGATTCAGAAGGAAATCGACCGGATCGGACACGAATGACCACTAGCCTAGCCCGAAGAGTCACCTCCGAGTTCTTGGGCACTGCTTTCCTTTTGGCCGCCGTCGTTGGTTCCGGGATCATGGGTGAGCGGCTAGCCGGAGGCAATACGGCAATCGCACTCCTGGCAAACACCATCGCCACCGGAGCGGCACTGGTTGCGCTGATTCTGACGTTTGGCCCAATCTCAGGAGCCCACTTGAATCCGGCGGTTACGCTCGCAGACGCGTGGCAACGAGGCTTGCCGTGGCGAGACGTACCAATGTATCTGCTAGCGCAAATTCTGGGCGCCTACTGCGGCGTAGCCGCTGCCCACGTCATGTTCAACGAACCACTGTTCTTTGCTTCCGAGCATGTGCGCAGCGGCGGAGCACAGCTTTTTAGCGAGTTCGTTGCGACGTTTGGATTGCTGTCAGTTATCTGGGGTTGTGCTCGAGTTCGTTCGTCGGCGGTGCCGTTCGCGGTGGGTGCTTACATCACAGCTGCTTATTGGTTTACAGCTTCTACCTCGTTCGCGAACCCTGCGGTTACGCTCGCCCGGGCCGCTACCAATACTTTTTCTGGTATCAGGCCCGTGGATGCGCCTGGCTTTATTGCCGCACAGCTAGTCGGGGCATTCGCGGCGACCGCGGTTTTTCGCTGGCTCGTGCCTTCGCTGCAGACGGAGGCGACATCAGTCCTAGTTCCTCATGAGGCAACAGAAGATCGAAGATATGGAACCTAAAGTACGAGTCCTAATACTCTGTACCGGAAACTCTGCCCGCAGCCAAATGGCTGAGGGGCTGCTTAAGAACATGGCGGGAGATCGATTTGAGGTGTTCAGCGCCGGCACGAAGCCAGTCGGCTTGAATCCAAATGCTGTCATGGCGCTCAAGGAGATCGGTATCGACATTTCCGGTAACCGCTCTAAGTCAGTCGACGAATTTGTTGGCCAGTACTTCGACTATGTGATCACGGTCTGTGACAACGCTAAGGAATCATGCCCGATCTTTCCCGGTGAGGGCCAAAGAATCCACCACAGTTTCACCGATCCCGCTGCAGCATCAACCGCCGAACAACCGGAACTGTTTCGGCGCACTCGCGATGAGATAGGCGCCTGGTTACGAGAATTTGTATCGGATGCCGAAAGATCCTCCCGTGTGCAGGCCATTATGAAGAGTGGCAGGGCTGGAACGACTTCGAAGAGATGAAGGAACGATGCACTGGAACGCGCGACCCTCGTTACCCCGCACTCAGAAAGTCATCCATCAGTAGAGCGAATTTTCGCGGCTGGCACAAATCACATGATCCATCAATCGGCTGGAGCAGCCGAAGCCGTCCGGCTGGCGCTGACTCTTTGTTTGTGGGTTCCCGGCAGAAGTCGAGCGGAATTCAAGATGAAGGTAAGCTCGGAGACCACGTGGATGAATGCTGCAAACAGAGGGTTGAGCAAGCCAAACGCCGCCAGTCCAACGCCAACGCTATCGACAGCCAAAGTGCCGCCAAAATTCTGCATGATGATGCGACGGCATCTACGCGAAATCCTGACAGTGTCCACCAGTCGAAGCAGATCGTTTCCGATCAACATAATGTTGGCGCTCTCGCGTGCGACTTCAGTGCCCGATCCCATCGCTATGCCGACCGTTGCCTGCATGAGTGCTGGCGCGTCGTTAATGCCATCGCCCACCATGGCAACCTTCTGTCTATCGGTGATGAACTGCTTAATGATTGTGTTTTTCTCATCGGGCAGAACTTCGGCATAAATTTCGTCGATTCCGACCTCCTTGGCGATTGCGTCGGCAACCGCTCGGGCGTCACCGGTCAGCAGCACAGTTTTCAATCCCATGGAGTGCAACGCGTGGATCGCAGCGCGAGCCTCCGGGCGGAGTGTATCCGCAATCCGGATCGCCCCGACATATTTGCCGTTGCAGGCAACCAGTATCTCCGACGAATGGTCGGTACGCGCGGCATGCCCAATAAGGTCAATCTGTTTCTGATGAAGGAATGCCCTGCTTCCTGCCAGTATTTCAAGGTGATCGAGAGAGCAAGAGATACCTGCACCGGGGATGTATTGGAACTTTTCCGGAGCGGTTATGGTTAGCCCGGCTTCCGCTGCCTTGGCGACGATGGCCTTGCCCAGGGGATGTTCGGACCTTTGCTCGGCAATAGCCGCAAGCTGCAAAACTTCCTCATCTGTGCGACCTTGCGCAACGACGATCGACGTCACCACGGGATTGCCAAGCGTCAGTGTGCCGGTCTTGTCGAAGACCACGGTTTCCACCGAACTCAACAGCTCCAGGTACAGACCACCTTTGATGATTGCGCCTTCTCGTGCCGCACGGCCTATTCCTCCGAGAATCGCGAGTGGTGTGCCGGCTGCGATTCCACAAGCGCCTGCCACGATAATGACCGAGATTGTCGAGGTGAGATTGTGCGTGAGGATGAAGGTGAGAAGGGCGCAGCCAAGCGCAAACCAGACAAGATAACCGGCGAGTCTATCGGCAGTTTTCTGAATGGGGGCGCGCGACCGCTCCGCTTCTTCGACCGCATTCAAAATGCGACCAAAGGCTGTATCGCGGCCGATCCGCGTCACGCGAATTTCGAGTGCTCCTGATTGGTTGACCGTTCCGGCATAAACCGAGGTGCCGGGCACTTTCTCGACGGGAAGAGATTCTCCCGTGATCGTGGATTGATCCACAAACGAATTGCCGCCGATCACTTCACCGTCGACCGGTATGCGTCCTCCGGGATGAACCTCGATGATCTCGCCTGGATGGATGCTGTCGGTACTAAGCTGTTCGGTCCTGCCATTTCTTCGAACTGTTACTTTGCTTGGCAGCAGGTCCAAGAGATCTTTGATGGCAGTGCGTCCGCGCCGGACCGTGAGTCCTTCGAGCACTTCTGCGACCAGGACGAACAGCACGATGATCAACGCGGTGAAGAACTGGCCGATCGCAAGCGCCGCCAGGATGGCGATGGTCATGGAGAGTTCCATGGTCATCCGCCGCTCCATTATGTTTTCCCAAGCTTCCTTGAGAATGGGATAGATGCCGATCAGCGTGCCCGCAATGCCAATGATACTGACGTGGGCAAACGGCTCCCACACGCGGAACCAGACCAGGGCGGCTGCCACTGCTACCAACGCGATTCGTACCGCATCCTGCCATTCGAAGCCGTGGTCGTGTGCTTCGTGGTCATGTTCATGAAGATGGGGGCCGGGTTGGCCTTGCGGTGAACCGGATGGAGCGGTTTTGACGATGGTCGGGGCTATCGGCTGATCTTGCCTTGCTACTGACATAGTTTCCTCGCTATTTCAAATAGGACTTGGCGATGGTGATCACTTCTTCCACGGCGTTGCCCTTGTGTGATTTGCGTTTCGGCCCGCGTTCGACCAGATGAAACCGGATGTGTCCTTCCAGGACTTCCGACATCAGCCCATTGATTGAACCGCGGCAGGCGGCAATCTGCTGAAGAATGTCGGTGCATTCGCTCTCGTTTTCCAGCAACCGTTCAACCGCTTCGATTTGGCCGCGCAGCCTCCGAATCCGGTTTAACAGCTTTTCTTTGTTTCGAATTGTGTGTGCCATACTGGGTCCTAGTATATACTGGGGACCAGTATTAATAAAACAAATGCGAATCGGAACGATTTGGCGAGCAGAAGAGACCATCGATGCTTAGCACGAAACGAAAAGTCATTGCCCATGTGCTCGTCTGTCAGGGCTGCTGTTGCGGACAAGTCGAACGGGGGCGCCCCGAGGTGCCGGCAGAGTGGTTGAAACAGGAGTGGAGAAGACGGGGGCTGCTGAAGCGCGTTCAGTTGAGTATCAGCGGGTGCCTTGGACCTTGCGACGTGCCGAATGTCGTAGCGATCGCTACCCAACAGAAGACTGTGTGGCTGGGAAATATCTCCAGACGAGACCAGTATCAATTGCTGCTGGATTGGGCTTCGCGAAGCAAAGACGCAGGGCGCGCGGTCGAAATTCCCAGAGAATTGACCCTTCACCTGCTCGAAGATCCCATGTCAGTGTGACTTTCTCTGTATTCGCCTTGCGGGGTGTGTGGTTCGAAACCCTGCGGATATCCCTCGCTTCTTTAATACGCAAACCGAAACTGAAGTCCGGCACATCACTTAACTGGATTGTTCCTGCAGCATGGCAGTAAGAAGGAAAGCCTTCCGGCATTGAAATCAGCGGGCCTCAACCTACTAATTTCCCGGTAAGTTATTGATAATAAAAACTTGGTGGAGGCGGCGGGAGTTGAACCAAAAGCAGGCTTTCACTATCTGTAAGTTACTGATTCTAATAAGTGACAGAAGTGGCAAAAGTGCCAGAATTTCGAATCTATCGTACATTTATCGTACGGTCGGCGCCTCATGAACGTCTTGAGTAACGTCAGGTAGCACAGAATCAGATGTGCAGCGCGCTGCGACTGCATTGGCCAGCATATCACCTCCTTGTCCCCAATTCAGGCATACGGTCCATCGTCCTGCTATCCCGACGTATCCGTGATTTTAGGTCAAATCAACCGTTCTGTTTCCTACGCGATTTCCGGGTACTTGCCTGCTACCGCGATTGGCTTCGTAAGAAGGGTGCCTTGCACCAGTTGGGGTAGGCGGACCTAGTTCTCCGGGAGAAAAGGCGCCGTTCTCCCTGCGCCTGCAGGGCTTCCGCGCGCGGCTGAGTCTTGGTGAGCAGGTCGTGGCCCCCGATGAATGCCGAACGAAGCCTCTATTGGCACGCAGCAGGCGCGCTCTTTTGAGATTCCGGATTCTTCTATTCCCTGGCGATCCTAACTCCCTACTGCAAGGAGCCCGCCGGAGGATGGAAGATGATGCCCGCAGCCCCTGCAACTCCCGCTGCGTCCCCGAAGCGTCCAAAGACTATCTTTGCGAATTCAAAAATCGGAGAGTATGTACGCTGGCTGGCTTCTTTTCGAATCGCTGACAAGAAGCTCTCGCCAGCTTGGATAATCCCTCCTGTTAACACAACCATCTCGGGATTAAAACAGCTCAACACGTTTCCGATCGCTATTCCAATGTAGCGAGCCGTTTCAGCAACCACCTCTCGGCACAACGCGTCTCCCTGTTCCGCGATTGCAAAGATTCTCCGCGCGTCAATATCCCGTTTCCGCAATTGCAACGAGGGCCATCCGGATCGACAGTTAGATGACCCAGTTCTCCCGCCAACCCGCTTGCCCCCTCGTGGCCCTTGACACAGCACAGGTCTGGCGTCATAGTCAGTCTCCTGCTCCCGCAATCTGGCCTAGTGAATCTGCATCGCGTCGGAGGTACGTTTGACGCTGCCGCATATCGAACAGCTGCGCGAGATTTTCGCCGACCTCGGCTTTGTCACCACGGGAACTCCGATGATTCCAGCCCTGCAGTGTGCCTATAAGGCGGCGCAGGTCAGCGACACCACCATCCTGTTGCAGGGAGAGACCGGGACGGGGAAGCAGGTGCTGGCGCGCGCGATTCACAGCCTCGACGCCAAGCGCGGCCGTTTCGCTTTCGTCACGGTGCATTGCAGCACCATCAACGAAAGCCTCGCCGAGAGCGAACTCTTCGGACATCGCAAAGGGTCGTTCTCGGGCGCATCGGTGTCGCGGGCTGGGCTGTTCCAGGCAGCCGATCACGGCACGATTTTCCTGGACGACGTGAACGATCTGCCGCTGCGACTGCAGCCGAAGCTGCTCGATGTCTTGCAGCGCGGTGTGATTCGCGCAGTGGGTTCTGACTGTGAGTTGCCGATTCATGTTCGCGTCATTGCGGCAGCCAACAAGCCTTTGGAGCCGCTGGTAGCTGAGGGGAGCTTCCGGGCGGACTTATTTCACCGATTGAACGTAATCCGCCTCTTGCTGCCTCCGCTGCGCGAGCGTAATGAGGACCTCGTGGCGTTGATTTTGGAATTCGCGCGCCGCCATGCCAGCCTGCACGAGCGTATCGATTCGCTGGAGCCCGAGCTCATAGAGCACCTGCAGACTTGCCGTTTTGAGGGCAACGTTCGAGAGCTGGAGAACGCAGTGCAGAGAATGCTGTTCATGAAGAATGACGGCAGCGCGTTCACGCGCGAGGACTGGTTGCAGCAGGAGTCGCTTCCGCCCAATGAAGCTAGCCGCCAGGATGAGATCTTGCAGGCCGCCAACCTGATTTGGCTGGCCATGACACGGCGAGAGTTACCGTTTTCCGACGTGATGCGCCGTGTCGAAGGTGAATTGCTCAACATGGCCTTGCACTCAAGCGGCATGACTCGCAGAGAAGTGGCCAAGCTGCTGCACACCAGCGAGAGGACGCTCTACCATAAGATAAGCGCGCACGGCATCGGCAGTGGCCGCAGGAGCGCTGCCGGTTAACAGATGGTTCGCCGAAAGCTTCCAAAACTCAGCAAGTGTGCAACAATGGTGGGCCTGAAGAACAAGCAATCCGCCGGTTTCGAAAGTCGCGAGGTAGAGAATGCGGGGACGGAGGGCGATCGCCGGAGTTTCATCGTCGTGGGGTCCTGCTTCTTCACCTAAGGCGCCGAAAGCCGCGCTTGCTCCCGCTCGCGTACGCCCGCCCGAGACTAATCAGCTCGCGGCGCGGCCCTCCTGGAGCTTCGGCAACATCTCGGTCTCGGCACCGAGCACGAACTACGCACCGCAGCGGTTGTCTCCGAAATTGGAAGTTGTACCGGCAAACGATCGGCGCGAGCGCGAGGCCGACCGCGCTGCCAGCCGGGTGATGAGTTCCCCCGAGCAAGCAAGTCAGGCCGGGCACGTTTCTGCGAAAAGCATCCCGAAAGCTACAGCAGTCGATTCCGCTGCGAGTGTGCAACGAAATGCCGCCGGCGGGAGGACTGCCTCTGCGCCCCCGCAAGTCCATGAGGCCTTGCGTGCGCCTTCGGCCTCTCTGGATGGCGCAGTGCGCCGGTTCATGGAGACCAGGTTCGGCCGCGATTTCGATGACGTTCGCATCCACGCCGGCGCGGAAGCTGCGGCAGCGTCACGTGCCATCGGAGCGCAGGCGTTCGCGGTTGGCAATCACGTCGTCTTCGGCGCAGGGCAGTACCGTCCGCACACCTCCGAGGGGCGCGAACTGATTGCGCATGAATTAGCGCACGTGGTGCAGCAAGGCGCAGGCCAGCCCATGGTCCAGCGCAAATTGCTGTATCCGGCAGCGACGGTCACCGCCACCGACGACCCCATTTCGCGGTTCATGGGTGGCGATGACTCGCTGGCACTCACAACGCTTACCCTCAACGGCGCGCCTGTTCTCGGCAAGGAGGCCCTCGCCCGGGCGCTGAACAGTGCGCTAAACCCTCAGGCATACGAACCCAGGAGCGCTCCCACAGCTGCTACGCAGGCTCCGCACTCGGGCAGCGGCGCTGGCTCGGGCAGCGGATCGTCCGGCAATAAGCCGCCCGAATACTGCGGCTTCAGGGACTTCGATGTGAGCATTTCGGCGAACGTTCGTCTGCCTATGCCGCCGGACCATGGGCAGTGGGGACCGGAGGCAATCGCGGCGAGAGCAATCAAGCGCGGTGGCCTGCCGCAAGACTGTGGCAAAGCGGCCAAGATCAATGTCGTGATGAAAGGCGATCCGGACTCGGTCAGCTTCAATGAATGGGTAACGAAGAACGAGAACGAGCACGTCAGCGATATGCAACAAGCCGCTGTGCAGTTCCTTGAGCCGGACCATCAGGCGGTGATGGCGCTGCGCGGTACCGGCGCCGATCCGAGTGCGTGCATGAAGAATCTCGATCAGCAGTCGGCCAAATTGCCGAAGGACAAGGCGGTCGCATTCCGGGACCAGATATGGGCCGACATCAAGACTCGCGATGCGCCAGGTGGACACAAGTTCACCGTGTCCTACCAGGAGAGCGGCAATTGCAGCAGCCTCGAGATCCTGATGAAAAAGATGCCGGCTCCCAAGAAATAGCGAAATCTCTAAAGCTACGAACGCCGCTTGTCTATCCCCGCAAGGGAGATGGCGCGAGCGGCGATCCCTGCAAATTCAGGTTTGCAACAGCTCAAGAGCGGTGTATCGTCTCGCTCTGCGCAGTCAGAGCGAGGAGGCTGTTATGCCATGGCGACCGATCCTGCGCGGAGCCACCGGTGGGGCAGCAAGCGTAATCGTAGCGGCGGTTCTGTTTTCGAAGTTGCTGGCCGAGAAGATTGCCGCCGCTGCCGAACAGCGCTTTGAGAGCGCCTTGAAGAGGGCCGAAGAGCTGCACCGGGTGTTGCTGGCGACGGCCACCACCATCGATTCCGATCTGCCGGCGCATCGCATTGAGGTTTATTGCGAGGTGTGGAAGCAGACAGCCCTGTTGCCACAATGGCCGCGGAACCGGGAGTTGAGCTATGCGCAATTGCGGCAGTTCACCATCGACCTGCGCCACTGGTACTTCGAAGGCGGCGGAATGTATCTTTCGCGGCGCGCGCGGGATGCTTATGGAAACGTACAGGAAGCGCTTGCTTCGGTGCTGGCGGGGGTGAAGCAGGGCATGGTAACAGACGGCGACTATGATGCCGTACGAGCGCTTTGCAGCAAGCTTCGCAGCTAACTCACGGAGGACCTTCTGTCCCGCCGCGAAGCGCCCGATCTGCCGATGGTCGCGCGGGCGCCTCGTAATTAGTTCCGCACTGCCATTTCTTGCAGTACCCTCTGCCATCTTTGGCAGACCGCAAACTCAATCTCCCCTCGCGCCGACTCCATGCGCTGACCGACTGCCCGATTCTCTGGACAAACCGCTCATTTCCCGTCGCTCGCGACCGCTCTCTGCTGCCGCGCCGTTGGCGTGCGAATTGCCTTAGCAATCCAGCAGGTACCGCGAATGGAGACTGGGGACGGTGTTCACGTCGGTGATCGGGTGAGTTTCAAGATCGCTGATGTTTTTCTTCCCGAGCCATCCGAAGTACTGGCGAAGCTTACGCCTGAGGTGGAAGCGAACGGCGTCATCGTTGAGTTTTCCGACTCAGGCAGCGATCAACGGGCGTACGCGGTAGTGAGGGTCAGCGCCCAGCAGGCGGTGCTGCTGCCGGTCACCGCGATTCGTGTCGTCCCAGCGGCGTGAGGTGGGTTGGTGCTGGGCCGTGGCTTCGTGATTTTCGCAGAGGAGGATAGCAATGCCGCCGACACTGACATATCCGGGCGTCTACATTGAAGAACTGCCCAGTGGCGTTCACACCATCACAGGCGTCGCCACCTCGATTGCTGCGTTTGTGGGATGGGCAAACCAGGGGCCGGTTGAAGAGGCCCTGCTCGTGCAAAGCTGGCTGGATTACGAAGCCGCGTACGGTGGCCTCGACTCAGACAGCCCGATGAGCTACGCCGTGAACCAGTTCTTCAACAACGGCGGACAGCAGGCCTACATCGTGCGCATTATCTGGAGCGGAGCGCATCCGCCCGCCCCTGGCACCTCTCCGGCGAAGGCTTCCACAGCGCGTGCGGAAGGAATTGGATTCGCACTGGCTATGATCCAGGCCGCTGTCGGATCGATTTCGGCGCAGGCGACGTTGACCGTCGGCCCAGCGGTGCTACAGAGCCTCGCCATCACGCCCCAGCAGCCGCCACCGATCCCGGCCGGGGCCACGGGATTGCAGTTCTCGGCGACCGGGACCTACTCCGACGGCAGCACGCAAACTCCAGCAGGTACCACGTGGGCGTCGAGCGATCCGGGAGTGCTCGCGGTGAATGCACTTACGGGAGTGGCCAACGCTGTCAGCGCCGGGAACGTGACACTGACCGCTACTGCCGGACTCATCTCGGCCAGCATTCCATTGACGGTTTCCCCAGCCACGCTGCAAACCATCACGGTGACGCCGTCGATGCCACTGCTGGCGCTAGGCCAGAGCGTGCAGCTGAGCGCCACGGCCACATACAGCGACCAGACAAAGCAAGACGTGACGGCAACCGCGACCTGGACATCCAGCGCTTCCTCGGTGATCTCGGTCACCTCCGCAGGCTTGGCCACGGCAAAAGCTAAGAGTTCGGCGGACGTCACACTGACAGCCGCATGGGCGGGGAAGAGCGGAAATGCATCGGCCGGGGTCAGCGACGCGAGCCTGCAGTCCATTGTCATTACGCCTGCCAACCCGGTCCTGCAAATACTCCCATCGGCGCAGACGACCACGTTTTCCGCAGTTGCTCGATTTTCAGACGGAACATCGGGAGCGCTAAGCGGAGGGACATGGTCATCCAGCAATCCGACCGTGGCCACCATTGACCCCAATACCGGCAAAGCAACTGCGGTGTTAGCCGGGACCACAACCATCACGGTGAGCTCGGCGGCCGGTACCAACTTCAACCAGATCAGTGCGGCCAACGCATCGGCGACGCGCGCAACCGCAGCAACCGGGCAGCTGATCATTAAGAACTCGGGAGGCACGATCTACACGACGAATGGCGGGAACACGAACGTAGGACAGGTTCTCGACGACATCAATGCAAACGGTCCCGGCTTGGTGGCCTTTCTGAACGCAAACGGCCAATTGGTGATCACCGACGTCGAGAACCGCGGCACTTCAGCCGGGACTGAGCTGGAGGGCGACGCCGCCACCGACTCGTTCAAGATCGGCACCGATGCCAGTGAGACATTCGCCAACACCGCCATTGCGTCGGTTACAGCTACAACCAATCTGACAGTCACGGCGGCAACCCTAAACGCCATTGCGGTGAGCCCGGCTAGCGCTTCCGTTCCGAATGGCCTCACGCTGCAGTTGATTGCGTTAGGAACTTATTCGGACGGCAAGACCGCCGATCTCACCGGGAGCGCAACCTGGACCTCCGGTGGAGCTGGCGTAGCGGTTAGTTCCACTCAAGCTGGACTGGTTACAGGAAAATCCGTAAACGCAGCGCCAGTGTCGGTTTCTGCTGAGTGGCAAGGTGTCACGGGATCAGCGGCAATCACCGTAATCACAGCGGTCGTGCAGTCCCTTGCGGTGACACCAGCGTCGGTGTCGTTGTTGAGCGGGCAGAACCAGAAATTCACCGCCACGGCATCGCTTTCCGATGGCAGCAGCCAAGACGTGAGCACCTCTACCGCATGGACCTCTTCCGCTACCGGGGTCGCGACTGTCGACAATACCGGAATGGCAAAAGCGGTGGCTGCCGGGGGAACCCTGACGCTGTTCGCAGCGAATCCGGGCGCCTGGGGAAACAACTTGCAGCTTTCGATCCAGAGTGGCAGCAGTGGGCAATTTGGATTGCAGGTTGCGCAGGTACAAAGCAATGGAGTACCGAAGATTGTCGAAAGCTATGTCGGTCTCACCACCAACTCCACCGACTCGCAATATGCGGTGGCCGTCATCGACAACGACTCCGCATACATTACCTTTGTCGATCCCGCGACCGGCCTGCCGCCGAGCTCTCTAGCGGGTACTCCGGCGGCAACCAGCAGTCCAATCTCACTCACTGGCGGCTCCGACGGAAGTGTTCTCAAGCCTGCCGACAACCGTAACTTCGAACTCGAGCTCAATGCTGACGGAAGTGCCGGCGCGGTCGGTGTTCGTCTACTCGACACGGTGGATATCTTCAACCTGCTCTGTGTTCCGGGGGAGACGGATGCGCCGACGATCTCTAACCTGCAAGGGTACTGCTACCAGGAGCGGGCCTTCTACATCGTCGATTCACCGCAGAATACGACGGTGTCAAAGATGGAAAGCTCCGGTCCAGTGGGCAGCTCGAATGGCAGCATCACGGGGCAGAACTCCATCAACTCAGCCTATTACTTCCCATGGGTGATGGCGCCCGATCCGCTGCTGGGCAACCGTATTCGCCTCTTCCCACCGTGCGGATTTGTCGCCGGCATCTATGCCGCGACCGACACCGCGCGCGGCGTTTGGAAGGCGCCAGCGGGTATCGAGGCCGGCCTCACGGGCGCTGCGGGGCTGCAGTTCGTGCTTACCGACCTGCAGAACGGCAGCTTGAACATCCAGGCGGTGAATTGCCTGCGGCAGTTCAAGGTGTATGGGGATGTCGTCTGGGGCGCGCGCACATTGCAGGGCAACGATCAGGCAGGCTCGGAATGGAAGTATGTGCCCATCCGCCGACTTGCCTTGTTCCTGGAATCAAGTCTCTACGACGGCACGCAGTGGGTGGTCTTCGAGCCGAATGACGAAACCCTGTGGAGCCAGATCCGGCTGAATGTCGGGGCCTTCATGCAGGGACTCTTCCAGCAAGGCGCCTTCGCCGGAACCACTCCGCAGCAGGCGTACTTCGTGAAGTGCGATGGCGAAAACAATCCGGACTCGAGCGTGGCACTGGGCGTAGTCAACATCCTGGTGGGTTTTGCCCCGCTCTACCCGGCAGAATTCGTTGTCATTCAGATCCAGCAAATTGCCGGCCAGAGTGCGCAGTAGGAGCTCGGCGGCGACTGAGAAGGAGATCGATCATGGCGATATTTCCGGCAAACCCAATGCGGCTGGATCCCTATAAGAACTTCAAGTTCCGCGTGAAGTGGGACGGCCAATACGTTGCAGGCGTGAACAAGGTGAGCACGCTCAAGCGGACCACCGAAGTGGTGGAACACCGCAGTGGCGGCGATCCCTCTACGGCGCACAAATCTCCCGGGCGGCAGAAGTATGAGGCCATAACGCTGGAGCGCGGTCTGACGCAAGACTTGAACTTCCATAACTGGGCGGCACTGGTGTGGAACTTTGGAGCTTCGCTCCAGTCGGAAGTGTCGCTGGCAAACTTCCGCAAGAACATCTACCTGGAGCTATACAACGAGGCGGGGCAGTTGGTGATCGCCTACAAGATCTATCGCTGCTGGGTCTCCGAGTACCAAGCCATGCCGGACCTGGATGCGAACGCCAACGCCATCGCCTTCGAGCACCTGAAGCTGGAGAACGAAGGTTGGGAGCGCGACACCAGCGTGACGGAGCCCGTGGAGCCAACGCTCAGCACGGTCAACACGTAAGACGGTGACTCCGCATGTGGGCTCTTTCACAAGCCGACTGCCTTGCACTTTGGGAGAGCGGACAGGGATTGCATCCGCTTGACCAGGGTCTGCTCGCCATCCAAATGGCGTTTCCCGAGACGCGAGGAGAGAGCGTTGCCGACTGGCCGTTGGGGCGGCGCAACCGTGCTTTGGCGGAACTGCGGTGCGCTTTGTTCGGCCGATGGATCCGTGGCTGGAGCGCTTGCGAGGCCTGCGGCGAGAAGGTCGAGTTCGGGGTGGATGGAGCGGCCATCAGCGAGCACTCCACTCCTGACTCGGAGGTGAAGGTTAAGGTAGGGAACCGGGCGTTTCGTTTGCCCAGCAGCCGCGACCTGGCGCAGGTTGCGACGGAAACCGATCCGGAAAGCGCTGCGGGCCGGCTACTTGAGTTGTGTTCCATTTCGTCGGACGGCGAGGGGCATGCGGCGGACCTGAGCGAGCAACAGCTCGATCTTATCGGGGAGAAGCTGGCAGAAGCCGATCCGCTGGCCGAAATTCTGCTGCACTTCGATTGTCCAGTGTGCGGCCATTCGTTTGATCAGCCGCTCGATGTTGCTTCCTTTCTTTGGGCCGAAATCGAAGGCAGAGCCAAGAAACTCCTGCTGGACGTTTACGCGTTGGCCGTGAGTTTCGGCTGGAGCGAGAGTGAGATTCTCGCGCTGAGCCCGCTCCGTCGCGATCTTTATCTGCAGATGGTGCGCGCATGAGGCGGTTTCTGCAACAGCTCGCGGCCAGTGTTATGCGGCCTCAGCCGAGCTTGCATCCGTTCGCCGAATCGATTTACCCTGCGCCGCGCGCGTCGTCGCCTTCGGCAGAGGGGTTACAAAGCGTGGTCAGCGTCCCACGGCCTCAAGCCTCTGCCGCCCAACCAGTGCCTTCTGTACAGAGCCGGTACATCACAATTCCAACTGCTCCCCCGGTAGAAGCGCATGCGGCCAGTGAACGTGTCTCATCGGCTCGCGAAGACAACGTCTCGAGCTACGAACAACAGCCTTACCGGCCGCTGCTGCTCGTGCAGGATATGCAGCCTTCGGTCGATGCAAGCGGGTTCGCGTCGCTACGTCAATCGAAGAAGCTCGATGCACGCGAGGACCAGGAGCTTTCGCGAGGAGACCATCGCGAAGAGCACATTGCCACGACCTTCGACGCGAGCAGTGCACCCCTCATCCGAAATGAAGGAAAGGCGGTACAGCCGATAACTCCGTTGCTGCCGCAACTCGATGCGCAGGCGCTGGTCGCCGCACGACGGGCAAATGCGCCTTCAGCGTCATTGGCTCCGCCTCTCGGGCGCGAAACCAGGGCGGACGACATTCAGGTTCACATCGGCCGCATCGAGGTGATTGCAGTTCCGCCTGCCGCGCCGCGTCCGGCGCCTGCCCCGCAGCGAAAAGGAATCAGCCTGGACGATTATCTGAGCAGGCGTGGAGGCCGAACGGGATGAGCGATCCTCTTGCCATCTCCGGAGTCTCGGCCGTTCTGCAGTTCTACTTGTACAACCTGTACAAGCTCCCCGACGTTTCGAAGCCGTTTGGCGGCACGGTGACGGTCACTTCGCAGGCGCCCGATCTGGTGCAGAACAGTTTCGGGCCGAACCTGAAGCCAGAGAGCCAGGTCAACCTCTTCCTCCATCAGGTGACCTACAACGCCGCGTGGCGAAATGTCGGGCTTCCTTCGGTGGCCGCCGACGGCAAGACGCGGCTCAGCAGCCCTCCCCTGGCCCTTGATCTCCATTACCTGCTCACCGCGTACGGCTCGTCGGATTGGCAGGCGGAAGGACTGCTCGGTTATGCGCTGATGATGTTCCACGAGAACTCCATCATCACGCGGCACGACATCAGCTACGCCCTTACCAACCTCACCGGAACCAACACTGACATGATCAACGCGCTGAAGTTTTCGACGCTGGCTGATCAGGTGGAGATGATCAAGATCACGCCGGCAACTTTGGGCCGCGAGGAGATGGCGTGGTTGTGGACCGCGCTGAAGGCTGACTACCGGCCTACGTTTCCGTTTCAAGTCTCAGTGGTGCTGATCCAGCCACAGCGCAACACCCGGATTGCTCTTCCTGTGTTGTCGCGAGGAGTGGCGGCGACTCCGATCCAGCCCGCACAGCTACTCGAGGTGCAATACCCGTACAACCCTTACCCCATCCGGCAGTCGGTTGCGGCATTCAGCGACACAGTGACGATCACGGGCGAATTTCTTCGCGGTGCGAACCAGGTTCTGCTAAGCAATTCGCGGTATACGCTGCAGTTCCCCATCCCGCTTGCCGCGAACCAGGTCACCGGTACCTCGGTGCAATTCGTTCCGGACACACAGACCACCTATCCCGCAGGGGTTCCTCCGGCGATCTATGACGTGGTGGTGCAATTCCCGGACCCGGCTGACCCGACGGGGAAAAGACTCGGACAGTCGACCAACTCGTTGCCGGTTGCCTTGGCGCCCACTTTGCCGGACCAAGCGCAATCAGCCACGAAGAACAGCGACGGAACGCGTAACGTGTCGGTCAATTTCACCCCTAATGTATGGGAGGGCCAGAGTGTGTCGTTGTCGCTGAGCAGCACGCAGCCTCCGGTACCGCCGGCGACCCTCTTCTCGGCAACCGCAATCGCACAGCCGTTCACCGGAAACAACAACGGCTCACTGAGCTTCATTTTCCCCAGCACCTTGCCCGCAGGGCCGCTGCTGGGGCGACTGACGGTTGATGGCGTGACGAACGTGCTGGAGATCGACGGGACCACAACTCCGCCCAAGTTCAAGGGACCCATGGTGACGATCACTCTCGTATGACGCAAGCCACTATCAACACGGTTCCGTGGGAGAGGCAGAACCAGCAATACCTGGTTCATGCTTTCCAGCGGCTGGCCGCTCGCCTGGCAGGCGAGGCTGGGCCTCAAAGTGAAGCGCGCGTGGATGGCGCTTCTGAGATGGATTCTCCACCCGCAATCGAACGGCTGGCCGCGGTCTTCGGACTCTCCAGCTTCGAGCGCAACCTGCTGCTGTTACTCGCCGGAGTCGAGATGGAACCGGAGCTGGCGGAGGAGTGCGCGCAGATGAGCGGCCGTCAGCGAGGGAGCGTCGACTTTTCCCTGGCCATGGCCATGTTGGACGAGGCGCATTGGAGCGCGCTTGCGCCGTCGTCGCCTTTGCGGAAGTTTCGCCTGATTGAGGTGGACACGACTCAAGGGCTGACCTCAGCGCCGCTGCGAATCGACGAACGCATTCTGCACTACATCGCGGGGTTGAATGAGCTCGATTTGCGCCTGGATCTCATGCTGCGCCGAAAGGAAAATCCGGAATGGATAACCGAGGAGCACTTCGCGTTGGCAACCCAGGGCATTCGCCCGCTGGAAGGTGAGGCTGACGAAAGGCTGATTCATCTTTGCGGCGATGATCCTGACGCGCAGGAGAATGTGGCGGCAATTCTGGCCCATCAGGCCGGCCGAGGCTTGCTGGTGATGAGGCATGAAAATACGCCGGCCGCAGGACCGGAGCTGGAGCAGTTCCTCCACCTGTGGATGCGCGAGAGCCTTCTCATGCCCGCGTTTCTGTTGCTGCAGTGGGGAGCCGACTCGCCTGGGCCGGCGGCTTGCCAGTTGGTGGAGCGCGTGCCCGGGCCGGTGTTCGTCTGCACCCGCAGCTCGATTCGCATGCATCGCTTGGTAGAGCGCTACGAGGTGAACAAGCCGGGTCCGGCGGCACAGGCGGAGCTGTGGAGGACAGCCCTGCAACCAGCCGACGAGAGCGTGGAAGCCATGGTGGAGGAGGTTGCGGAGCAATTCCGCTTCAGCGCCGAGACGATTGTCGCGATCAGCCATTCGCTGAACGCGCAGTGCGACCCGCTGAGCCGCGCCGAGAGATTGTGGAATATGTGCCGGGCGCAGAGCCGCAGTCAACTGGATGGGCTGGCGGAGCACATTGTCCCTCGCGCAAAGTGGGAAGACCTGATCTTGCCGGAGCAGCAGATGGAGACGCTGCAACAACTGGTTTCGCAGTCGCGCCACCGGCTGGCGGTTTATGAGAACTGGGGATTCGCCGCCAAGGGCCGCCGTGGGCTGGGGATGTGCGCTCTGTTTGCAGGGCCGAGTGGAACCGGCAAGACTCTCGCCGCAGAAGTGTTGGCGCACCAGCTGAAGCTCGATCTGTATCGCATCGACTTGTCGTGCGTGGTGAGCAAGTACATCGGCGAGACGGAGAAAAACCTGAAGCAGGTTTTCGATGCCGCAGAGTGTGGCGGCGTGATCCTGCTGTTTGATGAGGCCGACGCGCTGTTTGGAAAGCGCGGAGAGGTAAAGGACAGTCACGACCGCTACGCCAACATTGAGGTTGGCTACCTGCTGCAGCGGATGGAGAGTTTTCAGGGCGTTGCCATCCTGACAACCAACTTCAAGACATCGCTCGACAAGGCCTTTCAACGCAGGCTGCGGTTTTCCGTCGAGTTTCCATTTCCGGACGCGGCACATCGGCAGGCGATCTGGCAGCGGGCGTTTCCGCCGCAAACGCCGACCGACGGGCTGCGGCCTGAGCATCTGTCGGCGTTGAACGTCTCGGGCGGCAATATCCGCAACATTGCGATGAATGCTGCCTTTCTCGCCGCGGCAAGCAGCGAGCCGGTTCGCATGGTTCACATCCTGAAGGCCGCTCGCATGGAAGCGGTCAAGATCGAGCGCCCCATCGCCGACACCGAAGTGCGAGGCTGGGTATGAGCAACATCCAGGTCACCATCGATCGGCTGGTGCTGCGCGGGGTGGATGCGTTGACTGGCAAGGCCGTCGTCGAAGGACTGAAAGCAGAGCTGCCCCGGGTGTTCGCCGCCCGACAGCGCAATGCGGCAAGTGCGCCGCAATCCAGGCCGGCGGTGAACGTGGGTCGGGTCGATATCACCCCGGGGACCTTCGGCGGCAGAAAATTCGGGCGGCAGCTGGCTCGAAGGATCGGCAAAACTCTGTAGCCATGAACTTCGCCATACAGTCACGGGACAAGGCAGCGGCAGCGAGCAGGACGCGAGGGGCTTGGTCGCCGCCGGGCAACCGGCTCAGCGTTGGAGCACACGCGGACTCTTACGAGCACGAGGCCGACCGCGCCGCCCGCGATGTGATGAGTGGCCACGCCACCCGGGCAGGATGGTCGCTTTCGAGCATCGGCATTCAGGCGCCGGTACAACGGAAATGCGCCTGCGGACCGGGCAAGTCGCCGGGCGAGTGCGAGGAGTGCAAGAAGAAAGAACATCCCGTGCAACGCAAGGCAGTCGATGCTGAAACACCCGCGGAAATTCCTGCGGTGGTGTACGAAGTTCTGGACTCGCCGGGCATGCCGTTGGGCCGCGACACGCGAAGGTTCTTCGAGCCGCGCTTCGGCGCCGACTTCAGCCGCATCCGCATCCATCACGACGAGCGGGCCAGCCGGTCGGCACGTGCCGTGAACGCTCATGCGTACACCGTCGGTCATCACATCGCTTTCGCTGCCGGCAAATATGCTCCCGAAACCACCGACGGCAGGACCCTCCTGGCGCATGAGCTGGCACACACCATTCAACAGCAGGGGGTACAGGCTCGTAAGCCTGATATCAGTGCCGAAAAGAACCCCGGCTATCGCAGGCTCGAGCGGGAAGCGTCCGCCGCCGCGGGCGCTGTGGCGTCGAATCGCCCGGCAGTACTGGTGCATTTAGCATCTCGCCCAACGTTGTCGCGGGCTGACGAGGAAAATACCGATCCTGCGACCGTAAAACCGGCGCCGAACACGAAACCAGTGCCCGGAGTCGGCAGTTCCATGGGGAAGCACACCGTTACCCCTGCGGAAGTTCTGAGCAAAACCGGAAAGGACGAAAAAGGCAAAGACACAATCCTGAGCGAGGAGGAATTTCAGGTCGATCCCTTCTACCTGCCGGCTGAGAAAGGGCCCGCTGCCTTCGACGTCTACGACAAGATGAAAGGCCAGGCTCTGGAAGCGGTCATCGAGATGAAAGGCACGGGCAGGACGAAGACTGCCTTGTGGCAACTCCGCCCGCCCACCGATGATCTTCAGGCGTTGTGGTTGAAAAAAGTCGGCTGGACCAAGCAGTCAGCGAACGATTTGTGGGAACGTTGCGGTGGCGACAAAACCTTTCCGAAGATTGCGACCAAGACGTGTGAGATGGACCATATTGTCGAGCTGCAAATTGGCGGGACGAATCCACCAGAGAACATTCAGCCTCTAGATAAAACGCCGAACCAGAACAGCGGCCGGCTGATCAGACAAGAGCTCGAAAGCCTGGCGAAGGCAATTATCGCGGACAAGAGTTTGTCGAGCGGAACAGCCCAGCAACTCAAGTTTCGCTTCACCGCGGTGAAACAGGTTGGTGCTCCGGCAAAGCTGAGCAGCAAATGCCCGCCGGCGCTGCCGCGAACCTGCCTTGATCTTGAGAGATGCGCGAAGGAGTTGAAGGTCGAGACGACTCCGGCCGGAACCGTCACTGTAGCGCACGCCGACTACGCCATCACCGCCGGAGGCCGTACTCCCAGCAAGCTGAAGGTCCCGATCACGTATGCGACAACCATTGCGGAGACGGTTGGCATTGAGGGAGACGCTCTCAACGATCCCACATCCACGCTGATTCCAGGGCTTCTGCTGACCAACCTCGCTCATGTCAAAGGCAAGACGAAGCCCGACGTGATCCAGGCGCGCATTGATACTCGCGAGAAGACGCGGCTGCCCATCTCTCTGGATAAGTCTGCCAAACCATTTCGCCTGAATGTGAACCAGATCGCCGGCGCCGACGGACAGAGTGTAGGTGACCTGAAGCTGGATCCGGCTGACAAGAAAGGCGGAGTGGCATTTACCTACAAGTACCTGAGCCCCGGCAAGATCACCGAGATTGGCGTCGGAGATGACGGCGAGACGACATGGAAAGGGACCATCACACCGAAGATTCCCTTCATCGGGCCGCTAGACGTCGAATATGCGAAAGGGGCGTTGAAGGTCTACAAGGGACTCGATGAAGAGGTACTAAAGAAGAAGAGCTTCCTGGGGATGCAGATCACGAAAGCACAAGTGAGTCTGCTGCTCGCTCCGGATTTCAAGCCCGAGGGAACTCTCGAGGCGAAGGTCGGGACAGGTGCTACGCCGCTGGCGACTGCCTCCATCAAGGTGGGTACCGACGCTGTAGGTCTGGTTGCCGACGGCAAGCTCAAGCTCAATATTCCGAAGCTGCAGACGGCCGAAAGCGATATTTCCTACAAGGGAGGTGGGGGCCGCGACGAATGGGCCAGCGAGATTCACGTCAAGAGCGACGCCATCAAGATTCCATCGGTGACGGTGGATGGCCAGTTCGATGGCAAGATCGACAAAGATGGATTCAATTTCACCGGGCAGATTACCGCGACCTTCCCAGGCGAGAGTGTGGCAAAGCTCGGCCTTCAGAAGAAAGGCGAGCATTGGATTCTATTCGGCTCCGGCACGTTCCATGTCGGGGCTCCCAAGCTCGATCCCACGAACGTTAGCGTCACTTACGATCTCACCGACGACAAGCTTGTCGCGACAGGTCACACCGGTTTCAAGATACCGTCGATCGGCCTGGGCGGGAAGCTGGAGCACATCACGGTCGAACTGGGCAAAGACCTGTCGTTTAAGGACGCCAAGATCTACGGCAAAGGCTCGATGGAGATCAACAAGGGCAAAGCCTCGGGCCATGCCACCGTAAACTTGCTGCCAACCGGCAAGTTCTCTGGCGAAGGCTCACTCACCTATGAGCTGAAGCCGGGCCTCACCGTCACCGGGACGGTCATTCTCGACGAGCAAGAGAAGTTATCCGTCAAAGGAACCCTGCAAGTCGCGAGATACGAACTGTTCAAGCAGCATGGCGACAAAAGAGATCTCCTTAACATCGATATCCCGATCCCGACTCCTCTCTCGATTGGCACACAAGCGGGAATCGTTGTTCACATCAGAGGTGGTATTGGGGTCGCCTATAGCTTTGGCCCAGGCGTAATTGAGCCGCTGATTTTTTCCGCCGGCTTTGATCCGCTTGCGTCCGATCCCAACCTCGAACTGACAGTCACGGGCACGGTAAAGGTTCCCGCCTCCGCAACCCTGTCAGCTTCCATCAGCGGCACGGTGGCGTTGCAAGTTGACGTGGCTATCGCAAGTGCGGGAGCTGAAGCGGGCCTGAAGCTAACCGGTGAGTTGATCTTGAGCGCCGGCGCATTCGCGAAGCTCGATGCCGCCTACAAGGCGAAGAAACTTACCGCCAAGGTCGAAGCTGGAATCGAGACCTCCCTGATGCTCGGCATCGCGCTGACGGCTTTCGCTCGCGCGTGGGCTGGAGCATTCGGATTCTCGGGCGAACTTCGCAAAGACTGGGTGCTGGGCAAGAAGACAATCGACACGGGCGTTGGCTTCACCTTGAGCGCTCCATTCCTGTACGACTCCGAAACCGGGATCAAGCTGCCGGAAGCGAAGGACATCACCCTGAAGAAGCCTGAGCTCGACTTCGGGAAGATTGTGAAACAACTGTTCGCCGACGCGCCGCCGCCGGCCGAACACAAAACGTAGAACGGGGTATTCATCAAGTGGCTAGTTTGACATCACCGTTATCGCCTCGGCTGGTTAAGGGCGGCATCGTCACGCTCGATCCGGATACATCGGTGGTGCAAAGCATCATCGCGCTGCAATACAACCCAGACTCGTTGTCGCGCACGCTGCAGATCCAGGCAGTGCCGGGCGGCGCCGACGGCACGCGAGCTGATGCGCTGCGGCTGCGCGGCCCTGCGATCGAGACCATCAAGGTGGAGGCCGAACTGGACGCCACCGATCAGCTTGAGTTTCCCGATCGGTTCCCGCTGGCAACGCGGGTTGGGTTGCATCCCCAGCTCGCGCAGTTGGAGATGCTGGTGAACCCCACGGTGGAAACGTTGCTCAACGACGACGCGATGGCGAGCAACGGGACGCTGGAGATCATCCCGTTGGAGCAGCCGCTGACCTTGTTTGTGTGGAGCAGCAGCCGCGTGGTTCCGGTGCGGCTGACCGATTTCTCGATCACGGAAGAGGCGTTCGATCCGAACCTGAATCCGATTCGAGCCAAGGTTAGCCTCGGCATGCGCGTGCTGAACGTCGACGATCTCGGTTTCGAACATCCTGGCGGACGGTTGTTCATGTCGTACCTGACGAACAAGGAAGCCTTGGCGGCGAAGGCAGGATCAGCCGCGATCACGACGCTTGGCCTGGGAGGGTTGCCATGAACTATCCGCTGCTGGCGATGGCTCAATTAGGGGTGATACCGCCGGTTACGTTTCCCACGGACAGCCGTTACTACGGCTTCGGTGTGCTGCAGTACAGCGCGCCCAACGGTCAGGTAATGCCGTACCTGGCAAGGCGGATCGTGCCTCAGCCGTTTGCTCCCAACTACGCAACCATCAACCAGTACGTGGTTCACCAGAACGATCGCTTGGACATCATCGCCGCGAAGTACCTGGGAGATCCACTGATGGCATGGCTGATCTGCGATGCGAATGGGGCGATTCGGCCGTGGGACCTGGTCGCGACGCCGGGAACTGTGCTGGCCATCACTACCCCGCAAGGCGTGCCGGGAGGGCCCATTGCTACTTAAGAGCGTACAGCTAACGCTGATGATGGGGCCGATCATCCCGGTTCCCGTGCCCTCGTCGGTACTGGAGGCGCTGGCGTCCGTCGAGGTGAAGATCATCGATGTGGGCGATAGCGGTTTTCAGCTCGTCTTCAGCATCGACAAGCAGTCGCCATTGCAGATTCTGTTTCTGCTGACCGGCGGCATGCCGCTCTTATTCATGCGGTGCATCCTGATCGCTACGGTGAATGGGCGAGCGAACGTCCTGATCGATGGCGTGATTACCAATAACCAGATTGCGCCGGGAGACAAAGGATCGAATTCGACGCTCACCATTACGGGCCGCGACTTGACGGCCCTGATGGATCAGTCGAACTGGAGCGGATTCCCATTTCCCGCGTGTCCGCGCGAAGCCCGAGTTGCGTTGCTGCTGGCGAAGTACGCGTTCTTTGGCGTGATACCGCTGATCATTCCCAGCGTGCTGATTGATATATCGCTGCCCATTGAGCAGATCCCCAGCCAACAGGGAACGGATTTGCACTACATCCGCTCGATGGCTGCCGAAGTGGGCTATGTGTTTTACATCGCCGCTGGCCCGGTAGCGGGGACCAACACCGCATATTGGGGACCA
This sequence comes from Candidatus Korobacteraceae bacterium, assembly GCA_049695855.1. Classification (GTDB taxonomy): domain Bacteria; phylum Acidobacteriota; class Terriglobia; order Terriglobales; family Acidobacteriaceae; genus Bog-257. Next base: position 44,155 of record JBAVSY010000031.1, on the reverse strand, counting down.
CAAATCAAAGTCGGGCCGGTGCAGAGTGCGCTCAACGTCGACATGGATGCCTACACCAATGTTGAGAGCATGCATTTCAACTTCGATCAGGAGAAGAACAAGATTCCGCTGGTGTACGTGTATATCCAGGAAGCGGGCATCACGATTCCCATCCCGATTCCGCCCATCACTCCGCTGAATCCGCCGCTGGGCGCGATCCCGCCGTTGCCCACCAACCTGCTTCCGCCCGACCTGAAGCCGTTTCGTGAGGATTCAGCGAAGCTGCCCATACCACAGGCGATCATGCTGGGTCTGGCCGAGTCCGCAAAGAATTCTGAGGCCGTAAGTTGCGAAGGCAGCCTCGATGTCACGCGCTACGGCGGTGTATTGAGTGCAAGGCAATTAGTCGGTGTGCGAGGAGCCGGCCCGGCATTTGACGGTCTTTATTACGTAAAGAGTGTCACCCACAAGATCAAGCGCGGCGAGTACAAGCAGAGCTTTACGCTGACACGCAACGGGTTGGTCTCGACAGTCTCGACGGTGAGCCCATGAGTACGGCCAACGTGACGCCGCCGCCGCCGCAACGTTATTACGGGAAGTACCGCGGCTTGGTGATTGACAATATCGACCCGCTGCAGATCGGACGCGTGATGGCCCAGGTACCAGACGTTTTAGGCGAGATTCCGAGCAGTTGGTGCATGCCTTGCGCGCCCGCGGCGGGGATCCAGGCGGGATGCTTCATCGTGCCGCCCATCGGTTCGCAAGTGTGGATCGAGTTCGAGCAGGGCAATCCGGATTATCCGATTTGGACCGGAGGTTTCTGGGGGTTGGTTGCCGACGTTCCGGTTTTCGCCACAGCGCCGCCGGCTATTCCTCCGGGGCAGAACATCGTGCTGCAGACGACCGGGCAGAACTCGATCATTCTCAGCGATGGCCCACCGACCCCGGCCACAGGCGGAATCGTTCTCAAGGGCGCGAGTGGGGCGATGATCGTGATCAACGAGACAGGGATTTACATCAGCAACGGACAGGGAGCGACGATCACGCTGATTGGGCCCACGGTTGACATAAACATGACGGCGCTCACCGTCGTGTGAGCCGAAGGAAGGATGAGAGATTCATGCCGGGACCGATTTTGCACATGGGCGCGGTTGTAACGTGCGCGCATGGAGGCCAGGCGATGCCGACGGCGCCAAGTCCACAGGTAATGGTTTCGGGAATGCCGGTTGCCACAGTGGCAGCTCCTTACACCGTCGCCGGATGTGCCTTCGTTCCGCCGGGTGGAAATGGTCCATGCGTCACCGGCCAATGGATGGTGGGTGCGGTGCGAGTTACTTCGTCAGGGCAGCCGTTGGTGATTATGTCCGGGGTGTCGCTCTGCACACCAACGGCTACACCGCTGTTGCCGGTCTCGGCGCAGACGCGCGCGCTAGCAACGTAAGCAGGAGCAGTCAGAGGCAAGTGTGAACGTTAACTACCCATACCAGTTCGACGGACGCGGACGCACCATGGATCCGCTGGACGATTACTTGCGCCAGCTTGTGGAGCAAGTGTTGTTCACATCGCCCGGGGAGCGCGTGAACTTGCCCGATTTCGGCAGCGGGTTGTTGCAGTTGCCGTTTGCTCTCAATAGTCCAGAATTGGCAGCCGCTACGCAATTCGCCGTGCAAGGTGCACTGCAGAAATGGCTGAGCGGCTACATCAAGGTGCAGTCGGTAACGGTCACCGCGCAGGAAGCCATCCTCAGCGTCACCGTCAGCTATGCGCCGCTGAACACCGGCCTAACGCAGGTGCAGACCTTCGTGTATGGGGGTCCGCAATGATCTACAGCTGCTGCAACGAGCATCGCCGAGCCGCCGTCTTGGGCAATCCGCTGCTGAACGGCATCGACTACCTGGAGCTCGCCGACGACTCGAAGATTCCGGCGAGTCCCTTCCAGCAGACGCTGTTGATTTATTGCTTAAATGCTACGCCCAGCATCGTCGGGCGGAACAACATACTCATCACTGGCGGCGAGAGCATCACGGGAATTACTGCGGCCTGGGTGCTGCCCGCGTCGACCACGACGGCGCCGGCCAACACAGCTAGCCCGGCAGAGGTCGCTTACTTCAAGAACGAGCTTGGGAACAATCCAAACGTTCTTGTAGTTCGAACCAGCGTTGCCGGAGATTTCTCGCCATACACCCTGAAACTGGTGAACGATGCGTCGGCTGCAGCACAGGATAGTTTCGCAGTTACCGAAGTTCTGAGCGGGTTCGATCTGCAGCTTGCGGAAGTCCCTTTCTCTTTCAAGATCGATTGTCCGCCTGATTTCGATTGCAAGCCGCCGGCGCCAAATTGTCCGCCTGATCTGCCAACGCCTCCGTCGATCAACTATCTGGCGAAAGACTACGGATCATTTCGGACGATCCTGCTCGACCGCCTCAACCAGTTGTTGCCGTCGTGGGGCGCTACGAGCGAGGCAGACCTGGGCGTTGCGTTGGCTGAGTTGATGGCATATGTCGGCGACCAGCTCAGCTATCAGCAGGACGCGGTCGCGACGGAAGCTTATCTGCTCACGGCCCGTAGCCGCATTTCCCTGCGACGGCATGCGCGGTTGGTCGACTACTTAGTGCATGACGGCTGCAACGCTCGCGCCTGGATTCAATTGAATGTCAGCGATCCCCTAACGCTCGACCCCAAGGTCACACGCTTCTATACCTCGGCTCCGCGGGTGCCTGCTAATCTCGCGCCGGGTGCTGGAAACGAGCAGGCGGCGCTGGATGCCGGCGTGGTCGTGTTCGAGCCGATGCAGAGCAAGAACCTGTTTCCCGAGCACAACCAGATGTCGTTCTACACTTGGGGTGATACCGACTGCTGCCTGCCACAAGGGGCGACGGAAGCCACCCTGTTGGGGAGCTACCCGAATCTGCAAGTCGGGGACGTGCTCATCTTCCAGGAGGTCCTCGGTCCGCAGACCGGGGTTGTGGCCGACGCCGACATTCGGCACCGCTATGTGGTGCGGCTCACGTCGGTTGCGACTCAGAACGCACAAGGACAGCCGCTGGTCGATCCGTTGTTCGAGCAGGTAACCGGCGCCGCGATCACGAGGTCATCGCAGACTCCGACGGCTATAACAGAGATTCAATGGTCGGAAGACGATGCGCTACCAGCCACGCTGTGCCTGTCATCCTCATTCACCGGCAGCGACGGGAAAGCAGTCAATCTTGGCAACGTGAGCGTGGCCTATGGGAACGTGGTGCTGGCGGATCACGGCTTGTCGATGCCCGCGACAGCGCTGCCGGCTGTGCCGGAGCCGACGCTGTTCTATCCTCCATCCGCAGCCCAGGATCACTGCAATCCGACGGCTGCCGCGCCATTTCCAGTGCGCTATCGCCCGGTACTGGAGCAGAGTCCGGTTACTCAAGCGGTCACGTTACCGCTCTCTGGGTCGCCCGTGACGGCGACGGCTGTTCCTCTGCTGCCTACTGGGTTCGTGACCCTGAGCGATAGCAAAGGGTTTGCCACTCTGATGGTCAGGCCGAACGCTCCGACGTCGTGGCCGCAGTACTTCGGAGTTATTGCAACGTCGAATGAACCCGCATTCCCGACGTTTGATCTCAAAGTAGTGTTCAACCCTCCGGGGACACCTCCGAACAAGTGGATCACCCTGGAGCACTTCTCCGGCCTGACACTAACGCCGAACGTGAGCAACAACGCGGCGGTACAAATCAACGGCGTCTCGCAGTTCGTTACAGTTACGCCGATCGGGACAACAACGCCGACGAACTTCCCCGGTACACCGAATAATTTCCCGAATTCTGGGACGCTGACACTGGAGGATTCAAGCGCGACGGCATACCTGACGGTTCAGCCAACAAATCCCCTATCCTGGCCGCCGAATTTAGCCGTGCTGGCGCAGGGCGACCTGACAACGCCGGAGCAGTTCAACCTTGTGCTGATCTATCAGCCTCCCAGCGGTGGGGTGGGTGTTCAGGTGCCCCTGGTGGTGAAGGCGTTCAACGACCTCACGCTTGCGACGGTCGCAGCGACTTTCAATTCAGCTTCTGCACTATTGACCGTTCTGAGCTTCGAAGGAGAACCAAACCCCGGTTTATCGGCGTATGAACTGATGCACTACGACGCCAGCAAGGCGCTCCCGGTCATTAACCTTGCCGTCAACAACGAAACGGCAAAATGGGCGTCGGTGGCCGATCTGTTGGGTTCTGCTTCCGCAGACAAGAATTTCGTGGTGGAAATCGAATACAACGGCGCGGCGTACCTGCGCTTTGGTAACGACACAAATGGGGCGAGACCGATTTCTCTCACGCAGTTCACTGCGTCTTATCGCCTTGGCAACGGAACGGCAGGCAATGTAGGCGCAGACAGCTTGATCAATTGCGCCAGCGATCCGCGAATAGAAGCGTGTATCAATCCACTACCCGCCTCGGGCGGCATCGATCCCGAAACGGTTGCGCAGATCCGGCGCCGCGCTCCGCAGGCTTTCCTGACGCAGGAGCGTGCGATCACCATGGCCGACTACGCCAACGTGACCATGCAAAACCCGCAGGTCGAAGACGCCTACGCGACACTCCGCTGGACAGGAAGCTGGTACACGGTGTTCATCACCGCCGAGCCGCAGACCGGAGAGACGCTGAGCAAATCGCAGACCTGCGCCGTCACCAATTACGTGAATCGGTATCGATTGGCTGGGCAGGATCTGCAACTGGAACAGCCAGAATATGTCTCGCTCGATATCAAGCTGGTGGTGTGTGTCGATCCCGACTATTTCCAGGCGGATGTTCAGCAGGGGCTGGCGCAGGTTCTGGGCAGCGGCTGTCTCCCCAACGGACAGCCGGCTTTCTTCTCGGCTTCGAATTTCAAGCTCGGGCAGACGGTTTATCTCAGCCCTATCTATGCAGCGGCCCGCAAGGTTGCAGGGGTGCAAAGCGTCACCGCACACAAGTTCCAACCGCAAGGAGTGAATACCAAGGCTTATCTGCAAACCGGCGAAATACCGCTCGGGCCTTTTCAAGTTGCCCGACTGGACAACGATCCCAGCCGGCCCGCAAATGGGCAGTTGACGCTGGTGATGAAGGGTGGAAAGTGAGGAGCCGATGAGCTGCGCTTGCAACGGAGGCCCGACCTGCACTTGCGGTTGCTGCTCCGGCATTCGTGTGCAAACGCCGCAGGGCGAGACGAATCTGCCCGGGCTCTCTTCCATCGCCTATAGGACCGGCACCTGGGCGACGTTCAAGCAATCCATGCTTGCGCGATTGTCGAGCTCCGATTATCCAGCGCTTGCTGGTTTAAAAACGCGGGATGACGATGACTTCACCATCGCACTTCTTGATGCCTCTGCGATGATGCTCGACATCCTCACGTTCTATCAGGAAAGGCTCGCCAATGAGAGTTATCTGCGTACGGCAACCCAACTTTTCTCGTTGACGCAGCTCGCCCAGCTCATCGGATACCAGCCGTCGCCTGGAGTCAGCGCTTCGACCTACCTCGCTTTCACGTTGCGCGCCGCCACAGGACTACCTCCCGATCCAACGATGACGGCGGTCACTATCCCCGCGGGCACACAGGCACAGAGCGTTCCTCCACAGGGCGGGAAGCCGCAATACTTCCAGACTTCGGCGGACATCCTTGCGAAGCCCGACTGGAATGCGCTGGCAGTACAGACGGGGCAGCCGTGGCGTCCCAAGTTCGGAGACACGTGGGTTTATTTGGCTGGCACTTCAAGCCAACTAAATCCGGGCGACGCCATCCTCATTGTCGGCGACGAGCGGCGAAACGCTCCCCAGAGCACGTATTGGGACGTACGGTTTGTTGCTTCGGTCCAGCCGGACACCATTAACAATCGGACGCTGATTCAGTGGGCGGAAGGATTGGGTGGGCAGAAGGGAAAGGTGGCAGCAACCAATCCGCAAGTGTACGCACTGCGGCAAAAGGCCAGTCTCTTCGGATACGCGGCGATCAACCCGCTGATGCTGGACGCAAACACAACTTTGAAAGCGCTGCAAGATGCGCAACTCGTCAGCAACAATGCCAAGCGTCCCGAGTGGCGATTCGGGATACAGAGCTTCGGCAACATCGATTTGACTGCGCAGAGTGTCATCGATCTCGACGCGACCTATTCCAAGATTGCGACGGGTAGTTGGCTCGCGATACTCCGGCCATTCAAGAACCCATCGGGAGGCTCCGAGATAGCGATCCACCTCTATAACCTCCTGTCGGTCGATACCGTCTCGCGCTCGGACTATGGCGTAAGCGCAAAGATCACTCGTGCCGTTTCTGACACGCCCGCCAGCCTGCAGGTGAACTATCAGCAGACTCGGAGTTGCTCGGCGGTGGCGCAGAGCGAACTGTTGCCAACTGCGGAAGCACCGCTTACTTACCCGCTGTACGGAATCAACGTCGACCTTGAAGTGAATCGCAACGATTTAGCCGGAGTGACAGCAATAGCTATTACGGGCTGTGCGCAGAAAATCTCCGTGAACTTTCCGCCAAAAAATCCTCCCATCTGGGTTTTCGTTCCTGACGAGAACCCATCAGCAACGGTTCCGCTTGCACAGGGACAGGTCTACACCTTGCTGCAGCCGCCAGATCTTGTGAACAAGGATGGGACGATCCCTGATTGGAGTCTATCGTCTGCGGCGTTGACGCTCAGCGTGGCTGATTCCTCCGGCCGTACAGGAACCATTGCGAACGCCGAGCTGCAGTACTTCTCTCTGGTGCAGCCGAGCAAGACCGATCCCATTGTGCAAGAGACTGGGTTGGTGACAGCCATCGAGCCGGTCATCGACCCGATTCTCCAAACCATCACGCATACAAGAATCGTGCTACAGAATCCGCTGATGAACTGCTATGCGCGCCCGGTGACAACTGTGAATGCGAACGTCGTAGCTGCCACCGCGGGCGCTCCCGTTACGGAGTTGCTGGGAAGCGGTTCGGGATCCGCGCCCAACCAGCAGTTCACGCTGAAGCAGACCCCGCTGACCTACGCTCAAGCCGCAACGCCCACCGGCAGCCAAAGCTCCCTGCATGTTTTTGTGAACGGAGCCGAGTGGACGCAGGCGCCCACTCTGTACAACCAGCCGTCGACGGCGCAGGTTTATACCACGCTGAACCTCGCTGGCGGCGGCGCGCAGGTGCAGTTCGGCGATGGCGTGGAAGGCGCGCTGCTTCCGACCGGCCAAAGCAACATCCGGACTGACTATCGAACCGGCATCGGACTGGCGGGCAATGTTCCAGTGCGAACGATCAGCACCCTGGTGGATCGGCCACTCGGTGTAAGCGGGGTTACCAATCCTTCTCCTGCGACGGGTGGGCAGGATCCGCAGACGGTTGAAGGCATACGCGCCAATGCGCCGCTGTCGGTGCTTACGCTGGGCCGCGCGGTTTCAATAACGGATTACCAGAACTTCGCGGCAAACTTCGCGGGAATTTCAAAGGCATCGGCGATCTGGATTCCGAGCGGAACATATCGTGGCGTGTCTCTAACCGTCGCTTCGGCGGGCGGCCAGGACCTCACAGGCAGCATCACGCTTTCTGACCTTGCGACGGCACTCCAGACCTTCGGCAATCCCAACGTCGCAATTTTCCCACAGTCTTTCCTGGAGACGACATTCGGCTTAACCGCCAACATTGCTTACGATCCACGCTACAAGCAGGCTGACGTGAACGCGGCAGTGATGACGTTACTGCAGGATACCTACAGCTTTGCCAATCGCACATTCGGTCAAGACGTATCGGCGGACGAAATCGAGGCGCTGATTCAGTCAGTCGCGGGCGTCGTCGCGGTTCACGTAACTGATCTCAATGTCATTGCGACCAGTCAGGCAGGTGACATCGGCAGCGGAGGCTACTCGGTTGCTGCCTACAACACCTGGATCGGCAAGAAACTTACTACGCCCCTGGCCCGTCCGAAGGCTGGCTCGCACAAGCGCATTTGCCCGTATGTGCCGACTGCGAGCGAAACGAGTCTGCCCAATCCGGCGGAGATTCTGGTGCTTGATCCTGATCCGGCCAACGTCGCGCTGGGGGTGATGCAATGAGCTTCCAGCTATTTGATCTGCTGCCAGCGGTGTACCGCATTCGCGATGCCGCCATCGCGCAGGCGCTGGCCCTGCTCACACCGGCTGAACAAACGACGCTCGCGGCGCTGCAACTTCTGCAAAGCTCGTCTGCGCTGCTTTCGGCAGATCAGCAGGCACAGCTCGACGAACTGCTGGCGAAGGCCTCGCGCGGGCCATTGCAGTCGCTACTCATGCTGGTTCAGGAGCAGGTTGCCGCCGTGGAGTATGACATCGAGCAGCTCTACGACGACCAGTTCATCGAGACGTGCGCCCCCTGGGTGATTCCGTATATCGGCGATCTCATCGGCTATCGGTCGGTGAAGGGAATCTCCTCCGCCATCGACAACCCCCGCTCTGAGGTGGCAGAAACCATCTCGCTGCGGCGCCGCAAGGGCACCGTGCTGGTGATGGAGCAACTTGCGCGCGACGCCACGGGATGGGGCGCTCACGCCGTCGAAATGTTCCAGGTGCTGGCCGAAACCCAGTACATGAAACATGTTCGCCCCGCCAACTTCTACGCGCCGGACCTCAGTTACTGGCACCCGGGCTTGTACATCGATACAGGTTTTGATCGAACAGCGCACAAGTTTGATGTCCGCCGGATCGAACCTCAGCGCGGGCGATACAACATTCAGAACATCGGGATTTTCCTCTGGTCGCTGGGTGCGTACAGCATCACGGAGGGAACGCCCACGCGCGCCGCAACTAACTCTACTCATGCCGGCCAGTTCTGCTATCGCTTCAGCTCATTGGGAGCGGACATGCCTCTGTTCCGCAAAGCCGCTCCACAGGGCGAGCAGATAACGGCGATGGCGCAGCCGGTCAATGTGCCGGATCGATTGAAGCGGCGCGTGCTCTGCGACGATATACAAAAAGGAGTCGGTGCGCTGTACTACGGGGAAGGTGCGAGCCTAGCGATCACTCTCGATGGAAACCTGCTGAATCCCTACCAGATCAAGGTTGCGGATCTGTCGGGAGACGATGGCGCCTGGGCCAACCTGCCTGCCAGCGGCGGTCTTTACAGTGCGGTCATTGATCCCGAGTTGGGGCGGATTGCCTTCGCGGACGACCCAACGGCTGATTCTAAGCCGCCCAAAGTCTCCTATTACTACGGCTTCAATGCCGACATGGGCGGCGGCGAGTATTCCCGTGAGGATACTTTCCTGGTCGATGATCCGGCGTGGATCGTATCCGTCGATAGCAACTCGGGCGACTTGAATGTCGCGATTACAAATGCGCTGTCACACCAGAACATCCACGCGCAAGTAGCGGTCGAAATCGATGGCAGTGAGACCCTGGCATGGAAGCCGCAGCCGATTGAGCTTGCTGCCGGCACCACCCTGGAGCTGCGGGCGGCGGATGGTACGCGTCCGACATTGCTGCTGGCAGATGAGTTGACGGTCACCGGAGGTGAATCGAGCACGCTGGTCATCAACGGCCTGCTCGTTGCAGCCGACAGTGGAATGAAGCCGGCGAGTCCATCGCCGGTTGCGCTGGTGCACGTTCCTGAACTGCGATCGGATGGCAGCGCAAACCTGCTTGCGACATTGAGCCTTATTCATTGCACCCTGGTTCCGGGTTGGTCACTCGATGAGCACGGTAACCCGAACGAACCAGGCGCTCCAACGATCGTGGCTGAAGCGGCGGGGACCGCGGTGTCGATCTGCCGATCGATTGTGGGTCCTATTCTTTGCTCGGAATTCACGACCGTCAACGCTACCGACAGCATCATCGACGCCACCGACCTCGTGGCTGGTACTCCTCCCACGAGGGTGTCGTGCCCGACCAACGTTGCCTATGCCGCGCTGGACGGCATGAGCGGCGGCGGGCCGCTCACGCTCAACGGATGCAGCGTCGCCGGGAAGGTTCATTCTGTTCTGCTGAGTTTAGTGTCGAACAGCATCATCTGGGGCGCGTTGGCCGCGGCTGACGTGAAGCCGTGGGTCTCGGCGCTGGTCGCCGATCGCAAACAACAAGGATGTGTTCGCTTCAGCTTTATTCCGTATCAGGCGGTGATTCCGCGGCACTTCAAGAATGTCTCGCACGGTCTCGCGTTGCCGCAGCCGTACTTTATCTCGATTCGATACGGGCACCCGGCATATATGAAGTTGTTGGCGTCCACCGACGACAGTATCCGGCGTGGCGCCGATGCCGGCAGTATCAACTCCAGCGAATCATGTAATCCGACGACTACGCCCGGCAGCTCTGCGCAGGCAGGGGTTCAGTATTCCGGCGTGAGCGAGATGGGAGCCTTCAGCTTCGTGCTTGCACCGCAGCGCGAAAGCGACCTTCTGATTCGTTTGCAGGAATACGTGCCGGTGAACCTGGAATTCGGGCTGATTTACCAGAACTGATTTGGACAGGAGTCTCTTGTGAGCTTCGATAACAGCCGTTACACCTTCAACCCCTGGAGAAACTTCTCCGGAGTGGTCATGGAGCAGGGGCGTGTCCAACTGGACGCTGACTGGAATGAGTGGCTGGCCGAGCTTTCACGGCGAATTCAGGCCGGTACGCTGGATGTCTTCGGCCACGCTGCATATCCGCCGACGACGCCATCGGCATTCTTGATTACCGCTACAACGGGAAGCCCGAACACGGTGACGATCGGCTTGGGCCGCATGTACGTCGATGGCCTGCTGGCTGAAAACCATGGAGCGCACAAGACGGCTTCCTGGGATCCCGCATTGGCTGAATTGTCAGGTACGCCGCAGCCGATCGATCCCAAGAATCCCAATCCCAATCCGCTGGATTTCACCCGGCAGCCCTACCTTCCGGGCGCGACTTTGCCAACCGACAAGGGCGCCTACCTTTTCTATCTTGATGTCTGGACCAGGGAGATTACTTATGTGGAAGACTCCCACTTAGTCGACATTGCGATAGGTGTCGATACCACCGGCCGCCTGCAAACCGTGTGGCAAGTGCGGTGCATGGCCAATACCGGTGGATGGACCTGCGAGACGCCGGATTCGCAAATCCCTTATCCCTCCCAATCCACGGGATTGCTGACCACCGATGTGGTGCCGGGCTCGAGTACCGGCCCGTGCTGTCTCACGAGCGGCTCCGGATACACGGGCCTGGAAAACCAGTTCTACAGAGTTGAAATTCATCAGGGAGGCCCGGGGAACGACAAACCCGACTCCAAGACAGCGGCCTTCAAGTGGTCGCGGGAAAACGCATCGGTAGAGACCAGCGTCACGGCAATCACCAGCGTGCGGAATTCTGTGAACCTGACGGCAAGCCAGCTGGCGCTGACGAGCCTTGGAAGGGATCAGGTGCTGGGCTTCAAGAATGGAGACTGGATCGAATTGCTGGACGACTGGTGTGAGCTTTGGGGAAATCCCGGCGTCATGTGCCAGATCGACAGTGTTACAGTTTCGCCTCCGAGCATCACACTCACGACACTGGTGAACACCTCCACGCCGCCGCCACCGGCAGCGGGACAAGCTCCTGCAGTGACCTTTCCGGTTGACGCGAATTCTCTGATCACTCCCAAGCGTCACACTCGCATTCGGCGCTGGGACCAGTCGGGCGTAGTAAAGGATATTCACGGAACGCAGTGGTGCGATCTGAGTCAGACCGGTGGCGCTATTCCGGTACCCGGTCCCGGAACCACGCTGGTGCTTGAGAGCGGAATCACGGTCACGTTTGGCGCAACGGGCGCGAACTTCAATGTTGCGGACTTCTGGAACTTCGCGGCGCGGACCGCGGACGGCTCGGTAGAGAAACTGAAAGCAGCGCCTCCGCGAGGCATACACCACCACTGCACAAAGCTGTCGACCGTCACCTTCAGCAGCCCGACGGCAACCAATCCGGACTGCCGTACTCCGGTTCAAGTCGGAGAAGGTGACAATTGCTGCTGCTGCAGCTACACCGTCGGAGACGGGGTCAACAGCTTTGGCCAATACACTTCCATTCAGCAGGCCATCAGTCTTCTGGGAGCGTCGGGAGGGGAAGTGTGTGTTCTCCCTGGACGCTATTACGAATACATCTCCATTGTTGGCCTCAACAACGTGGTAATTCGAGGCTGCGGGGCCCAGACCCGTCTGGCTTCGCCAACCATGAAGCCGGGCGGCGGGGCAGCGAGCCCGAGCAGCGCTTTGTCTACTACGAGTCCGGAGAGCGGACTGGCAGCCATTATCACGGTGTCCCAATCTGCCAACGTCGAGATAACCTCGCTTGCCGTCGAGGCGGCGGACAATGAAGCGGGAATTTTGCTGGATGGAGTGAAGGGACAGGTAAAACACGGTGATGTGCTGTTTTCAACCGGGTTCCCTTCGAACATAACAATTACCGATACCGTGCTTACGGCCTCAACCTTGCCTGCTCTGGTCGCAGTCAACGTCAACCTTCTTACGTGTACGAGCAACCGGATTGCAATGAAGGACACCACCAGTCAATGGGCCTCGGTGTATATGAGTGGCAGCGAAATCCACTTCGAAAAGAATTGGGTGGGTCTCGAAGATGCTGCGATGGCGGCGACTTGGCTGCCGGGTACCGTGGTCGGTGACTTGAAGGCGAACTTCACGCCGCCGCCCGGTGGTGTATCCGTTCTGGCGAATGGAGGCATTCAGATCGCTGGCGACTCGACAGATGTCTTTGTCGTAGACAACCAAATTGAAGGCGGCTTGCGAAACGGAATAACGCTGGGAAGTTTCGTCGTGTTACTCCTCAAGAAGTCGTTTAGTGGCCAGGCGCTGCAAGGGCTGCTGCCCCAACCTCCCGACCCGGCGGCGACCAGCTTCACCCTACAGCTGCCAAACGCTCTCGATACGAAGAACTCAGCTGGCCGGCTGGTCTCGGGCGGCACACTGCAGAACATCTTGATCGCGCGCAATCGCATCCGCAACATGGGCCTCTGTGGAATAGGTCCGATCGGATTCTTCAACCTGGGTCAGTTGACGGAAGTCATCACGATCCAAAATCTGACGATTACCGAGAATACGATTTCCAGTACGCTGCAAGATGTCGTCGAGCCGCTCGAAGGGGGCAATGGGTTCACTCCGGGATACGGCGCTGTCTGCATTCCCGACGTTCAGAACCTCATCGTGCGCGACAACACCATCACCGATTTCGGCAACCAACCGGGCGCGCTGGTGTGCGGAGTGTACGTGCTCAACGGAGAGCAGATCGAAATAGGACGCAATCAGGTGATAGAAACCCGCGACTGGTCGATGGCTGGCATCCAGCAGCAACCCAGTTCTTCGCAGCCGCAAGCGGGGATTGAAATATCGCTGGTTACGCCACCACCATTGGATCCGTCTACCGGGCAATCTTCCTTCGGTGAAGGCGGTTCGCTTCAGACGCCGTTCTATCAACCCGGCGTTCCCGCCTTGCGCATCGAGAACAACGTGGTGCGCGTTCCGTTGGGGAAGGCGTTGGAGGTCCTGGGGGCCGGCCCATTTTCGATCGTGTCGAACCACTTCAGTTCGGGTGGAACAGTGCAAGTGCCCAGCCAAGATGGCAATTTCGGATTGGCTCAAGGCCTCGGCAAGATCGAGCCGCGGTTCTATTCCACTGTGCTCACCGTATCCCTAGTGAACTATGGACGGTCGATCGAGCTCGACCCCCCTGGAACCTCGTTTGCTGCGCTTTTCAATGGTGGCTCACCTCCGAGCTTGAACCTCATTGACCAAGCGTTGTCCAATTCTTCCAGCGGGGCAGTTCTCTTCAGTGACAACATCTGCCAGCTTGAGACCCGAGCCAGTGGAGCCCAAGGGATTACCTCGGTCGGCATCTTCACATTGGATCACCTCACCTTTGCCAACAATCACTGCTGGGTTGACGGCGCGAGTACAGCCTTTCTGGACGCTTTGTTGCTTGCCATTTCTCTGCAGATTACGGGCAACCGCTTGCAGGACGGATTCAACTCGGTATTGGCATCGGGACTGACCTTCGGCATCTCCAACATCACGACGTACAACACTTCCACCTTGTGCCTCTTTGCTCTCGGCGACACAGCGCTTTCCGTTACGACATCGAATGTGGTGTTCGATAAAGCGCTGTGCCCGGCGCGTGTGCGTAAGGGTTAGCAGCAGAAGGATCGAGGATCGTATGAGCGCAGCGGCAAACGAAAGCAAGACTACACAAACTACAACGACCCGCCTGATCAGCGAGGTAACTCCAGCCATCAGCACTGCGGATACTACTGTTGCGCAGGGCGTACAAACCCTGACGCAGGTGCATCAAGCACGGCTGTTGGTGTTAACCCGCAAAGCTGACAGCATCAGCGCACAATACGGCGCGTCGTCGGCTCAGGCGAAGGCGGCGAAGGCAGCGGTAACGACATCGCAGGCCACGGTCGCGCGCCTGTCCATGTTGCAGAACCGCGTCAATTTAGCGACGCCGCAGGCTCCGGCGAAAGGCTGGGCGGTATATGGTCATGTCTACCACTTGACCTTGAAGCCGGCAGCCGCTTACACCGTGTTCTTCGTCGACGAACAGAACGCGTATCAGGCAGATATTGGGTTTGCGTATACTGCCGCGGACGGCTCGTTCCAGATTACCTATACGCCCTCAGGGAATGCCGCTTCTGTTCCAATCTTCTTCGAGATAGTCAACGACCAAGCGCAGCCGGTGTATCTCAGCAGCACCGCGTTTCAGCCGCAAACCGGAGCAGCGAACTACCTGGACATCACCCTTCCGGCAGGAGAGCCGGTACTTGGCGATCCGCCGGCAGTGATTCGGGCGATCGCGATGCCGCATGCTGGCGCCAAATCGACGGTCGCGTCGGAAATGTTGGAGAAGTCGATAGAGACGGAGGAGAAAAAGAAGAGCAAATAAGTCGAGCGCCCACTTTGGCGGCTGCGATGTTGCGTTTGGGAAACGCTGGCCGTCGAGATCGTGTGCGGTTCCAGCGGTAGGTATTGCCAATAACTATTAGGCGACTTAGCCGGTCTTCTCCTCCTGGGCTGCTGGCCATCGAGCGGTTCGGAATGAGAAACGCAGGATGTTTGCGGAGTGGCGTGAGGCCCGTCTGGTCGAACGGAGAATCACTTGGACGTGTAGTCGCCGTCCCGTCCTTGTGAGCGGGACATCAAAGACCCGAGCATTCGGGTTATGTGGCAATACTTGTCATACCGGAACCTCATGACGCCCTCAGGCCTCCAGCCGTGCGAGAGGAGCATGGCGTTCCCGTTGGTCATCCAGAGCAAGTCATAGCGGCTGCAAAGGAGCGTCGCAAGATCGTGGATTTCATGATCCTCATGGAAATACTGCCGGCAGGTCAACGCAGCGGCAAGATTCCTCCGCCAAGCGCCGAAAATAAAGTAAAGGGGTCCTTACTCCGGTTCGGCTCTATGGTCATACTTCGCGGTTCTCAGCCTGGCAATTGCCCCTTCAAGATTATTCGTCCACAGTTGCTGGTTCACAAGATATTGCCACTCTCGGCACCATTCCCTCACGGGCTTTATAACGCCATCCGGTGTATTGAGTTCAGAGAGCTCCAACATTCTCTCGTATTGTTCTGCAGCCAACCGCGACTGCACTAATTTCCGTCCATGCGATTCGTGCCAAGAACGTTCTTCCGTAAGCCACCGAAAGGCCCGAAGAAAGTTATCACAGATGTCCCTTTGAAGTTCTTCCTTGTCTAAATCTTGTGCAGATTCCTGGCTCAGCAACGACCATAGCTTCGCAGCACTTCCAAACCCAAAGTCTCCAAGATATCCACTCTGCGACATCATAGGGAAGACGGCATACTGAAAAATGAAAAGTTCGGTATTGACAGCAGTTCTCTTCGCTTCATTGACTTCGCTGCGAAACTCCTCTACGTAATACCATCCATCCAGGTGTGCATGAGCTTTAGCGTACCCCAAAGGAAGTTCATCATTGAAGACTAGTGCCCTGAACTGCTTAGCCGTCGCCTCAAGTCCATCTGGTCGCCCGTCTAAGAGAGGAGCAACAGCTCGGTTTATTAGCTTCGCATGACCACTCACCAACTGCACGATTGCGTCGAGCGTGAGGTCAAACTGCTTCCAGAAGTCAGCTTTAGCCTGATCACTGTTTTGCGGCAGAGTATCGAGTTTCTCCTTGATCTTTTTTACATCGACATTTGTTTCCTCTAAAACGGACAAAATGTGCAATGAACGCGCCAACAGTTCATCCATGCCTCCAGATATGTCGTTCAGTTTGGAAAGGCCCTTAAGCTGCTCATCACTTGCATCTTGCAGGGTCCTCAAGAACGTAAGGATAAGAGTTTTATCGTCCTCTGATTTTGTGGACCTTTCAAAGATGTTTCTCAAGGTAGGTCCGATAAAAGGGATTACCTCTAAGGCTCCACTGGTAACGTCTTTTGCGTAAGGGTGCTCGTTCAGCCAGTTGCTTGTGTCTGTTCTGATTTGTTCGAAGTTGTCCATGTTGAACCACTCCCATTTTCTGTGACGAATGTGATTAGATTAGGTGTTCCTTGTTGGTTTGCTTATCGCCTCAGTTGTAGGGGACGCCGACTGACCCGCCTCGTCATCGCGCAGTGCATCCGCCTCGAAAGCTGCTAACTTCCTTTTGGCGTGCGACACCGGGGTCGCCTTACCGGTGAAGGTGTGGCATCTTTGCCCGGCCGCAGCGCCGCATTCCAGGCATTCAATATCGATTGCATTCATGGCCTGAGTTTAACTGAAGTACTGCTCAGTAACATCCAGTTTGCTACCATTTTGCGGCCCCTCGCGACATGGAATTTCCAGAAACGGCATCGTTCAAATCCAAGTCAATCCCTTACCTCGGCGTGTGACCGCTGTTACGGCAAAGTGTGCGCTCTCCGTCTAGTGTCACGGTGGGCCAGCAGATCATGTCGCAGTGTCTTCGGGTGAGCAAAGGAGAAAGTTGCCATGTCAAGAAAGTTCGTTGAACTGCTTGAGGAATCTGGCATCCCTCTTCACTCGCAGTCCGGCGGCACGGCGCCCGATCGGATAGTGGATCGCGAACCTAAGAATGAGCCGTGTCCACGCGCCAAAAGGCTTCGCGATCTCTACTTCCAGACACTGTCCTCGGCAACCAACGAATTTCCTTACTGGTACACGCGCAAGTACACAGAGCTTGATGGCGAAATCCCCGCGGTCCGCAGCGCTGCGGCGCTGAAGGAAGCCTTGTCGCATCTCACGCCAGTGATTTTCCCGGGTGAACTGCTGGCAATGGGCAAGGCGCACTATTACCGTGGCTCGTTTCCGATGCCGTGGTTGTCGGAGGCCTGCGGTCATAGACGGACGAGCGTCCCATCGACGATGAAGTCGTCACGGCAAGTAAGCGCGCCAGCCGCGCAAGCAGCAAACGAAAAGAAGAACTATGCGAATCAGCCGTGAGGAACTAGCGCCGAAGGCGAATTCAGTCGCGAGCAACTGGACACTGCGGTCCAATGACGCGGAGGAGCGAAAACTTATGTCACGAACTTTTCTGTTGCTAGCCGAAAGTTAGCCTGCCCTGAGCACAGCCGAAGGGGGGCACCCTGAAGTTCATCGACTACTCAGAAGGCGGGCCAGGCCACCCGGCATCCCTCGAAAACAGAATCTCCTATTACTTGGAACGGACGAATACCAAACCGGCCCCTCCTTCCACACATTGCCGATAATCATCCGGTCTTTGTTCGATACAAAAACGACGACATAGTCAACTCTCTCTAAACAAGTTTCATAGCATCGCAGTGTACTGCCTCCCAGAGTACCGGCAATGTCTTCAAGCAGTAGCGCGGTGTTGAAACCCGGCTCGTTGTACTTCGTCAGTTTAGGAAGCTTATCTTTAAATGCCCGCTCAAGTCTTTCGCGTTGTAGAGCTTTCTGGTTCCTCTGGTTCTTCAGGGATGCACCAGACGTTTCCATTCAAGCATGCGGTGTTACCGCTGCACGCCAATGTTATCTTGCGCCTTTCGTATTCAGTCTGTATGTAACTGTCCACCTTTATCAACTTCGGGGCGGACTTCACTACCCAGGAAGAGAGATTGCTGACAAACAGCTCCCTACTACGTTTCCTCACAAGGGAATCTACTATTATTGGAGGAACAGCAAGAAAATAATAACGATCTGGGGGAATTTGATTTCTGCAGCCAGCCCTGACCGAATCGACGATATTGTGCCATCTATTCACATACTCAATCTGCTCATCGAAAGATTCAACACGGGTATGTTCAACCGCAATGTTGTCATTTTCATCGCTACTAGAGACCAGAACGAAGTCAACGGCAGGCGTGTTTCGATTTACCTCATCAGGCGATTCAGACTCCACATATTCTATGTCCGTGAGGGACTTCAGAATGGTAATAAAAGCGTCGCGTGCGTTCAGTTCGTTCTGTTTCTTCTTCATAATCTTGACCGGAATTTCCATTGTGCTTTCCTGGCGACGACAGTATGCCGACAGGTGTCGCCAACCGCCGCTTCCGTCATTGTGGCTTCGACTGATGTGCCTCGAACCGCTTCCGCGCCCGTTCCTGTTCGCGGGATATACCGGCTGGCGTCAGCATTGACGCGTGTTCGTCTCGCAGCTTCGCAGCCTGTTCCATGTCCGAAACGTCCAGCTTGCCAGCAGTCGCCAGTGCACTTCATCCGTACTGAGCGAATCATATTGGCCAGTGTCGATCGCTGCGATGAATTACCAGAGCAAGAACTTATACTTGTGAGCTTTAACCATTTTCGTCATTCTGACACCGGTCATCTTGGAGCATTTATGTAGCAACGCAATGCCAGGCGATTGCTAACTTATTGATTTTATGGCGTCCCCGACGGGATTTGAACCCTCGTTACCGCCGTGAAAGGGACTGATTAGCTCGTAACTTACTGAAACTACGCGATACGGGTGGCACCGAAAGCGCTCTCAGTAAGCCTCAGTAACGATTCGTGGACCATAATTGGACCATGAACTAAGCACACGCGCCGCAGCACTTCCTCACCTCTTTGCAAGCTCCTCCCACCCCTCGCCGGGCGGAAGTAACTAAAATCGCGACGCCCCGGCTTAGCCTCTCTCGTCGCCCGCGCCATCGCGGCGGTCACCATGCAATCTCTGCAGTAAGCGAAAAGAACGCCGAGGAAGACAAGGACTTGTACCGTTCTTGTACCGCGATTAAGGTACATCCTGCCGCCATTTCTGTGGCATCATGTACTAGAGGCACCACGATGGCTACATCCACCGCAAAGACCCTGAATCAATATTTCGAGGACTGGTTAGGGACGGACCCCGGATCGGAACAGAATGTAGTTCGTCTGATTGAGAGTGGACTTCCGACCAGAGTGATCAATCACCTGATTGACCGGGGCCTGACCCGCAACGAAGTCTTCGACGTCATCATACCTTTGCGAACCTGGAAGCACCGAAAGAGTCGCCATCAGTCGCTCTCCAAAGAGGAGTCGGAACGAGCGATCCGAACGGCGAAGATTCTTGCCAGAGCCCAGTCAGTTATGGGTGATCAGGAGTCGGCGTTGGAATGGCTTCGCACCGCCAAGCGTAGATTTGAGGGCCGCACGCCAATTCAAATGCTTGCGACTGAGGCCGGCGGACGCTTAGTTGAGCAGATGCTCATTCAGATTGATCAAGGCATGTTCGCCTGATGTTCCTTTGGCGAATCAGCAATCATCGAACGCTCGATGGCAGGGGTGGGCTCGAGACATCGGCTCGCTGGCATTCTCAGGGCCGGCCGATCGTCTACCTGGCGGAAAGCGTCGCCGGGGCTCTGCTAGAGGTGCTTGTTCACCTGGAACTCAGTCCGGTACGCCTTCCCAAATCGTACCGATTGCTGAAAGTGGAAGCACCGGATGACATCTCCATCGAGGTACTCTCTCCAACCGATCTCAACGAAAGCTGGACAGAGGATGAAACTCTAACAAGAACCCTCGGTGATCGATGGCTAGCTTCCAAACGCTCTGCTTTGCTGCGCGTCCCTTCCGCGATCGCCCCGGAGACGCTCAACGTGGTTCTAAATCCTGCACACGAAGAATCTCGTCGCCTGAGAATCGTCTCGCACCGTGAGTACCCTTGGGACATGCGACTACTCTCGAAGTAACGACGCACATCGAAAGCAGTGACGGTGCGTGAAGAATTGCTCACACGCATGTGATCTGGCTACTCGCCCGATGATCCTTCCGGGCATGCTGCGGCAGAATACGCTAATTGATTCCCTTCACCGCCCCTCCGAGGCAGCCAGTGGTTCCGCAGAGATATGCTTCGCTATCCAGCTGCCAAGGGGATTGGGGCCTGGCGGACGCTTCTTCGACGGATCAGGCTTACCCGATTCCGACCGTGGTATGGAGAATCAATCCCTCTTTGCGCGCTAGAGCGCTGTAGTTCACGACATCTGAGTTAATGATCTTTGAGTTTGGAACCGCGACCAGCTCGTTCTTGATGGTGCGTAGGTACGTCACCATCAACCTTGTCTCTTCGACGTCCCCCATGTATTCGCCAATCTTGACCCGGTCGCCATTCTTGAACAAGCGGCGGTATGCCATGCTGTACCCGGAGATCATGTTTCCAATCAGCGAAGTCGATCCCAAGGAGAAAACCACGCCGATCAGCAAGGAGACGCCTTTGAAAGCCTGCGAATCCGAGCCGGGTATGTAGGGATAGGCGACCACCACGGCGAAAGCGATTACCGCGAACCGCACCAGACGATAGGTTGGCTTCGCCCACGCCGCCTCGAACCCGGACAAGGTAATTGCTCCGGTGTCAATCCCAATAAAGAGCAGGCGAATCAACTTCACCAAATACCAGGTGACCAGACCAGAATCGCCAGGAAGATGAGGTTGGGTACCGCGTTCAGGAACCCTGCGCCGATGGCAATCAAGGGATTCACCAGAATGGCAGACAGGCTATTGGCCAATCCTCGCGTCCAGGGGAACAGTGCCAGAACGTAATGCGCATAAAGATAGGCCATCGTCAGGGCGATGACTGCCCAGACCAGGCCATGCGCGCCGGTCATCACCCGCCACAAACGTTCGGGCTCAATCAGACGGAATGATTGAATCTGGATTCCATGGACCTTCTCTTTGTAACGCCTCTCGATCGCAGAGCGGGATTTTCTGACCACTACATGCGCGATCCATAGACCGAAGATGAGCGCCAACGTCGCACCGGCGGCAAATAGGCCATGTCGGAGCAGGAGCCTCGGCTCGCGGTCGCGCCGGTAGTCGATAATCGCTTCTTTGATTCGCTCCAGGGCTGCTTGAGCCAGGTATTGCCGGTTCACACCGGCATAGGCGGGGTCGGCATCAAACACGACCATGATGGTCTGGGCGCCAGCCAGTATCCGTGTTCCGAACGTCTCATCCCGCAATCTAAGCGACTCCGGCGCAACCGTACGATTGGCGGCTATAGCCCGAATGCGATCCGCGATCGCTTGTGCCCGTTTCTCCGCGGGATACGCCTGAACGCCCGTCACGCGAAACAATGACTCGCCATCGACAACTACTGGCGCAGTTTGGACCGCGGTTTCGGCATCCTCGGCGGCTGGGTTCGGAGTGACAGAAGATGGACTCTGGGCCCCAGTATCTAAAGCAAGCAAGCTGACTACCAGGCACAATCCCACTAGTACGCAGCGTCGCTTCAAAACTTTGTCTGGGAACATGGCCTGCACCTCGTTGACCTGAAAGTTGAGTCACATTTCGGTTGGGGCGGCCGTTGCAAGCTGCCCCTTTTTGTTTACCCGACGAGCTAGTGCGCGGGAATCGTGAGTACCGGCTGGTTCTGTGTTGGCCCCGTGTCGACCATGGTGAAGAGCATCATGATGAGGGAAAACATCTGCTTGGATTCGAGGTCACCTTTATCAATCCAGAACCAGTTGTTCTCGTACTTGACCGACACGAATGCGTCAGCCGGCACAGACTTCCCGCTATGGATATGAATCAGGCGGACCACACCAGAATCAGCCTTACCATGTTCAAACCCGGGAAATGCCCACCCTCGCGCCAGGTCTTCGGAGGGCACTCCCACTTCCGCCGCCATGGTTTGCATCACGCCGAGGATCGAGCGCGTAATGACCGCGATCTCCGTATCGTTGCTGGGCACAGCGCCGAAGCGAACCTTGTACTCAGTAGCGCTGGGATTCAGCTTCAACAGTCGCCGCAATTCCACGATATCCGCCTGGATTTCCGGCGGAACCTTTTCCGTGCGGAAGGTCATGAAGCTTACCAGCTCCTCGCCGGCTTGCTTCTTGACCTCGATCCTTACCGCACCCGAAAGCTGGATCTGTCGAGCCAGGGCACGCACGCGATGAAAGTCCGGATCGGCGGGCGCAATTCCCTGCAATGTTGCCTCTTGGTTTCGCAAGCCATTGATTGACGACACCGAGGCGAACAGGATGACGTCGGCCGGCATTCCGGCCTCAATGCTGGAGAATATCGCCTCGGGCGGAAAGGGAGTCGCGAGGCCTCGGATGAATTTGCTGCCGGTCAGCGGGGTGTAGGTGATCGTGGGAGTGTTGCTATAGGTTCCGAAACCGCCCACCGTTGCGTCAGGTGTTTGGTTATTCGAGACTATGTTTCCAGTTGCATTGACTCACACGTTCCGTCACACGTTTGGAACTCTGTTGAACGCGAATGGAGAGAATCCAAAGGTTGTGCAGGAACTGCTTCGACACGCCAGCTTGAAAGTCACCACAGATGTCTATATGCAGGCGGTGAGCCTTCAGAAACGGGAGGCACAAACCAAACTGGTGCGAATGGTCATGAAGCGTCCGGTGGAAGAGAATTGAACCGGCGGTTTTCTAAATGGACCAAATTGGACCATGAAGAATTTTGGGGATGTCGGTTAAGTCTTGTATTTTGTTGGCGTCCCCGACGGGATTTGAACCCGTGTTACCGCCGTGAAAGGTTTGGGGTACGGCGGAACAAATGGGCATTAACTGGGGCAAATGGGTGCCTCAAGACAGTTTCAGTAAGCATTTGGAATCCGTAGGAGTAGTGAAATGAGCGCAAGTAAGAACCAAGTCGTGACGACTAAATCTGTACTCGAATCTTTTTGGCTCGACGAAACTGATTGGCTCTGCGCAGTTGAGTTCTTGCCTGACAGTGATCTCGAAAGTCGTGCTTTAGGTGCAAAAACCATAGGCTACCTGCACGCATACGCCCAGCTAACCGATACACGGTCTCTGGCGGTCGTCGGAGACAAGAAGGATCGAGCATATGAGGTCCTTTTCTCCTTCTCGTCCCCTGATGCAAAGCGGAAGTTTCTGCGGCTCGTGCGCAACAACCCAGAATTGGGAGATTCATATGTGCAGAACGACCTTCTTGTCCCGTCAGTAAAGGAGATTAAAACGGCGAGGCCGCTGAAGGCAGTATTGCCAGACGACGTCACACAACAAGTTACATTGATTACTTGCACGATCTTGGAGGAGGACGGCCACTCCCGGACTAATTGATGGGATGGTGAGTCCGCCCGTTCAGGCGGACCGCCTACCACTTCCTCTTATTCCTACTAGGAATAAGCAAAAACCAAAAAATCATTGGACACCAGCTACAGCATGGGCCAGATTGGTTATTATCTCGGGTTCTTCAGAGAGCGAGATGCAAGGGAGGTGCTGAAAAGCGACCAACCTGCAAAGTAACAAGCCTGAGGTTTCAGTGCCATGTCGAGTTATCCGCGAAAGCCAGTTGGGTCATCTCGCCCTTTCGGCGACGTGCCTGCCTCATCTGTCCTTACATCCGTTGACCTTGCCAACGAGAAGCACTATTCGATTATCGAGATTTCGCAGCTATGGGCACTCAGCCAAAAAACGGTTCGTAAGATTTTCGAGAACGAGCCGGGAGTGATTCAGTGGGGCACGACAGAGACGATGCGGAAACGAGGGTATCGGACATTGAGGGTGCCCGAAACCGTCCTGCAGCGTGTTCACTGCAAACTGCGCCAAGCCAGTTAAACCTTCTGCTCCGCTGGTTCAACGCTCGTCCAGCAATGGCCTGTCCCTTAGCGAACACTTGTTAGGCGCACATCACGCACTCTGTGCCGCAGCCCTTGGCGATTTCCGCTTTGCTGCCTTATGACCGCCTGTAATCAACCCCCAGGCCATACGCACGTTCGCCGCAAGCTGATCCTGGCGCGCCTTCACCCAAGGTGCATAATGCTTCTCTGTAATCTTCACACTCTTGTGGCCGAGCAGGATTGAGACCTGATCGATCGGCACGCCGGCGAGCAGCATCTCGACTGCGAAGGTGTCGCGAAACATGTGCGGGAAGCAACGCTTTGATGTTCCATCCGGCTGCTCCAATCCGGCAAGAGGAAAAAGACGGCGGTAGCTTCGCTGCCAATCTGCAACCGCTGATTTCGGATCACCGTTCCCGCTCCAGAAAAAATAACGCGGGTTGGGCTTAGGACCGGGGGGAATCGTGCGAAGGGCATGTGCTACTTCAGGTGGGAGAGGAACGTAAACGGGGGTTCGCGTTTTTGCTTGGTATAGGAGCAGATTGTCGCCGATCAGCCGATTCCGTTCGAGCGTGATTGCGTCGCGAATGCGAAGACCACTCCAGCGCATCAACACGGTGAGAATGCGAAGTCGAGTCGCTTGATTTCGGCATTCCAACCAGCCCCTTGGCTGGTAGATGTAGGTCGCATCGACGATCTTGTTGAATTCCTCTCGAGTGAAGTAATCAGTCGGCGCTTGGTTCACCGAAATTCGACCGAGATTCGCGGTCGGATTCTGCGCGATCCAACCAGCGCGGATACAGAACCAGAAGAATCCGGTCAGCCGCTCCTGCTTCTTTTTCTTAGCCAGAGCGCCATCTTTCCAGGTGGCACGGAACGCCTGCAGCGCGCGCAGATCCAGATCACGAAGGTGCGTGTACTTCGCGCGCTTGCACCAATCGAGAAACTGCTTGCGGAAGATGATCTCCAACTTGTAGAGCGTTGATTCCCTCAACTCGCGGGCGCGCGCATCAGCCAAGTACTCCTCCACCGCCTGTTCGACTGTGATGGGCTCTTCTTTTGGAGGGGGCGGGACAGGATCTTCGGCGGTCTCGATGTCGCGAGCCTTGGTTACTGCTTTCTCCCAGCTCTTGGTTCGTAGGCTGCGTCGAATGTAGGTTCCATCGATGGTTCCTTCTGCCCACATCGGGCAGGTGCAGCGTTTCCAGTAACGGTCAGAAGCCTTGGAGCAGGTGGGGTTATGACGCCGGTACAAAGTGAGCATGCCTAAACTATCGTACAGTTATCGTACAGTTTGCAAGCGCAATTTTTCAAGTTAAGGTAAATAAACAACTTAATAATGGTGGAGGCGGCGGGAGTTGAACCCGCGTCCGAAAATGTTGTCAGTAAAGAGCCTACATACTTAGTCACGTTCATGCGCCGGGGTTAGACGGCACTCTCGCCGGCCACGCTCAGAGCGGACAAGAAACGCAGCTGGCCAACCTGATGATCTCGCCGCCAACTCGCAGGTGGAGAGTGGGCAGCCAGCTCACTGTGCGACGCCCTTTCTCAGCCCATGAGCAAAGCCGAGGAGGACGGCAACTTAATTAATTAAGCTGCGTATGCCAGGTTTTGATTGGCAATTGTGTTTTTGCACACGATCACGGATGCATGCACTCCGGTATGCCTCTTTACCGCAATCACTTCCGTCGAAGCCGTGACGCCCCCGTTAGTGACCACGATCAACTTCAACTCTACCAGCCATGGCTGGGAAGTCAACCGCTTCTGGTATATAGATGCTGCGGAGACGCACCCGACTCCGGGGTCCGGTGGTGCAACTTCATTGTCGAGTGGTTAGGGCAAACTAGGTGGCATGGTGACGACCAGCGTACAAGAACAGTTTGGGCAGATCGATATTTATGTATTCGACCAGATCCTCCGAGGAAACATTGCCCCTGGTATGCGGGTGCTCGACGCGGGATGTGGCTATGGGCGCAACCTGGTGTATCTGCTGCGCGAAGGGTGCGAAGTATTTGCGCTGGATAAAGACGCCGATAGCGTTCAACATGTCCGCCGGTTGGCTGAGTCATTGCGGACCGGATTGCCGGCAGAGAACTTCCAAGTGGGCTCCATTGAGGGGATGCCATTTCCCGACGATTTTGCGGATATCGTGATCTGCAACGCCGTGCTTCATTTTGCCCGGGACGATGGGCATTTCCGCAGGATGTTGACGGAACTCTGGCGGGTGGTGAGACCAGGCGGGATGCTGTTCTGCCGGTTAGGCTCGAGGATCGGAATGGACTTCGAACCATTGAAGGGCAATGTGTTCAGGATTGGGGACGGTTCCGAATGGTTCCTGGTCGATCAACCAATGCTGCTTGCATTGACCGAGGAGATGAACGCAATATTGATCGATCCATTGAAAACAACCATTGTGCAGGATCAGCGCTGCATGACGACTTGGGTGGTAAGAAAGCGAAGCGCCAGTAGCGAGTAGAGCTTGGCGAACAAGGGTCACGCCAGTAAGACTTGGCTGCGTTATGACGTCTAAGCATTTTGGTGGCGAGCATCCGGGTATGCGAGGACATCAATGGCTGACGACCGTGGCGTCACTGCTGGTGGGCGCGGCATTCTTTGGTTTGTGGTTTTGGCTGCTGCCCGGGTGGCTCGGCTTGCGCGTGGAAACCGCAGGTGGGTCGCGTTGGCGTTGGCTGGGGGCGGTTCCGTCGGTGCTGGGATTCGCAGTGGCAGTGCGCTGCGTTTGGGATTTCGGATGGTCGGGGCGCGGTACTCCTGCACCCATGGCTCCGCCGCAGCGCTTGGTGGTAGCCGGATTCTATCGCTATGTGCGCAATCCGATGTATGTGGGCTTCGCGTTGGGATGGATTGGGCTTTGGGTGGTTTTCGGACATGCCAATCCGGCGGCAATCATCGGCGCGCTTGCCGTCGCTCTGGGAGTGCATCTGTTTGTGGTCTTCTATGAAGAGCCGACCTTGCGCAGGAAATTCGGAGACGGCTATATCGAGTATTGCCGGAACGTAAGGCGCTGGTGGCCGCGATTGCGACCCTGGCAGCAGCTTTCCTGAAGCGCGGGCGGCAACAGCCTTCACCGCCGAAAGAAAATAATTTTGTAGGTACTTAGCTGCCGCCGGCTAAAAGCTTTGACGTCCAATAACTTTTTCAGAAGCCTGTTAAGCTGGCCTTCACCCATGCCCGGACGCCGATTCGTGCATCCCAAAGCCAGCGGAATCATCCAAACCTTTTGCTCGCCTGTTAGTCTCATACCAGTGGCGCGAATGGCCGAATTCATGAACCGATTGGCTGCGATGGACTGTATTACTTCCTTTGAGATTGAGCTGATCTGCCGGCACGGTTGTCGGGAGACCATCTCGTGATTCCCGACTGCATCTCATTCAACGCAATTCCTCACACCACGCGCATCTTCAGCGATTTCCTTTCTTACTCTCCTGAAATCCGCAGGTTTTACCCAACCCAGCCGGACGCGGCGCATATTGCTGCGTTTGCGAAATCTGTTCCGCGCGATCTGGCCCGGCAGGCTCG
This sequence comes from Candidatus Korobacteraceae bacterium, assembly GCA_049695855.1. GTDB lineage: Bacteria > Acidobacteriota > Terriglobia > Terriglobales > Acidobacteriaceae > Bog-257. The sequence goes on along the minus strand of JBAVSY010000031.1, from coordinate 16,754 downwards.
GGTTGCGGATGCGTTGGAGAAACAGAACCGCGCCTGGGGAGCCTCGGAGGCGACGCTGCGCAATATTCAGCGGCTTCGCGACGGCGCGTTCGCCGTGGTCACGGGCCAGCAGGTGGGTCTGTTCGGCGGCCCTCTGCTGTCGTTGTTGAAGACGGCGTCGGTGCTGGCGCTGGCGAAGCAGGTTGAACAGTTCGGTGTCGAATGCGTCCCGGTGTTCTGGCTGGCCACGGAAGATCATGATCTCGCCGAGGTAAATCAGGCGCTGCTGCTGACCCCCGATTTTCAACTCGCTTCGTTCACTACCGAGACCAGCGGCGTCGCAGGCTCTCCGGTCGCCACCATCCGCTTCGCCGAAGGCACGAACGATCTGGTTGCGCAGGCCTCGCAGTTGTTAGGTGAATCGTTGGCGGCCGACTATCTGAGAGAGAGCTACGTCGAAGGCGAGACATTTTCTAATGCCTACGCCAAGTTTTACGCGCGGATATTTAGCGGGCCCGATCATGGCTTGATCTTCTTCGACCCTTCCGATTCCGAGTTGCATCGGATTGCCACTCCGCTGTTTGTTGACGCGATTGGCCGCGCTGCGGAACTGGACGAGGCTCTGCTGGCCCGCAATCGCGAATTGCATGCGGCGCAATATCACGAGCAAGTGAAGATCACTTCTGAGTCGACTCCGCTGTTTGCGTTGGTCGACGGAGTGCGCGTTCCCATCCACCGCGCCAATGGTCAGTTCAGTATAGGCCGCGAGCGGCTGTCAGGCGAGGAGTTGCGGCAACGTATCGAGGCTGCTCCGGAAGATTTCAGTGCCAATGTGCTGCTGCGTCCGGTGCTGCAGGATTACTGGCTGCCTACGCTGGGGTACATCGGCGGCCCAGCGGAAATTGCCTATTTCGCGCAAGTCGGTGTGGTGTACGAAAAGTTGTTGGGACGGATCACGCCGGTTCTTCCGCGATTAAGTGCAACGCTGATTGAGCAGCGAATTGAGCGGCTCCTCACGAAGTACGAAGTCGAGCTGCCGGAACTGTTTCACGGCGAGTGTCAGCTACGCGACTGTCTGGCGGCACGTTCGCTGCCGGCCGACCTCAAACAAAATTTCGCGAACGCCAGACAAAGTGTGGATGAGGCCATGCAGCGGGTCAACAGCTCTTTGCAGACGCTCGATCCCACGCTGGTCGAAGCCGCCGGCCGCGCCGCCAGCAAAATGCAATATCAGATCAATCGGCTGGAGAAGCGTGCTGCCCAAGCCGAGCTTCGCCGCACTGACATCCTAGTTCGGCATGCAACGCAGATCGAGAACTCGCTGTATCCCAAGAAATCGTTGCAGGAGCGCGAAATCGCGGGACTGTATTTCTACGCGAAGTATGGTCCGGAGTTAATCGACCGGCTCATCGAGTTAGCTGAAGCTCGTTGCCCCGAACATAAAGTGATGGTGCTGGGGAGTTAGACGCTCCAAAACGTTCCGCCCGTGGTTCGGGCAGTTTCAAATCTGGGTTACGGAAGCCTAGTAGCCATCTCATAAATCGTTATGGGTGTATCAGGGCCCGACTTTAGTCGTGCCGATGATATGCAAAAGAGGTAAGGGGCTTTAGCCCCTGTAAGAAAACTGCTCTTCAGGGGCTAAAGCCCAAGTTGTCGTTCACTCGCTTATGGCATGGCTGAATCCATGCCCTGATACAGACCGGTTTATGAGATAAGTTCTAGCTTGCAAAGCTACGTTTGCAACGAAGTACGCCCTTTAGCAGTCAAAGAGAGTGCGAGGTATAGAGCAAGTAGCCGCCTAGGATGACGCCGAATAGAGCCGTCACAGCGCCTAGGATGGTAATGATTCCGCCGGCCGGTTCGAAATTTCCGTCTTCCAGTCGCTTGCGGGTATTGTGGTAGCGGATTAGAGCGGCGAGAGACATGAATATGCCGAAGAGCATAAATGCTTCCCCGATCGCCAGCGAGATACTGCTGTCATGGCCGCCCTTATTTTGCACGCTCAGCAATTCCCGCAGCGTGATGCCAAACTTGGCCACTACAAATCCAAATACGACAACGCTGATACTGGTCCGGATCCAGGCAAGAAACGTGCGTTCGTTGGCCAGATGATCGCTACTTTCCGAAGACATATTCAGTTCCTCAAGGCCATCTTATAACGCCGTTCTGGCTTACGAAAAAAGACGTGCCGTTGCCTGGAGCTTTCGTAGTGGCCATGATTCTGGTTATCCGGTTGCGAAAATACTGAGCCACCCCACGCAGCAAGCCGTCAAATTATGGCTGAATTGAATGGCTTGCCTGAACCAACTGCCTGCCCAGAAAATTCGTAACCAGCCTTTGGTCTTCCAGAACTTCCTCATAGAGCTTCACCAAAGCTCGCTGATGTTTCTGAGCCGTATAGCAGGATTCCGCGCGCGCCCTGGCGGCCGACCCGAGCTCGGCGCGTAGTCTCGCATCGGTCAGAACCCGGAGCAGGGCAGATGCCATGGCTGGCGGGTCGTGCGGCGGAACGATGATACCCGTGATCTGGTCCTGAAGTATTTCCGTGACACCTCCCACACCGGTTGCGACAACGGGCAGACCGGCAGCCATGGCCTCGAGAATGACATTGGGACAGCCTTCGGTGTGAGAGGGTAAGGCGAAGACGCTAGCTATGCGGTAGTACATATCGACATCACGCTGAAAGCCAACCATCTTCAGTATCCTCTCGATTCCTAGCCGGGCGGCCAAGCGAACCAGCGCTCTCCGTTCTGCCCCTTCGCCGACCAGCACCAGGCGAAAGTCGGGAACGGCGCGGGCGTGAACCAGAGCCGCCGCCGCGAGAAGTAAATCCGCATGGCCCTTCTCGTGCGAAAGTCGCCCTACTGACAGCACCACCGGTTTTCCCGTAAGCCCGAGGCGCTGTCGCAAGTTCTGCACTTGCAGCAGAGGAGGAGTCATGAACGGGCTGACGAAGTTTGGCAGGACGGCGATTCTTTGCAGATCGATGCGGTAGCGGCGGGCAAGTTTATCTGCCAAGGCGCTGCACACCGTTACCACTCGATCAGCCACATAGGGCGCCCAGCGATCAAGCTGGTTATAGGTGCGGTCGAGCCAGTCCTTCGCGGTATACCCATCGTTCCACGCAATCCATCGATATTTCTTGTGGAGTCCTAACAGCCGCACCAGGAAATGCGATTTCGTGTTACGTGATTCCAGTATGTCAGGCTGACATTGGTCGACGATATGGCGAAGTTGCGGCATCACGGCAGGGTCGAACCGGCCGCGTTCGAAGATTGTGTACGCCGGCAAACCCACCTTTCTGGCTGCAGCGACTAGAGGATTTTCGCCTGAGCCCCGTTGATAGGTTGCGATGGTGATTTCTATGGGCGACGCACCAGGCTCGGGAAAGGCAGCGCGTCGGGCGAACTCGATCAACGAGCGGGTGCGCCCGGTTGTGGTGGAGCTTTCGATGAGCGTGAGTACGCGAATGCTTCGCCGGATAACCGCTTGTCCCTCGGAAGGCAATAAACGGTCCAGCGAAGGTGCCAACAAGTGCGTTTCCTCGTTCAGCTGATCGGTATCTGGGATTTTGGAGTTCAGACAGCGACCGAGCCGTCGACGGCGGAACGATTAAGTGAATCGGCCAGAGTCTTCACACCTGAAGGTGCAGCCAGAACTAAGAGCCCCCGGCTTCCCAGGCCCAGTGCAGGATTCCGACAGAGTCGCCGTCCCGCTCAGGGTTGGCGGAATAATGAGGGCGGCGGTTTTGAAAATCAACCAGAATCTTGCGGTTAAAGTGACCCGTTGTTAGCTTTCATGGGATTCAAACTCGAGATCGCTGTCCTCACGTGACCGACTAGTTGCCCGCCCCGCGGCTGATTTGTGTGAGCGGCGGCGGCTTTTTGCACCGCCGTCGCATCACCACGTCAGCGCCGCGCCTATCTCCCCCGAGCGAGGGCGCGGCGGTCAACGTGTCCGCGGAAGGCACCCTGAGCGGTTGGGCACTCGCCAGTGAATCCCAACCGCCGGCCAGAACACCTCTCCGCTGAATCAGCTGCTATCGACTACTTCGGGGCGGACTGGTCCGCGGCTTCCACCGCTGCATCGCGGCGCACACCGTCTTTAAAGGCGCGAATCCCGTCGCCCAATCCCCTGCCTAACTCCGGCAGCTTCTTGGGACCGAAGACCAGCAGCGCGATGAAGAGGATGACCAGCAAATGCATGGGTTGAAAAATACCTTCGAACATCGAATGTCCTCCCATGGGCTACATCGGCGATGCAGCCCCGGTTGATGAGTGAGAGTTAGTAGAGTGTGCTGTCAGGCAACACATCCTGAATGGGCGTGTTGTAGATCACGCTTCCCTGATTGGCCAGCGCCTGCTGCAGGGAATATGCGGGACCGGTCGCCGGATTCAAGAACGGCGCCAGCGCGTCGACTGCTGAGTTCGGTCCATTGGCCAGGCTGGTCAAGCCATCGGTCTGTTCGTAAGCCTTCTGGTTGGCCGGATTCATGCTGCCGATGACGCGTCCCAAAACACGATGCTCGGATTCCACGGCGCAGATGGAAGCGGCCACCTTGGCAAAGTATTCCAACTGGTCCGAGGTGTAACCGTTCGCTCCGTTAACGGCCAGCACGGCGAACTCCTGCACCGCGACCAGATAGGCTCCTATAAATGCATTTTCTAACGCATCGAGCAGAGCCAGGAACGGCGATAAGGTGTTAAAGGTGCCAGCCGGGAAGTAGAAAGTCTGATACGGATCCTGCTGCGACGAGCCAATGCCCAGCAGGCTGCGCATCAGGTCGGCATGGTCGATCTCCTCGGTAAAAGCGGCCTGCAGATAGGCAACGTTGCCAGGATTGGAGTCGTTCGGGTTGGGATTGTGGGGACTGCCTCCGGGGCCGGCCAGATTGGGATCTTGAATCACTGGGCCGACCAGCGCGTTGTAGTAAAACGTTGTCGCCAGGTCTTCGGCTACCAGGGCCGCGGTGAAAATGTCGGTGGGCGTGTCGTGAATGGTGGTGGGATTCTTACGGACGGCGGTCAACGGATTCTTGTTCTGGGTAAGGGTCTGGGCAAGCAAGGGACTCAAGCCGCCGCCGATCAAGGTGGCAGAGGCAATTCCTAGGCCTGCCATGCCTGAGCCTTTAAGGAATTTCCGCCGGTTGAGAGCTTTGGATGCAAGGGTAGTAATTTCCGCTAAATCCATGGGGGCTGATCTCCTGTGAGCTGGGATAGGAAGGATAAAGGCGTCCCTGCGGCCGGAGATGCGGGACGACCTTCACCTTCCGCAGGGTTTACGGGCTGGAAGAACGATTGGATTGGGGGAGGAAGAATTATTTGCGGAGGACGTAACCAAGGGCGAGCAAATATGACCGCCAGGCAAGGCTTCGACAGAGCGGTCCCGGTCTTCTTAAAGCGGAGGGCAGTGACTGACGATTGCGCAACATGCCCGAGTGCGCTATATTCCGTCGTCATCTACAAACAGATTTGTTCCGGAGGTGGGTTGAGATGAGTGACGCACAGCCATCGCAAGACAAGGAAACCGCTGCGGTTCGGGACTACATTGCAATTGGTATCACCGTCGTCAGCATTGTGGGAGTTCTGGCTCTCGCCTGGGCGTGCGTCAACTCGGGGAATAAAGACGCGCAAACCATTTTGACTACTGTACTGCCGGTCATTGGAACCTGGGTAGGTACGGTGCTCGCCTTTTACTTCAGCAAGGAAAGTATGGATGCCGCGACCCGAAGCGTCGCCACCATCGCGCGCCAATTGACGCCCTCAGAAAAGCTCAAACAGATTCTCGCCAAAGACAAGGTGATTACGAAGGACCAGATGTTCTTTAAGACAACTCCTGAGGACTCGATCAAGCTACTAGACACGCTCGATGAACTGGAGAAAAAGAAGAAAGGCGACCGCATTCCCGTGCTCGATGCTCAGGACCAGCCTAGGTATGTGGTGCACCGCAGCACGATCGACCAGTTTCTTACCGCGAAAGCCCGCCAGCCATCCCCTCCTGACCTGAAGACACTGACTCTACAAAGCCTGCTCAATGACAGCGCTGATTTGAAAAAGATGTTGCAAAACAGCTTTGTCACGTTGAACGAAAACGCCACGCTGCAGGACGTAAAGGCTGCGATGGATGCCGCTGCCGATGCTCAGGACGCCTTTATCACCAAGAACGGAAACGCCAAGGAGCCGATTCTTGGCTGGATCACCAACAACATCATCGCCGACAACTCACGAGTCTAGGGATGTCTTAGTAAGGGACGTTGAGGATGCTTGCGGCACGGCTGAAGCCGTGCCCTTTCAAGTCCGTTTTACCAGTTGGCCTCCAGCGAAAACCGAACAGCAGGTCCCTCCGCTCGGGCTAAAGCCCTCGGTCGGGATGACAAATCAGTGGATAGTGGCTAGGGGTCCACGGGGCAGAGAAAAGCGGAAATCGAACAGCGGAAAGCGGAAGCTTGAAGTTTGATGCTAAATCAACTCCTCCCGGGCCGCCGTGGCCGACGGCGCGGGAGGAAGGACGAAATTCACATCACGATGAGCGGTCCGCTGGCGCGGGCTAGTTCACGGTGACGTTGATGATGTTGGAAGCGATGCCATTGGCTACTACCACCAGCTGGCTTGGCCCCGTCTCCATTCCCGCAGGAATGTCCATGTGAGTGTAGGTCGGCGTACCGCCGCCGGCTACGCCCATGGGGAAGTGACCGTGAGTCTTGGCATAGAAGACGTGTCCCGTAGCAACGTTGGTGATGCGCACCAGCGGATAGTTGGTCGCGGTCTGGTACTCATCTCCGAACGAAGCTGCCTGAGACAAGCCGGTAAACTGACGGCCTAGGATCGTATACGTATCGCCGCGGGTTAATGAGGCGGGGCAATAAGTGACGATTGGATCCCAGATCTGCTCGGCGCCGCCGGTCGGGTTATAGACTGCAGTACCGCCCAGCAGCACCTGACCAGTAGGCAGCACCATCAAGCTGTTGCCGCCGCCTTCCAGGGTGGGGTTCAGGTTCGTGCCGTCGAATTCGTACAGCCGGCCCGAGTTGCCCTGCACCATCGGTTTGCCGTTAGGCAACAGCACGGCGAAGTTATCGCCCGCGTCGTCGTGACTGGGAAAGCTTGGACCCGGAGTCCAGGTACCGGGATCGGTGGAAGTGGCTCCCGGAGTGTAAACGGCTGTCGCACCCGAGGACGCGCCCAGGTGAGTTGCGCCGGTGTAAAAGACCTTCTTGTTAGGCTGCAGGATAGCGGGACCAATTTCTCCCGGAGGACAATACTGACCGCCTCCATATTGCAGGCAGCCTTCCTCAGGCGGTCCCATCAGCTGGGCGATAGTGCTGCCGTCAGAGACCCACATTTGCTGCAGGGTGATGTAACGTTCCGAATTCGGACTGTCGAGTACATCGGCCGTCAGCACGGTGCCGTCGGGCATCAAGGTCCAGCCTTCTTCAGCGTTCCAGTCGGCCTTGCCGGTAGAAGCCTTTGCCGTCCAGGTCATGGTGGTGGTGTTCAACTCCGCCATCTGCATATCAAGCTTGCGCCCAATCAGAAAATCGGTGTTGGGCAGGATGAGCGCCGGCGAGTCGCCGATGTACCCCCATCCCGTGGGAGGAGTCAGCGGCGTCCAGGTGTTGGCGACCGGATCGTAAACCGCGCCCAGATTGGTGAGCACGAACTGACCAAAGTTATATTCACCACCTTCAATCAGCACCCGGCCATCGGCCAGAGTGGCGGAAGCAAAAGCTTCGGGCGAGTATCCCTCGGGCAGACTGGCAGCCTGCGTCCAGGTACCGTTGACGTAGCTTCCCGTGTTATCGGGCGTCAAGATCCACCAGTCCGAATCGTTGAAGCCTTGCGCCAGCACTCGGCCGTCGGTCAGCTGGAACGTGAGCTGGGCGCCGTCTGGCGCCTGATGGGTAAGATTAGTCAATGTTTGCGCCTGCGAAATACAGCAGGCGGCGAATAAAAGCATGGTTACAGCAACTAGCAATCTCCTCGTCAAAACAGTCCTCTTTTCTGAAGTTACAGTTCACAGCAAACGGAAATTATGGTGACCCCATTTCGAGCGGAGACTCTATTCGCAGACCAGAGAATGCAACGCTGGAAAATCTTTGGGGATTGACTGAAGTCTTGTGCCCACCCGGAAACAGTGTGACAAAATTCTGCGTCAACGGCGCGCCGCTGTCAATTGGTTTGAGACGGCGAAGGGCAAAACCTGCAAGGAGGTTTTGGCGAAAAACGAAACAACTACTCCAGATAGTAAAGCGCCCGCCAGCCTCAATTGGCCGGATTCACCTGGATCTTTGACATCATCCCCCCATCTTCATGATCCAGAATGTGGCAGTGATAGACAAAGGTTCCGGCGATGTCGGGATCACGAAAATCCATGCGCAAGGTCACATTTGGATACGGCCCATGTCCGCTCCAGTTGGGCAGAATGATGGTGTCTTCCAGATAGGGATTCGGCACCGGAACGCCGTTGATCGCCATCACCAGAAAATGGATCTGGTGAATGTGAAAAGCGTGAGCCTCGCCGGCTCGATTCTCCACCGTCCAGTCCTCTACCGCGCCAATGTTGGTGACGATCGCGGGCGGATCGTCCATGTGAAAGACTTTCGGCCGTTGTCCGTTGACAGTGATGAAGTATTGCGTTGGTCCGTTACTACCGACGGTCTGCTCGGAAAAATAAAGGCTACGGGTGGTGGTGGGTAGCTGCGCAGCCAGGCCGGCGAAGCGCTGGGGCTCGGCCGGCGGCTTCACAGGATGCGTAGCGGCATGCGGAAGCTTGGGATCGCCAACTCCGACGATGCTGGCCAACACCTGTTGCGGATTGGGATTGCCGACCGGACCGGTATTGTAGCCGTTGGTAAGGAACGTTCCTTGTTGGCCCACGGGAAGACCGGGCATGATGAACTCTACGCGTCCCGCCGGCGGGACCGTGAGGGTAGTTTGATAGGTGGGTGATTGCAGGGGGATGCCGTCGATGGCCAGCAGTTGCAACTGCTGTGGAGTTGTGCCGAACTGGATTTGCAAAGTCAGAAACGATTGCGTAGTCGCATTCACCACGCGCCAGAATTCGGCCTGACCGGGCTGAACACTGATGACCGGCGAAGGCTCGTCGGGAATTGCCGGCTGAAAGTTAATCGTCAACTCATTCGGTCCCGGTATCCAGGAGTCAGGATTTTCGAACTGTTGACGAATGACCAGCACGCGTTCCGGTAGACCTTGTGTCCCCTGCAAATTTCCTTCGATGATGATGGCGCCAGCCGCGCCACCTTCTACTTGCGTCGTGGTGTTGCCGTGTACATGTGGGTGATACCAGTACATTCCCGGCGAGTCGTTGGGCGGAATCTGAATGTTGTATTGAAACGCCGGATCGCCGGACTGAATGACGGTATTGATCACATCGTCCTGGTGACATACGGGGGCAATATTCAGACCGTGAAAATGAATGTTGGTCGATCCCGGCATGATCTCTTGTCCGCTGCAATCGTCGTCAGGCCCGGCTGCATGATGACCGGCAGAGGTGTCATGCATTTGTTGCATCGGAGTATTTCTGGCCTCCTCGTAGCGGTCGTAGGGTGCCTGGATGTTGTCGGTCAGGTTCAGGATGAGCTGGTCGCCGGGATTGAGACGCAAGGTAGGAGCTTCGATGATTTGCCCCTGATACATGTAGTTGTAGCAGTAGTGCATGAATCCGTCATTTTGCTTCTGATTCTGCAACGTGAGATTGACGGTCAAAACGCCATCCTGACTGTAGAGATCCGGCGGATTGAGGACGGGACTTCCCGGCAGCGGGCGAACCGGACAGATCATCTGGGCCGAAGCGCTAACTCCACCCAGCAGCAAAAGTAGAAAAGCTCGTAACATGGCACTCATCCTGACTCTCTAAATGATGTCGCCGCGAAGGCGTACTTAAAATGGTCTAGGTGGAAATACCTGAATTGATAAGAGTCCACTGCTGGAATTGTCGGGGATGGGAGAGTTGGGCGACTCGGTGAGCGTGCAAGTCGTGCCGGTGGAACTCACTTCCAGAATTCCAATCGACGATCCGAACTCCGCTACATACAACACTCCGCCGGTTCCGGTGGGATCTCGGGTTACCAGCGAGCCGATGTAGGTCCAGGGTTCGAAGAACCCATTCAGTACTCCCGAAAAACATCCCGGTGAAACCTTACCCGTATTCTTATTGAAGAAGGCAGCCGTGACCGAGCCTCCCTGACTATTGCCGATGTATAAGAGGCTCTCATCGGGGCTGAGGCGGACGCTGGCAGCGTTATTGCCGGGTCCCACGGCATTCGTCGCTGTGCTAACGGTGTACATAACTGTGGGCGCGAGTTTGCCGGAGGAGATGTCGGACACTTCGACGGTAGTAGCAATGGCGGCATCGCCGAAGATCGCAAAGTGTCCATCCTGGGTGATATCTACCGACTCGGGGAAGTATGCGCTGGCGAATCCAGCCGAATTTTGCTCGTCATCGTTGGAAATAGGAAGGCCATTGGCGATGTTGAAGGACTGAATCGATCCGTCGCCGTAAGCGACTACCAGCATGTTTCCATGTATGGCCATGCCCGCGATAAATCCGCCATTTAGTCCCGCTACCGGCATGTCACCCAACAAAGACAGCTGACATCCAGCCTGTACGGCGAACGTCACCAGCGTATTCGAAGCAGTAAAGCCCGCATAAAGATAGTTGCTGTTCACCGCCAGGCCAATGCCGTTGGTGGTGCCTTTGTCGTTTCTGAAACCGCTGAAGCTTCCCATCGCCTGCTGCGATTGAAGATTGATGGTGGTGATGTTGTTGGTGCCTGCATTCGAAGCGTACAAACATTGCGCCGAACTATCAGGCAAGAAGGCTACGCGCGGCGATCCAAAGAAGCCGCCTCCAATTCCTCTGCCACCGGTGGCAAGCGCGGTTTGTAAAGTCAACGTTGGGCCCTGCTGTGTGTTTCCGGCGAGCCAGAAGCTGACATCATTGCCCAGTACGCCATCGTCATTGGTAATGACAAAGATCGGCTGTGAGGGGGAATGATGCCGCTTGTCCTTAGCCGTAGAAACTACGGCCAGGCAGGCCAACATCAGGGCCATCAAAACTAGTCTTGACTGCGGATGCATGTGGTTTGAGTCCTTAGAAAGGCGTGCCCAGACTGGAGGCATCCTATCTCGTATCCTGACCAGGCTTCAAGGGAATTTCTTTTCATTCACACGATTTGACAATAATTTCCAGGTGTTGCAAGTTATTAGCAACCAGTTGCAAATGCTGGGAAGGTTATTAGGTTGGATAGTAGCTTGTAATAATTGGAATAATAAGCAAGCTATCGTCACTGGGATTTATTGCCATCGAGCAACTAGAAGCTATCTGGCATCCTGACGTGTGCCGCCCCTGGGGATCTCAGTGTGGTGTATCAGATTTCGCAACCGTGAATGCCTTGTCGCCGATCATAATGGATGAGACAGTCGCAGCTTCAATCGTCGGCGGGGCATTGTTGAGCTGTCTCTGGATTCTGGCGAGCGTGCCAGGTTGCTGCTGTCTGTGCCGCGATGGGCACTCGACGCCCGGGAATCGAGTCGATTACCGCCGAGGGCGACAAATTCCGTTGTCCCGATTTGCGGAAAGCGGTGTAAGCTTCTTCCTTCCGTTCGCTAACGGGCCAACCAGCGTGCTGAACAACATTCTTATTGTTATCGCCTGTGTCGGAGCTGCGGTCGCGTTCCTTCATCTGGTTATTCGGACCTCCTCGGGTTCTTCCCGCAAGGAGTCCAACGACTTCACCGGCGCGGTGGTGGCTGTGATCGGCACCACCTACGCCGTGATTCTGGCTTTCACTCTGGCCGGCGTTTGGACGATGTTTCAACAGGCTCAGGGCAACGAAGAACAGGAGGCCAACGCGCTGGTGAACGTCTTCCGCATTGCCAGCCAGCTGCAAGATTCCAATGCAAAGGCTATCCAGCAGCTGTGTGTGAAATACGTGGACAATGCCTTGGAACGCGAGTGGCCTGCCATGAGGAAGGAACAGATGCCGCCGGAAGGCGAGGAAATCATCAATCAGCTGTGGACGCTGGCGGGGCAGAGTCAGGCACATGCGAAGCCCGATGCCATCGCGGCTTATCAGCTTATGGAGGAGTTGCGAGGACTGACCCAATACCGCCGCATTCGAGCCACGCAGGTTCGCGAAGCTCTGCCTGGCATTCTCTGGGCGGTCTTAGTGGCGGGGGGCATCATCACGGTGGCGTCGTCTTGCTTTTTTGGAGTACCGAATTTCCGTTTTCACCTGTTGCAGGTGCTGGTGCTGACCTTTCTGATTGCGCTGGTACTGGTAGCCATCGCAGACATTGATCAACCTTATCAGGGCGAAGTGCGAGTTGCGCCGGAGGGATTTACGGTCGCCGCACGCACGATGCACAACCTGCAGAACCCTTAGCCAGCTTCAGATTGTTATTCTGCCGAGCGAGCAGGTTTCTTGTCGTGACAGGCGATTTCGGTGTCGCGGTTGAGCTGGTTTCTGGCTTGTGGCTCGCCAGTGTGCTCCTCATTTTGTCCCGGCTCCGGAAAGTCGCTGTCGCTGGACTTCAGAAGCGGATCCTGATTGCGATGGCCAATCTGTCCGGCCAACGAAACGTTGCTCTTCTGCTCTGGCCGGTCCTGCTCAACGGCGCCTTTCCCGGCATCTTCATCGCTGGTGTTCGCGGTTTTTTCAGGCACGATTTTTCCCCTGACCCCAGAGATGAGGTTGCTGAGGTTCCCGTTGCTCTTAATCGCAGACAAAAGAAAAAAGCCGGCAGTGTTTTGCCGGCTCAAGCGCTCGCGATACGGTTGCTTCAGTTTTCCAGGGCGGCCACGGCTACCAGTGATTCCTGCTTCACAATGACTTCCGTGAGTTCCTTGGCGCCATACTCATATCCCCGGTCGAAAGCTTTCAGGTTCAGCTCCCGGTAAGCCTGCGGCACCGAGGCAGCGACGGCGTTGCGCAAGGCTTCGCGATCGACCACCTGGGTGATAGCTCCGAAAAATCCCACCATCACGATGTTCAGCACCATTTTCTTGCCCAGTTCCTCGGCGATGCGGGTGGCCGGGATACTGTAGACGCGGACACCTGCCGGCAGCTCGCCAATTCGCACCAGGTCTTCTTCGATGATGAGAATGCCCTCGTCCTTGATCTGCGGAGCGAACAGTCCGTAAGCTTCCTGCGACATCACCACCAGAATGTCTGGGCGCGGCACGTAGGGATAGAGCACCGGCGTGTCGGAAAGAATCAGCTGAGCGCTGCAGGCCCCGCCGCGGGCTTCGGGCCCGAAATTCTGCGTCATGGTGGAGTAGCCGGGCTGGTAGATGCAGCCGGCTTTGCCGATGATGATGGCCGACAGGATAACGCCCTGGCCTCCAAATCCTGCGATACGGATCTCGCTTACTGACATGAACAGGCCTCCGTTTCCACGTAATCGTCTCCCAGAGAATCGACGAGTTTGTCGTGCATCAGGTCTTGATAGTCGTTGCGCTCGCGATCGACGAACTTGCCGACCGTGATTTCGCCGCTCTTGGTCAATGCCACCTCGCTGGTGGGCGCGCCGTTGCGAACCTTGCTGACCGACTTATAGAATTTCATGGTGTCCAAGCCGTCGCCCATTTTGTTGCGGCGCTGGTAGAGCGTAGGACAAGGCGACAGCACTTCGATAAAGCTGAATCCCTTCTTGGCGAACATCTCCTGCATCGAACGGGCCAGTTGCTTCACATGGAACGCTGTCCAGCGCGCGACATAAACCGCGCCTGCCGCTTCCACCAGGTAAGGCAGGTTGAACGAGGGATCGTACGTGCCATAAGGATTGGTCGAAGTGATGACATCGCCGGGCGTGGTCGGCGCGGTCTGGCCGCCGGTCATGGCATAGATAAGGTTATTAATGCAGACGACCTTCAGATCAACATTGCGGCGGGCGGCATGAATCAGATGATTGCCGCCGATGGCAAAAAGGTCGCCGTCGCCGGAGTACACCACCACGTTCAGCTTGGGATTGGCCAGCTTCAGTCCGGTAGCGAAGGGGATCGCGCGGCCATGCGTGGTGTGAAACGAGTCCTGATTCACGTAGCCGGCAACGCGTCCGGTGCAACCGATGCCGGAGACGATGGCCAGATTCTTAGTGTCGATCTTGGCCTCGATCAATGCGTGAGCGAAAGAGTTGACGCTGGTTCCGATGCCGCATCCCGGACACCAGATGTGTGGAATGCGATCCATGCGCAGGAATTGTTCGACTGGATTATGAATGGTTACTTCAGTCAGCTCACTCATCACGCCACCTCCATGATGGCCTGCAGAATATCTTCCGGCCGATGTACGCTGCCTCCAGCGTGCCCCACGAAGCGGACGATGGCTTTGCCGGCAGCGGCGCGTTCTACTTCGCGCACCATCTGTCCCAGATTCAGTTCGACCACGACGATCGCCTTCACCTTGCCGGCGATTTCCGCAATCTGCTTGGCGGGGAACGGCCAGGCCGTGATCAGGCGGAACTTGCCGACCTTCACACCGCTCTTCCGAGCCAACTCGATGCCGCGTTGCGCTACTCGCGAGGTGATGCCATACGACACCACGACCACATCGGCGCCGTCGATTTGTTCTTCTTCGTAGAGCGTGATCTTGTCGACGTTCTTGGTGATTTTTTCCTGTAAGCGCCTGACCAGCTTGTCCTGCGTGGCCGGCGTCATGTCGGGATAGCCACGCTCGTCGTGAGTCAGGCCGGTAACGTGGACGTTGTAGCCTTCGCCCGTGCGCGGCATATCGGGAACCAGATCGTCGCACGGCTTGTAAGCGAGAAATTCACCGGGCGGAAGCGTGGTGTAGCGCCGCGGCGTAACTTCAATCTCCTCCGGTGGAGGAATCACGACTTTCTCCGTCATGTGTCCGACCACCTCGTCCATCATGACGAACACCGGGCAGCGATACTGCTCGGCGTAATTGAAAGCGGTAATCGTCAGGTCGAAGCATTCCTGCGGCGAGTTCGGGCAGAGCGCGATCACTTCATAATCACCGTGCGAGCCCCAACGGACCTGCATCATGTCGGCCTGAGCAGGAAGCGTGGGCAATCCGGTGGAAGGTCCGCCGCGTTGCACATCGACGAAGACGCAGGGAGTTTCGGTCATCACCGCCAAGCCAATGTGTTCCATCATTAGCGAGAAGCCCGGCCCGGAGGTCACGGTGAAAGCCTTGGCTCCGCCCCACACTGCGCCCTGGAGCGCGATGGAGGCGGCGAGTTCATCTTCCATCTGGATAAAGGTTCCGCCCACGGTGGGTACGCGCGAGGCAAAACGTTCGACCACCTCGGTCGAAGGAGTGATGGGATAGCCCGAGGAGAAGCGCGCGCCGGCTGCCAATGCACCTTCGCAGCAGGCGTGGTCGCCGTCGAGGAAATGCGTACCGGTCATAACACCGGCAGGGTCAGCGTGCATCTTGGTCCTCCTTGGCTTCAACGGCAGGGGGAGGAGCCACGGCCGCGACATTTTCTTTGGGCGGCTCTGCCTGCTTGTGTCCGAAGATGGCGAAGTCGGGACAGTACATGCCGCACAGATCGCAGCCGCTGCACTTGTCCGGATGGACCATATAGGGAGTGTGATACCCCTTGGCGTTAAATGCGGACGACAGCGCCAGCACGTGCGTGGGACAAAACTCTACGCAGAAACCGCAGGCTTTACAGCGCTCAGCTACGATCTGCACCGAACCTTTGGCCATTGTTTCCCTTTCTGTTTGCGGGACCGTCCGAAGGGACTTGCTGGTACCTTACGATTCGCCATCCCACCTGGAATTCGTTGCGGCCAGGATGCCATCCCAATACCGAACGATGGTTCGATTCTTGACTATGTATGGCCCAAGTCGAAGTGATGGCTGTCACATGGCCGTGTGAGATGGGACACTGGGCGAGCAGAAGTCAGCTATCAGCTATCAGCCATCAGCCATCAGCTAGGACCCAATATCTGTGGAGGTGTCATTCTGAGCGGAGGTTCGTCGCTTTTGCGAACCGGAGTCGAAGAACCCCTGTGGTATCGCGCCGGCAACCAGCGCCGATCCACTCCAACTGCAAATTTTTTTCGCGTTTGCCGGCGTGCTTGCTAACCAGGACAAGGGTTAGCGAAGTTCGTAAGTCGACGGCAAAGCCGAGGCTTTTCTTAGATTTTTTTCTCAAACGGAGGCTAGCAGTTCTCCTACTTGCTTATCACATCGCATAGAGTCACAACGCACAGACAAACGATTGTTGTTGGCCTAGATTTATCCAGTCGGTCACCCCCGGAGCGAGACTCTCTGGTCTTGTTCGCCCAACCCCAGCCAAACACTGGTAACAAACAAGACCTTCGCCATCCATAATCCACCGCTCTGGCTTCCCGGCGTCATCGTTCCGTCTTCGGCCCCTGTCATCACCAAAATGGCTAGAAAGGGGAACCATGAAACGCCTTATTCTTACCCTAATGGTTCTGGCCCTGATGGTCGCGACCGGGTTCGCGATCGCCACCACGACGCAGCCCATGAGCGCGACAGGTGTGCGTCAGGCGAGTCCGGTAGTGCTCTTGCAGGCTAACTCACAGAGCCCTATTCCGCCGGGCCCCCCACCACTGCCAGGACCGAATCCGCCGAGGCCCAATCCACCGCGGCCTCCGTTGCCCAATCCGCCTCGGGTGAGTGAGACGAGCGCGGTAGTGCTCTTGCAGGCACAGAGCCCTATTCCTCCGGGCCCCCCACCAACGCCAGGACCGAATCCGCCGAGGCCCAATCCACCGCGGCCTCCGTTGCCCAACCCACCTCGCGTAAGTCA
>JBAVSY010000030.1:0-88405 GCA_049695855.1 Candidatus Korobacteraceae bacterium | reverse complement strand
TTCCTCCGGGCCCCCCACCAACGCCAGGACCGAATCCGCCGAGGCCCAATCCACCGCGGCCTCCGTTGCCCAACCCACCTCGCGTAAGTCAGGCGAGCGCTGCAATTTTCGTGCAGCCTATTCCACCGGGGCCGAATCCACCACGTAAACCAGGACCCAATCCACCGAGGAATCCATTACCTAACCCGCCTCGTGCGTAATCGATGGGTCGTGTCGCCGGTTTAAGTAGGTAGTAAGCACTTTTGAAAACATAGAACAGGCCGAACGGAACGAACTCCAGCAGCGTCTTTGGCGCTGCTGGAGTGTTTAGCGACAGATCAGTGACTTGCCTTGGGCTACGGAGGCGAAAGCAACCCTGATGTCTAAGGATGGTCTGATTCGGTGCAGGCGAAGGTCCTCAGCGGCTCAACAGGCTGCTAAAAAACTCGAAAAAAGCAGATCCCTCGTCGGCCTGAAGGCCTCCTCGGGATGACAAACTGAGGGCCTGTACGGCGCAGCTAAAGCTGCGCCCCTTCAAAACACTGTACAATCCGACTTTTTCAGCGACCTGTACAGCCGACATGATTTCGCGCCACTTACGGACGGCCTGACGGAGACTGCGTCGCCAGCGGTGTCGCCGCTCCGCGGCTCACGACTTTTTTCCGACTTTTCCCGGAGGCTTACGAGGCTGTTACGAAACTCGGTCCGTGCTTATATCGGTGGAACAAACCGCGCGAAATCGAGTGCCGAAGGCACGGCATAATCTAGCCCAGCACGGAGCCGGAGGCGGAGTGCTGGGTGAAGTGGAAAAAAATCCTTGAGTCGCGTAGCGACGGCACGGTTTCGTAACAGCCTCTTACCCTCTGGCTAACTTCATTCCGCCGCGTTGCGGCTAGTCTGACTGCTTATCCCAGCTGTTTGTTCCACCAGAAAGCTTTCCTTCCGGCTGCGACACGGTCTCCGAAGGGCCGTCCCCCCTTCACATATCAGACTTAATCAGGGCCTCCCTGAATGTTCACGGCAGCATCCGGCCGCTTTCCTGGACGAAGGATTACGCTGTAATCCTCAGCATTGGTCATGATTCCTTGTCTCACGACGCCGTGACCTGCCTCACAGCGCTTCTGCGGTTTTCGGTTCACCATAAACGCAGGAGAAAAGTGTCCCCACCTCATGGGTCTAATGACGCTTTTTACGCACTATGAAAAGAGTGCTTATCCTGGGAGCTGCTGGACGTGACTTCCACAACTTCAATGTAGTTTTCCGAGACAATCCTGAATTCCTGGTCGCAGCCTTCACAGCCAACCAAATTCCTGACATCGCCGGACGTCGTTATCCGGCACAATTGGCCGGCCATCTCTATCCCGACGGCATCCCCATTCTCGACGAGAACAGGATGGAAGAAATCATCCGGGAGAACTGGGTGGATGTGGTGGTCTTTGCCTACAGCGACATCGCCTATCCCACGCTGATGCATCTAGCCTCGCGAGCGGTGGCGGCTGGCGCCGATTTCTGTTTCCTCGGCGCGGCCCACACGCAGCTTGCCGCGAAAGTACCGGTGATCTCGATATGCGCGGTCCGCACCGGTTGCGGCAAGAGCCCGGTCTCCCGCTGCATTGCCGCCGAATTACGCAAGCAGGGCTGGAGCCCGGTGGTGGTTCGCCATCCCATGCCCTACGGCGATCTGGCCGCGCAACATGCCCAACGTTTTGCATCGCTGGCCGACCTGGACCGGCACAAGTGCACCATCGAAGAGCGCGAAGAGTACGAGCCGCACATTGTCGCAGGCACGACGGTCTATGCCGGAGTGGATTACCACGAGATCCTGCGTCAGGCCGAGCAGGAAGGCGACGTGATCCTGTGGGACGGCGGCAACAACGACACTTCGTTCTATCGTCCCGATCTCGACATTGTGGTGCTCGATCCACATCGCGCCGGACACGAGTTGGCTTATTATCCGGGCGAAGTCAACTTCCGCACCGCCGACGTGCTCATTATTAATAAGGTGGACACCGCCGATCCCGACGGCATCAAGACTGTCCGCCAGAACATTGCGCTGCACAATCCCAAAGCCCGGGTCATCGAGATGGCCTGCCGGGTGTCGGTCGACGACCCTGAGGCGATCCACGGCAAGACCGTGTTGGTAGTTGAGGACGGTCCTACTCTCACCCACGGGGAAATGGCGTACGGAGCAGGCATCGTGGCGGCTACCCATCATCACGCCGAAGCCCTGGTGGATCCGCGGCCTTATGCCGTCGGTTCCATTCAGAAGACGTTTGAGAAATTTCCCCACCTGTGGCGGGTTTTGCCGGCCATGGGCTACAGCGATATGCAGCGGCATGAGCTGGAGGAAACCATCAAGCGCGTGCCCTGCGATCTGGTAGTGGTGGCGACGCCTATCGATTTGGCCCGCACCATCCACATCGACAAGCCCAGCGTCCGGGTGCGTTACGAAGCGGAGGAAATCGGCAAACCGGTAATTCCCGCTCTGCTGGAGGAGTTCACCCAAGCGCACAAACCTGCGCTGGCAGAAGTCGGGAGGTAACTGCGATGGAGAAAGACTTCCTTTCGATTCGCGACTTCACGCCGCTGCGGATTCGGCAGTTTCTTCATGTCGCTACTCAACTGAAGGCGTACCCTCACGCCTACCGCGCGGCGTTGAAGGGCAAGACTCTGGCCATGATCTTCGAAAAGCCGTCGTTACGTACCCGGGTAAGCTTCGATGTCGGCATCGAGGAACTGGGCGGACATCCACTGTATCTGTCGCCCGCTGAAATCAGTCTGGGCAAGCGGGAGTCGGTGTACGACGTCGCCAAGAATCTGGAACGCATGGTACACGGCATCATGATCCGCACCTTCGCTCACGACATTGTCGTGGAGATGGCCCGCCATGCCAGCATTCCGGTGATTAACGGCCTTACGGACTATTGCCATCCCTGTCAGGCTCTGGCGGACTATCTCACCATGCTGGAAGTCAAAGGCAGGGTTGCCGGGCTAAAAGTCGCTTATATCGGCGACGGCAACAATGTGGCCCGATCCTTAATGTTTGCGGGCGCGCAGTTAGGGGCTGATGTCTGGGTGGCGTGCCCATCCGGCTTTGAACCCGGCTCGAACGCGATGGAGTGGACGAAGAAGCGCTGCGCCGACACCAAGGGCAGCTTTACCCTGACTCACGATCCGGGGCTGGCGGCCTTCGATGCGGACGTAATTTATACCGACGTTTGGGCCAGCATGGGTCAGGAGGCCGAGATGGAAGCGCGAAAGCTGGTCTTTGCGCCCTATCAGGTCAACGCCAGGCTCTTCGCCCGCGCTAAACCAGACGCAATCTTCCTGCATTGTTTGCCGGCCCATCGTGGGGATGAGGTTACGAATGACGTAATCGATTCGCCGCGATCGTTTGTCTTTCAGCAGGCAGAAAACCGGCTGCACGCCCAGAAGGCAATCATGGTGGAACTGATGAAGTGGAATCGGATGCCGGAACGCGAAACCGTTCGCGAGCCCATGCTGGAGTTGGTGAAGTAGGAGAGGAGCCGCTTTTCGCCAGAAGGCATTCGCGACAGGGCAAGAGGCGTAAGCGAGAACACACAGGCCTGGCGAATCGTTGAGGTTCTAGTGCGAGGGGCCAGTCCGTTGAGTTAGCCGCGCAAATGCGGATGGCAGACAGCAATACGCAAACCCATAGCGAGGGGCCTGCCATCCGCCGCGCGGTGAAAGAAACGGCTTTTAGCTCTTAGCTTTTGGCTATTGGTAGCCGGTATTCAAAAATGCGTGGCGGACCTTGCAATCTGTTGTCAGGCCGCAATTCGGCGACGGCTAAGAGCTAAGGAAGCTCTGATCAAGTGAAAGCGAGGTTCTCGCAGCGGCTAAAGCCGCATGATTTTCGAGTACTTAACGGACGGCCTGAAGGCCGTCCCCTTCAAAACAAGACTGAATCAGAGTTTCCCTGAAGGCTGCTGAAAAACTCGAGGAATATAGGTAGTGTCGCCGGCTAAAGCCGGCTCGGGATCAAGAATAAAGAACTTGGACGCTGGCCTGAAGGCCAGCTCTACCCGAGCCGTGAGGGCGATGAGTTTTCCAGCAGCCTGCTAAAGGCTGAGAGCTGAAGGCTGAGAGCTGAAGGCTAAAAGCTAAAAGCTAAAAGCTAAAAGCTAAGAGCTAAGAGCCTTAGGCGAAAAGCGAATAGCGAGTTGCGAACAGCGTCTTGCATCATGTCGAAAACTGCTCTAGTCGCGGTGGGCGGCAATTCCTTGATCCGGGCAGGTGAAAAGGGAACGATCGCCGAGCAGTTGGCGAACGCCCGTCGCACCGCGCAAGCGATGGTCGGCCTGATCCGCCTGGGATATCGCCTGGTCATCACTCACGGCAACGGTCCCCAAGTTGGCGCGCAACTGCTGCGCTCGGAACGGGCCTCCGATTTCGTTTACGGCCAGACGCTGGATGTCTGTGGCGCGGCCAGTCAGGGCGAAATCGGATACCTGCTGGAGCAGTCGCTACAGAACGAACTGGCCGCTGCCAAAATGAAAATGCCGGTCGTCAGTCTGATTACGCGAACCCTGGTCTCAGCCGATGACCCCGCTATGCAGCACCCTACCAAGCCGATTGGACCGTTCTATTCGCGTAGCGATGCGGAGGAGAAAAAGCGGTTGCTCGGTTGGCACATCGTGGAAGATGCAGCCCGTGGCTATCGCCGCGTAGTGCCCTCGCCGGAGCCCATCGAAGTTGTCGAACTGGACATCATTCGCTCCCTGGTCGGCCATGGCGTCCTGGTGGTGTCGACCGGCGGTGGCGGCATTCCGGTGATGCGAGTTGACGGCCAGTTGCAAGGCGTGGAAGCCGTCATCGACAAGGATCGGGCTTCCGCATTGTTGGCCAGCCAGCTCGCCGTCGATCTGTTTGCAATCTCGACGGACACCGACTACGTGTACCTGAACTACAAGAAACCCGAACAGAGTCCACTGACCTGCGTTACCGCCTCGCAGTTGGAGCAATACCACGCCGCCGGCCATTTCCCGCCCGGCAACATGGGGCCGAAGGTTGAGTCCGTGTTGCAGTTCCTGTATCACGGCGGCCGGGAGGCGGTCATTACCTCATATGAACATCTATGCGAAGCGGTTACGGGCTTGGCTGGAACCCGCATCGTTTGCGACCCGGAGCCCGAAAGCGAGGCTTCTTACCAGGAATTCGAGGTGCCGGTTACCGGATGAATCATGCCCATCCCGCATCCACCCGCTAAATTGCACGAAGAGAAATCAGGTCGTTCCCGCATGGCGCTGAAGCACGTTGTCGAGTCGCAACAGTTCACCGTACCACTGTTGATGGAACTGTTCGACCGTTCCCGGATGATGGAGCGCATTGTGGCTCGCGGCGGAACTCTGGACTACCAGAACCGCATTCTGGCCAGCCTGTTCTATCAGCCTTCCACCCGGACGCGCTTTTCTTTCGAGGCGGCCATGTACCGCCTGGGAGGAAACGTACTTTCCACCGAGCATGCCCGCACGTTCTCGTCCGAAATTGAGGCCGAGCAGGTGGAAGATTCCATTCGCATCATCAGTAGCTATTGCGATGTCATCGTCATCCGCCATCATGAAGCCGGAGGAGCAGCGCGGGCGGCCAAGGTTTCACCTGTTCCCATCATCAACGCGGGCGATGGCGCAGGAGGCCAGCATCCCACCCAGGCCTTGCTCGATCTCTATACCATTTATCGCGAGCGCCCTCTCGATGGTTTGAGCGTTGCCTTCATCGGCGAGCTGGATCGCGGCCGGACTGCGCGCTCGCTGGCTTACCTGCTGGCCAAATTCGAGCGAGTGAAGATCTTCTTTGTCAGCCCACCCGAGTTGCAAATGAAATCCGACATCCTGCAATACCTTGACCGGCACGGCGTGCGCTACGAACTGGAGTCGAACATCGAGAGCGTAGTGGGTGAAGTGGATGTGGTTTATCAGACGCGTATTCAGCCAGAGCGGCTACCGCGGATCAAGGGAGCGCGGCGCTACGCCATCAATTCCTCGGTGCTGGAGCGCATGCGACCGAACGCCATGATCCTGCATCCCCTGCCGAGGACGGTGGAGTTGGACAAAACCGTGGACGACGACCCGCGCGCGCTTTATTTTCGCCAGGCCACCAATGGACTATTCGTAAGAATGGCGCTGCTGACGATGTTGTTGGATAAGGAGTAAGAGTGACTAGTAACTAGTAACTAGTAACTAGCAATTAGAAGCTGTCTCATAAATCTTAAGAGTGGCGACTTGTGTCAGGGCACGTCTTCAGACGTGCCGCAAAACAGCGCCCAAATGACTTGGGCTTTAGCCCCTGAGGTCCGTTTTTTGCAGGGGCTAAAGCCCGGACAAACAGGGGGCTCGTCGGGCCGGCTAAAGCCAGGCCCTGACACAAATCAATGCGGTATATATTTATGAGATAAGTTGTAGCAGCTAGGAACTAATAACTAGTAGCTAGCAATTAGCAATTAGCAATTAGCGGTTGATGTAGCACGCTTGGAGTTGGTTGTATCAAGAGCCACGGTGGAAGGGCACGGCTTTAGCCGTGCCGTAACGAACGGATCTGAGGCGGGCTTTAGCCCTGGGGATTGTTCTACCGCGACTGCTAATTGCTAACTGCCAAGTGCTAATTGCCAAGGGCTAATTCGAGGACCCATGCCTGTCATAGATCGTTTGCAAACCGAAGACTTCATCGAACTGGAAGACCATTACGGCGCTCATAATTACCATCCGCTTGACGTCGTCATCGAACGCGGCGAGGGGGTGTGGGTTTACGACGTCGACGGGAATCGCTATCTGGACTGTCTGGCATCCTATTCCGCCGTTAATCAGGGGCACTGCCATCCCCGGATACTGAAGGCCATGATCGAGCAGGCGAAGAAGGTCACGCTGACCTCGCGCGCTTTTCGCAATGATCAGCTTCCGCTGCTCTACCAGCAACTCCATGAACTGACCGGCTTCGAGATAGCATTGCCTATGAACTCCGGCGCCGAAGCGGTGGAAACGGCCATCAAGGCGGCGCGCAAGTGGGGCTATGCAGTCAAAGGTATTCCGGATGGCAGAGCCGAAATCATTGTCTGTGCCAACAACTTTCACGGACGCACCGTCACCGTCATCAGCTTCTCCAGCGACGAGAAGTATCGCGAAGGCTTTGGGCCGTTCACTCCCGGGTTCAAGATCATTCCCTTCGGCGATACCCAGGCCCTGCGCGGTGCAATCACTCCCAATACTTGCGCATTCCTGGTCGAGCCGATCCAGGGCGAAGCCGGAATCGTCATTCCGCCGGAAGGTTTTCTGCGCGAAGCAGAAGACGTGTGCCGCCGCAACCGCGTCTTGCTGATCGCCGACGAGATCCAATGCGGCCTGGGACGCACCGGCAAACTCTTCGCCTATATGCACGAGGGCATCCGGCCTGATGTGGTGATTGTGGGCAAAGCGCTTTCCGGCGGCTTCTATCCTGTGTCTGCCGTGCTGGCGTCGAAGGAAATCCTGGGAGTGTTTCATCCCGGCGATCACGGCAGCACTTTCGGCGGCAATCCGTTGGGTTGCGCCGTCGCTCGTGCAGCATTGCGGGTCCTGGTCGAGGAGAATCTGATTCAGCGTTCCGCCGAGTTGGGCGATTACTTTCTGGTGAAGTTGCGGACATTGAAGAGTCCTCAGCTTCGCGCAGTACGGGGCAAGGGCCTGTGGATCGGGATCGAGCTGAATGTTCCGGCTCGGCCTTATTGTGAAGCGCTCCAGAAGCTCGGCCTTCTCTGCAAGGAAACGCATGAGTACGTCATTCGCATCGCTCCTCCTCTAACGATCACGCGCGAAGAAATTGCCTGGGCCTTCGACCGCATCCGGCAGGTCATCGAAAAGCGGGGGTGAGGGCGGGGATTGCGGAAGGCGGCAACATCGGCTGTGTAGAGGTGTTTGCAATAATGATGCTAAGACTTATGCTGCGTCTGGATCCCGTTTGCAAATGAGAATGTTACTGCATCATGCGGCACGCGGATACGTTGTCGTTCTGATTGCACTTCAACTGCTACTTTTCTCGGCATCTCTACTGTTACACATCAGCGTGTTGCTCGGCGCTGTAGAGCCGTACGCGAGCTACGGCTTAACTGTGTTTGGAACCGCAGTTATCGTTGGAATTCCGGTCTTCGCGTTTATCAAAGACTATTGGTCGGATCAAATAAAGAACTGTCCGGGATGGATGTGGAAAGTAGCTCTGGGATTCGGTGTTTACTCGCTCATCACCATGTTGCTGTTGTTTTCGGGACTGAGATATTGGGAACTGCCTATGACGTTATCGGGAGTTCCGCTCGGCTTTGAGGCAATCTCTTTTTGCGTTCTTTACCCTTTGATCCGGCAAAGGTACCTGAGTGAACCCGAAATCGCGCGTCGAGCAGTGTGCTCGGTGGGAATGATTGTGCTGATGGCAGTGGTGGAGTTGGTTTATCGAGCTGGCTACTTACATCAAGCCCCGATGTAATGGATACGAATGCTTGTGCCCCAGGTTCGCGTCCATCTTTTTGGACGCTAACCTGGGTCGAGGAAGCTTCGGGCTCGGACCGGTCTCCGCGGCGATCCCAGGTTAGGCCAACAGATGGCCGAACCTGGGGCACAGAGCGCATCAGTCGATAACTTCAGACTCGACATCAGTCTTAAGATCGCGGATCGAATATGAAGGAAAGAATCGTGAGCCCTAGTACTTGCGCATGTGGATCTCGGTGCCGTTGCGTTCGAACTTCACCTCGTCCATCAATTGGTTGATCAGGTAGATGCCGCGGCCGTGGTTGGAATAAACGTTTTCGCCGTTGCAGGGATCGGGGATGGCGAAGGGATCGAATCCAGCGCCCGGGTCACGCACCACGATGAGCATGCCTCGCTCTTCGTCGCAACCTACGCAGCACTGAACTTTCTTGGTGGGATCGTTCTTGGCGCCATGGACGATGGCGTTGGCCAGGGCTTCACGCAGGGAAGTCTCGATCTCAAACTCTTTCCCGGCGGCGCATTCAAGTCTGCGCGCCATTTCCATAATGCCTTCCACCACGGGACTGATCGCGGTGGGATCGGCGTTGAGCGTGACCTCAATGCGTATCATCAGTTTGGAGCGATCAAACTCTACCGTGGGATGGCCCGGTTGCATGGCAAAGTTACCCCACTTAAGACTCGCGTGCGCTTACTCTTACAGAAAAGCGCAAAAGGGTCAAGCAGGAAAGCACAAAATGATCGTCAGCTGTAGCCTTTTCGTGGTGGATGGCATTCACGACAAGAAAATTGCCCCCCGCCATTTGGAGGCGAAATATTCCACCAGCCAACGGCAGCCGCGGTTGCTGCCGCCGGCTAAAAGCCGGCTCAGGATCAAGAACAAAACTTAGACGCTGGCCTGAAGAGACTGTATCGCAACTCCGTGCCGCAGCCCCGCGGCTCTGCGTTTCTCCCACTTGTCCCGCGGGCTCACGAGGATGTTACGAAACCGTGCCGTCGCTACGCGACTCGGAGATTTTCTCCACTTCACCCAGCACTCCGCCTCCGGCTCCGTGCTGGGCTAGATTATGCCGTGCCTTCGGCACTCGATTTCGCGCGGTTTGTTCCACCGATATAAGCACGGACCGAGTTTCGTAACGGCTTCTGACGCCCGCGGCTAAAACAAATATCGCCGCTGCGCAGCTGGCGGAAGATGATTTCGATGGCGTTTGTCCCACCACAAATTCCACTTGCCAGTCGGGACCCAGTCTCTGAAAGGCCGTCCCCTTCCAAATATTGGACCTAATCAGAGTTTCCTCAGGGCAGAACTACGGGCGCATCGAATTGTCCTGTCCTTGCCCCGCTTCTGGCGAAAAGTAGGAAGTCTCTATTCCGCCAACGTCTTCCGGGCGCGGCTGAACATCCTACCCAGAGCGCGCACCACCCAACGCATCAAGAGCACAACGATAATCAGCAGAACGCCGACCACGGATGCGGCGATATACGGACGCTGTACGGCAACCCAGGACAGCCCGACTGCGCCGACGTCCTCGGCAAAGCTCAAGGCGATGTTGGACACCGGTTCGGGCGAAGGAGTGACGGCGGCGCGCAGCGCGGTTTTGCCACCGTGCGCGGCGAAGGCGATCAGCCCGCCCAACACAGCCGAAGTCAACTGCATTCCGGGCGAGAGATGAGACGTCGCCGAATAGCCCAGCAACGCCGCGACTGGAACGCGAATGAAGGTTTGCAACGCATTCCAGATCAAGTCGAACCCGGGAACCTTGTCCGCGAAAAACTCCAGCCCAAACAATGCAAGTGACGGGCCGATGATCCACCAGGACTGCAACGTGTCGATTGCAGGCGGTAAGGTGACAATGCCCGCACGTGCCAGAAGTCCCAGACTCGCAACCGTGGCATAGACGTTGAGCCCGGCCGCAAAGCTGGTACCGGCCAACATTGCCACCGTCTGATCAGGGTTGAAATTCACCACACCCGCCATGTAGCTGAAAACTTATGCCATTCTTCGATCCAGCAGAAAAGGGTCGCCGCAGCGACCCTGATCGAGAAAGGAGGAGGTTTAGAGCGTGGATTCGATCTCGAAGCCCCAAGCCTCCAGGAGAGGTTCAGGAATGTACTTCGAGTTCTTGTTTTTCCGCGCCCATTCGCGCAGCCGGGTGGAGCGAATGTACTGATCCGGCTGCAGTTTGAACTCTTTCACCACCTGCTCGAATTCGGTGATGGTGGGAACTACCGGTCCAATGGGCTCCGGTTTGCCCCAATTAGGATTGCCACGTCTTTTTGCCATGTCTTTCGTCCTGATTCGTAGAGATATAAAATCTGGATGGCCGAAGTGTCCCAGTGATGCTTTGGCCCAGTCTAACTGATTGGATTCAGACAGCTTTCACAAAGATTCAGGACCGCTGTCCGGTGTTCTTCAGGATCGACGCGCCAGAGAAAGGATTCTAAGTGAGCCGAAGGAACTTAACACTATAGCCCCGTTTTAAACCGACTTCAAGGAAAAACCCAGTTACTGGGCGGCCACCGTTACTAAAGTTGTACTACGACGCCTAAAGTGGTCGTATCTCCATAAGAATCAGACGGTTGAATGGTCGAAAAGTAAGCTGAGCTTCCAGTTTCTGGGGGAACAGCGATCGATTTTCGCCACCTCATAACGTTCGTTAGTAGTCGCAACGCCACTATGAACCGGTTTTCTGGGCTAAGGGAGTTACAAATAGTGGTTCAGAGCGACAAGCCTACTTAACCATGTGAGCTGTTGCACGCTTGGTTATCCTACCATTCCCACAGTCCCCGCGTTGGTTAACAAATGTTAACCCGGTCGCCAACGTCTCCGATGCATGATGGATCGGTTCCTGAGCTTGAGCGTGCCGAAGTCTGACTGGGTTGCGGGTGTTGCCTGAGACGCGGAGAGAACGTCCCGGGTTAGCGGGGATTCAACCTTGACTCAACCTGAAATCGCCCGTTTTGGGAAAACTGCAACTCTCCGACAGCTTTCCCGTTTCAAATCAATGCTATCCCGCCCCTGAATTCACCAACCGCTGAGTCAGCCGTCACAGACAAGAAAACCGGACAGACCGATCATTAGAGGTGGCGGCCTCACTGCAGCGAGCCTTTTTCGGACCGGCAGAGCCGGGATCGATTCGGCCTCTGAAACGGGGTTGCCCAAGCTGGATGTTGGAGAGTTTTCGCAGAGGAGGCTTAGGCTTATGAAGAAGACAATTGTTCTCCTCGTTTTGATGGTGGCGGCTCAACTGGCAGCGCAGGATAAATCGAATATCACGGTAAAAGGCGCAGAGGTCAATAACGGCGTCGTGATCGTCACGGTTACTCAGGTGGCCACGCCGGAGCAGGGAAGCGCGGCCTTTGCCCTGCAGTGCAATAAAGGCGCGCCTGCTTGTAAGGCTCCCGGACCAGGATCGTACATCATGGTTCGCCTGCCCAAGAATTGGGGCATGTACGACTGTACCAACGTGGATTTATATCCGAGTTCGGCAGATCCTGCGACCAGTCAAAAGATTGGCGAATACTGCTTGATCGCGAAGTAGCGTCCGTGCGGGCAACGCTGGGACGAGCGCAGTAGCTTTCGGCCAGGTGGCCGGGGCGGAATACACAAGCGGAAAACTGTCCCCAAGGGAGTATCAGATAAGGCTGGAGAGATGAGACGAATTCTTGTTTTTCTTCAATGATGAATGCGATTTGGTCGACGACGATCAGTATGACTTTTTCACCCTTGCCACGCAGGTAGAACGTCGTCAGCCCTGGGTTGATCACTCCTGCGTCAGACCGGCGGGAAACATTGCCGTGCCTGCTGGTTCAACATCTTTGTCGTCCCGGAGAGGCGGGAAGCGTAAGATGTCTAGAACTCGCACATGATTTGCGGGCCAGGAGGGATAACGGCATGGGATTCATCGCATGGATCGTGGTTGGGCTGATTGCGGGTTGGCTCGCCGGGCAGGTGATGAAAGGCGGCGGCTATGGCGTCATAGTGGATATTATCCTCGGTATTCTGGGCGGGATCGTGGGTGGATGGGTTTTCAGCATGCTGGGACTCTGGCCAGGCCGAGGGATGATTGGCTCCATCATCGTGGCATTTATTGGCGCGGTGATTTTGGTTTGGATTACCCGCTTAATAAAAAAGGCTTGAACACGAAAATTTGATAACCAGAATCCGGAGCGCTCTGTGGAGGGCTCTGGCTGTATGTGTGGCTGGCAAGCCGGGGATGGATTGGCAGCACGTCGCTGGAGCATGGCGGTTGGTGGGGACGAACAAATATTCTGATGAAATGCTCTGTCCCCGCTCGTCGAAATGCGCTTTTGCTATGCTTACTCGACTCTCGACTGCTTTGCGGTCATGAGGCATCTTTGGGGTGGGTATCAGAAAGAGAATGCTGGTCTGTTGCAATGGCTTGCTGCCGGCATCCTGATCACTCTGGTGCAGTCAGGAGGTTGAGATAAGCCGTCAGGCCATAGCTGTTCTCTGCCGATGGAGGGCACATGTCGCTGTCTGTGGATTCCCGTCACTGCGGCACGGTGTATGTGGTCCGATGTGCGGGGCGAATCGTCACTGGCGAAGAGATCACGGTGCTGGAAACGTCGATCAACCGGGGGCTACGAGAGTGCAGCTACGTCGTACTCCACACGGGCGACGTTACCCGGGTGGACAGCACAGGCATGGGGCTCCTGGTACGTTTCCTCTCGCACACCCGCAATCGGGGAGGCGATCTTCGGCTGGCGGCGGCTCCGCCATTCCTGGAACACCTGCTTCAGATTACCAAGCTGTCCACAATCTTTCACATGTATGGCTCGGAAGAGGATGCCATTGTCTCGTTCTTCAAGGAGACGGGAGTTCCCAAGAAGGACGGCGCCGGTACCGGACCGAAGGTGTTGTTCGTCGACCAGTCTGCCGATCTCTGCGCTTTCGTCAGAGGCTTGTTGCACAATCACGGGTATGAAGTGTTATCGACCTGCCGGGTACACGATGCCAGGATGCTGTTGAGCGCGGCCAAAGTGGAGTACATCGTGCTGGGGCCGGACTGCTCGCAACTACCGCCTGACACGGTGATAACTTCGCTCAAGTCACTGGCGCCGTTGGCGAAAACGGTGCAACTACACAGCGACTTCAAGTACGAGGATGCGGAGCGGGCGGGACGCGAATTACTGCAAAGCATTCAGGCCAGGGCGTGATAAACGCGGAGACTCTGAAACCCGCGATTCACCAGCGGCCTCCTTTCTCAAATCCAAAAGCGCATTCTGAATTACGTCCCGCAACCTAGGGTGCAGCAATCTGGAATCGCAGAACCGATTGCGCGATCTGGTATTGATACTTGGCGGCGGCAAACTGGATTTGCGCTTCGGTCTGCTGCAGTTGTGCCTGGCTCAATTCCACGATGGAGCTGAGGCCGAGGTTGTAGCGGGTCTGCGACAGATTGAGGGCGAGATTGGTTTCGTCCACGAACTGTTGCGACACGCCGATGCGGTTGTAGGCGGTAATGGCATTCAGCCAGCTGGTGCGGACATCGTTAGCGATGCGGTCTTTCAAATCGCGCAGCTGCTGATTGGCGGCCTGGGCGCGCAGCCCGGCCTCGCGCGAGCGCGAAACGTATTGGAAGCCGTTAAAGATGGGCACATTCAGATTCACTCCGGCGGCTCCGTACCAGGTGGGAAATTGCTGCACGCCATTCAGGACGCTGCCTTCGGGCGTTTGTCCTACGACGCCCAGAGCCGACACGGTGGGGAAAAGCAGATCGCGCTCGGCCTTCTGGAAATGTTGGTCGGCCTGGTACTCGTAGTTCTGCGCAGCAATTTCCGGCCGGTTGCTGAAGGCCTGATCTTCCAGCTGACTGACCGCGTCGGGCGGCGGCTTCAACTCAGCTTCACTGTCGACCAGCTCAAACTGCTGCTGCCCGGTGTAGCCCAGAACCTGCGTGAGCTGCGACAGCGCCGTCTGGTAGTTGTTCTGCGCGTCCAGCAGCAGCAGCTTGGCTTGTGCCAGATTGGCGTCGGCAAAACTGACGTCCACTTCGGAGCGCAATTTGTTCTGGAACAGCGTCGTAATCTGGTCAGATACAAGTTGGCGGGCGCTCACCGTCTGTTCGGCGACCTTCTCTTCGGCAAAGGTCTGCAGCGCGTTGTAGAACGCTTCATCGACGGCCAGCTTGATCTGGTAGGCGGTAGCGGCGGCGTTCATGTCGGCGGCCTTGGCGCGTAGTGCCGACATGGCCACCAGATTGTTCGTCCGGCCAAAATCGGTGATCAACTGGGACAAGGCCAAGCCGCCGGCGGCGCGATTGAGCAGTCGGGGCGCGTTCAAATTGCCGGCGGCGATGCGGCTTCCCTGCTGCCCGCCTACCGCGGTAAAGCTTCCGTAGACAGTTGGGTAGTACGCCGACTTCGCCTCGCGGGTGACTTGATTCGAGGCCAGGTAGAGCAGGTGGTAGACCGAGATCTGGGGGTTATTCTTGATGGCCAGAGCTTCGGCATCCTGCACCGTCAGGCGTTGCAGCGCGCCGGTAGTGGGCAACCGCGGCGGAGCCGGTGCGGTTGGAGCTGGCGGCATCTGCGGCGCCGGCAGAGTCTGCAGGTCGGGTTGGGTTTGCGCCGGAGTGGTTACCGACTGCTGTGGAACGGGAGCCGGCGGCGCAGAGTTGGTCTGCGCGGCCAGCGGAAGGCTGCAGAGTGCAGCCGGAATCACAAGCCGGAGAATCGTGCGTCTCAAGCTTGCACCTCCTGTCTGGGGGGTTGCTCTTCTTTGCCATGGATCACCAGATACGCGGCGGGCACCAGGAACACGGTGACCACCACCGACACGGTCAGCCCGCCGATGATGGCGCGGGCCAGCGGCGCATACTGTTCGCTGCCGGCCTCCAGGGCCAGCGCCATGGGAATCAGGCCGAGGATGGTAGCCAGCGAAGTCATCAGGATGGGCCGCAGACGCACCCGGCAAGCCAGGGCGACGGCCTCGCGAATCGGCATACCTTCACGGCGGTAGTTGCGCGTGACATCGACAATCAGAATGCTGTTCGACACCACGATGCCGGTCATCATGATCAGCCCCATCAGCGACATCACGTTCAACGTGGTGTGGGTGATCAGCAGAAACAGAATCACGCCGGTAATGCCGGAGGGAATCGCCAGCAAAATAATGAACGGATCGATGAAGGACGCGAATTGCGCCATCAGGATCAGGTAGACCAGAACGATGGCCAGCAGCAACCCGACACCAAAGCTCAAGAACGATTCGTGCATCGATACCACCGAGCCGCGCAGCTCGATGCGGATGTTCGGCGGCAGCTTAGTGTCCTTGATAAGCTTTTCGACCTTGCTGGACAGCGCTCCCAGGTCTTCGCCCTTGGGAGAAACATAGACATCGATCACGCGGAACAGCTGGTAGTGATCGACCTCGGTGGGCGTGTTAATCATTTTGATGTCGGCCACGTTTTCCAGCATGGTGGGATTCGGGTTGTCGGGCGCGTGCAGGGGAATCTGCTTGAAGTCTTCCATGGTCATGGAACCAATCTGCTGATTGGTGTATTGCACGGTCAGGAAGTAGTTATTGCCGTTGTGCGGATCGACCCAGTAGCTGGGCGCGATCATGCCGTTCGAGGTGAGCGCGGTGACCACGTTGTTCACTACGTCGCTGGCGGTAAGGCCCAGACGGGCTGCCATTTCGCGGCGCACGTTCAGCTGCAATCCCGGGTAGTCCAGATCCTGGGGAATTAAAACATCGCTCACGTCGGGCATGGACCGCAGCTTGCGAGCCATGTCGCTGGCCACAGCGTAGGCGGCATGCTGATCGTTGCCGCTTACCTGGATGTCGATCGGCGCCGGCATGCCCTGGTTGACCACCGAATCCACCAGCCCGCCGGTCAGGAAATAGGTGGAAATTTCGGGCAGGTCGCTGGCCAGCTTGCGCCGCACCCGATCCATGTAGACGAAGGTGCTCAGCTTATGATCTTTGCGCAAACTGACCTGAACGAAGGCGGTGTGCTGGCCGGAATTGCTGGTGTAAATGGAAGAAAGATCCGGGGTCAGGCCGATGTTGGAGACAATCATCTGCAGATCGTCCTGGCCAATCACCTGGCGTATATCGTTTTCGACGCGCGCCACGTACTGGTTGGTCATCTCCAGCCGCGAGCCGGTGGGAGCTTTCAGGTTGATGACGAACTGGCCCGGATCGGTGCGGGGGAAGAAGGCTACGCCGAGAAACGGATACAGCGCCAGGCTGACCACGAAGCTGGCCATGATGACCAGGATGGTGGCCACCGGGCGGGCCAACGCCTTGTCCACGGCGCGGTCGTAACTGAGCAGCAGCTGATCGTACTTGTGATTGAAGCCGGAAACGAATCGTCCGAAAATCGATTGCGTGTGATGTCCGCCGTGGCCGTGCGCCGTCTTGATGAAGCGAGCGCAGAACAACGGCACCAGGGTCATGGCGACCAGATACGAAGCGGCCAATGCCAGCACTACGCCCAGCGCCAGAGCGATGAACAGATAGCGGCTGACACCGTATAAAAACACGACCGGGAAAAATACGATCGCGGTGGTAAAGGTCGCAGCCAGTACGGCCAGCTGAACTTCCTGGCCACCGCGTTCGGCCGCCGTAACCGCGTCCTCGCCGTTTTCCAGATGGCGAAAAATGTTTTCCAGCACCACGACCGAGTTATCGATCAGGCGGGAAAGCACCAGAGCGAGCCCGCCCAGGACCATGGTGTTGATGGTGCTGCCGGTAGCATTCAGCAGCAGAAAGGCGGCCAGGCACGAGATGGGAATCGACAGCAACACCGAGATGGTGCCGCGCACCGAGCCCAGGAAGATCAGGATCATCACCGCGGTCAGGATCAGTCCGATGCCGCCCTCGCGCAATACATTGGCTACCGCGGTCTTCACGTATTGCGACTGGTCGAAGACCACGGTGGCCACCATCGACTTGGGTACGTCGAGCAGGTTCTTGATGCGTTTGCGAACCCCGTTGACAATCTGAATGGTGTTGCTGTTGCCGCCCTGCTTGAGGATGGGCAGGTAGACCGACTTCTGGCCGTCGACCCGAACGATGTTGTACTGAATGGCGGAGGCGTCTTCTGCGTGCCCCACATCGCCGAAGCGCAACACGTTATTGCCGATGGCCTTCAGCGGCACATCGTTCATCTCCTGGGTGTTGGGCAGCTGGCTGTTGCTGTAAATGTTGTAGTCGCGCGGCCCGATGCGCACATCGCCGGCGGGCAGAATCTTGTTGGCGTCGTTGACGATATGGACCACGTCCATGGGGCTCATCTGCGCCGCTTCCAGCTTCACCGGATCGATGTAGAACTGGATTTGCCGGTATTTGCCGCCGTAAGGCTGCGGCACCGACGCGCCGGGCACATTCGCAATCTGGTTGCGCACGTTGAACTGCCCCAGGTCGTGCAACTGGGTCTCGTTCAGCCCCTGGCCTTTCAGCGTCACCAGGCACACCGGCAGGCTGGAGGCGTCGAACTTCAGCACCACCGGTGGCAGCGTGCCTTGCGGCAAGCGGCGCAGATCGGCCATGGCCAGATTGGCAATTTCGCTGACCGCCGCGTCCGGATCGGTCCCCGGCTGAAAGTAAACCTTGATCAGGCTGACCCCGGTGAGCGAGCGCGACTCGATGTGATCAATGTTGCTGCCCAGGGTGAAGAAGCGCTCGAAGGTGTCGGTAATGTCGGCCTCGATCTGCTGGGGCGGCATGCCGCTATAAAATGTGGCCACCACCACCACCGGAATCTTGATCTGGGGAAACAGATCCACCGGCATGCGGGCCACGCTGGTCACGCCCACCACAATGATCCCCAGGCACAACATGAGGATGAAGAACGGATACTTGATGGCGAAGCTAGACATACAAGGGCTTCCTATCTGGATCGCCGGGCAGAGCCGCGTTATCCATGCACAACGAAAACCTGAGCGATGCGGAGTTCATGGCTGCACCTCCGGCTCGCCTGCTTCCTGCTTGCGATGCATCAGGTAATAAGCCGAGGGCACCAGGAACAGGGTCACGATGAAGGAGAGCATCAGCCCTCCGATGATGGCCCGGGCCAGCGGCGCATATTGCTCGCTGCCGGCTTCCAGGGCCAGCGCCAGGGGAATCAGGCCCAGCAGGGTGGCGAAGGTGGTCATCATGATGGGCCGCAGGCGCACGTGGCAGGCGTTCTTGATGGCTTGCTGCAAGGGCTGGCCGCGGCGGCGCAGCTCCCGGGTGAATTCCACGATGAGGATCGAGTCCGACACCACGATGCCGATCATCATCATCACCCCCATCAGCGACATGATGTTGATGGTGGTATGGGTCATCAGCAGGAACAGGATCACCCCGGTAAAGCCCGGAGGCACGGCCAGCAGAATCAGGAAAGGATCGCTGAAGGAAGCGAATTGCGCCATCAGGATCAGGTAAACCAGCACCACCGACAGCGATAGGCCGATGGCAAAGCTCTTGAACGAGTCGTTCATGGCTACGACCGAGCCGCGCAACTCGACCCGCGTGTTGGGCGGCAGCTTGGTCTCCCGGATGACCTGCTGAACTTTCTTCAGCAGCCGGCCCAGGTCTTCTCCCCGGGGCGAAACGTAAACATCGATAATGCGGAACAACTGATAGTGATCGACTTCGGTGGGAGTGTTGATCAGCTTCACGTCGGCCACGTTTTCCAGCACCGTGGGATTGGGATTGTTCCTGGCATGCAGCGGAATCTGCTTGAAATCTTCCATCGTCATGTCGGCAATCTGCCGCGGCGTGTACTGCACGGTCAGAAAGTAGTTATTGCCGCTGTGGGGATCGATCCAGTAGCCCGGCGCGATCATGCCGTTCGAGGTGAGCGCCGTAATCACGTTCTCCACCACCCCGCTGGCGGTCAGCCCCAGCCGCGCCGCCATCTCCCGATTTACATTCAGCTGAATGCCGGGATAATCCAGGTCCTGGGGAATCAGCACATCGCTTACGTCGTTCAGCCGGCGAAGCTTCAACTCCATTTGGCTGGCCACTTCATAGGCTGAATGCTGGTTGTTGCCGGTGACCTGAATGTCGATCGGAGCCGGCATGCCCTGGTTCACAATGGAGTCGACCAGGCCGCCGGTCTGAAAGAAGGTGGAAATTTCCGGGAGGTCGGACGATAGCTTCCGCCGCACCCGATCGATGTAGTCGAAGGTGCTGACTTTGTGGTCTTCCTTCAGCTGCACTTGCACGAAGGCCGTGTGCATGGCGGAGTTGGTGGTGTAGATGGCGGACAGATCGGCATTCACCCCGATGTTGGAGACGATCATGCCCAGATCCCGGGCTGGAATGACCTGCCGGATGTCGTCTTCCACGCGAGCGATGTAGTCGTTGGTCAACTCGATGCGCGTGCCGCTGGGCGCCTTGACGTTAATCACAAACTGCCCGGGATCGGTGCGGGGGAAGAAGGCGACGCCTAGGAACGGGGAGAGGGTAAGGCTGAGTACAAACACTCCCATGATGACGGCCACCGTCATCTTCGGATGTTTCAGCGCTTTCTCGATCGATTCGTCGTACTTCCTCAGGATGTAGTCGTATCCCCGGTTGAACGGCGCCAGCACACGCTGCAGCCAGCCGCCTTCGCGCTCGCCCTCGGCTTCGCTGCCCTGCTCCGATTTGATGAATCGCGAGCAGAACAGCGGCACCACCGACATTGCCACCAAATACGAGGCAGCTAATGCCAGCACTACGCCCAGGGCCAGGGCGGTGAACAAATACATGCTCACTCCGGAGAGGAACACCACGGGAAAAAACACGATGGCGGTGGTGATGGTCGCCGCCAGCACCGCCAAGGCAACTTCGCGACCGCCTTCTTCCGCAGCGGTTTGGGCATCCTCTCCCAACTCGAGATGGCGAAAGATGTTTTCCAGCACCACCACCGAGTTGTCGATCAGCCGCGAAAGAACCAGCGCCAGCCCGCCTAAAACGATGGTGTTGATGGTGCTGCCCATCGCATTCAGCAGTAGAAACGCCGCCAGGCAGGAAATAGGAATCGATAGCAGCACCGAGATGGTTCCCCGTAACGATCCCAGGAAGACCAGGATCATCACCGCAGTCAGGAACAGGCCGATACCGCCCTCGCGCAGTACATTGGCAATGGCCAGCTTCACGTATTGCGACTGATCGAACACCACGTTGGCGATCAGGTTTTTCGGGATGTCGCGCAGGTTTGCCACCCGCTCGCGCACGCCATCCACAATCTCGATGGTGTTGCTGTTGCCGCCCTGCTTCAGAATCGGCAGGTAGACGGATTTCTGCCCATCCACCCGCACCACGTTGTACTGAATGGCCGAGGCGTCTTCGGCGTGTCCGATGTCTCCGAAACGCAGCACTCGATTTCCGCTTGCCTTCAGCGGAACGTCATTCATCTCCTTCACCGAGGGCAGCTGGCTGTTGCTGTAAATGTTGTAATCGCGCGGACCCACGCGCAGATCGCCAGACGGCAGGATGGTATTGGCCTGGTTCACCAAGCGCACCACATCCATCGGGCTCAGCTGTGTGGCCTGCAATTTAACCGGATCGATATAGAACTGGATTTGCCGGTATTTACCGCCGTAGGGCTGAGGCACCGAAGCACCGGGAACGTTGGCAATCTGATTCCGAACGTTGAACTGTCCCTGGTCATGCAGCTCGGTTTCGGTGAGGCCCTTGCCCTTCAAGGTCACCAGGCAGACCGGCATACTGGAGGCATCAAACTTCAGCACCACGGGAGGCAGGGTGCCCTGCGGCAATCGCCGCAAATCCGCCATAGCCAGGTTGGCGATCTCACTCACCGCCGCGTCGGGATCGGTTCCCGGCTGAAAATAAACTTTGATCAGGCTTACGCCGGTCAGCGAGCGCGACTCAATGTGGTCGATGTTGCTGCCCAGGGTGAAGAAACGCTCAAAGGTGTCGGTGATGTCACCCTCGATTTGTTGTGGCGGCATGCCGCTGTAAAACGTCGCCACAACGACCACCGGAATCTTGATCTCGGGAAACAGATCGACCGGCATGCGTGCCACCGTGGTGACGCCAACCACCACGATGATCAGGCAGAGCATCAGGATGAAAAACGGATGCTTGATGGCAAAGCTGGACATCGACCGCTACTCCGCGCCCGACGTGTTGCTGAAGGCTGCTGCTTTCGGCTTAACCAATTCGCCCGGCTGATAGCTGCCCAGATTCCCCACCAGGACGCGCTCGCCTTGGTTCAGACCACCGAGAATCTGGACGTGGTTCGAACTTTCCACGCCCACTTCCACCGGACGCGACTGCACCCGGTTCTGCGCATCCAGCACCAGCACGCTTGTCTGGTTGTTCTCCCCGCGCCGGATGGCTTCGATAGGTACGGTCAGCGCATTGGGGCGGCTGGCGGCGTTCAACGTTACATCCGCGTACATGCCCGCTTGCAGGTGATAGTCAGGATTGGGAACGTCGATCTCCACCTGCATGGTGCGGGTCGAGGTATCCAGAGAATCGGTAAAGCGCGCGACCTTACCGGTGAAGTGTTCGCCGGTAGCTTCTACATGAACATCGGCGGAATCGCCGATTTTCACTTTCGCCGCAATCGATTCCGGCACCGGGATGCGCAAGCGCAGGAGGTTGACTTGAGCAATGGTTACCACCGGCAAGCCGCTGGTGTTGGAGGTTCCGGCTTGCACTAAAGCGCCCGTATCCGAAAAGCGCCAGGTCACCACGCCGTCGTAAGGAGCGATGATCTTGGCATAGTCATTCAATGCAGCATAGTGCTGCTGATCCGCCTGCGCCACCGCCAGTTGCTGTTTAGCTGCGGCCAGCGCGGACTTGGCGGCGTCGACCCGGGCCTGGGAAGCGCGATCTTTGGCGGTGGCGTCGTCCAGCTCCTGTTGCGCGATCAAGCCCGGCCGGACCTTGTCGGTATTGACCAACCGCATCGCGTTGGCGTGCAGGGCGACATTGTCGGCTTCGGCGCGCAATACCTCGCTCTGAGCCCGCTGGATCTCTTCTTCCGCGTGATGCACTTCGGCCTTGGCCTCGTCGACCTGAGCCACCAGTTCGGGGATCTCCAGCACCGCCAGCACCTCGCCGGTGTGCACGCGATCGCCAATGTCAACGTAGATGTTCTTGATGTAGCCGGCCACTTTGGCATGCAATTCTACGTTCTGGTAAGGGATGAACTGCCCAGCAATCGACAGGGAAGTAGCGATGGTCTCGCGTTTAACCGGCGCTACTGCGGCGTAGGGGATATTTTCTGTGACCGACCGTTCGCTGGCGCCGGAGGGCGAACCGGCACGCGCGCGCTTCGCAACTATGCCCGCGACAATTAAACAGAGTGCAACCACCCCTAACACAATGAACTTGTGCTGACGGCGAACCTGCATGAACATCCTCATTTCCACGGAGGCGGCTTGGTTAAATTCCGCTCAGCGTGAGTTATGTGGCCGGAGAAAAAGACCGAAACCCAGGGAAAAATTTACGAATCATGTCCGGAAAAACAGCTAGATCAGAACCGGCGGAGGCCGGAGAAAGCGGTGCAGGTATCGCCGGGAAAGATCGGTCGGAGGCGGGGTTTGAAAAACGCTCTGGACGCCGGGTTCGCGACAGAGAAACAGCTGAAACAGGCAGAGAACTGCCATCCAAAACAGTATGCTATTGCCGGAATCCGTCGACCGGACTTCCATCTTGTGTCCGCTCAACCACAGCTTGGAAGCGGTGGAGGGAGTTACTTTCGCCGGTGCCCCGCCGTTGTAAACCAAGGTCTTCGCTCGCAATGCAAACAGAAACACCAAGGCGCAGAGCATGAACAACAGTCCACACCGCAGTATCTTATTCCGCATGACTTGAAGATTCACGGACGGCAATAATCCCACTTAAATACTATACGTTGGAACCCGGGTTTTGTGAGCGAGTTGCACGAAAAAGCTATGCGGGTCACAGGTAAGCATAATCTGCTCATGCACTTCCATCCAGTCGTTCGCTAGTTTGGGCTGGAGCGCAAAAGTCAGGGTGCGAACTTAAAGAGCTTGCCCGGGCCATGAATACCGCCAGAGTCGGGCCCTGCAGTAGAGATTGCCGGCCGCAGCGAAAATCAGACCAGCGTGGGGAACCCGTCCGTACTGTTGTCGTTGAAGCTGTGCCGCACCTTCTAGGTCCAAGCCTCGCGTTGTCGGGGCGACAAACTCGAATACCGTCCGGCTATCGTAGATATTCCGCGTAGCTGCCGTCGACGCTCCAGCCCCCCATCGCGGTGACAACGTTCCCTCCGATGTGGAAAGTGCCGACAGGTGCCTCTTCGACAATGCCCACCGCCTCAATGCCAAGGATGCAGCAGAAACTGAATTTGTTCCAGTTCTCACAGAGGGGGAGACGCGTTGCTAAACGTACCTCACAGTTGGGGCAATTTTGGAACTGTGATGGCGTAGATACAGACCGTCGGGAGTGCTCTTGATGAAAAATCATTTCTCGGTTGCCCACAAGCGAGACGGGTGTACTATGGTTGCGTTTTAAAGTCAACAAGGGGCGGTAGAGTGGCATACGCGTGCGGTGTAACTCTTTTTATGCCGCTTGGTATGCCGATAACAACGGAGCGTTGAGAACCAAGTTAGGCCAGTGGAATAACTTTGGTAGCAGCTGGAATTCAGTGGCTGCTGCGCATTGGCAACTATAACGATATTACGGTTAAAACAACGCTGAGGAGAACTGACCGCCGATTAACCGCCAGCTAGGCTGCTCGGAAGAGCACGTACCACCAGAATTGTCCGCCGTACGGTTACACCGCAAGACGATCTGTAGTTGGGCCCTGCAAGCAAAGATAGCCAACAACAATGAGGAGAGTGGAGAAGATGAAAAACGTGAATAGGCTGACCTCGTGTGGAATCAGTCTGATGGTATGGCTCATAGTGTGTCTAACATTCGTCGCGCCAGCCCGGGCGCAATTTCCCCCACCGCCGCCGTCGGTTGGTGCCTCGGTACCAGCCACCTATTTTGGGCCTGTGCCTTCGGATGTAAAGAGAGAATACATTGGCCCGTACCAGCTACTAAAGTCAGGCAAGATAGACTTGGATGCTCGAACCATTACCCTGCCTCTGTATCAAGGGAAGATGAAGGATGGGCGCAAGGTCTGGTACATCCTCACCGATACAACCAGCGAAGGGAATGCTGCAGCTCTGGGCCTGAACTACTCGGCGAAGTTAAACTATGCCGGAGTAGGACGTGCGGCCCGCCATGCCACCCTCGAAAAAGACGCAACCCTAACATTTCAGAGTGGTACAGTAGACTTCTCGCCGAAGCGCCGCGTTGTACCGGGCGACTCCCCCAATTTCTTCCCACCTAAAGTAGCTGAACCGGGTTCCGTCGGCGATCAGGACTACTCGCCCCTGATAACTATTGATAATGCCGGGGGAGCGATTTACAACGCGCCAATCGTTGCCTTCAACGTGGAGGCCAGCCAGATTGACTTCTGCCAGAGCAATCCCGACTACTCACTGGTACACGACAAAGTGGTTCATATTTGCCCGAAAGCGCAGACGGTAACTCTTCAACTGACGGAAGGGATTAGTTTCGTGCGGCCAGTGCTTTACCTGAGCATGGATTCGAACGATGCCACGCCGGCGGCGCTGGAAGGAGTGACTCTGGCTCCTGCTCTGAAAGATATTACGGTTGGTCATGACGACAGCGCCTTCAGCGCCATCGAGAGAATCTTTATTTTCGCCAATGGTCCTACCGGAAAAGACAACCCGCAGCGCCAGGGATTAGATAGCGCTCTCAGCGACGGGCTCTCTCCGTTGAACGTGCTGGGAGGAATTCCCACGGTTGCCACGGATTATAGTCCGCTATGGGACGTGAACCTTGGAGTATGGACGCAGGAGTCGATTGACAAATCCTATCGCTCGAGACTTATGGAAGAGTTCCAGATCTTCGACTTTGTGGAAAAAGGTTTCATCACCGGACCTAACGGAGGCAAGTTTGGATCCACGGGTCTGATTGTGAACTGTCCAATCGTCTGGCGCTACCTATAGATCAAGCTAGCCCATGGGCCGGTCCGGCAACTACTTGCTTGCCGGATTGGTCCTCTGGTTGAACGGCGTTCGTTATATAGGGAGCCTCTTATTGAGTCCCTCGGCGGCTAAAGCCGCTATCGAGAGAGACGAATGTACGGACGGTCTGAAGACCGTCCCCTTCAAAACCTGGAATTAGTCAGAGGTTCCGTAGCTATAGGAGCTTAGACGATGATCATGCAGTTACGAAATTTCCTCCGCCAGGTTATCCTCGGTGCGCTTATGATTTCCTGTGCCATTTCGGCTACAGCCCAGGCGATGCCTGCTAATGCCCACTCTTCCATGGGCGGGGCAGCATCAGCGAAGAACTTAGATCCTGCCGATTGGGAGCCTATCCTTCTCGAGTCTGCTGCCACGATTGAGGTGGCATCGCCGAAGCCGGTCGAATCCAGAGACGTACAACTTCAGCTCGAACAGCTCCGCGCCGCTCTACAGTCCATCACGCCTCACCAGAGGGCATTGATCAACAAATGGGCGGTCACGAATCAGGGGAAGGTGTGGCGTCAGGTCCTCGATGGACTGACGATTCACAATATTGCGGGAACGCCTTCCGCTCTTCGGTTGTATGCCGCATTGCATATCGCGATTGCCGATGCGGAAGTGACGGCACGCAACCGCCAGCGCGCGTATCGAAGACCTCATCCGGAGGAACTCGACCCCAGCATTCACCCGCTGGTCGCGTCCTCGAGTCCATACGCATATCCCTCCGACCTGGCTGCGGAAACAGGAGCAGCGGAACGAATCCTGCTATTTGTCAGGCCGGAAGCCGCCGGACAGATTAATGCTTTGGCGGACGAATCGATGCGCTCTCTGGAAACCTCCGGCCTCTATCTGAAGAGCGATTGCGAAGCCGGCCGTGAGCTTGGTCGCGTGGTGGCTGAGGAAGTGCTTTCCGTACTGGCCAGGGACCGGCGCCCGAATCAGTTGGTATTCGCGAAGGAGATGCCCTGGGAGCAGCCGGCCGCGCCGGAAACCGTGCGGCTCGGCGTTCGCTATCAACTCGCCCATTCCGAATACAACGACTCCGTGAAGTGGACGGCTCCACTTTTGCGGCAGGGTGTGACCTATGGAGATTTGCCCCCGTGGAATCAAGCTCTACCCGTCGATCCGACAGCCGGGACCTGGCAGCCGCTGGTTTTAGAGAACGCCAATCTGTTTCATGCTCCGCCACCGCCGGCGAACAGTTCGGCGCAGACCATGCACGACATGGAGGAGCTTGTTGCCGCGCTCAACAATCGCACCTGCTTTACCGATTTCATTGTCTTCAAGTGGGCGAATGAACAACCCGGACGTTGGGCCGCCGAAATCATGGATGACCTGATGAACCGATATGGCTGGGACGCTCCCAAAACGGCGCGGGCGGAGGCGATTT
Source organism: Candidatus Korobacteraceae bacterium (assembly GCA_049695855.1). Lineage (GTDB taxonomy): Bacteria > Acidobacteriota > Terriglobia > Terriglobales > Acidobacteriaceae > Bog-257. Next base: position 61,576 of record JBAVSY010000030.1, on the reverse strand, counting down.
TGTATGCCGCCATGTACGATTCGCTGCTCACCACGTGGCACGAGAAGTATCGCTATCTTCGTGCGCGGCCGGCGCTGCTGGAGACCGGGCTTCCAACCGTGATCCTGACACCGAAGCATCCTGCGTACCCCGCCGGGCATGGGACCTATGTCGGGGCGGCTGTTACCGTGCTGCAAAGCTTTTTTCCAGACGACCAATCGGAGTACGGGTATTTAGTGCCCGAAGTCAACAACGCGCGGGTGTGGGCGGGCGTTCACTTCCGCGGTGACATGCTTGCCGGCAACATGATCGGCGAGCAGGTCGCGACGGCAGTCCTGGAGAAGGTCCATCTCGATGGTTCGCCGGGCGAGCGGTCCAGGCGAGTGCTGGGGCAACCGCTGGTGACGTCCGCTTTCTTCGGCGACGGCGGGCCTAACTATCATTGATACGAATGTCGCTTGCCGATGCGGTGCCATCGCGGGCCAAGACAATCACGGTTAATGTCATCCGAGTAATGGAAGCCCGACTTTTGCCCCCGCCACTCCTGGAATTGAGCGCAAGGGCTACTCGGGCGTGACTTAGGAACAGCTTCAGTGGCAGATCAGATGCACCCGCATTCCTTGCGTTGTCGGTGGGTGTACGGCAATAACTCCCTTCAAATGCGGGACAGGCCATTTCCCCTGGCTCTGCGAGTCCACATGGAAGGTCGCAGTCCGGATGGGCCACTGTTCGTCAGCAAAGAAGGGAAGCGGCTCCACCCGGACAAGTTCGGCAAGCGTGTGCTCAAACCAATTATTCAGAAGCTCGGTCTGGAGGACGGTTTTCACGCCTTGCGTCATGGCAACGCAACCGCGCTGGACGAACTGGGCCCTTCGCCACAGCCGTTCAAGAGAAGGGCGCGCTGCCATACGAACGGTATGTCACAGACACCAAGATCGCGATCCAGGACATCATGCCGGAGGTGTATGAGCCAGTGCCCGGTGAAGTTGTCGCCTACGGGCTGTCACTGGAAAACTCCGACTTCGGAAATGGAGCGCTGTCTGTGCGCGCCTACCTGATGCGGATCTGGTGTACTAACCTCGCCATCACGCAAGAGGAGATGCGGCAAGTCCTTTTCGGCAAGCGTCTGGACGAGTCGATGGTGTACTCCGAGCGGACCTATGATCTGGACGCACAGGCCACAGTCAGCGCTTTGAAGGACGTCATAGAGCGGCAACTCAATGCCGAACAACTGCAGCAGCACATGGAGTTCATTCGACAGGCCAATGAACGTCCTGTCGATCCAGGTCACGCCCGCTAACTGCTGCGAAAGGCGCTGCAGAAGAACGAGGCCGATTCCGTGATTGAAGCCTACAACTCGGTAGACACGGTGAACATGCCGGCTGGCAACAGCATGTGGCGCTTGTCCAACGCGATCTCATGGGTCGCTGGCAAGACGGAAGATCCAGAGCGCAACCTAGAGTTGAACAAAGTTGCTAGACAGATGATATATACCGCATGATCTGACAACGGGCGGAACGCTCAGCGCTCCGCCCCACTTCGAGTTGAGCGTGCATACGTATATCTAGTCCGGGATTAAGAGGATCCATTCAGGCGATTCCCGGGCATTCCACTTACAACGCTGGTGCCATCAAGCTCCTTCGTATCGAAGGCAAGAAAGTGTTTAGCTCTGATAGCACTTTTTTCTTGCATTTCGACCTGAGTTGTTGCTTTTTGTTCGACGCCAACTCGTCTGAATCAAAACTTCCACAATTCAGAGAAAGGAGACGAATCTGATTGGCCCATGCTATCGGACAAATCTCGCTCACGATCGCCCCGGCAGCACTATTGCTGGTCGGAGAAAGCATTAAGCATCGTTAGATCGACGAGAATACCCAAGAAAGACGGCGCTCTGGTGGTACAACAACTCCGTGCGCTCACTACATACCCAGAGAAGGCCTGCTGGAGGTTGGCGGAACGCTTTGGCTTTCGTCGGCCCAACGCACGCCGGGTCTGGAGTCAAGAAGACATAGAAAGAATCATCGAGCTGTCGGAGACCAGCAGTATTCGAGATATCGCCAAGCGGTTCAAGACCACCCCGCGCGCGATTTACTTAAAGATCTATCATCACTACCACAGAGCCGGCGGACGCAACGGCATGATCTACACCGTTTCCGTCATCTCCAACCTCCTCAAGGTCAGCCCCGGTACGGTCAAGCAGTGGGGCATCGAGGGCAGGTTAAAGATCCAGCAGGAGCAACGGGGCAGTGCCATCGCCTATATCGTCGAGGATGACGAGTTTGAGCGCTTCTGCAGGGACAATCTGAACTACCTGATCTTCATGGTGGGTGGTCGTATCGCTCCACGAGAACGTATCCAGTTTCTCAAAGAGTTCGTCATCGCGGCCGACATGCCGGACGATCACACGGCACGAAGCCACCGGCGTGAGCGCGAAGCTTATTCTCAGCTCATCAGCGTGGGAGTGACGCCGAACTGAGACGATCTGGCGAATAGATCGTGAATCTCTGCGGAGCAAGCTGACTGCAGGAAATGAGCCATCTCACAAAGTTGGCCGGCAGCGATTCCGCTATCACGTTTGCCGTCGCTGACCTAATTTAGGCAAGCATCAAATCTTGACAATGAACAGCAGCTCTCTGCTTGGCGAGGAGTGTGCGCCCGGCGGCGCACACTCCCTCGCAGTAGGAGATCATTGAGACCATCGAGAGGCGACCCGCACACCGGACAATTGCCCCGGATTGAGACGCGTGGACCTCGGCAGGGCTCGATACGGCGTTCTCGCTTGCCTGCAGGACTACGGTCGTTTGGAAGGCCGATGTCTAGTGAATGATGCACTGCTATTTGCCACCGCTAAGAAATTGGGAATTGGAGTGTGCTGTGTCTCCGCGCGCGCCGAAACCGGACGAAAATGCGCAAATCTTGTGTGGTTGACGAAGTGTATAGCGAGATGACATAATTAATTTGTCAACTACGAGGCATATTATGCTTACCGTATCCGTACGTCCGGAGACCCTCGATGAGGTTCAATCGGCCATTAACAAGTGGTTTAGCGACGTTTCGAAGAGTACTCGGCCCCCGGTCAGCTTCGCACGGATTGCAAGATCCGCAGATCGCTTGTGCTTCTTCTCAAAGCCGACAAACGACTTGAGGATGGAGTTGAAGCACGGCTGTGTACTGATTCAGGTCAAGAACCGTCGGCTCTCCGTAAACCTCGAAAAGTTTGTTGTAAGCACAGCATTCGACGGTAAGAGGCTAAGTCTCAGCATTGAACGTGACCCCAAAGTGGAGTACCGATTCCTCAATTCGGCGTTACGTGAGGCGGCGGAAACCAAACATCCCGCCTTCGTTTCCAGAGTGTTGCGAGTGGTCAGGAATCTCGAGGAAGACCTTCCGGCAACGAGAATCGACGAGGCGACGGCCGCACCCACGGATTATGAAGTCATCGTCGATGCTCTGAGCGCTTCGCCCGCCGTGGTTCAGTCGATTTCCGATGATCCTGTCGCCGCCGCGAAGCTGAGAGGCCTTAAACGGAAACAGCAGCTGATCGAACAAGCCGGCGGAACGCTTACCTCTGAGCAGGTTGCGGAAGTACTTGGTATCACCCGGCAAGCGGTAGACAAAAGACGGGTGTCGGGCCAACTCCTGGCCCTTACGCAAGGCAAACGGGGATACAGCTACCCCGGTTTTCAGTTCGAAGAGGGAAAGACCTTGGGAGGCTTAGAACAAACCCTCAAACAGCTGGCGGGGCTCGATCCCTGGATGCAACTGGTGTTCTTTGTAGGCCCCAACGATCGACTGACCGGGAAGGCGCCCATCGAAGCCCTCCGGGCCGGCAATTCGAGAGATGTCATCCGGGCAGCCGAGGGATATGGGGAGCAAGGGGCAGCGTGAGCGACAGACCGGGAGATCATCCGCCACCTCACGCGGAGCTCGACCGACGACAGCCCCTCCTTCACGTCTTGAAAGGAGGCGCCATCGTCTTTCGGCTGCATCGGCTCGTCCACGAAGCAGTTTTCTTCGGAAGAACAGGAAACAATCGATTTGACGCACCGGACTGCCCGCCTGGGTCTTATGGCGTGATGTATGCGGGAGAGGATCCCCATTGCTGTTTTATTGAGTCCTGCGGACAGACGACGGGCGCTCCAGCCGTATCAGGCGCCTATTTGGAAGACCGGTACCTCGCCGAGTTAGAGCTGACGAAAGACCTGAGCTTCATCGATCTCGCTGAAACTGGAGGACTGTTCCGCATTGGAGCGGATGCGCGGCTACTAACGGGATCGTACAAAATCGCTCAGCAGTGGTCTGCCGCGCTCCGAAAGCATCCAGCGAAGCCGGACGGGATTCGGTACCGTTCGCGCCGCGACCCTGCCCGGATTGCGTATGCCGTCTACGAGTGTCCGCGCTCCACCTTCAAAGCGACCAATCGTGGGTCACTCATGAATCCCGCCAATCGAAAGCTCCTGAACGAGTTGTTGGAGCTCTATAAAGTCGACCTCATCGACGTCTAACTCCGGCCGAGCGGACGTTCCCTGCAGGGTCCCCGTTTAGCAGGCGCCGCTGAAGTTCCGCACTACCGCCCTTCTGCTACGCTACGCTCCGTGGCAACTCCTACGATCTCGATCCTTGAATACGGCCGGCTGGTGCGAACCAATCGCAACTTTCGCAAGCTGTGGTTGGCGCAGATCGTCAGCGAAATCGGGGACTGGTTTTACACCATCGCCAATTTCAGCCTGCTGCTCGACCTGACCGGCCGAGCAGAGTCCGTGGCCCTGGGGCTCGTGCTATGGGTTCTGCCGCAAACCTTTGTTGGGCCAATCGCGGGAGCGGTGAACGACCGCATCAGCCGCCGCAGGGTGATGATCTTCGCCGACCTCGCACGCGTGGTGATTGTCGGTTCCATGTTGCTGGTTCGCTCCGCACAAACTGCGTGGCTCATTTATCCGCTGATCTTTCTCGAAACCCTGATGGCCGGCTTCTTCGAACCAGCGCGCAATTCGGTTATCCCCAACATAACGCCTGAGCGGGACGTCATCGTCGCCAATACGCTCGCCTCAACTACGTGGTCTTTCAATCTTGCGATCGGGTCGCTGATCGGCGGAGTCGTTGCAGCAACGCTCGGAAGACAAGCAGTATTTGTCATCAACGCGCTCTCCTTCCTGGTCTCCGCAATGTTTATCAGCCGGATGGAATTCGACGAGCCCCGCATCACTCACCAGCGACTCACGCTGCGCGAGGTCTTCGATTACTCGCCAATGGTGGAAGGCTTCCGCTACATCGGGCAAAACCTGCGGATGTTCGCCATGGTGTCGCTGCGTGGAGGTACCGGCATTCTGGGTGCTGTTTCCGGTGTTCGGCCAGCGCGTGTTGCCGATGCCAAATCTCGGGCATCAGGATTATGCGATTGTTGGCATGAGTGTGCTGCTCACCGCGCGGGGCATCGGATCGCTGATTGGACCACTGATCGCCTCGCAATGGGCAGGAATTGATCAGGGGCGGCTGCGTCATGGTGTGCTGGTTGGTTTTGTCATCGCTGGAGCGGGTTACGTGCTGCTCGGGATTTCACCGACGATATGGGTGGCGGCGGCGGTCGTACTGCTTGCCCATGCAGGAAACTCCGTGGTGTGGGTGTTCTCGACGACGCTGCTGCAACTCAATACGGCAGCGCGATGGAGTTTAGCGGTGCAGACCGAACCATTGACACCAGCTCCCACGACGAGAATGCGTGGTGATTCGCTGGACATAAGGTCTCCAGAAAAGGATTGCGTCAGGATTGTAGCGCCGTTAGCGGGGTTCGCCGCTTTGGCGATCCTGATGAAATCGAGGGGCGGGTGCTAGTAAATGCCCACTCGCCCCGCGTGAGACAGTCCCATGACGGCAAAGTCGATGTTCTCGGCGCGCTGGACAAACTCAGAATTGATCCCCCACGAATTGGGCGTTCAAGGCCCAGATTGCTCGGCGGGATTCGCTCCGGGCACGGCCATCAACCGCTCGGCGAGAATGAAACCTACGGCGCCGACAAGAATCCCCGCGAACACGTCGGCGATGTAGTGGTAGCGACCATAAATTGTAGAAACGCACATCGCGAAGAAGGGCGGGAGGAACGCCCAGAACAAGTAGCGGCGATAACGCCAGGAACCGAGCAGCGCGACGAACGCCCCCGTAACATGACCGGAAGGAAACGCGCCGCCGCGCACGCGTCCCCAGCTTTCAATGAAATTGATCAAGCTAGTGGCGGGGCCGCCCTCAAGCGGGGGCAAATGGAATGAGCGCATCGCAAAGAACGGCGCTTCAACGGGAAAGAAAATCGAAATCATATAGCCAATCGAGTAGGCGATCATCGAAGCGGTCATCACCGTCCAGAAAGCACGTAACGCTAAAGCTCCGGACGGATCGCCTGCGGGTGAGACATCTGAGCGGGCCATATGGCGGCGATAAAGCGAGGCTCCGAGAATCGTGAGGAATAGATAGTAGGTCATGTAAGCGACTTGCATCGCATCGTTGATCCAGGGCTGGGAGAACTGAGAGAGCCATACGCCCGGATAAACGCCCGTGAGCCGGTGGTCGAGTGCAATCAGTAGGGAATCCCGCCACGCCTGATCCGTCAGGTGAACCAGAATTTGCAGTTCTTCGAAGCAGAAAAGAAAGACAGCCTGCGGGTACCAATCGCGGACCCAGCCTACCGTTCGGGCAATTCGAGAGCATGAAAGATCGCCGCAGCTGACGCGATCGGCAACATTTACGAGGACCAGAATTGCGGCAAAGACTCCGCAATGCACGGTGACACGCTACGCAGGGTGGGCGAGATTCTTGTGGAAAATGAGCATCAGGGCGCCACTGAGTCCCAGATAGAAAAGCGCGACCCATTCGAATGCGCCGCACGGTTCGAAGATGGCGCGCGCCTGCGACCATGCACGGATGAACGAGCACGCGGAAATTTGGCGGTTGCGTGCCGTGGCGCCTTCTCCGCCGCACATCGCGACGTAGGCCGTCTCTCCACAGCCAAACCGAGTCATGCCCATGGCAACTTCCTTCTTCCTAGTTCATACCTCTAAAGATCTCAGTAGCTCAAGCTAATTTCGCAGCGCGGCGGCTTGAGAAACTCCTGAGGGCGGAGGACATCAGGGTTGGTCTGCTCTGGGCTACTGTCGCCACACAATAAACGCGAAGCCTGGTACCGCGAGCAACTGAAGCGCGGGATTGATGTCGCGATCTCCCATCCCAAGCTGGTTGAGACGGGACTGGACCGCTGGAGTTTCCCACGATCCTGTTTCACGAGACCGGCTATTCTTTGCACACTTTGCGTCAAGCCGCCGGTCTTGGCGCATCGGCCAGAGGCATCCCGTCCAAGTGAAATTCCTTGCCTATCAGGGAACGATGCAGGAGGCTTGTTTACGCCTCATGGACCGGAAGCTTCTCGTCGCGTTCGCAATGGAAGGAAAGTTTGCCTCGGGCGGTTTGCAGGCCATCGATGGCGACGATGTCATGCTCGCCGCTAACCAACGCCACACCGCACAAACCTCCAGCCGGGATCAGCACATCATTTCGTGGCTTACCGCCGACGTCCTTAATAGCGAGCCCAGCATGGTTATCGTCGACGCGGCACAGAACTCCTGACATCGGCGATCGCCAGGATGAAGATGACGACTACAAGAAGGATGACCGAGAAGCGTCGCGCTTCGCCGTCAGTTGCGCGGACGTAATACACAATGGGAGTGATCATCAGCAACACATTCATGAGGATCAAAATGATCCATGGTCGCGAGCTTTTGCTTCCGTTTTCCATGTCACTTGTCGTAGCACCTCGTCGGATTCACGGCGCACGAGTCGGCGAACCACCGGAGTTCGTACCGCCTATGATCAAACTCGCTCATAACAAATGCATTCCTTTCACCAGTCGGTATGGCTTGTAACTTCTGGTTTGTCTATGCTTGCTCGTGTCTGGCATTCCTTTTACCTGCCCTTCCGGGGGCACTGACCCTATGCGCGCCGTTCGTGAAGACCATAACTTTGCGCGTGCTCGCTGTGTGCATGTGGAATCACCCGTTAACAGGGTTAGAGTTCTGGACAGATAAGTGCAGGCAAGTCACGGACGGCTTCTCCCGAGACCATCGGTTCTCTCTCGTGAGGCTTGGCGATCGGCAAGGATAATGTCTGCCCGCCGGTATTGCGGCGCTGCCCGAGTATGGGCAAGCAAGCACACGTTGCCAACTTCGGATCTTGTCTAATCAGCGATTTGCGGGTTGCTCTTCTCGATTCGTGAACGGAACACGAAGTGCATTAAACAGGCTGGTAATTCCAACGGAGCTCGGATGACGCTAGCAAGGCAACACACATCATCGGTTTCGCGCGTCGCAATTGGCCAATTTAGTCGAAGCCTGATTGCACTGGCGATCCTCGTGGGTTCGGGGGCCCTCGCACAAGATCAACATGTTAATGTCGGCGCTTTCCCCTCGGAACAGGAGATCGCTTCGAGGATGGAGGCCCAGAATCTCAAGCGCGCTGCTGACCTGAAAGCCTACACCAGCAAGCGTAACTACGATTTGGACTATCACGGCTTTCCCTCGGATAAACACGCCAACATGACGGTAGATATTCACCTTATTGCGCCGCACACCAAGAGCCTGGTTATTGTTTCGGAGAGTGGATCTGGAACTCTGCGCAGCCACGTATTGCAAAAGCTGGTTGCCAGCGAGCGTGAAGCAAGCGAGAAAGAGAACCAGAGTGCCACAGCTCTGTCGCACGCCAATTACGAGTTCACGGTGGTTGGGGAAGAAGAGAAAGATGGACGCCACTGCTACGTCGTCGATGTCAAACCCAAGAGGAAGGATAAGTTCCTTTACGTGGGCAGAGTGTGGATCGATTCAACGGAGTACGCAGTCGTTCACATCAGTGCGCAGCCGGCGAAGAATCCTTCTTTCTGGATCACGCGCGTACAGATCGAACACCAATATGGGAAGTTCGGCGAGTTCTGGCTGCCGATTCGCAATACTTCCGTTTCATCTACCCGATTTGGCGGCCGAGCGACTCTGACGATTGATTACGGCCAATATTCAGTTGAAGGCAGGACGGCCCAGCCGCAGATCGCTAAGAGTGAACCACCCCAGAATTCGGAACCATGAACCAAAGACAGCAAGTTAGATTCGGCCAAGCCATCAACTTATTCGTCGTCGTCCCTCTGTCCAGTTCGAAACAGCCGAAGTAGCGGGCAGCGGTGCCAATTTGCTTTGCAGAGAGGGCGCCGCTCAATAACCGCCGCGCGGCTGCTGGATCCGATACGTCTAACTCCACTGCAGCATTTTACGCATCAGCCGTCTGTTGCCCGAGTTCCATCCTTCTTCCGAAACAACAGAGAAGTGCGTCCTTCCGTTCCGGTCGCAGTCACACAAAAAATTTCGGCATCAATCAGAGCTTGTTAAACACTGACCGCCCTCATATCGGCACTGCCGTCATACAGGCAAGCACCATCTGCCTCCCACGTCTTCCGCGTTACGTATTCCCCACGCTTTCAGTCGCTTGCACAAAGCGCACCTGACACAAGATCCGGCACGCATCCTGCTTCTACCAAGACGGAGTTGCTACCCAATGGTCGGAATTACGCAGGAGGATGAAGCTCACGCTGGCAGTTCCGGATTGAACACGACGATAAAGAAGCAAGAGGTTGAGATCGGAATGTCTTCAGTCGTCATCGCGGAACCGAATCGGGAAAGACATAGGTTTCGCCTGCTGGCAGGGATGTGCGCGGGCCTGCTGCTCCTGTCCGCGGGGCCGCGAATGAATGCCCAATGCCAGGGCCAACTCTCGTCTCTGGAAGTTGCCGCCGACTGTACCGCACGCACCCAGGCCCCCACATCCAAACCCGAGATCGATCCCACCAAGGCTTATAGCCTGGAAGAACTCATCGACATTGCAGAGAGCAACAATCCCCGCACTCGTATCGCGTGGGAGTCTGCAAAACAGGCGGCAGAGCGCTTGGGAATTGCGCGCAGCGAGTACTACCCATATTTGGCTGGTCTGGCGCTTGCCGGAGACCAGCGCGCCATCGAACCATGGCCCAAACCGCTGGGTGCGCCGAACGGTTACTTCCTGCTGGATGCCTCCACGGTGGAGGAAGGCGTGGAGTTGCAGTACAACATCTACGATTTCGGAAGGCGCGGCGGAAAAGTCGAGGCCAGCAGGGCCATTCGGCTGGCGACCGCAGCCAAATTCCAGAGGACCAATCAGGATGTCGCGTTTGGTGTCGTAACGGACTACTACAACCTGATAACAGCGCTGGAGAGGCTAGAGGCTTCGCACCAGATCGTGAAGACGGCCCAGACAACGCAAGAGGCGGCCGAGGCTCAGCTTGCCAATGGCAGGGCTACGCTACCGGACGTCCTGAACACCAGAGCCGTATCCGCCCAGGCCAGTTACGATCTGCAAGCCAGTATCGGCGCGGTCGACACGGCCCGCGTGGTCCTGCGAGAGACCCTCGGAGCGGAGCCTTCCGACGCCATCCTCGTGCAACAACCTACCGCCCCTTTACCGGAAGAAGTCACGCAATCGACGGCAAGTCTCGTGGATACAGCCATGGGACAACGCCCAGACTTACGTGCGCTTTCTGAGAAGATCCGGGCGGCGAATGCGGAAGTAAAGATTGCCAGGGCCGAGTATCGGCCGACGATTACCTTTGGAGCATTCGCCGGCCAACAGTCACTCTGGCCCAGTACCAGCCTTCCCGGTCCCAATCAGCTTGGTAGTGCGACCGAATCGGTGTGGAACGTTGGCGTAACCGCCCGCTGGACGATTTTCGACGGCGGACTGCGTCGGCACGAAGTGCGCATGGCAGATTCGGCACGACGCGAGGCGCAGGATGAAAAGCACGAAAAGGAAGATGCAATCGGCCGTGAAGTTTGGACCGCATTTGTCCAGTTCCGAACCGCTGTGCGCCAGCACGAAGCCGCCGAAACGCTGCTGACGTCCGCCAGCACGTCCTATGATGCTTCGCTCGATGCCTACAGGTATGGCGTGAAGAACGTAGTGGATTTGGTAACCACAGAGAATCAACTCGCCCAGGCACGGCTGGCCGTTGTGCAGGCGCGCTCCGCGGTTCGAATCAATGCAACGAATCTCGATTATGCCACCGGAAGCCTGTTGCGCCCGCAGCCGGTGGTGGCTCAACCCAAAAACCCATGAGAATGGAACAAAAGTGATGTTCGTTCGCGAATTCAGAAATACATGCTTGCTGTGCCTGGCGGTTATCGGAAGCAGCGGATGCTCGAGGGCTCCGTCCATCGAGGTCATCGGTTCGTTCTTCCCGGCGTGGATGTTCTGCATTATCGGCGCCCTCGTGGTTACGGCTCTAATGCGGGCCGCGCTGCTGCGCCGAGGGCTTGAGCCGAGATTGGGCCCACTGGTCGTGTTCTATCCATGCCTGGCTGTAGCAACGACGTGTCTGCTGTGGCTCATTCTGTTTTCGTAGCTGGGAGGTCGTGTCTTGAATACTGAGAATGCGCAGGTGAAGTCGAAATATCTGTCGGTAGGCGCCGCAGTTGTGGCGCTCGCAGTCATAACCGTGCTGCTTGTCCTTTGGCGTCTCGATCGAAACCCGCGCACGGACGACGCGAGCGTCCGCGCCAACTACGTGCAATTTGCTCCCGAAGTCAGTGGCCGACTGCTGACGCTGGCTGTAAAAGACAATGCTCACGTGCACAAGGGGGATCTGCTGTTCGCTATCGATCCCCGGCAGTACGAGTATGCACTGCAGCAGGCGCTCGCTGACCAGCAGTTGCTGGAAGCGCAGATCGTAGACGCCCAGCGACGAATTGCGGCCGAGAACAGCGGTGTTGAAGCTGCACGCGCGGGATTGAGCGGCTCGCAGAAGCAGACCAAGGTGAGCGAGAGCACCGTGGAGGCTGCGTCCGCCGCGGTCGAGCGGGCGAAGGCCGCACTCGAGTCCGCTCAGGCCCAGAAGGAACTAGCGGCGAGTAACTTACGGCGCGTTGAGCCGCTGCTGGTGAAGCAGTATGTGACTGCGGAATATGTGGACGACGTGCGTACGAAGCTGCGAATCACCACGCAAAATTACGAGGAGGCCCTATCGTCGCTTCAGATGGCCCGGGCGAACGAGAGCCAATCGCGATTCGCGCACGAGGAGTCCCAGATCTCGGTGGACGCTTCGCGGGCGCGCCTCAACCAAAGCGTGCACGCGGTGGAACTTCTCGATACCCTGTTGGCGCAAAGGCCGGCGAAGGCCGCGAAAGTCAGCGACGCCCGGCTGAATCTAGAGCGCTGCGGCGTGCACGCACCCTTTGACGGCTACGTCACCAACCTCAATATTTCGGAAGGTGAGTACGCCAAGCCCGGTGTGCCGATTTTCACCCTCATCGATAACCGCGCCCGGTGGGTGGTCGCGAACTACAGGGAATCGGAGCTGAAGTCCATTCGCCCCGGCAAGCACGTTGACATATATGTGATGAGCCAACCTTCACGACGTTTTGATGGCACCGTCGAGAGCCTCGGCTTTGGGGTGGCCCCGGACGATACCCGCCTCAGCAACGGCCTGCCCGACATCGAGCATACGTTGAACTGGGTACACATTGCGGCGCGCTTTCCCGTGCGCGTTCGTGTTCAGAACCCCGACCCGGCCCTGTTTCGCATTGGAGAAACAGCCACCACAATCGTGAGATGAGAGACGTGCCTCTTTTCAGCTCGGAAAACGTCTCGGAGCTCACTCGGTTTTACCGAGAGATGGTGCCGGTTCCCGGCCGGATCTCGGCGTCTCTGCGGTTCACTTTGTCGACCGCACTGGCAACTCTTCTGCTGCTCATCCTGCAACCACCCGCCGGCTTCATCGCGCCGTCGCTGTTCATGTTGTTGCTAGTCTCCCACGACACGCCGAACCTATGTTTCAAGGGCCTCTTCACCTGTATCAGCGCCGGAGCAATAGGAACGGCCGCCGCCCTGCTGCTGGTAATCGTCACCGGTAATGATCCCGTAGCGAGGGTCGTAGGACTGGCCGTGTTCACCTTCCTTGCCGTATTTTTCTTCCGGACGAGCGTGATTCCGCTCGGAGCAATGGCGTTCGGCTGCTTGACCTACATGGTGCTCTCTCTATGGGAGAACCATCTTCGGCCGGAAAGAATACTGCACCTCTCTCTGTGGCCCATGGGCACCTTGGGTGTCGTGGCTCTCTCCGCGACTGTTGTTGAGTACGTGTTCAATCGAAGCGATCCTGTGCTCGCCTTGCGAAGGGAGATCAACGCCCGGTGCGTGGCGCTGGCTCATCTGCTTGAGTTGTGCGCGGCGGGCGCGGGAGCGGAGCAGATTGGCAAGCAATCCGCGATCGTACGGCGTCATGCCGTGACCGGCGAAGGGGAACGTCAGGTACTACTTGAGCGAATATCGGCAGCGCACGCCGCCAGCAGCCCGGAACTCAGCTATCTGAGAGCCGTGGTCCTGAGTATTGACCGGCTTCTTGTACTCGGCCTGGCATTTGCTGCCCGGAACGGTGTTGAGGAGGTTGACCGCACGCAGATCCACGCCGTACGTGCGGCCATAACCGCTACGGGCGAAGGTAGGCCAGAGGATGTCAGGAAACTCCTTGGCGAATCGCGGGCGTCTGGGTCCAGTGATCTCGATCGCATCGAGCAGACTTTGCGCCGGCTGGCAGAGCCGACACAGTTGCCTCTGTCACCACCTCAGCCGGAACCCTCGCCTTCCGCTGCTTCCCTGAGGGACTGGTTCAAGCGCCTGCTCATCCCCGATGCACTCACGAATGAGGCCCATGTCATGTATGCGCTCAAGGTGAGCCTGTGCGCGACAATTGCGTACGTAATCTACAACGGACTGGCGTGGCCGGGCATCTCAACTGCGTTCTTCACGGTCTACTTCACCGCCCTCAGCACCACCGGCAGCAGCAATCGCAAGCTGGTCTTCCGCGTCATTGGCTCGACTATCGGAGGCCTGATTCTGGGTATCGGCTGCCTGGTATTCGTGTTTCCCAATATTGAGGGAGTCAGCGGCTTCCTTCTGGTTATTGCGGTGATCGCGTTCATCGGGGTTTGGATTGCGGGGGGCCCGTATTTCGGCTACATCGGTTTCCAGATCATGTTTGCCTTCAATCTTCTCGCCTTTGAACGGTTCCGTGCTCCCGACCAGATGACGCCGGCAAGGGATCGGCTGCTCGGCATCACATTGGGGTTTCTGGTGATGTTCATCATCTTTCATCAGGTGCGACCCGAGCGCACTGTGGACACCATGCGAGGTTTGCTGGCCCGCCTGCTTCGCGCTCAGGCCGAGTTTATTCGGGTATCGGAGCAGGATGTGAGTGATGTCCGAGATAAGAAGATTGCTGCGCTACGAAAACAGGGCACGGCACTGGTCGTCAACCTGCAAAACTTCGCCCACGCGGTCAAGTTTGAGTTCCCGCCCGATCGTGCGCCCGACATGAGGCTGAGCAGCGAGATCCTCAACGCGGTCACCAGTGCAGGAGAACTTCTGATATCCGTGCGAGCATTCCCGCCGGAACCCGAGGATGGGCGGGAAGCCGAGCGCCTGACGCAAATTAAGAACGCGATCGAAAACGGTTTACGCGACTTGGCTTCATCGCTGGAACAGACTCCGGATGCTCAGCGGGGCGGCCCCAAGATCAAGGCTGCGCCGGAGGAGTTTTGCGCTGTTGCGCCAAATTGGGCCGCGAGGGCATTCGACAGCTTTCGCGAGTTGCATATGACATGCGACGGCATCGTGAGATCCATGGCCTGAGGATCGGCCTGTTTTCGCTAGCGCGATGCTTGGCCGCCAGTTGCCGAACCTCAGAAAAATAGCTTGCGCGTACCGGGTTCGGCGGCTTGGCGGTTCATCGTTTCTACGACAATATCAGTACCAGTCCAGCAACAATAATTAGCGCAAAGAGTACGACGATGCTGAACGCGAGCGCTGGTGTAAGTGATTCTCTCAATGTTTCTGTTCCGCCAGCGGCAACTTCGGACGGAATCCCTGAAGACTCGGTCTCATTCTGATTTCCAATCTCTGCCATACGATGCCTCCCGACGTACCACATGCGAAGCTTTCGTCGAGCCGCCTGCTCCACATGTGGGTGTGCATGTTGCATGCCAGGACAACCCGGCTGTTAGCTTCAGTTTTGTCGAGGTTTAATCCAATCAGATACCGGCTGCCTGTTTGCTTGTTTGCGAGATGGCCTTCTCCGCTCGTTTGCTATCGTTGAGCGCTGCCACCCCGGGCAGCACCCGGCCTTCCAAAAACTCTAGCGCCGCCCCGCCGCCCGTCGAGATATGGGTCATCTGCTTGGCGACGCCGGCTTTCTTGACCGCGCTTGCACTGTCACCGCCACCGATGACGGTGGTCGCGCCGGTGGTCGCCAACAGCTTGGCAATAGCAAACGTACCCTCCGCGAACTTTGGAAACTCGAACACACCCATGGGGCCATTCCAAACCACCAGCTTGGCGCTCCTGAGTACGTCGCCGAACTGCGCGATGCTCTTCGGTCCAATGTCCAGCACCCGCCAGCCAGGCGGTACCTGGTCCACCTGCACAAGCTGGCTCGCCGCCTCTGCGTCAAACTTGTCCGCCACGACCGCGTCGACAGGCAACAGCAGGCGATCGCCCGCCTTCGCCATAATCGCCTTTGCGGTATCCACCGAGCGGGCTTCCACCAGGCTGTCCTGCATGTTGTAGCCTTTGGCGGCCAGGAATGTGTTGGCCATGCCTCCGCCAATAATCAACTTATCGCACCGGGTCAGCAAGTTCTCAATGACGGCGATCTTGTCGCTGATCTTGGCTCCGCCCAGGATGGCGACGTAGGGATGCGCCGGGTTGTCAGTGGCGCGGCCCAGGTATTCCAGCTCCTGTTCCATGAGCAAGCCAGAGACAGCGGGCAAGAAGTGGGCGACACCCGCGGTTGAGGAGTGGGCGCGGTGCGCAGAGCCAAAGGCGTCGTTAACGTAGACCTCGCCCAGGGCGGCCAGCTGCTTGGCCACTTCGAGGTCATTCTTCTCCTCGCCCTTGTGGAAGCGCGTGTTTTCGAGCATCAGCACGTCGCCCGGCTTGAGGGCCCTGGCCATTGCCTCCACCTCGGGGCCGATGCAATCGGGGGCCATTTGCACGGCCTTGCCCAAGAGCTTGGCGAGTGTCTCGGCCGCAGGCTTCAAGCTGAACTCCGGTTCGAAGCCAGTGCCATTAGGACGGCCTAAATGGCTCATCAGAACCAGCGAAGCACCTTGGTCGAGGATGTACTGAATCGTCGGCAGCGCAGCTTTGATGCGCTTGTCGTCAGTCACGATGCCTTTATCCATGGGTACGTTGAAGTCCACGCGCATTAAGACACGCTTACCCTTGAGGTCCACGTCGCGGACGGTCATCTTATTCATTGGGTGACTCCTAGGTGGCCGCTATCAATACGGCCACCAGCAATGACTCACACTTACCGTTGCTGAATAATGCGCAAGAAGCCCTCTCACTTGTGGGAGGCGCCCACCAGTGTCTTTTCGAGTACCGTCGTGACCTCCCAATCTGCGATACGCGCCGCCGTTTCAGCCAGACGGGTTGCGTAACCCATCTCGTTGTCGTACCAGGCAGCCACGGACAGCAATTCGCCCTGCACCGCCGTGAGCGGCAGGTCGACGATCGACGAATGCGGATCCCCGACGATGCGAGACGACGCCCATTCCTCCTCCAGAACGCCCATCACGCCCTTTAGGGGTGGCATGCCGACCGCCTTGCGGAACGCGTTGTTGACCTCTTCTACAGTCGCCGGACGCTCGGTGATCAGGTTCAGCTCAGCAATGCTGCCGGTGCGCGCGGGGACGCGGTAGGCCTTGCCGGTGATCTTGAGGCCCTTCCAGATGAACGCAAGAGCACGCGCAGCCCCGGACGATGAGGGGATGATGTTCTCGCTTGCCGCCCATGAATCGCGGCGGTCCTTCATCGGCTGGTCAGTTAGCGACTGAGTGTTGGTGTAGGCATGAATCGTCGAGAATAGGCCGGACTTGATACCGAAGTTCTCGATCACTACTTTGACCACTGGGGCCAACGCATTGGTCGTGCAGCTCGCCATGCTAACGATCTTATGTTTCTCCGGGTCGAACGTGTCGAGGTTGATACCCGGCAGTAATACCGCGTCACAGTCGTCCTGCTTCTTGCTCGGCGCGCTCACCAGCACGCGCTTGGCGCCTGCATCAAGATGGGCCTGGGCGCCGGCCCGCGTGGTGGCCCGGCCGGTGCAGTCGATCACCAGGTCGACGCCGAGCGCTTTCCAGTCCGGCAGAGTTTTCATCGAGTTGAAGTACTGGATCTCGCGACCGCCGATGACGAAGCAGCTATCTTTGGTGCTGACTTCCTCAGGCCAGCGGCCATAGTTGGAGTCGACCTCGAACAGCGCTGCCAGCGTAGGGACATCCTTGATATCGGAGATGGACACCGGGACGAACAAGTCGTCCTTCAGTGCCACCTTCATTAACGAGCGACCGATGCGACCGAAACCGTGAATTGCGATCCTAGACATGAGATTTCTCCTTCTCTATTCCGTTACAAACCGGCTGGTATTTTGTCAGTGACGTGTGCCACAGCTCGAAGTGACCAGAAAAGGTTATCGGGTGATCGAATCATCGGGTCATCTCGTGAAGTTCCTCGGCAATTTCCGATGACCCGATCGCGCGATGGATCCGATCCTGGTACTTCACGATGGCCGCAAACGATTTGGGATCAAGGCTGGCGCCGCCGACCAGCGCCCCGTCGATCCCGTTCTCCGACATCAGAGCCGCGGCATTCTCCGGCTTCACGCTCCCGCCATAAAGAATCCGCATGTTTTCGGCAAACCCCTTACCCAGGGCCTTGGCGGCTTCGTCGCGGATGACCTCGTGCGCTACAGCGGCGATCTGCGGGGTTGCGGTCTTGCCGGTGCCGATGGCCCACACGGGTTCATAGGCGATCACCAGTTGGTGCGCCTCTTCTCTGGAGACACCACTCAGCCCGCGCCGGAACTGGCGGCGTAAGACATCCTCACTCTGGCCGGCTTCGCGCTCCTGCCATAGTTCGCCAACACAGACGATGGGCGTGAGCCCGACGCCGAGCGCGGCCTTGAGTTTGCGATTCACAGTCTCGTCGCTTTCGCCGAAGTACTGGCGTCGCTCCGAGTGGCCGATGATGACGTGCGTGCATCCCACGGCGGTCAGCATCCCCACCGCGACTTCGCCAGTGTAAGCGCCCTCTTTTTCGAAGTGGAGGTTCTGCGCGCCCACGCCGATGGAATGTCCCGGCAACGCCTCGACGACCGCCGGCAAGCAGACGAAGGACGGGCAGATCACGATCTCATCCCGGTCGTGCACTTCGACCAAGGGCAAAAAGGCGCGCAGAAACTCCTGCGCTTGTTGCGGCGTTTTGTACATCTTCCAGTTGGCAGCCATCAGCTTCTTGCGGGCCATTCGTTACCTCACCTCCGGGACCTGGCAGTTCGTTGCAAGCTGTTGCCCGAGTGGACAGGCGAAGATAGTCCAGCAAATTCGAAGCTGGAGTCCTATCGTTCGATTCTTGTGCACTCTTCAAGTCGAGCTAGTGCAGTTGCTCTGCCATGCGATAGCGGTGCAAGTTCTTCCGAATGATTGCGGCTGCGACGATGGGCAGCAACCGTTTTGCCCAAATCAGGGCACTGCCGGTATAGGGGCACGATTAGCGTTCGCGATTTCGACTTCGTACAGTCTGCGCCTTAGATCGTTGAGCACCCTCCTATGGAGTAAGGCTGCTCTGAGTTGTCACGAGGAAGTGAAGAACGAATTGCGCTTGCCGGCGAACTTGTGCCATCGACGGTTGGCGCGCACAGTTAACGAGGCCATCGCATGTGCGGATGAAAAATCGCCGAGGCCTTCCCATTTTAGGATTCCCAGCATAATCGAGGTCATGGCATGGAAACAGAAAACCTCATAGCACAGGTAGGGATATGGCCCTACGATTGCACTTAGTCATTGGAGTCATGAACAAGCTTTCAATGTACAAGGAGTCTGTGATGCCAGTCGATAACTCACTTCCTACACAGCAAACTCTCGAATCCCTCGGGATTACGAATGTCAACAACGTCTATTGGAATTTATCCACTCCCTCGCTGGTGGAAGAGGCCATCCGCCGGCGAGAGGGGCGCCTGGCTCATCTCGGTCCATTGGTTGTCCGCACCGGTCAACATACCGGCCGCGCGCCTAACGACAAGTTCATTGTGCGGGAGCCATCCTGCTCACACAAAGTCTGGTGGGGGAAAGTGAATCGCCCATTGCAACCAGATCAATTCGACCGGCTTTATCGGCGGTTGCTGGCCTACCTTCAGGGCAAAGATCTGTTTGTGCAAGACTGCGCTGCCGGAGCTGATCCTGCTTACCGTCTGCCCCTCCGAGTCATTACCGAAACTGCATGGCACAATCTGTTCGCCCGCAATATGTTCATTCAGCTCGACCAGGAGCAATTGGCGAAGCACATACCGCAGTTCACCGTTATCAACGCACCCAATTTCCATGCCGATCCGGAAGTGGACGGCACCTGCTCTGAGGTATTTGTAGTGATCCACTTTGGCCGTCGCCTCGTGTTGATTGGCGGGACGCAGTATGCCGGCGAAATCAAGAAATCGATCTTCACCGTGCTCAACTATCTGCTTCCACAGCAAAATGTACTCTCCATGCACAGCTCCGCGAACATCGGTCCTAACGGTGAGACGGCCATCTTCTTCGGCCTTTCCGGCACCGGCAAAACAACTCTTTCCGCCGATCCTGCGCGCCGACTCATTGGGGACGATGAGCATGGCTGGAGTGATCGGGGAGTATTCAACTTCGAGGGCGGTTGCTATGCAAAAGTAATTCGTCTTTCAGCGCAGTCGGAGCCGGAAATCTATGAGACCACACGCCGCTTTGGGACCATTCTCGAAAATGTGGGAGTGAACAGTGCATCAGGCCGCTTGAACCTGGAAGACTCGTCCCTCACGGAAAATACCCGTGCCGCATACCCAATCAGCCATATCCCTAATGCGACGCGGGATGGTCTCGGTGGACATCCCACGAACATCATCATGCTCACCGCTGACGCTTTTGGCGTGTTACCCCCCATTGCCAAATTGACCCCAGCGCAAACCATGTACTACTTCCTCTCCGGTTACACCGCAAAAGTGGCTGGCACAGAGAAAGGCGTGGGCGAACCCGAGGCCACCTTCAGCACTTGCTTTGGAGCGCCGTTCATGGCGCTTTCACCGACGGTATACGCCAATCTGCTGGGGGCCAAGATCGCGCGGCATAATGTTGATGTCTGGCTGGTCAACACCGGCTGGAGCGGCGGGCCCTATGGCGTGGGCCAAAGGATGAAGATTGCATACACGCGAGCGATGATTAACGCGGCGCTCAATGGAGAACTTCGCGATATTCCCACTACCGGCGATCCGAACTTCGGCATTGCTGTCCCAACTTCCTGCCCCAATGTTCCTGCTGAAGTCCTTAACCCACGCAACACCTGGGCTGACAAAGCGGCTTACGACGCGCAAGCAAAGGCGTTGGCGAACATGTTTATCGAGAATTTCAAAGCCTTCGCTGGTGATGTTTCTACCGAAGTCAACCTGGCGGGACCGATTGGCGCAGCGAGGACGGCGGCCTGAAACTGAGGCAGGCAAGACGGCTGAACGAACGGGAAAAGACAAATCGCAGCTAAGCACCTGTGACGGATCTGTCATTTGGTGGTATCGCCGAAAGCTAGCCCTGTTCAATGGGGAGTCAGCCTGAAAAGCAGATAGTGCCGGGCGACAGATCGGACAGGGCGTTGCTTATCTAGCGCGCTGCCCAGTGTCCAAAGACGCGGAGGCGATAGGCGTCTTTTCCCGAGGCCCGCAGCGTGTCCTGATCTAGCCGGGAAATGGCCTGGCGCCTAATCGGAGAACTTAGCAGTAGATACGGAACCGAGTGATCGTGTCGATCTAAGTAGCGGATCACCACCGGCAGCGCTCGTTCGATCTAGGGCGAGAAGCTTACTCCAGGGTCTAGGCTGGTGAATGACTCGTCATTTCGAGCCTGACTTTTCAGTAAGACGCCGCCTACCGCCTAAAGAGTGGTCGCCCGCCAGCGGTACTCGTTGACAGACTTGGCTCACTGACAAGGGGCAGTGAGAGTGCTACATTAGCTGGTAAATAAGCAGCGCAAGAGCTGAACTGGACCATGCCGTCTGGACGCTGTTCGGCTGCGAAGGTGGAAAATGGCTTCTCGCCGACCGCTTCTGCTGCGCTTTCTTTGGCTGCGGACCAGGATTGCGGCTGCGCTGGGCGCTAGTCTCATCTTCTTATTGTTTGTTGCAGACGCGGTTCATGCTCTTGATCCGAACAAGCGCGTCACCCAGTACACGCACACCTCGTGGCGAATACAAGACGGTTCCGCGCCGAGCGGCATGTATGCCATCGCGCAGACCTCGGACGGTTTCCTCTGGTTCTTGTCTCTTCCCGGCGAGATCTACCGATTTGATGGCGTCCGGTTTGTGTCCTGGCATTTGCCTGCTGGTATTCCGTTCAAGAGAATGGAGAACGCCTTTGCCGACCACTCGGGGGGGCTCTGGTTATGGGGACGGCATGACATTGTTCACTTGAAAGATGGGGTTATCACTTCTCACTTCAAGTTGGAAGGGGACAAGTTTCAGCGCATCAGCGAGG
The DNA here is from genome assembly GCA_049695855.1 of Candidatus Korobacteraceae bacterium. Taxonomy (GTDB): domain Bacteria; phylum Acidobacteriota; class Terriglobia; order Terriglobales; family Acidobacteriaceae; genus Bog-257. The sequence continues at coordinate 39,945 of JBAVSY010000030.1, read as the reverse complement.
ATCCGGATGGCTCTTTGTGGGTAGCACAAAGGTCAGACCCGCCCCTTTGCCATGTGACCGACCGCGTGGTCAAATGTTTCGGAAAATCTGATGGAATACCGATTTCCCAAGTCGATACTTTATTGGCGGATGGGAAAGGTGGCTTTTGGCTGGGAGGTCAGACGACCCTTGTCCACTGGCACGCTGGCGTCTCGGAGACGTACAAGCTGGAAGGGGTGAAAGCCATTGGAATCGGGATTCAGTGCCTGGCACGTGCTCCCGATGGATCTCTATGGGTGGGCATATTCGGCGAAGGTCCAGGAGGGCTTCGGCAACTGAGGGATGGCGTGATTAGGCCGTTCGTGACCCCCACCTTCGACGGACGCAAATTCGACATTACCGCCATGATGTTCGACCGCGACGGCAACCTTTGGGTTGGCACCGAGAAGAACGGGCTCTTTCGTATCCATGGAGACGCTGTGGAGCATTATGGACATACGGAAGGCCTTTCCGGCGACTCCGTATGGGCTCTTCTTGAAGACCGCGAAGGGATCGTTTGGGCTGCAACTACAAGTGGAATAGACGGTTTCCGCGATCCTGCGGTCGCAACATTCTCCCAGGCGGAAGGCATATCGGCCTTAGCGGGGGGTGTTCTGGCCAGCAGGGACGGCTCAATCTGGGTTGGCACCGGCGGAGCGCTCGACAGCATCGTTAACGGAAGCGTCTCATCAATTACCACGGGCAAAGGTCTTCCCGGCACACAAGTTACGCGAATGCTGGAGGACCATGCGGGGAACCTGTGGGTAGGAGTCGATGACGCTTTGTATATCTTCAAGGACGGGCACTTCCGGCGTATCTCCGGACCGGGTCCCCAGCCCCTAGGAATGGTGTATGGATTGATTGAGGACACTGACGGGAATATTTGGGCGGCGTGCAATAGCAAACCTAAGAAGCTTGTGCGCATTCGCGATTTCCAGATACGCGAGGAATTCTCTCAACCGCGAGTTCCATCTGCATGGAAGATGGCTGCGAATCCGCGGGGAGGAATTTGGCTAGCGACTCGAAAGGGAGACATCGTATTGTTCCGCCAGGGCGCCGCTCTGCAAGAATTTCCACTAAATCCGAATGCTAAGGACGCGTCGCCGCATAAGATCGTAGCGCAGGCAGACGGCTCTGTGCTTGCCTCCTTTGAGGACGGACTGGTAGGGTTCCGGGGAGGTAAGGTGCAGCGGATGACGACGAAAAATGGTCTTCCCTGCGATCAGATCATCTCCTTCATTCAGGACAAAGAAAAGCGCTGGTGGCTCTACACTCGTTGCGGCATCGTCGAACTTGCAGATTCTGAACTGCAACGATGGTGGACAAATCCAGAAGCGGTGGTGCAGGCCCGCCTTTATGATTCATTCGACGGCGCTCAGCCAAACGTAGCCCCTTTTAACTCCGCGGCTTTGTCTCCGGATGGGCGCGTGTGGTTTGCCAACGGACTGGTCGTGCAGGTCCTGGATCCCTCGCGGCTATCGCAGAAGGCTCCACCAGTGGCGGACACATATGTAGAATCCGTCATCGTCGACCGAAAGGAATTGGCAGCAAGCGAGAACCTCAGCCTCCCCCCGCACCCCCGGGACTTGCAAATTGATTACACTTCGCCCACCTTTCTGATTCCACAGCGGGTGAAATTTCGCTACCGGCTCGACGGCTACGACCACGATTGGCACGAGGCCGGGACGCGCCGACAGGCGTTCTACACGGATTTGCCTCCGGGGAGGTATTCCTTCCGCGTAATCGCCTGCAACAGCGACGGCGTCTGGAACGAGAACGCCTCCAAGCTAAATTTTTCGGTGGCACCGGCGTACTACCAGACGAACTGGTTTCGCGCCCTCTGCGCGATCGCGTTTCTGGCTCTACTATGGGCGGCTTACCAGTCCCGCGTCCGGCAATTGCGTCATCACTTCGAGATGACTCTGGACGCACGCGTCAGCGAGCGCACACGGATTGCGCGCGACTTTCACGACACTTTGCTGCAAAGCTTCCACGGTGTGCTGCTGCGTTTCCAAACTGTTCTCCAGTTGTTGCCAGAGCGACCGGTCGAGGCAAAGGAAAAGCTGGAAAGCGCAATCGATCAGGCTGCGGACGCAATCACCGAAGGTCGTGATGCGGTGCAGGGATTGCGGGATTCCACCATACAAAGCAACGATCTTGCCTTGGCCATAAGCACCCTCGGACAGGAACTGACAACTGACTCAAGCAACCACCGGCCTGCATTCCGTGTAGCAGTCGAGGGCGAGTCCCGAAATCTGCACCCAATCCTTCGTGACGAGACCTATAAGATTGCCGCCGAAGCGCTGCGGAACGCCTTTCGACACGCGGGTGCTCGTCAGGTCGAAGTTGAAATTCGGTACGACAATGAGCAATTCCGATTGCGGGTACGGGACGACGGAAAGGGCATTGATCCATCGGTGCTCGCGGGTCAGAGCAGTGAGGGACATTATGGCTTGCCCGGCATGCGCGAACGCGCCACAATCATGGGAGCGAAGCTAAAAATCTGGAGCGAAGTTGATGCAGGAACGGAAGTGGAGCTGCGCTTTCCTGCAAGCATCGCCTATACCGGCGGGGAGAAATCTTCTTGGTTCTCGCGGGTTTTTACCGCGAAGGCCTAAAGACACAAATGGCAAACCGTTATGAGCCCTGAGGTTCCGCCAATTCGAATCCTCGCGGTTGACGATCATCCGCTCGTGCGCCAAGGGATCGCCGGTCTGGTTGGCATCCAGCCGGACATGACATTGGTAGGCGAAGCCTCCAACGGCCGCGAGGCTATCCAGCAATTTCGGGCGCACCATCCAGACGTTACGCTGATGGACCTGCAAATGCCGGAAATGAACGGCTTCGACGCGCTCATTGCCATTCGCAATGAATTTCCCGAGGCAAGAGTCATCGTGCTGACGACCTACGCGGGCGACGTGCAAATTTTCCGTGCCCTAAAAGCCGGAGCTCAGGCTTATCTCCTCAAAAATGCGTTGCATAAGGAATTACTTGAGACGATCCGTGCGGTCCACGCCGGAAAGAAGAGCCTTTCGCCGGAAGCCTCATACGAAGTCGCGCAGCATGCGACCGATGACGCCCTGACTCCAGCAGAAATTGCTGTGTTGCGACTGATCGCTGCCGGCAACGCGAACAAGCAGATTGCCGATCAGCTCTCCATCACAGAGGAAACGGTCAAGAGTCGCGTAAAGACCATCCTTTCTAAGTTGGGCGCCAATGATCGAACCCATGCCGCCATCATCGGCCTGAAGAGAGGAATCATCGAGATTTAGTTCCAACCAGACTCTTCGCCGCAAGCGCGTTCCAAACCCAAAAGAGTCAAGATTCTGCCCCTATTTGGGGGTTCGCGTCCGCTCGTGAATATGACAATCTAGAAAGTTCGGAAGGATGCGCAATGCGACGTCTATACTCCACATTCGCCGGCGGTTGGCCTGGCACGGGTTTGCTTCTCCTGCGCCTCGTTCTGGGCACCGCACTGATTGTGCGCGCCGGCGCGGCTCTGTGGATCGATCCGCCGATTAAGACCGAGATAACCTGCGCATTTCTGGCGCTATGCGGTATTCTTCTGATCTCCGGACTGTGGACTCCCATAGTCGGCACATTAGCTGCCTTGATTGAATTCTGGCAGTTGCTGGTGCTGCGTGCCGATGTCTGGATCTTTCTCTTGCTGGGAACCATCGCTGGGGCTCTCGCAATGTTAGGGCCTGGCTTATGGTCGATTGATGCTTACCTGTTTGGGTGGAAGCGCGTGGAAGCTCCGCCTCGCAGAAGTAATCTGACCTCACTTTAAGAATCCTAAAACACCTGATTTCCCGCCTAGGAAGAGGCTGCTATTCGCCTCCCCAGAGTTGGCGATTTATCCCTATCTGGGGCTGCCCGCAAATGGCACTCGCTGCATAATGCACTCATAAGCGGAACCCAAACGGTCTAATTCAAAGTTCAAGCAAGACGTTGAACAAGACGCGGGTTTCGGGATAGGAGGCATCATGCCTGACATAGCGAATGTTCAGGACTCCGCTCAGCATTGTTTCGAAGTTGCCAAGTCGCGCGACTTCCTGGAAGAGGATATCGCCTTAGAAGCATTCGAGCTGTTAACCGCTAACGACTATGACCGAATGTCAGCACACGCACTGGGCGTCAGCGTGTAAGGAGGTCATGTGGACCTAGTTAGGATTTTAGACGTGGCAAAGAGAGTGGAGCAAAGACTTCACTGTTCACACCAGAGAGCAGAGTACATAGCATCAATCCTGGCATGGGACGCATGCCTCAGCAAAGATAGCTTCGAGCTGCTGGCTGAGGTCCGGGCTGTCCAGTCATTACGTAAACATTCTACTGTTTAGAGTAATAGATAGGTACTTAGGAGGATGACATGGGCCACGCAGGTCTTGCTCTCACAGATGGGAGAGGGCTCGCAGGGATAAGCTTCCCCGCAGCGATAGGGCGCGACGACCAGTTGTTTCCGGAGTCAGAAATGAGTGCGTACTGCTTCGAAGGCATAATTGGCCAGAGCTCAGCGATGCAGAAGGTGTTGGAGCAAGTTCGGATCGTTGCGCCAACTGACTCCACCGTCCTGCTTCACGGGGAGACTGGCACTGGGAAGGAGTTGGTCGCACGCGCCATTCACAACCTCAGTTCCCGACGCTTTCGTAGCTTTGTGCGCATGAACTGTGCCGCTATTCCCTCGGGACTTCTGGAGAGCGAGTTGTTTGGGCACGAGAAGGGAGCTTTTACCGGTGCCCTGATGCAAAGAAAGGGAAGATTCGAACTAGCCGACGGGGGATCGCTGTTTCTAGATGAGATTGGCGACATCAGCCTGGAACTGCAGCCGAAATTGTTGCGCGCGGTGCAGGAGCAAGAGTTCGAACGCCTGGGAAGCGCCAAGACAATCCAGGTTAACGTACGCATCATTGCGGCAACCCACCGCGACCTAGGAACCATGATCCAGGAGAAAACGTTCCGGGAGGATCTTTTTTACCGATTCAACGTCTTCCCGATTGAGATCCCGCCTCTGCGCGAACGTGCCGGAGATATTCCACTCCTCGTTCACTACTTTGTGTCGCGCCTGGCTCGCCGGATGCAAAAGAACATTTCAAGCATACCCAAGCGCGCCATGGAAGCTTTAGTGAACGCCTCGTGGCCAGGCAATGTCCGCGAGCTGGAAAACTTCATTGAGCGCGCCGTCATCCTCACTCAAGGGAATGAGTTGTATGTGCCAATTGGAGCGCTGAAGAACGTCGTTCAAGCATCTCGCAACCCTTCCCCATCCACTTTTCACGACGCCGAGCGGCAGGTAATCATCGATGCTTTGAGAACTGCCTCTGGACGGATTGCGGGGAAGGGGGGAGCCGCCGAGCAGCTTGGACTAAAGCGCACGACTCTGCAACACAAAATTTGCCGCCTTGGTATCACAAAAGCGAATTACCTACAGTGATCAGATAGAACGCCGAAGCGTCGCTATGGGAGCGCCCTGAAGAATCGGAACGCTCATTAATTTCTTCGGAACTGGCGAATAGGTAAATGACTAAGAAGCAGGACAGAGACAGACTGATGGCTGAAATCGCGATCTATCATGCATGGCAGCACGGGAGCACTTATAACTGCACCTCACCGGTCTAGCTTCCCCTTAATGCAGATTTGCCAGGAACACGCATGGGCTCCATTTGCAATAGCTGCTTGAAGTAAGGATTCGGAAAGGTGTCGCGGACTGTCAAGACCGGACAGTGCGCGGCACACACAACCTGGTACGCATCGTCCCATTCGAAATTTCCAGGAGCATGGTCTTTTCCCGACATTCCCAGAATGATTAGGTCGGCGGCCGTCGTGTCCGCAATGCGGAGCATGGTTTCAACGTTCGATCCCATCTCCGCCAGCACCTTCGGAGTAACACCTCCCTGACGCCATGCCGCATAGAGAGCCGTAGCGTGCAGGTGTTCCTTAGACTGTTTCAGTCGCTCGTTGGCCCCCGAATTGCCGTTTGAAAGCAAACTCCTCTGAACCACTCCCAACAATGTGAGTTGGGCTTCTGGGGCCCTCCCCAGCTGGTACGCATAGCGCTCGGCGGCTTTCGAGGCATAGGAACCGTTGTCCGGGAACAGAATGTGGCGGGGCGATTCGGCTACGGCCTGATCAGGAACCAATGGCCCCACCGTCAGTACCGGGCATGAGGCCTGGCGAAAAACGTCCTCCGCAAACGAGCCGAGGATCAGCTTCGTCAAACCCGTTTTTCCATGGGTGCCAATCACGATCAGATCAGTGTTCTGCAGCTTCAGAATCCTGGAAATCACGTTCCAGTTTTTCCCCCGCCTCACGAGAGTTTCGTGATGAATGCCACGCAACAGTCCTTCCGACAGAAGGTCAGCTTCGAGCTTCCTCATCTCACCCCATGCTGCCCGAACTGCTTCATCTCGGCGCGGATCTGGCGGCATGCCAAGTTGAGGCGGAACTATTTGCAGAAGAGTCAGTTTGGAGCTCTGGATGCGCGCGATCTTAACCGCGTACAACAGCGCTTTTTGTGAGCACGCAGAAAAATCGGTAAGAACCAGGACGTTCTTCACGCGCAGATCAGTTATAGCATTCGGTTCCATTTCAATCGTCCTCAACTGGACAACAAGAATCTGCTTGCTTGTGCAACATCGGCTTCAACAGCACGGGACGCCCATGTCCAAATCACCGAGCATCTCGCAATGTAGAATGTCGAAAAAGTCCAATGCGGCACAGTACGCTGCTTCGACCGCAGTTCCACTAATTCCGAGGATATGAGCAGACTCGGTTGGCGAGTAGTGTTCAATGCCGATCAGAACCACGGCGGCGCGGCGAAGGACGTCGAGACAACGCCCGAATCGCTCAGGCTTGTCGTAAAGGACCGCGAGCACAAGTGGAGCTAGTGGAGTATGGTCACGATGAGGACAAGGTGTGCACTCATAAGCGGAAGCCAGTAGGGATATGCGCGACTGTTGCATCTCGACTGCCGACCTGATCGTGCAGCATCGCGTCCAGCTCTCAAGCCACAGTGGGCAGACATCGCTCGGAGTGGCCGCAACCGCACACGCATCCACTAGGCACACGTTGGCAAGCTCCGTGTTCGCGGTCAGAAAAACCGCGAGCCATGCCAGCTCTTCCCTGTGCTCGCGGAAAGCTTTGCGAACTTCACCACCCGTCGCGTAACGAAAGAACGCATCGTGCCAACTGGTGGGACACTGGTAATGAGAGCTCATCATCTGACCTCCACGTTGTCTAAAGCAGCTCGATTGCCAAACGAGACGTTATGTAAGCCTTTGTAGAAAAGGGAGGTACGTCGATAGCTGTTTCAGACAGACGCCTAACCGCTAGCCCGCATGTGGCCGCTGCCGAGATGCGGGCAGAGTGTCACCAGCGGGAAGGATTTAGCTTAGCAACTGCGCCAGAATGATCTTTGCGATTGTCGTCAGCGGATACACTGCGGCATAGCTGAGGTTGGGTGCATCGGAGTTGGCTTCGCGCGTGGCGTAAGCCAGGCAGGCTGGCTGTGTCTGGATGCCGGAAACCAGGCCCATGAGGGATGCGAATGGTATTTTGAGGCATTTATAGCCCACCACCAAGGACACTTCCGTGATGACAAGGGTAACGACCGCCCCCGCCAGCAGCATTGCCGGACCGTTCTGGCGGAGCGTCTGCGCGAAGGAATAGCCCGCGCGGATGCCAACACCGGCGAGAAAGAACAGCAGCCCAATCTGCCGCAGCGTTAGATTGGTGTGCAGCGGGATGGTCCAGGTGATACGACCGGTGCGCTCCAGCTTGCCAAGGACGAGGGCAATGAGGAGAGGCCCCCCGGCGAATCCCAGGCGGATAGTCCCTCCTGGCAGTGGAATGGGCACGAGGCCGAGCAGCACGCCAAGAACCATGCCCAGGGCGACGGAACCGAAATCGGTTTCGGCGGTGCCGCGGATCGAGTCTCCGAAAAACCGCGAGATGGCGGGGAAATTCTCGCGTCGCGTGAGCACGCGGACCCGGTCACCGAGTTCGAGGCGCGTGTCTCGTGTGGGAACCAAGTCCAAATCGCCTCGGCGTAGGCGTGTTACCGTGGCGCCCATAGCGTTCTCTAAATTGAGCTCACGGATGCGCTTGCCGACAATCTCCTGTCGCGAGACGAATACCCGCCGAAAGTCAAGCTGCGAGCGATCCTGCTCGATGTGGGCATCGAGGGGATGGCCGAAAATCCGTTCGGCGGACTCCAGCGCATCGTCGTCGCCGACGGCAACGACAATGTCTCCCCGCTGTAGTAGGGTGTCGTCGCGGGCGATGTCGCTCGACTGATCGTGCTGGATCCGGCTGATTACAAACCCCGGGTCGCGGTGCGACTGCAAAACCTCCTCGAGGGTGCGGTCGATCACTGCCGGATTGATCACCTGGAAGTTGCGGACACGGATCTCAGGCCCTTCCGCGAGCGGCTCCATCGTTGGTTTCCACCGGCGGCGCCACACAGCGAACGAGACCAGTACGCCAATGACGCCCACAGGGTAAGCGATTGAGTAGGCAATCACCGGCTCGTCGGAAAGCGCGCGAAGCTGGTCGGGAGAAAATCCGGCAGCGCGGCCGCGCTCGACCAGCAACTCCCGCACGGCTGCCAGCGCGGGCGTATTGGTCATGGCGCCCGTGTAGAGGCCGGCCAGCCGCGGGCGCGCCAAGTGCATCGGACGCGACACCAAGAGCGTCACTCCCGCGCCCAAGGCCACAATCACCAGCGCGAACAGGCTCTGGCGATAACCCTGCTGGCGCAGAGACTTGAAGAACTCGGGACCGGTCTGGATTCCAATGGTGTAGATAAAGATGATCAGCCCCAACGTGGGAATCGTTTCCGGGACGGAAATCGAGGGGCTGAGCGACCCCACGGCTAGGCCGACGAACAGGACGGTGGCGACGCCGAAACGAAATCCGAACAAACGGGTTTCGCCCAACACGTATCCTAGCCCAATCACGACGAATAGCGTCAGGATCGGGTTCTGTGTCAGCGTGCTGACTATTGGGCCGTGCACCCGTTCACCTCCTCACCTGCGATTAGCACCACGACCGACCGAACGCCAGCGCGATAGGTTCCACCCATCACCGGTATCGCTGTATTCCATTCGCAAATCTCCTGCGGTGGATCCAACGCAGTGTCGATCCAAGGCCGCCAGTTGACTACCTTTGGGCAGGAATTGAGAGCCGGTTTCTGCGGTGTGGCAACGGAGCGGGTGGAGATTGCCAATGCACCTCATTCGCCATCCCCAAACGAGATGTCGAGCGCTCGCGCCACAACAACAAATTCGCTATCTCGTGGCACCAGCTTCAGGTGTGCAATGGCCTGCTGGAGGGGCACAAAATCAATGCGGGGTGGGTTAAGAGCCACCATCACTCCGTCCATACCCATTGAAATCGCGTGAATGGCAGCGGCCCCAAACGTAACTCCCAGGATGCGATCAATCGCAGTAGGTGATCCGCCACGCAGTAGGTGGCCCAGAACCACGCACCGGCTCTCCTTGCCAGTGAGTTCCTGAAGCTGCGCGGCTACAGTCTCGCCAATGCCACCCAGTCGGTCGGCTCGGCCGGCCTCCCGACTTCTGACAGTTACATCGCCGCCTACCGGTTTAGCTCCTTCGGCTGCCACCACGATCGAGTACGGCTTGCCCTCCTGGTGCTTGCGGCGAAGGTGTGCTGCCACCTTCTCAATTTCATACGGAATTTCAGGGATGAGAATGGCATCCGCTCTTGCAGCTAACCCGGAATGGAGGGCAATCCATCCCACATAGCGCCCCATGACTTCCACGACGATGACTCGCTGATGAGACAACGCTGTGCTGTGAAGTCGGTCAATACACTCAGTAGCAAACGAAACGGCGGTATTGAAACCAAACGTGAGGACCGTGGATTCAAGATCGTTGTCGATGGTTTTGGGCACACCGATCACGCGTAGGCCCTTCGTCTGCAACTGGTGTGCGAGGCTGAGGCTGCCGTCACCGCCAACTGCGATGAGGGCGTCAAGGCTGTTCTTCCGGAAACAATCGATGAGTTCGTCGGAACGATCAACTTCTTTCAGCGTGCCGTCCGGCTGTCTGGTTGGGCGGCAGAAGGGATTGCCTCGGTTAGTTGTGCCCAGGATCGTGCCGCCAAGATGAGAGATTTCGCGGACTGCAGAACGCTTAAGTTCGATCAGTCCGCCGTCAGGATAGTTCTGTGGCTCGAGAAATCCCTCGTAGCCGTCGCGAATGCCAAAGATTTGCCATCCCAGACCGCGCGCCGCGTATACCGCGCCGTGAATAACCGCATTCAGGCCGGGTGCATCGCCGCCTCCAGTATTGATTGCCACTCTTCTGACTGTCATTTCTACCGCCTTTCCAACCAGTCAACGGCAAGCCGCGTCATCTTGGAAACTACCACCGGCAAACATCTGCGCCAGGAATTGGCCGCAGTGCACCAGCTTTTGGACATCTTGATCATCCTTGAGCCCGTTTTCAGAAATCGTCAGGTTTGCGGCGCCCATGGCGCCCCGAGCTTTGACATAAGAGTCGGCCCATGCCTGTACATTGTTGAACTCATTCCTCAGCAACTCCAGCCCGCGGTGGTCAGAGTCAGTCGATGCTTCCGATGAGGCTAATGCGACCTTGTCAGCCGCGCGTCCCTGATAGGCCATGATCGTGTTTCCCGCCATGGTATTGTCGACGTGGTAGCCATTCTGCACCGTGATCATCAGCATTCCGCCCCACTCTCGAATCGACGCCATAGCCTCGATCGCCGCTCGCACAAAGGAGCGGGAGAAGCCTGATTTGGCAGCGTCGTCGCCGGCCGTCTTCGAAACGTCGCAACCCGGCGCTGTCAAAGTGATTCGGTCCCTCTCAAAGCTGAGCGAGCCGCCGGTGATTCGCGCCAGGTCCTGTATTTCCACGTACGAACGCCCTTGTAATTCAACGACCGGCGCATTTCCAGGATAGCCTTGGACAGACAGCGTGAGTCCCTGGCGCGGCGTTTGCGCCGTAGCCATCGCCACCAGTATCAGCGGTGCTAAAAGAACCAAGGACGTGCGCTTGGTGATGCGAACCATAACGTTCCTCCTGGATGACAATGTCGTCGATCTGCCAGAGCATTTCACTACTGAGGCAGCGCTCGCGCGCTACTGTCCTGCTCGCTGAGCTGTGGTCGAAAAAGCGGGGGAAGGGAAGCCTCCACTCTCATCTCCACCAGCAAGTCGATGCGATGGTCTAACTGAAAGAACTTCGTGACCGTCAACGCTGGGAGCACCGTGTTGAACTTTTTGAAATAGGTTTTCTTCAACTCCGCAAGACGCGATTCGCAGTCGAACATCCGTTCCGCCATCGCTTTGGCATCGCCATCGCTCAGGGCGGAGTACTTCTGGGCGTAGTCCTTGATGACGGCCGCGCGGCGATCATCCAGCAGGGACCGTTGGTACTCGTATTTCCGGTAGATCGGCCAGAATGCGGCAGCATCTTTGTCGCTGAAGTTCATCGCCTGGGTAATGATGGTGGTCCGATTGGCCTGCATCTCGGCCCTGAATACTTCGATCACGGAGGCAAGGCTCGGCTGCTGATCTTGAGCCCGGCAGAGCGGCGACAGCGCCACCACTGCTAACGTAATCGTGAGCACTACAAACTTGCGGATCATTGTCTTAACTCCCCTGCGTTATGTGTTACGTCAACTGTGGCCGGTGTCAAGTCGAGGGCCCACAAACGCAGGTGAGCCCAGATCTCGTCCTGGCAGGCTTACATCTGCCAACCTCCACCAAGGTTTCTGTAGATGTCGACGAGTTCCAAGAGCTCATTTAGCTGAGCCTGCGCCAGGCCTAGTTCCGCGTTGAAAGTATTGGTCTCGTTCGTCAGCACCTCCAGGTAATCTGTCGCCCCACCCTGATATCGCATCTCAGACAACCGCGCGGCATCTTGAGCGGCGTCCGTAAGCTGCTGTTGATATTCGCGAAACTCGCGATCCTTACGGTACGCGACCAGAGAGTCCGAGACGCCGCGGAAAGCCTGTTGAATGGTCTGTCTGTAAACCAGCAGCTTTTCCTGCTGTTGTGCTTCGCTGTACCTCACGCCGGACTTGATCCTTCCGCCGGCGAATATGGGCTGCATGAGCGTGCCACCGAATGCCCAGAGTCCCGCCGGTCCAGTGAACAGGCTGGAAAGTGCCGAGCTGGCGTACCCGGCGTTCGCGGTCAATGAAATGTTTGGGTAATAGGCGGCTTTGGCAACCCCGATGTATGCGTTGGCCGCGATGAGCTGCTCCTCGGCCTCGCGAATATCAGGTCGCCTCTCCAGCAGGCTTGAAGGGAGCCCGGTTGGCACCTCGGGAGCATGCGGCTGTTGGATCAGCGGCAATCCGCGCGCAATGGGACCTGGGTTGTTTCCGAGCAAGGTACTAATGTAGTTTTCCTGCTGCTCAATGCGACGTTCCAGGTCGGGTATGTTTTCGGCGGCTGTGGCTACCAACTGCTCTGCCTGGCGCACATCAATCATCGTCGCTGCGCCGCCATTCGCCCTGGCTTGTGTCAGTCTGAGCGATTCTTGACGAGCAGCCAGCGTTCGCTTCGAAATCTCCAGTTGCAGGTCGAGGGCGCGAAGTTGAAAGTACGATGCCGCAACATTGCTCACCAGCGTTGAGACGACATATTGTCGCGCCCAGCGTGTTGCCAGCAGGTTGGCCCGAGCCGCTTCGGTTGCGCGCCTGTACTTGCCCCAGAAGTCGAGCTGCCAATTGAAACTCGCCGCGGCCACATTGAAGCTGGTATCAGTGTTGGGAGTAAGGGTTGTTCGCGGGATATCTGCATTGATAGCCGCGGCTCCGGCGGAAAGCGTGGGCAGTTGGTCGGCACGCGTAATGCCTAATTGCGCCTGGGCCTTAAGGATTCGCGTTGCCGCAATCTTCACGTCATAGTTGTTCTGGAGCGCGGTACGGATGAGCTCCTGCAACTGCTTGTCCTGGAAAACGTCCCACCACTTCTCATCCGCAAGCGACTGCGGCGCGGGTTGCGCAGATGTGTGCTGCTCTGTGCTGGACTTTGCAGCAGCGGCCGGCGCTTCCTGCGATGGCGCGGCGCCACGATAGCCACCCGGGACATCGACACTCGGCCGCTTGTAGTTCGGCCCGACGGTGCAGCCCACGGTCAAGAGAGTCAGCGTCAAGAGTGCAGTGAGTGTCTTCATTAGTCCCCCTCCACGGGCGCCGGCTGCGCTATGGCGGGAACTTCCCGCGGTTCACGCTTGCCCAAACCCGCAAGCCGTTCAACTAGCACGTACAGCGCCGGAATGATAAAGATCGCAATCCCGGTCGCAGCCAGCATTCCACCGATCACGGTGGTACCCATGATTTGCCGGCCGACAGAGCCTGCTCCCGTCGCGATGAACAGGGGCACGCAGCCGAGAACGAATGCGAACGAGGTCATTAGAATCGGCCGCAACCTCAGTTTGGCGCCTTCGAGTGCGGCATCCTCTACCGGCTTGCCATAGACTTCGTGTTGCTCCTTGGCAAATTCCACGATCAGAATGGCGTTCTTTGCCGCCAAGCCGATCAGCATGACGAGTCCGATCTGCGAGTAAACGTCGTTGTCGATCTGCACCATGAAGGCGGGGAAGATCATGCCGAGAACCGTGCGCCGCAGCCACAGCAGGCCGAAGGCCCCGAACACTGCGACCGGCGTGCTCAGCAGCACGCTGAACGGCAGCGACCAACTTTCGTACAGTGCTGCAAGGATAAGAAAAACGAACACAAAAGACATCGCGAAGATGACCCACGACGGGATACCCTCACGCGCCTTCTGCTCTTGCCGGGACATGCCCATGTAGTCGAAGCCCATCTCCGGCGGCATGGTCTGGTGAAAGACGTCTTCCAACGCGGCGGTCGCCTGGTCCGAGCTGTAGCCCGGGGCGGCATTACCGATAATCTGGGCCGCCGAGTACAGGTTGAAGCGCATCTTGAATTCCGGCGCGTAGCGTGAATCGAACCGGGCCAGCGCTGACAAAGGCACCATCTCGCCTTTGCTGTTACGAACGTAGAACTGGCCTGCGTTGTCCAGGTTCGAGCGGTATGGTGCTTCTGCTTCTACTCGCACTTGCCACGCGCGGCCAAAGTCATTGAAGTAGTTGACAAACAAGCCGCCCATAAAGGTCTGAAGCGTGTCATAGACATCGCTGAGCTGGACGCCCTGCTTCAGCACCTTCTCCTTGTCGACGTACACGAACTTCTGCGGCGTGCTGGGAATGTAGGTGGTGGTGACCATCCCTATTTCGGGCCGTTTGCGCGCGGCTTCCAGGAATTTATTCAGGTTGTTCACCAGGAATTGGGGGTCCTTGCCCGCACGGTCTTCCAGCACAAACTGGAAGCCGCCTGAGGTGCCAACTCCAGCGATCGCCGGCGGAGAGAAGGCGAAGGTGGTGCCTTGGGGCAAAGTGAGAAGTTTAAGGTTCAACTTCGCCTTGATGACTTGAAACTGCTCCTCCATGCTCTTGCGGTCTTCCCATGGCTGGAGCGTCACCCAGAAGAACGCGTTGTAGCTGGTGCGGGTGAGGCTGAGCAGACTGAATCCCATAACCGTGCTGGTGTACTGGACTCCTGGGGTGTTCTTCAGGACAGCTTCCACCTCGCGGGCCGCGTCCGACGTGGCTTCCAGGGAAGACGCTTCGGGCAGTTGCATCTGGATGTACATATATCCCTGGTCCTCGTCGGGCAGGAAGCTGGAGGGCAGCCCCTTCCCACACAACACCGCGGCGATGCCAAATGCAGCGATTGCCAGCACGGCTAGCACACTCTTCCGAATCAACCCATGGCATGCCCGCACATACAAATTGCTGCTGCGGTCAAAGACGCGGTTGAACCAGCCGAAGAACTTCGCAAGTGGTCCAAGGCTCTCTTTTTTGGGTCGGAGAAACAATGCCCCCAGCGCCGGGCTCAAGGTCAGGGCGTTGAAGGCTGAAATGATCACCGAGATCGCGATCGTCAATGCAAATTGCTGATACAGCCGCCCGGTTATGCCCGGGATGAATACCGTGGGCACGAAAACCGCTGACAGCACCAGGGCGATACCAACCACGGGGCCGGTCAGTTCCTGCATAGCTTTGCGAGCCGCTTCCTTCGGGGTCAGGCCCTCTTCGATGTGGTGTTGTATGCCTTCGACCACGACGATGGCATCGTCCACCACCAAGCCGATCGCCAACACAAGTCCGAATAATGAAAGCGTATTCACCGAGAAGCCGAATAGCGGGAAGACAGCGAAGGTAGCGATCAACGAGACCGGCACCGCGAACATGGGAATGATCGTCGCCCGCCAGTCTTGCAGAAAGATGTAGACGACAATGATTACCAGGATGAAGGCTTCCAGCAGAGTTTGCACGATCTCGTGCATGCCCGCCCTTACCGCATCGGTTGTGTCCAGTGTTACGGCGTAATCGATGTCCGAGGGAAAGCTCTCCTTCATCTTGGCCATGAGCTTCCGTACGCCCTTGGCCGATTCGACCGCATTGGAGCCGGGTAGCTGATAGATAGCGACAATTGCGGATGGCTTTCCGTTCAGTCGCGTGATCCAGCTATAGTCCTGCGAGCCCAGTTCCACCCGGGCCACGTCCTTTACCCGCACCACACCACCGTCGGCGTTTTCGCGGACTACAATGTTCTCAAATTCTTCCGGTGTCCTGAGCCGTCCTTGGGCGCTTACGGCATAGGTGAACTTCTGGCCGTCAGCCGCTGGTTCGCCTCCCACCTGACCGGCAGGATTCACCGTGTTCTGCGATTTCACTGCATTGGCGACATCGGTTGCGGTGATACCCAACTTCGCCAGTTGATCGGGTTTTACCCACAGCCGCATGGCGTACTCGCCAATGCCATAGATCTGGACCTGTCCTACGCCGTAAGAGCGCGCGATCGGCTCCTTCACATTGATGTACCCGTAGTTCGACAGCCACTTCGCGTCGTGAGTGCCTTTAGGCGAATACAACGCGATCAGCATCATCGGCGAGGTCAAGGACTTCTTCACGTCGATACCGATCTGGTTGACCTCGGGAGGAAGCTGACCAATCGCCAATGCCTGGCGTGATTGGGTGAGGATGAGGTCCATGTTGGGGTCAGTTTTGACATCAAAATCGACCATCAGTGCCGTACTCGAGTTGTTGGTCGAGTTCAGCGAGTACATGTAATCCATGTTGTCCACGCCATTGATCTGTTGCTCGATCGGCGTGGCTACTGCTTTCTCCATGGTCTCGGCATCGGCCCCCGGGTAGAGGGCCCACACGCGTATTTCGGGTGGAGCTATATCCGGAAACTGCGCCACCGGCAGGCTGATGATGGTGATCGCGCCAATGATGACCATCAGGATGGAGATGACGATGGCGACAATGGGACGCCGTATGAAAAACTCAGACATGGCTCACCGCTCCTCTCCCTGAATGTTGGCCGTCTTGGGAACCACGGGAGTTCCATCCTTCACCTTGCTAATGCCTTCGACAATGACTTGATCGCCTGGCTTCAGACCATCCTCGATCAACCACATTGTTCCGACCTTCTCGCCTGCCTTGACTGGCCGGATGATGGCCTTGTTGTCCGAGCCCAGAAGGGCTACCTCGTAGCCGCCCTGAATTTCTTTCACGGCGCTTTGCGGCACCAGCAGCGCGTTTTTCTGCATGCCGGTCTCGATCCGCACACGCCCGTACTGGCCCGGACGCAGAATGTTGCCGGGGTTGGGGAACGCCGCTACAAGGCGGATGGTGCCGGTGTTCATGTCCACCTGGCGGTCGGTCAGCAGAATCTTGCCTTTGTGGGGGTAGACCATACCGTTAGACAGGATTAGTTCCGGTGAGCTGCCGAATAAATCGATTGCTTGGCCATTCGAGGTGAGGTGCTTCGCCCGCAAATACTCCTGTTCACTGACCGGGAAGTACACCTTGATCGGGTCGACTTGCGAAACGGAGGTAAGGTGGGAGTTGGGTCCCACCAGATTGCCCATCTGAACTTCGGCGATGCCGGCAATGCCATCTACAAGCGAAGTGACCTTGGTCCACCCGACGTCGAGTTGCGCTCGTTCCACCGCCGCCTTGGCCGACTCGACTGTGGCCTCGGCAGCAAGTTTGGCCTGGATCTCAGTGTCGAGCTTCTCCTTGGACACTGCTTTTTGTGCTGCTAGAGGCGTATCGCGTTCAACATCGATCGAGCTCTTCCCCAATTGCGCCTGGGCCTGGGCAAGTTCTCCCTTCGCACGGTCAAGGGCTGCCTGGAAAACCCGGGGATCGATCTCGAACAGCACCTGGCCTTTGCGGACGGCCGAACCTTCTTTGTAGTTTTGGCTGATGATGTAGCCGGAAACCTGGGGCCGTATCTCGGCGTTTGTGTAACCATCCAGTGTTGCCACCCATTCGTTGTGCACGGGCACATCTTCCTGAAGGGGAGACGCAACCAGGACTTCCGTGTCCGGCAGCTTGATTGCCGCCCGGCTACGGTCGCATCCAGCGAGGCCCAGGATGGGGATAATGAAAAGAACGCACAACAACAAAGGTCTGTGTTTGCCGCCAAGCAAAGCTGCCAATGCGTTCACAATCTCTGTTCTTCCGTCTCTGCAGTCATTCAAATGTTGAGTTACCGGGATCGTGTTCATGATTCCTATTCACAACCTCCGCTGACGTTGAGCTCCTTACGGTAGCCCAACACTCTGCTAATGTTCTCCGGTGTATCGGGGCCCTTCCTGCGCGATTACTTGGTGTTGTTAGGGCAGTTCGCGTACCAAAAGAAATATGGCGCAAGTCATTGAAGGTGCGTGCTAACGCAGATTGGCTGCCGAGCTCTGCTGCCCTTATGCGGGCAGATGACCGCGTGTTGAGTTGTCAGATGGGTTGGGTTAAGTTTTGACGCTGAGAGCACCAATGGCGGCCTGCTGTGGAGAAGCCGTTCTGTGCTGAACTGTCGAACCGGCACGCGCCTGGATGCCGACTGTCACGCGTGGCCGCTGTCCGAAATGAAGGGAGCAGACGATGTAGGTAACATCGGCTTAGATGCCAAAGTGAACCAAACGCTTTTCAAACGAGGAATTCACGATCCCGCGATCAACATCTTATTCCTCGCCCGGTGGTGGCTTATTCGCACTACTCGCGGCTTATGATCGTGGCTTTGGGTGCGGCGACGATCGATGCAAAAGCGTCTCGGCCAGGAGCCGTATATTCTCGTCATGGTCGTCCAGTGCGGAGATCAAGTGGTGGTAGGCGCGTAAGTTTTGTCGATCACGCCATTCAAGATGACAGGCGAACAAATAAATAGGATCGCGCCCACCTGTGACCTCTCCGCGCCCGGCATTCACGGGTTTTCTCGACTCGGGTGCGTCCAGCTCAGCGGCCATTTTCATCTCTCAATCGACCCGCAGCGTATATGACCGAGAGCCCTCGCGTTTGCGCGTGCGAAGTGCCGGCCGAGCAAGTCGGAGGTTTAGCCGCTCGCATACATAGCTCGCATAAACATTGTCAGCGACAAACTCGGCCCCGAGCCGGCCGAAGAATGACAGCACCTCCTCACCGACGGAGTCGACAGCTGTGACTTCCGTTAGATCTACAACGAGCTTCATCTCAGTATTGCAGTGCGTCACCAGCGATTGGGCATACGCGGCGTACTCACCTATGAGCCGTCCTTGGACTTTCATAATCACCGCATTTGTCGCGTGATGCATTTCGACACGGAACATGGTTTCCCTTTCTTAACGAGGGCTCTTCAATACATGCCGTGATACGGTGCTAGTGCGCAGAATCCCGTTTTTCCGGATCGACCTCATTCATCTCGTCCGAGTGTGTGAATTGGCCACCGCAGTCACAGCACACCCGACAGAAGCGTCCGCCGATCGTGAATACACGGCTCAAGTTGCTTTCTCGTCTGTAAGAACCTCCGCGACCATTCGCGTGATCCAGCAAAAGGAACACTGCATCGCGATGGCCGAACCGGCAATGGCTAGCTAACAGGCCGCGCTGTATCGACTTGGCGGTGTTCGGAGTCGGGCGCTGGCTGAGCCAAACTGCCCACTGAAAGGCAGCATGACCTCATTCGGTCATACCAGCACTCACGACCGGCCTCAGCAGGCGAGAGCCCGGGCTTTCCAGCCCGGGCCGGAGGGTAGGATCATTTGGGGAGTGTTGCAGGCGGGCATAAAAAGAAGGTCGGCTACTTGCCGCGCTCGCGGTCCGGACAGTAATTCGCTCACATTGGTCGTTAGTTAATATGGCCACCTCTTCGGGTGAACTTGCTCAGAAGGAATTCCTGGGCCAGATTGGCGCCGATGCGTTCAGCCGTGCCAAGCGCAAAATTCCCGAGCACCAGTCCAACGCCGCGATTCGAGCTAGGAAAGTAAAGGTTCGAAATGGATGCCGAGGCCAGATCTCCACCCATGGTGGAGTAGTTCGGTTCTGACTTCCCATTGTCGCTCCTGGCAACAAAGGCACTGACTATCGCATGTCGCATTCGAGAGCTGGTTGTACCTGTTCCCTGATAGAAATACCGCGGGTCCTGGTGCAACAACGACGGCAATATGGCGCCGCCGATTATGATGTCAGTAAAACCATCCGCGGCAGTTGCGCCCACCCGCTGACCGTAGGCGTCCCAACCCTGTCCATAATTCGGACTGTCCGCTGCCTGTCGCGCGGCAGAGACTATGCCGATCCCCACCACGGTAACCGGGTCCGAAGCGACCTTGAGGGCAAGTGAAAATTTCATCTTGCTGGTGAGGGGTGCTGGATCGCTTTCATAGGAAACATAGAAGTTCGGGATAATCCCGAACACGCGCTGCTTTTCCTCGGCCTTGAGCTGCTCAGTCGCAACCTGCACTCGATCGTAAGTGACTTCGACGTGCGTAATCTCCGGTGGAATCCGAAGTTGGATGCCCGTCAGAATTTTGAACTGGCCTGATTCGAGAGTGATGCTGTGAGATGTCCAGTCCGCAAAACCCTTTGCACTGACGCTCATCTCGTAGGGAACGGCTGGTTTGACATCCTGAAATTCGAAGAATCCGTTCTCAAGCGTTACAACCGTGCGCCTATCGTTGCTGTCAGTGCGCTTCAGGAGAACCGTGGCATTGGGAACTGGGTCACCGTTTACATCGGTGACAGTCCCAGTAATGCTGCCCAAATTCTGTTTCCTTGCCTGGATACCTTGTCCAGATACGTTTATAGGAACCACTAACGCAATCGCCACCAGAGCCGTGAAGCTAATTCGAGAGGGGGTCAGCATGGGCATTCGTCCTTTTCGCCGGGTGATAAGTGGCAGAAATTCAGATATCGCGGTGGAGTATTGCACGCCAGTTGCCGAAGTTGACCGGAGGGAACTTGTCGTAGGCAAAGTAGTTACAAGGACGGGAATGCCAGAAGCCCTAGGGAGTGCCCCTGTGATGGCAGAGTGCCGAGATAAGGGCAGGTCTTTCGGGCGTGCGAGTCTAGTAGTCGTTCTTGGTGATGTTGAGCTTGCGCATCTTGTTTTGAAGCGTCGTGCGCTTCAGGCCGAGGCGCTCCGCCGCCCCGCCATTGCCCGCGATCCTGCCAGAAGCGGCTTTCAGGGCATCAATAATGGTCTGGCGCTCGGCATCATGGAAAGTGGAAGCGGAGGCGCTGCTTCGCACTGCCGATCTCTTCAACTCAGCGATGGGAACATTCAATTCATCGCCCTGCGTAAGAATGACAGCACGTTCGATGAAGTTCTCGAGTTCGCGAATATTTCCCGGCCATGGGGCGGCAGTCAGGGCTTCCATTGCAGCTTTAGGAATGGATTTAATGCGCTTCCGCATGCGCGCGGCGAGCTGCGAAACAAAGTGGTGGACCAGAAGCGGTATATCTTCACGCCGTTCACGCAGCGGCGGAATCTCGACGGGAAAAACATTCAACCTGTAGAACAAATCTTCCCGGAATTGCCCCTTGGCGATCATGTCCCCCAGGTCTCGATGTGTGGCTGCGATCAAGCGAACGTTGACGTGAATTGTCTTTGTGCTGCCGAGTCGCTCAAACTCGTGCTCCTGCAGGGCGCGCAATAGCTTAGGCTGCAGTTCGAGGCTGATGTCCCCAATCTCGTCGAGAAAAAGCGTGCCCTGATCGGCGACCTCGAACCGCCCTTTCTTCTGCATCAGAGCTCCGGTGAAGGCGCCCTTTTCATGCCCGAACAACTCGCTTTCAACCAGTCCTGACGGAATGGCCGAGCAATTGAGCCTCACAAACGTCCGGTCTTTTCTGGGACTAAGGCTGTGAATGGCGCGGGCCACCAATTCCTTTCCGGTGCCAGTTTCCCCGTGCAGCAGCGCCGTGGAGTCGGTTGGAGCTACGATGGCAATTTGATCCAGCACCTTGCGCAGTGCAGGACTTTTCCCGACGATGTCTTCGAAGTTGTATTCCGAACGAATTTCCGATTCCAGATACAGGCGCTGGTCTTCCAGGAGGTCACGCGATGCGGTCACCCGGCCGTAGGCCAACGCGTTGTCGAGCGCCAGAGAGATCTGATTACTGATCTGAGACAGCAGATCCAGATCCGCCTGGGCAAATATCTTCACCTTTCGGTATCCGAGCATCTTGACCCCGATTAACCCGCCGGCCCCGATCAGAGGGAGAGACACCGCTGTGACTATGGATTCTGCTCTGAAAAAGTCCGCAACGTTGGCGGGCATTCTCGCAATCTCCGGGGCTGCCCACACCGTCGGTAATCGAAGTTGAAGCCTATCCAGATGCTCTTTTTTGATCTCGCTGAGTGGCGTGACCCAAAGGTCACCGGTGGCTACGCGACCGTCCGGAAAATCCATGACCACGCAGTTGAAACAGTTGGATCGCTCATCCAAGAGCGAGCCGCTCGTGAAATCATTAGCGAAATATTTCCGGATCGATGCCGATGCGGCCCGAAAGAGATCGTTGATGTCGAGAATGGTCACGACCTGGTTGTTAATGTCTAGCAAAAGGCGGAGCCGGTCACGTTCGGCGGCGAGCTCGTGCTGATAGCGTGCTGCCGCATCATTGGCGAGTGCGCTTTCCAGTGCGATGGCGACGTGCGCAGCCAGCGAGCTTAGGAGTTCCACGTCCTCCGCACTGAATTCTTTCCTCTCGCCGCTTCCGATCAACAGGGCGCCTAACTTCTTGTCTCCGACTGAAACCGGGAAGATGTACACGGGGTACTGCGATCCCGTGAACCGGCTCGCGACTTCCGGTGCAGCCGCCAGCTCACCCGCTATATCCGCCACGTACACGGGCTTTTGCTGCTCGATGACTTTCTCGAATGTGGTTCCCTCAATGCTGACCTGCGTCCCGAGTTCGACGTCCGGCATTCCGGGGCTTTTGTCCAATGCAAGCAACTGCACGGTTCGTGCGTTACTGCCCAGAAGCGCCAGGCTGATCGCGTCGAACTCCACAACAGAAGATAGAAGCCGGCGGAGGCTTTTCAACACAGCCGCGACACTTGGCTGTGCCGCGATGGCGCTGGACACTTCCAACAAGGTCCGATATCTGCCTTGGACCGCGCCCGTCCCCTCCAGATCAGCTGTCTGCATGCCTACACGGTAGCACCAGATTCACTGGGAGTTAACAACTTTCCGCATACTCACTGCGTGACCGGACGTGGTGAATCGCAACCTTTAAGACTCATGGCCTCCCTGGGCAGTCCGAAAACTTGAGCATAACCTCACCTGCCCTACACAGGGCAATTGCCCAAATATCGGCGGGCCTGTGAAGGCAACGTGCGCGCTAGTTCATTGAGACAGCTGAGGTTAACTCGCCTGACGAATTGGTGGGCGGAATGCACAGTGCATTGTGTGAACCTAAAGAACACAGGCGCACGGTCGGACCGAGAGCGAACCTGCTCCCTCGCCGGCTTGCGCCTGATGCTTTGCAACAGCACGAAATCGATGCAGATGCCGTCCCCGATGAGGGAGGGGTCAAGGGTGCAACATGCGTGAGTTCAAATCCACAGATACCGTTTCTATCGTTGTTCCGTTTCATAACGAGGAACTTAATGTCACCGAACTGTACTCCCGCTTATGTGCAGTGATGGACGGCACTGGTTGGGGATATCACCTCGTATTTGTAGATGATGGAAGCACCGATCTTACCTACAAGTTGCTAAAGGAAATCGCGTCGGTCGACCCTGGGGTGACGATCGTCAGGTTGCGTCGCAATTTCGGACAGACCGCAGCGTTGGCTGCTGGATTTGCGCATTGCAATGATGAGTATGTAATCGCCATGGATGGCGACCTTCAGCACGATCCGGCTGACATTCCCAAATTCCTCGAGAAGCTCGAACAGGGCTATGACGTTGTAAGCGGCTGGCGCAAGCACCGCATAGACAACTTATGGCTGCGGAGGTTTCCATCTCGCTGCGCCAATTGGCTAATGGCAAAGCTGAGCGGTGTGAACATTCACGACTTCGGAACAACCTTCAAAGCCTATCGGGGCGAAATGCTCCGCGAAATACCACTCTACGGCGAGATGCACCGGTTTATCCCGGCGCTGGCTTCCGCGTACGGGGCATCGATCTGTGAGATTCCTATTCACAATAGCCATCGGAAACATGGGATATCGCATTACAACCTATCCCGTACCTTCCGGGTCATGTTCGATCTCATCACGATTCGTTTTCTTCTGCGCTACATGTCACGCCCGCTGCACTTTTTTGGTCGACTCGGCCTCATAAATATGACTGCGGGTTCAGCGATAGCGTTCTGGCTCCTCGCATGGAAGGTCATTTATGGAACGAGTGTTGTGCAGCAACACGGATTGCTTATGATCTTCGCCGGAATCCTTATTTTGGTAGGTCTTCAACTGCTGGCGGTAGGACTCCTCGGCGAGTTGGGGGTCTGGCAGTACTTCAATCCCTCTGCGCGCAAAGCTTATTCCGTGTCTGAAGTTGTTGAGGTTCGCGCAGCAATGGCGGCGGACTAGGTGCACCTGTGTTGAGTAACGCTCCAGTTCGCTGTTTTGACTGGCGTTGGGACGCCGCGATCGCACTCCTGCTGGCCTGCCTAGCGTTTGCAGTTCGCCTTGACCGCCTCGACTTTAACAGCCTCTCCGAGGACGAATCGGCGAAGTGGCTCGCTGTGCAGGAATATCGTCACGGACACTTCGCCGGCGTCAATAGTGAGCACCCGATGATGCCCAAAATGCTCGCCTGGGCCAGTCTGGCAGTCGGTGAGCGCTGGAACCGCGTGGCTTCACGGCATGGCGGGCCGTCCATGAGGCCTGAGGGTTGGCTTCGGCTACCGAATGTGCTTTTCGGTGCAGCTACAGCCGCAATCCTCTTCTTATTCTGCCGTCAAATGATGGGCCTCGCAGGGTCGTTTGCAGCGGCTTTCTTTTGGGCAGTGGCTCCATTGCCGATTGCAATCAATCGCCTCGACAAGGAGGAAACGCCGGTCACTTTCTTTGCGCTGCTGGGTTGTTACTTGTACAGCCGTGCAAAATTGACTAGGACAGAGACAAGCACACGCCGATGGTACAACCTGAGTGGAATCACCTTTGGATTGGCCATTGCCTCACAATACCTTATTCATTTGTTTGGGCTGAACGCGCTGGCATGGCATCTGGCGGGACAAAGAGGTCTCGACCATAAACCAACGGGGTCGCGGAACCTCCTCCGACTGTTTCTCTTACTGCTTGTGGCCCTGTTGGTGGCTAATCCGCTGATGGTCTCACCAAGCAGTTGCATTTCCGCATTCCACTGGTTACATCACGCCGGCGTCCGGCACACTGGCTACGACTTCGCCGGCAGGCTGTATCCAAACTTTGCTGCACGGTTGTTTTCGGGGGTGCCCTGGTACTTCTATTTCTGGTTGCTGCTGGTAAAAACGCCAATCCCGGTGTTGGTCGCGATGATCCTGGGAAGCATAATGCTGTTACGCGACCGCCGCACTCTGGCCTCGTGCTTTTTCTGCGCGTTTGGGCTGGTACAACTGCTCGCGCTCTCGATTTGCGGAGCGAAGTGGATACGTTATTCGCTTCCGTTTTTGCCTTTTCTGTTTCTGGCCGCTGGTTATGCCGTTCAACAGAGCTGGCAGTACGCAAGAGAAAGGAAAATAGCACTGGTCGCAGTCGGGATGGCGGCGATGATTCTATTTGGGTGGCCGCTCGTCGAACTCCGCGCCTGGGCACCCTATTATCCGTTCTACTTGAACGCGATTGGCGGAGGGAAAAGCAAAATCACCCGCTACTTTGCACCCGATGAGGTTTCAGAATTTGACACTCGTGAAGTAGCACAAGAGATTTGTCCCACTGCTCCCTCAGGGCTGCGACTGGCAACCGCCCGCCCCCTCAGTATGACTTACTATCTCGCCAACTGCGGACGCTCCGACATTCGGATTACCCCGCTTTACGATCCCCGGTATGTGCCTCGCGAGGGGGACGTAATCGTGCTTGAGCCGTCGCGCCGGTTCCTGGAGACGCAACGATTCTTCGATCTTCTTCCGGAGTCCGGCACGCCTCATCGCGACGTCCATGTTGGACCCATTCTGGCTAGCACGATTTATCTGCTCGAGCCCTCCTCGCCGGCGCAAGCGAGCAACCAACAGGTGATCCTTGCGCGATTGCAACAGCCGCACCGTTCCTTCGAGAAAGATCCTGATAACCCGAACTGGGTGAGTGCACATATCGCTTTGTTGTGGCGACCCGAGCTCCCGAAGTAAGAATCGCTTCGTCTCGACAGAAGCTTTCGAATGGACAGTAAGCAACCATATTGAAAGGAAGTTGCTGTGCGTGGGTTGTTAGCATTGCCGTTCGTTTTGACTGCAAGGTTCGCGGCCCAGGCACAAGTACCTTCTACCCCGCGTGAAAAAGTCGAGATTGCCGCTCCGGATGACATCCGTGCCCAAAGCTTACATGTGGTCATGACTTTCCATGGGCAGATGCCCCCATGTGGGCAGGGAAGCGCGACTTCAATCGTCCCATGTCCTTTCCCTACAAAGAGTTCCGCTTGGCCCACGAAATGCTTTTCCAAAGATGTGGAGAAGACAAGATCCGGCAGCTGACGTTCTGACCATGCTGTCTGGAAAGGGATGAATGCGCAATGGCAACGTCTATTGACCATCTTTCGGGGTTAGGGTTACGAATTGGCCCGGTTAGGGGATTTCCGGCGGAACAGAAAAAACAGCTTCCCGCCTCTTCCAGCCCGCACGCAATAGATGACGGTGGTCTATTTCATGAAAGTCTAATTGTATCGGGTGGGGAAGTACGACCCCGAAACCTCTGGGCGGCAGCTGGATCGCTAACCTTCCAGTCGCTGCTCTTACTGGCGCTAATTGTCATCCCGCTGTTTCATACCGACATACTGCCCAAGAGGGAAACGCTAACAACTTTATATCTACAGCCACCGGCTGCAGCTGCCATTGGCACGAGGCTTCGAACGCCCACCCCCACCTCGACACATACCCCTACAAGCACTGGCATATCCGCGCCAGCAAACAAGACGCAGGAAGCGCCACCAACTCCGGCCGGCACCGTTGGCGGAGTGGTCGGGGGAGTTCCGGGCGGAGTAATCGGCGGAGTTCCCGGTGGAATGCTTAGCGAAGTGTTGGGTAGAACGCGCGGTGTGCCCGCTTTGGCTAAGGCGCCCGAGCCGACGCCCATTAAGAGAATCCGCCTTGCCCAACGGGTAGTCGAGGCTAACTTGATCCACGACGTTACGCCGATCTATCCGCCGGAAGCTGGCCGGACGCGGATTGAAGGGGCCGTAGTGCTGCTGGCCGTGATCGGCAAAGACGGTAGTGTGGAAGACGTACGAGTTGAGAGTGGTTTTCCAATACTCGCGCAAGCGGCTATCGATGCGGTGAAGCAATGGCGCTACAGGCCGTACCTGTTGAATGGTGAACCGGTTGAAGTTGATTCCCGGATAACAATCAATTTTGCCCTATCCAGAGGTTAGAAATGAAAAAGTTAATTAAAGTAACAAACCCATTGCTACTGACCGTCCTGGCTGGCGTATGGCTGCTTGTTGTACCCGTGTCCGCGCAGCGGACTGAAGCAGCAAGTACAAAGACGACGAGCATCCTAGGCACGGTGGTCGATGTCAATGACGATCCGATTCCTGACGCCACAGTCGTTCTACAAGCGCCGACCGGCGGTCATCTTACAGTTGTAACCAAGGACGATGGAGGGTTCGCATTTCACGACGTCACGCCGGGGACTGCCTATCAGATCACCGTTACGGCTGAAGGATTTGCAGAGTGGAGCTCGTCCGTGACAGTCCAACCCGGACAGGACAAAACTCTAACTGATATCAAACTCCGCATTGCCGCTGTGCAGCGGGCAATCACGGTAGGTTATTCCTCGAAGGAGGTTGCTGCCCAGCAGTTCAAAGCTGAAGAGCAGCAGCGCATTTTTCGTTTCATACCGAATATGTATGTGACCTATGAACCTCACCCCGAACCCCTTACCGCGAAGATGAAGTTCCATCTCGCGTACAAAGGTCTCACCCATCCATCTTTCTTCGTCCTGGAGGCTGCTTGGGCTGGCATCCAGCAGGCCGCTGACACCCCTAACTGGCCCCAGGGTGCAGAGGGATATGGCAAGCGGCTCGGAGCTAGTCTCGCCGGCGGTTCCAGCGAAATGTTGTTTAGCAACGCAATTCTGCCATCGCTGCTGCATCAGGATCCTCGCTACTTCTATCAGGGCACTGGGACAGAATGGTCCCGGGCTGGCCACGCCATCTTAGCTCCATTTGTCTGTAAGGGAGATAATGGTTCGTCGCAGCCGAACTATTCTCAGATTGGTGGCGCCTTAATTTCGGCGTCGCTTGCCAACACCTATTACCCCGACTCAAATCGTGGTGCTGGACTTGTGTTCAAAAGTTTCGGTACTGACATGGGTATCCATGTTGCACTCGGCTTGGCGCAAGAGTTTATCTTGGCCAAATTCACAAGCAAAGGTAGGCACTGACTTCGAACGCTCGCAAGCTATTGAACAGAAGTGCTGAGCGCGGGAGGGTGATCAATGACTAAGGTTCGCTGGCGAGAGCAGATGGTCCGACTTGCTGCCGTACCTCTGGGCATCGCTCTGCTGGTTTCTCTGATACATCGAACCGGAGCGTCCACCATGGTCGATCAGGTAAAGACCCTTGGATGGGGACTGGGGCTGATCATCGCTTTGGGAGGGATCGCTCATCTCACAAGGTCATTGGCGTGGCGGTTCACATTCTTGTGCGACATCCGCAAGGTTTCATTGGCACGTACGTTCGGACTTCGTCTGGTATCAGAGACCATAGGAAGCCTTGGTCTTCCGGGTCAAGTACTCGGCGAGACAGCTCGAGTTTATCTGTTGGGTTCCGCCCTGCCGGTGGCCAACAGCATTTCGTCGGTGACGCTGGATCGCGGAATCTACATCGTGACCGCAGCGTTGGTGAGCATAACCGGTGTTCTTACGGCTCTATTTCTACTACCGCTTTCTGGAACGTGGCGACTGTTTGCGTTGCTGTTTGCAAGCGTCCTAGCGGCGTCGCTGGTTCTGACTGGAGTGGCTATTCGAAGGCGTTGGCCGGTATTGTCCGGCGCTGCGAAATCGATTGGGCGTTTGCCGTGGTCTAAAAGTTGGCTGGAGGGCAAACAGTCGATCATCGACTCCGCCGAGAGCAATCTTTTCAGCTTCCACCACAAAGCACCCAAGGCTTTCTGGGCAAGCCTGGTTCTCAACCTGGCATCTCATGGTATGGCAGTCCTGGAGGTTTACGTCCTGTTGTACTTCATGGGCGTAAGAACCGGAATTCTCGGAGCTCTGGTGATTGAAGCATTTACGAAGCTAATCAATGTCGTCGGGGCGTTCAATCCTGGAAACTTCGGCACCTATGAAGGCGGGAACATGCTTCTTACTCGACTACTTGGTATTGCAGGGGCGCCAGGATTGACTTTGGCACTGTGCCGGCGAGCGCGTTCCATGTTCTGGAAGGCCATGGGGTTCTTGTGTTTGGTTGCGATGTCGAGATCGAGCCTGCAATCGGACCGGAGTCTCCCGGCGCGCTATAATCCAGTCGAAGTGAGCTGATTGTATTCATGTATGAGCATTGCACCCCCTCCGAGAGCTTAGTCAGCAATCAACAGTAGACGCCAAAATTATCTATCTTCAATTCACTTTCAATTTCCCAACTCGGAGGCGCGCGATATTTGCCACCGCTAGTGCGGTCCATTGCCTTGAAAGACGGATGATCTCGCCGAGCACACGAAATATGTCATCCAACCACTGAATGCAAGTGTTCGGCAAAAAGGGTTGCGGATTAACAGTAACTATTTAGCTAGCTTTCAGACAGTAAGATCTCCGAACAGCCCGCAGGAGTGACCTTCCATCGGCAACTGAGACCGTAAATTGGCAGACGGCTCTCCGTATACCAGACGATAAGAATCAGCGACGATCGGACATGCCCGACCTAAGACACGGTCATGCCCGTATAGGGGCACATCATGTGGCCGCCACAACCTTACGTCATTGCAAAAAGAGGATTTGTAGTGCTTGGCTTTGGTGGCCAAAGTGCAATCAATGAGGAATGAGTACGAAAGGAGATAAGAACAATGACGCGCCTAGCAATGCACTGGCACGTGGTTCGGGGACCCGACGGAAGAAAACATCTCGACCTGGCGTGGGAAGCGGCGCATAGCTGCGTTGTGCCTTCCTATTCACATCCTCAGCGTCAGCCAGGTGCGAGACACAAATAGCCTGGCGGTCGGCAAACACCTGCGCTTACCGTTACAGGCTGCCTGCCGGGACAATTTCTAGATTTGCAAGGAGCTTTCCTATGTGCGCTACACCTCGTTACGTGACAAAAGAAGACCTGCATCCGCTCTCGAAAGCCATCCAGACCCGGTCTGCCCGGGTTGGAATTATTGGGATGGGGTACGTGGGTTTGCCGCTGGCCCTCCTGTTCTCCGAGCAGGGCTTCCGCGTTACGGGCTTCGACGTTGATCAGCGGAAGGTTGACATTCTGTCTTCTGGTAATTCGTATATTTATCGCATTCCTCCCACTGAGATCCAGGCAGCGCAAGGGCAGGGCTTATCAGCCACTACTGACTACTCAGGAATTGCCGAAATGGACGCCGTCATTATCTGCGTGCCGACGCCACTGAACGAGCAGCGTGAGCCCGATCTGAGTTACATCGTGGGCAGCGCAGAGGCCATCGCTCCGTATCTGCATGCCGACCAGTTGATCGTGTTGGAGAGCACGACCTACCCCGGAACCACCGAGGAGGTCGTGTTGCCAATCCTCGAGGACCGTAATAGTCGCGGGCTGAAGGCAGCACGCTCTGCCGCCGCCGACCCGTCACGGTGCTTCTACCTGGCATTTTCGCCCGAGCGGGAAGACCCGGGAAACAATAGCGTCGCCCGGCGCGACATCCCGAAGGTCGTCGGTGGCGTGGAATCCGTTGCCACGGCAATGGCGGTCAGTCTCTATGGAACCATCTTCAACCAGACTGTTCCCGTCTCCAGCCCCGCGGTGGCCGAGATGACGAAGTTGCTGGAGAACATTTACCGCTGCGTGAACATCGCCCTGGTAAACGAGTTGAAGCTGCTGAGCCTGCGCATGGGTATTGATATCTGGGAAGTCATCAATGCCGCCGGAACCAAGCCTTTCGGCTTCCAGAAGTTCTATCCCGGACCCGGCTTGGGTGGCCACTGCATCCCCGTGGATCCCTACTACCTTTCCTGGAAAGCCAAGGAGTTCGACTTCCAGACGCGTTTCATCGAACTAGCGGGCGATGTGAATACCAGCATGCCTTATCACGTCGTAAGCTCGGTGACCGCCGCGCTCAACCAGCACAAGAAAGCTATGAACGGAGCGCGCATTCTGGTCTTGGGCGTCGCCTACAAAGCTGATGTGGACGATTTGCGCGAATCGCCCGCACTGACCATCATCGAGCTACTGCAAAAGCAGGGAGCGGATGTGAGCTACCACGATCCCTACTTTCCGAGTATCGGCAGAGGGCGCAAGTACCACCTGGACATGGACTGTGCCTCGCTGGAGAACCTCGAACAATACGATTGCGTCTTGATCGTCACCGACCATGGCGACTACGACTACGAGAAAATCGTGCGGGATTCACAACTGGTGGTGGACAGCCGTAACGCAACCTACGGCATTCGCTCCGACAAAGTTGTGCATTGCTAAAGCCGCAGACTTGTTCGGCGGAGACTTACTTGGGGCTTGAGATTTGTGGCTGTGGTGTTAGATGGGGACCCCAGGTGTGTGGAAGGCGGTGAGGGCCAGAGTCCGGCACCTGTGGGCTCACGTTATGCGTGATGCATGTACGTCACGCCCAACTAGGTTATTCATCACCGCTATTAGTCTCTATTGCTGCGAGGAGGCAATATCTACGGTCGCGGCAGAGGGGGTATGACCATGTCCTCGCCTACCATTGCACCTGCTGCTCCAACCGCACCAGTCAGCGTTCCGCCCGATATTTCTAAGCAAGCTCGAAAGTGGATTGGGCCGCTGGCCCTCGGGTTTGGAGTTCTACTAATACCGACCCCATCCGGATTAACAGCTACGGCGTGGCATTACTTCGCATTGTTTGCCGCTGTTATTGCGGCGCTTGTCACCGAACCGCTGCCGGGTCCCGCTGTCGGATTCATCGGTGTAACGATCGCTGCGACACTATCCCTGGTCGGAAAAACACCTGCTGAAGCTACGAAGTGGGCACTCTCGGGTTTCTCCAACGACGCCGTATGGCTCATCTTTGCTGCGAACATGTTTGCGTTAGGTTACGAAATGACTGGCCTGGGTCGGCGCATCGTACTGGTGCTGGTCAAGCGGTTGGGGCAGCGCACCCTGGGACTGGCTTATGCGATCGCGCTGGACTAGGGCTCCCGCGGGGCCAAGAGCGTCACCACGGTATAGTGCTCGATCCGGCTCAGGGTGAATGCGCAGACGCTCCCGTGCAGAGATAGGCCAGCCAACTGAGGCTGGGCCGCGTCCGGCGAAACGACTTTCACCTCCCAGCGACTCAGGTCCTGGACCAGCCCGCTCAGCTCCAGCCGGACTTTCACGTTCTCTGCCGGGGCCTGGTGATCGTAGTTGAGCAAGTGGAGAATCAAAGTTCGACCGTCGGATTTCCGAGTCAACTGGGCCAGCACATAACCGCGCGGCTCAAGGCTCAGGCGAGGCCCTCCGGCCGCGGCTTCGGCGCGTGCCGCAATTCCCGGCTCCGACTTTCCGGCCCTAATAATGACCCCGCCGCCGGCAGTGAACGTATCCAAACTACCTTTTTGCTCCGGGTTGAGCTTGGGCAGATCAGCCGGCATCACCAGCACCTTGAAGTCAGTTAGGGGAACTCCCTTGTCCAGGTGCGCGAGCACTTTGGTCTCGAAGAAAACGCTCTGCTTGAGGAATTCGTCGGTCAGCGAGTTCCGCGGCTCCACAGAGATCAAAGCGATCCGCGCCGCCGGCGCCACCTGCTGATATAGGTTCCTATGCTCGGCCAGGAAATGATTGTATTGAGCGATGGCCGTCCATGCCTCTTGGGCGTCCGGCTCGCGCCTGATCAAGGCGGAAAGGAATCGGCCTTCGATGTTACGCGAGATGGTCGCGCCGAACGCAGAGGCCTCGGCGATGGAAAGTTTCTGCTCGGCCGCGCTGGGAATGCAGCGCTCCCGCGGCCCGCAGTGGTAAAGATCGTTCTCATACATCAGGGGCTGCCAAAGCTGCTTCTCGCCGGTTAGGAATTTGATCTTGCGCGCGTTGCCCACCTGCCAATAACCATGCCACACCCCCGGAGTGTCCTTGCCATCCTCCTCCCAGATCACTTCGCCAATGTCGTTCATCGCAAACCGGTCCGGGGCAATATGGATATTGGCATAAACCATGACCTTGGGCCGGCCAGTCTCGTGTGCCTTCCGCTCTGCCATCCGCTGGGTATCATCGAGCAATTGGGCCAGGCCTCGGTCGTAACCAATCATGTTGTCCCACACGATCGCGTCCACTCCCGCGTCCACCGCCAATTCCGCCTTTCTCAAGAGATAGGCTCGCCAGTCGGGCTCGCGTGCGTCGGCCAGCCGGCGATCCCAGGAGATGTGCAGGTTGGTCGTGGTTGGGCCGGCGTAGAACATGGGGATGCCGTGCATCCAGAGACCGTATTTCTTCGTTTCCGGATCGTCGCGGTAGGCACTCTTCCAGAACATGTTGGAGGCCGAGAGGTAAGCCGAGACATGGATGCCGTTCTCATGGCAGCGGGCGATGACCTTTTTCAGGTTCTCCCGGTTCTCGTCCTCGTCCTTAAGCGACCAGCCGCTGCTCCAGGTGACCCAGATCCAGTTGAACTCCGCCTGCTTGAGCAAGCCGAGCATCTGCTCGAAATCGCGGTCATAGATGTGGGTCAGCACCTCCTTCTCTTCGGCGCTGAACTTGTTGCCCCACCAGGTCCGCTCGGCTTTCCAGCTCTCGATTTGTCCGCCGTCCAGCCGGATGAAACGAAAATTCCCCTGCTCCGCCCACGGTGGCACGGCCTTCGGCTTGGCGCGATAGAGTTGCGGCGGCGGCCGAAAAGACTGGGCGGAGCAGAGCAGCAGGGACGCAGCGACCAAACCAACCAGTCCAATGCCTTTTACGATTCGGACACACTGCATGATGTTTACCTAGGAAACGACCAAGACCGCCACTTCGACCCTTGCGCAGCAGGCGGCATCTGGATCAGTCAATTTGCGTTTTCAGTTTTGCATGAAACGGCCCTTGCCCGGGGTTTTCAAGGAGATAGACCGGCTGACCAATAAGAGGATCGCCTGCTTCGGGCGAGCTCCAAGGCCGCAGTATGGTCACTCAACCTCTCGGTTGTTTTGCAATTGACCTCTCAGCCAAGGGTAGGTTGCGATTTTGCTCTGACGTAGGGACGTCCCTACTTCTCCCAAACTACGCGGTTCACCTCCAAAGGAACTTGCACATCTGGATGCTGCGGAATGACCCGTACCGTGTAGTCGGAGTCGGGTCGCGCGGCCGGTACTTCTGTCCTGTAGACGTGCGTAGTGCTGCAACTGGAAGCAGCCGAATCCGCTTCCATTCGCTTACGAAACGGAGCCGCATCGTTATTGTCGGCGAACACCTCGACAACAACGTCGTTCGGAGTTAGAGTGCCGAGATTTACTTCGGCTACTACCTCACGACTCGCTTCTGGCGTGTCCCCCTTAAGTGAAGATGTCTGCGTCGAAATGATAGCTACCGATGGCCAGGACTGTTCGACCTTGCGGGACCACGCAGCAATCTCGCGGCCGAGGCGTGCACCATCAGCCGAGCGGCGCTGATAGCCTGCGGTCGCCGGCTTGTAGTAATGCTCAATGTATTGGCTGACCGTTCGGTGGGCGGAGAACATGGGTGTGAGCCGCGTCATGCTGGCTCGCATTTTCGCCGCCCATGCTTTCGGCACACCTCCAGCGTCCCTGTCATAGAACGCGGCCTTCACCTCTCCCTCAAGGATTGCGTACAGTTGCTCGGCATCTCGCCCATCGTCACTGCCCATCAACGCGGAGTTGCCGATGCCCCAGCCAACTTCTGGCGCGTATGCTTCAGCCCACCACCCGTCCAACTCCGAACAATTCAGGCCTCCATTCACCAGGACTTTCATGCCGCTGGTTCCACTGGCTTCCCAAGGCTGCCGTGGAGTGTTGATCCAGAGGTCGGCTCCTCGTACCAGATTTTGTGTCAGCTGCATGTCGTAGTCGGCCAGAAAAACCACGCGGTTCTGCAAGTCGTACTTCTGAATGAAATCGTGCCACCGCTTGAGAGCGCCTTGGCCGTAACCATCTGCAGGATGCGCTTTGCCGGCAAGGATGAGTTGAGCAGGGCGAGCAGCGTCCGTAAGGATGCGGGCGAAACGCTCGGGATCATGCAGCAAGAGCGCCGGTCGCTTGTATTCCGCAAACCGGCGGGCGAACGCGAGCGTAAGGACGTCAGCATTCAGTATCGCATCAACATTCTCAGCGCTTTCAGCAGCGCCGATGGTTGCCCGTTGCGCTGCGAATCTCTTGCGAGTGTAGGCGATGAGCTTCGCCCGTTGTTTGCAGCGGAGATCCCACAGTCGACAGTCGCTAATGCCCGCGAGAATGTCCGGCGAGATCGAGCCCGACAGTGAAACCGGTGTGATGTCATTTGGGTGCGAGGCGAAGCCTTCGTTCCACAGCGCGACGGATTCCGCCGATGCCCATGTCGGTACATGCACCCCATTCGTTACGTGACCGACCGGCACCTCAGCTTGCGGCCAGCGCGGGAACAAGTCCTGAAAAATCTTGCGGCTCACCCCCCCATGAACGCGGCTGACACCATTGATTGCTCCGCTGCCCCTTATTGCAAGATAGGCCATATTGAAAGGCTCATCATTGTTGCTCGGATCCTTTCGTCCGAGCGCCAGCAATTCGTTGAATGGAATGCGGAGGAACTCGTCGGCATATGGCTTCAGGTGTGATGCCATTAACTGTGGAGAAAAACAGTCGAAGCCCGCTGCCACCGGAGTGTGCGTGGTAAAGACATTGCCCGCCCTGGTGGCAGCAAGAGCGGTGGCGAAATCTACTGAGTTATCTTGCATGAAGCAGCGAGCACGTTCCAAAACCGCGAATGCAGCGTGTCCCTCGTTCAGGTGGCACACCTCAGGTTCCATACCTAACTCACGCAATAGCCGCCATCCACCGATCCCAAGGATGATCTCCTGACGAAGCCGCAGTTGCGGCCCGCCGCCGTAAAGCTCGCTGCCGATGAGGCGGACTACCGGATCGTTGGCTGGATCGTTGGTATCGAGCAAATACAGCGTGACGCATCCGATCTTCGCTTCCCAGGCACGCAGCCAGACCGCGTAGTCCGGTCGCGTAATATTCACTCGGACCCATTCACCGTCGTTGGTTCGAAGCGGCGTAACGGGCAGTTCGCTGGGGTTATTGAAGGGGAAAAAGGCTTGCTGCTCTCCATTGGCATCAATCTCCTGCCGGAAGTATCCCTGCTGGAACAGCAGGCCGACCCCGACCAGCGGAACTTCCAAGTCGCTGGCCGCCTTGAGTTGATCTCCTGCGACATTTCCTAGACCACCCGAATAGATGGGCAACGCCTCGGTCAACATGTACTCCATGCTGAAGTACGCGACGGAGCCGAGTGAGCTGAGTGACGACCGGTCCATCACGGGCCGGCGCAGATTCTCCGTCTCTTTCTGGAGCAGTACATGCTGCAGACACTCTTTGAAATCTCGCGTCTCCGCAACCCGGACGAGTTGTTCACGCGAGACGGTTTGCAGCACGAGCAGAGGGTTCCGCGTCCTATCCCATAGTTCTGGGTCGAGCTTTCGCCACAGCAGATGAACGGAATGATTCCACGACCACGCGAGGTCGAGAGCAAGATCCTTCAGGACTACGAGGATTTCCTGATAATCGGAGCTTGCGTGGGTAATGCGTTTCTTTGCCATAAATTTTCACCCTTGTTTTCTAGCGCGCGCCCCGGTCCGGCTTTTCCAATTCGCGAACTGTCAGCACGGGGCATGGAGCGTGCGCGATGATTCGGTAGGCGTGGTCTCGACGTCGCGGCTTACAACTTTCGTCCGGGTGCACGCTTAACACGATTAAGTCCGCCGCCAGTCCACGAGCGGTAAAAACAACTGCGTCGGACACGGCTTCCCAATACTCAATTCGGAACTGCGCCCTGCTCGGCAATTTCGCCTCGCTCGGGATCAGCCGCCGCATGCTGTCCACGTAAGGCTTCTCAAAGCTCAGGAGATCAGCTTTTAGGAGCGGGGACACGCCGCCTAGAACGTGCACCATTGTCAACTTGGCATCGTGCTTCTCGGCAACGGAGACGGCATAGCCAACTGCGCACCGCTCGTCGGAAGCCAGATCCGTTGGACACAAGACGTGCCTCAGTTCAGCGATTGGACCGGGATGCGGCACACGTTGGCTGATGATGAGCACGGGGCAGCTTACCCGCCGGAAAACCTCTTCCGCTGTCGAACCCTGGAACAGCTTCGAAACGCCTTCTGCGCCTTTCGTTCCGATCACAACGAGGTCGGCCGCAATCTCCTTTGCCACGATGTCAATCATCTCCGCTGTTTGACCCTCGACCATGTGGATCTGGTGTGGCACGGAAGCTAGTTCGTCCGCTTGCCTGCCGATTTTTTCTTCCGCGGCTCCGCGAGGTTGCTCCTTGGCTATCTTCGTTCGTGCACGAGAGAGAAAGTCGTGAGCAACTGGTTGGATCACGTGGACGAGATGAATCTTTGATTGGTAGTGCAAGGCAAGAGTCTGGGAATACTGCAGAGCATTCTGAGATTCCGTAGAAAAGTCGGTTGCGATGAGGATGTTCTTAATCTCAACGGCGCCCAGCGCTATTGACTCTGTTTGCATGCATTTTCTCCGGTCAAACCCTGTTTGCGTCGCGCTATACAGCCACGAGCTTTTCCCTTCTCCACTAAGCCCGGAAAAGCCTGCAACAGCTC
This sequence comes from Candidatus Korobacteraceae bacterium, assembly GCA_049695855.1. Taxonomy (GTDB): domain Bacteria; phylum Acidobacteriota; class Terriglobia; order Terriglobales; family Acidobacteriaceae; genus Bog-257. The sequence continues at coordinate 2,564 of JBAVSY010000030.1, read as the reverse complement.
AAGATGAGCAACCCGGCCGAGGTTGCAGTGACTCAGGGGCGCCGCCAGGGTGGTCAACCCTCTGCGTGGATGAAGCGTCCGCACCGGGTGGAACGAGAACCCACGTGACCGCCTATCGCATGTAACTCGGTTGACCATCCGCAACCCCATTGGTCACGTATAAGTGCCATCATTGGCAGGGTTCATCAACACATCAACGTTGACCGTCTGGTCGATAAATCGAGAGAGCGATACTGTCACGCTTGAGTTCGGTTGAGCGCACGGCATCCTCCATCTGTCGCAGGGAAACGAGCATTGAATTTCTTGAAACGTTGCGCACAATCGGATTAACCAGCCAGCGAAGCGCAACGGGGACGTCCCGGCTCAGGGCAACTGCCTCGACTTCGACATAGGTTCCGCCATCTCTCTCTTCGAACCTCGCAATACTGTAGAGGCGCCAGATGAAGCCGCTTCCTTGGTTTGGTGAGAGTTCCTGCTCGTTAGGCTTGCCGTAATGCCGGATCTCCTGCACCTGAGTAGTGCGCGTGATGCTATACCAGCGCCGCTCGTCGATCTGGAAGTAGCAGGTTTCGTATTTCATGTCGAGCGCAGTTTCGGTTACGGCTTCCTTATTCACCACCCGCATCGAGTACTGGTCACAAGCTCCCCCGGAGCCGAGCAACTTGGAATCAACCACTGTAGGCTTGTAAAACTCCTTGTAGCCGCCGTAATTACGAACCGCGGACAAAACGTCCTTAACTCTTGCGTCCGGCATGAAGGCCGCGCCCATCCAATCGTGAATTAAGCCAGAGGGTACGGCCTTAGGGTTTTGCCGACCAACGGACGAGACCAGAATCTCACCCCCGTGAACACGTTGCTGGCGGTCCGGCACCTCGTCAACCCAGAGAAAGGTTCCTTGGAGGCGGGGTCCTGTCTGTGGACTTGTCGCCCGGACGTACGTATCCCAGGCTTGCAAGGTCTCTTCCTTCAACTCGGCCCCACGGGATGCAAGCGGTGCGACGAGAGAACCCGCACAAATGAACAGAATCAGAAAGGGGCGGAGTGCACGGGAGATGCAATCATGCGGCAGACGCAGGCGCCCGCGGGCGTCAAGCGGATAGGAATTCTTGGCCACAAACTTCGGGCGCACGTGCTTCAACCAAAACAGAACCACTTCACCGACGGGGTCGGCGATAGTCACCTCCGTGAAATCTACAACCAGCGTCAACAAGGTTTTGCAGCGCGCCGCCGCCGCCGCTAGTACCCGGGTGGCGTCTTCGTGGGTGGGCTGGCTATCGACCATTGTGGTCGAGTCGTTCTCGCTACATTGCATTTCGACACGTAACATTGGCGACCTCTCAGTCAGCGTTTCTCAACGACGTTGCAAGTCTGAGTGCAGGCGCCGGGGCCGGGGCGTCTCGCCGCTCAAGGGACATCATTTCCAGGGAATAGTCGAATTTGGCTCCGCAGTCACAGCACACCCGATAAGTGTTTCCGCCGATCGTAAAAACGCGGCTCAGGTTGCTGTGGCGACAGCCAAAGAGGAAGTCAAATATTCCAATGCAGTTCATTGCGTCTCCCAAACACGAGGATTTCTCAATCGCGATACAAGAGTTATTGCAAATGCTCGGCCAATGAGTGCTTCTAGTAACTCCTTGAAACCACGAAGCGGTCCTTCAAATACGAGGAGCCTTCTTGCCCTGTTGCGGGCAGTTGCCCACTGGAGGGCACGTGCGCTGAGTGTCAAGGGTCCGAAGGCACGCTGAACACAGGCACTTGGAGCTGGGCGGACTGGCAAGAGATCTGCATTTGATTAGGGAACGATTGAGCACTCACCGCTCTCTCGATTCTGAGGAGTACGCATGTTTTCAATTGAAGCGGAAGGGACCCAACTCAGTGCGAACGATGTGTCCGCAATTCTGAACTGTTTATGTCCCCGGTGTGGCGGACCCCTTGGTGGGCCGGCAAGGGAATTCAAGTGCCAGGGCCAGTGCGGAAAGGACTGGCGTTCGGACTGGGAGAACAATCACCCAAAAAGGGAGGCGGCAAGAGAAGCCAATCGACGGCTTCGGACAAGTCGCTCGCTCAAAATACGGATCCAGGCTCGTACCGATCAAGCGCTGTTCATGGATCGGAGATCGAAAGCCGGTCGTCGATCTGCCTAACCCGCCGGCGTGCAGAACGCTGCTCTACACAGCGGTCGGAAAACGACTCCTGCATAACTTCAGGCAGTTAGCTCGCCTGACCTGCGGCAGCATCGGATAGAGCCACGCCTCGGCAAAAAGGATCTGGAAACGAGAAGTACTCATGTCCCGGAATATCGGAATTATCTCTAAGTCACATAGGAGCTGGGCAAATAAGCGAATGACAAGTAACGACTGGCTGTTGATCTGTGCACTAGTCCTCTTGATTCTTGCGATCTTATTTGTCGAACTCCATATTCGGAACTTGCATGTTTTCTAGTGTGCCGTATCCGAAGTGTCTTTACTATTGCGACAGTCCGGGCCGCGTGATTATTTGCGCTGATCATCGAATGCCGCAGGTGCGAGGTTGCAGAATACTAAAGCAACTTGCGAGACAGGACA
>JBAVSY010000029.1:0-37130 GCA_049695855.1 Candidatus Korobacteraceae bacterium | reverse complement strand
GCGATCCAGTGCCCGCAACACCCGCTCGCGCAAATCCTGAGAATAGGATTGCATCCCTGGCCTCTCCTTACCGGCAGAAGCATTATCTCACAGAATGTATATACTTAAATTAGAAATGCTCTAGCCTTAAGCTATGTCGCATACTCACGCCTCGGTCCTGGTGCATTGCGTTTTCAGCACCAAACAGCGTGCGAATCTGATTCGTGATCCCGGCTCGCTCTGGAGATACCTCGCGGCGCTCGCCCAGGACAACCAGATCACACTGTTTGCGGCCGGCGGCACCTCGAACCATGTTCACCTTCTGCTGGCGGTTCCTCCCGTGCTTCCGTTGGCAAAAGCGGTGCAGGAATTGAAAGGCAGCAGTTCGCGTTGGCTGCATGAGCACGGCCACTCCTTCGCATGGCAGGAAGGTTATGGAGCTTTCAGCGTCAGCCAGTCGCAGCGACAGACGGTGATCGATTACATCGCCAAGCAACCCGAGCATCACCGGAAGTGGAGCTTCGAGCAGGAGTTCATGACGCTATTACGCAAATCGGGGATGGAGTACGATCCGCGATTCGTCTTCGAATAGCGCAGCCGTCCTTGCCGGGACTCGAAGGTTTTCTCGTCAGCCTACCCAGGACTGCGTCTTGGGCTGAACTGAGTCGTCCCGCACGGCGGGACGGGTGTGAAGCGGCTGTTGGAGGCTCGCCTTCAGGCAGAGGATCGAGAGGAAGAGAATTGAGTCGTCCGGTATGGCGGGACGGGTGCGACAAGAGGTGAGAGATTGGCAAGCCTTTCCGACTGCGGCGAAACTCACCGCCCGGTACAGCGCATCTCGCCCACGTCTTGTCCGTTGACAGAAACGATTCCAGTACGACCTTTTGCCGTGGAAGCGGGTTCGGCTGGCTGCTCGGGATCGGCGTGGGCAGACACCGGCGGCTTGGCATTTGTCGGCTTGCGGTGCGTTTTCATTCTTCCCAGGACCTTGGCCTCCGCCGCCTGAATTCCGGTTCTGGCGAGGTCCGCACCCCGGTGTGCCGACCGGGAAAGCTGTTGTTCCGCATGGTGAAGCCTATCGATCATGCCCATATCGACCTCCACACTACTGGGACAGATGCCGCTTGCAGGCAATTGGAAACCAGCAGTCGAAGAAAATCAAGTGCGGAAATCACTGCCGGATTCGCGGATTGAACGCCGAGTACAGCAGATCGGTGAGGAAATTCACCAGAACATAGGTCAAGCCGATCATCAGGATGCAACCCTGAACCAGGTAATAGTCGCGATTGGAGATTGCCGTGATCGTCAGACGTCCGATACCGGGCCACGAGAAAATCGTTTCGGTGACGATTGCTCCCGCCAGCAGCGCGCCGAATTGTAAGCCGACCACGGTGAGAATCGGGATCATCGCGTTGCGCAGCGCGTGCCGATAAACCACCGTACGCTCGGGCAGACCTTTGGCCCGCGCGGTGCGAATGTAATCCTGCCCCAACTCTTCCAGCATCGAAGTGCGAACCATGCGGGTCAGGATCGCGGCCAGCGCTCCACCCATGGTGATCGCCGGCAGCACCAGATGGGCCGGCGAACCCGAGCCCGAGACTGGCAGCCATCCCAGCTCGATGGCGAAAAACAAGATGAGGATCGGCCCCAGCGCGAAGTTAGGAAACGACAAGCCCAGCAGGGAAACGAAGCTCAGCAGGCGATCGTCCCAACGGTTGCGGCGCAACGCCGAGCGTACGCCCGCGGGAATCGATAACCCGAGCGCGACGATGAGCGCGGCCAGCGTCAGTTCCATAGTCGCCGGATAGGCTTGCGCAATCACGTGCCCGACATCCTGATTCAAGCGCAGCGAGCGTCCCATATCGCCATGCAAAATGCCTCGCCAGTAGTTGACGTACTGTTGCCCCAAGGGAACATCCAGGCCATACGCATGCCGCGCCGCGGCTAGATCCGTGGCTGCTGCGCCTTCGCCCAGCATCTGCTGGATGGGATCGCCGGGCACGAGGTGGATCAGCAGGAAGACGACCGAGACCACCAGCCAAACTACTGGCAGCATGTAGAGCGTGCGGGAAAATAAGTAGCGCAGCATTAGTGGGCCACGGGGCTGGTTTCGGGAGAGGGTAACTGGGGCTGAGGTTTGGCTATCTCGATCTTCACGCTTTCCACCCGCAGGCTGTCCATGCTGGCCACCGTGTAACGCCGGCCCTCGTACTCGAAACTGTCTCCGACCGAAGGAATTCTTTGCAGCCGCGCCAGCACAAATCCGGCGAGCGTTTCGAAACCCTCGTCGCGGGGCAGCGGAATATGATATTGCGACTCCAGATCGCGAATGTTGATGGCGCCGTCCAACGTCATCGAAGCCGCGCCCGGCGACAGCGGTTGTTGGCCGACATCGAACTCGTCCTCAATCTCACCTACCAGTTGCTCCAGCACGTCTTCCACCGTTACCAGTCCGGCAGTCGAACCGAACTCATCCACCACCACGGCCAAATGACGCCGCCGCACTTTGAACTCAATCAACAAATCGGGCAGCGGCTTGGTTTCCGGAACCAGCAGGATTTCGCGCATGATGTGCCGCACCTGCAGACCGCTGGGCCGGGTCACCGGACGTCCCGCTGCGGTGAAGTTTACCCGGTAACGCAACCAGCGCATCAGGTCCTTGGCATAAAGCGCCCCGATAATGTGTTCGGGGCCGCGTTGCGCATCATAAACCGGGACCCGCGAATGCTGCTCGTCGACCACGCGCTGCAACGCTTCTTCCAGGGAAATATTCTCGGGCAAAGAAAAGATGTCGCGCCGCGGCACCATGATTTCGCGCACCGAAATGTTTTCCAGATCAAGCGCGCGCAGAATCAATTCCTCCTGCGGCGGTCCCAGAATTCCCAGCCGCCGGCTGGCGGAAACAATCAGCTTCAACTCTTCCGGCGAGTGTACGCCTCCCTCGCGCACCTGCCGCATGCCGAAGGCTTTCAGCACCACCCGCGTCGAGGCCGTCATGAACACCAGGAACGGCGACGCCAGGGTCATGAAGAAATCCATTGGCCCGGCCACGGCCAGCGCGACCCGCTCCGTGCGTTGCAACGCAATCGACTTGGGTACGACCTCGCCCAGGATGACGACCAGATAGGTCATCAGCATGAAGGCGAGCACGACGGCGACGCCGTGAGCGTAAAGCCGCGAATGAGGCAACCGGTAAAACAGCGGTTCCAGAATGTGGGCGATGGAAGCTTCGCCGATCCAGCCTAACGCCAGGCTGGCCACCGTCACTCCAAACTGCACTGCGTTGAGTACGGTGTCCAGCTTCTGATGCAGCTTCTGGACGGTGCGCGCGCCGATGCGGTGCGCTGCAATCATCTGTTGCAGTCGGGTCTCGCGAACGCTGACCAGAGCGAATTCAGCGGCCACGAAGAAGGCGTTTGCCGCGACAAGCAAAACCACCACTACAATGCGCAGCACAACGAAAGTAACCATGAAGCAGAAATCTTACCATCGGCGGGGCGGCTGGATCAGGTGAGGAGTAGGAAGATGCTATGCGGTGAGGTGTCGTTTTTTCCGGACTCGATTCCTGGCAACGATCCAAATGTTTATATGCCACCCGGAAGCCCAGCCCGTAGGGCGGCTCAGTCTAGCCCAGGACGCAGCCGCAGGCGGAGTCCTGGGTACCGTCGGAAATGAATTCGAGTCCCGTAGGGACGACACCGGTGATCACACAGACTGTCACCCGCAAGACTACCTGCTGCGCTGTCGTCCGTCCCGAACTTTCCTCGCCTCAGCCCGAGCAACTTTCCTAAACCGAAAGCGACAGCGTATTCTAGTGCGGCCAGCCATGCACAATGCGGCAACGCTTACCCAGCCATTGGCGGAGCTGCCCCTGGCGAACGGAGCTAATCTACGAATGCGCAGTCTTACTCTCACTCGATTGTTCCTTGCGATCCTACTTGCCACGGCAATCCTGCCTCACGCTTATGCTCAAACCGCCAAGTACGGTCCTCACCTGTGGGCGCCGCCGGTCGATCCCGCCATTTTTGAGAAGCGGGTTAATGAACAACTGGAGATCGCGCGCAAATCGGTGGAGCAGATCCTGGCGGTGAAAGGGCCGCGCACCGTGGAAAACACTCTGCAACCCTACGATCAGGCCGTCGAGGCCCTGGACACGGCGGGCAATAGCTCCGGCTTGGTGCAGAGTGTCGATCCGGAAGCCCCCATGCGCGACAAAGCTCAGGCCATGATTCAAAAAGTGAGCGCTGTGGCCACCGAGTTCAGCCTGAACCAGGCGCTTTATAAGGCGGTGGCGGCTATCGATATCTCCAAGGCCGATCCCGAAACCCGCTACTACGTGACCCGGACCCTGCTCGAATTTCGTCTGGCCGGCGTCGATCGCGACGACGCAACCCGAGCCAAGATCAAAACCCTAAACGATGAGATCACCAAGTACTCCACTGAGTTTCAGCGCAATACGCAGGACTCAGTGCTCAAGATCGTGGTAAAGAATCGCGCGGAGCTCGACGGTTTGCCGGAAGATTTCATCGCGCGGCATCCTCCCGCTGCCGATGGCAGTATCACTCTCACCAGCGAGCCGCCCGATGTGCAGCCGGTCCTCAAGTTTGCCAAGAGCGCCGACCTGCGCAAGCGTGTGTTTCTTGCGTACACCAACCGGGCTTATCCGCAGAACGTGAAGGTTCTCGCCGATCTGTTGCAGAAGCGCCAGGATCTGGCGGCGTTGCTCGGCTACAAACACTGGGCCGACATGAACGCGGCCGACAAGATGGCGGTAGACGCCAAGAATATCGGTAGCTTCATCGACCAGATCGACGTGGTGTCGCGTCCTACCGCCCAGCGCGAATACCAGATGCTGCTGGCCCTAGCCAAGAAACAGGACCCTTCGCTCACCGCCATCCCACTGTCAGACCGCGGCTACTACAACGAACAACTCAGACGAGCGGACTACGATTTCGATTCCCAGTCGGCCCGGCCCTACTTTCCCTATGACCGGGTTCAGCAGGGAATTCTTGAGGTCGCTTCCCGCCTGTTTCAGGTAACGTTTCGTCCCGCCAAGGATGCACAGGTTTGGGATCCGTCGGTTACTGCCTGGGACGTCTTCGATGGCGACCGCCAGCTTGGCCGTTTCTATCTCGACATGCATCCCCGGGCCGGCAAGGACAAGTGGTTCAGCTCCTATTCCATTCTCGACGGTAAGCTTGGCCAGCAGCTACCCGAGGCAGCTTTGATCTGCAATTTCTCCGGCGGCAAGCCGGGCGATCCCGGATTAATGGAATCCGCTGAAGTGACAACCTTCTTCCACGAGTTCGGTCACCTCATGCATTGGATCTTCCAGGGCCAGCGTCCCTGGGCAGGATTTGGCGGCAATCTGGAGAGCGACTTTGTCGAAGCGCCTTCGCAGATGCTCGAGGAATGGATGCACGATCCCAAAGTACTGGCCACCTTCGCGCTCAATTATCAGACCAACCAGCCCATCCCGGCCGAGATGGTTCACCGCATGAATCGCGCTGATGCTTTCGGGCGCGGCTTGTGGACGCGGACACAACTGGTCTACACCGCCGTGTCCTTCGATTTGCATAATGAGGTACCCAGTTCCGCCAGCATCGACAGCGCTTTCCCTGACAACACCAAGCGCTTCCTGCCTTACCAGTTGGTCGCGGGCGACCATCAAATCGCTTCTTTCACTCATCTCACCGGCTATTCCTCTTCCTACTACACCTATCTGTGGGACAAGGTGATTGCCGAAGATTTCTACCGACAATTCAATCCCAACGATCTGCTGGCTTCCGACATCGCCAAACGTTACCGCCAGACGGTTCTGGAGAAGACAGGCTCCATGCCCGCCAACGATCTGGTGAAAAACTTCCTGGGACGGCCCCAAAGCGTGGACGCCTTTGTCGGCTGGATGAACCAGGAGTTCGAGGACAAGCCGGCAGCTTCGCTGGCCACCGCTCACTAGAGTGTATGTAGCTGTACTGACACTCTCGCGAATGGGCCGGGTGGGGCGAACCATAGAAGTGTCGACGATCCGAGTCCCGCCGCAGGACGGCGACCAGATAGCCCGGCAACTTCAGAGTCTGTGTGAGAACTACAGCGGTTTCACAGTTAGTGTGGTCCTTCGGGCGCCTTGAAAGGGCACGGCTTTCAGCCGTGCCGTACGCGGCGTTCACGCTGTCGGGCTTTACAGCGGTTTCACAGTTAGTGCGGTCCTTCGGGTGCCTTGAAAGGGCACGGCTTCAGCCGTGCCGTACGCAGCATTCACGCTGTCGGGCTTTAGCCCCTGAGGAAACTCGGTCTACACCTTCTCTGAAAGTGCTCTGACTTTGCGTTCGGAAGTGCGAACCGCGAAAAACAGCGCCGCAGGCGCGGAAGAGCTTAGCCCAGCATGGAGCCGCAGGCGGAATGCTGGGTCAGTTGGGAAATTGATCCGAGTCCCATAGGTGTCTGTGTCGCAGCGGCAATTCGCGCACAGCGGTGGAACAAACCATCTCAATTGTGGATCGAATCAGCCGCGCAGCGGCGACATTTGTATTAGCCGCGGGCGTGAGAGGCTGTTACGAAACTCGGTCCGCGCTTGCATCGGTGGAATAGACCGCGCGAAATCGAGTGCCGGAGGCACGGCATAACCTAGCCCAGCACGGAGCCGGAGGCGGAGTGCTGGGTGAAGTGGGAAGAATCTCCGAGTCGCGTAGCGACGGCACAGTTTCGTAACGGCCTCGTGAGCCCGCGGTGAGTGGGAAAAATAATTGAGCCGCGGAGCGGCGGCACGGCTACGACACAGACACCGTAGGGACGACAGAGGTTCCCACCCAGACTCACTCGCGCAGAAACTCATCCCCACACTTAGTTCGAACGGCCTAAGTCTGCAACGCCAGAATTCGTCACGACCGCTCAATGTGCAAGCAGAAATTACCCAAGTCAGGGAAAAAGTATCCACCCTAGATTTCTCCCGGTTTGATGTCGTGTAAGAACCTAGTGATACCTAGGGAGAACGCCCGATTTGCCCAATCCCGCTACCACGAGATACTTCCTTAACGATTGCCGCTGAGCCTGCGGCGCCTCAAGCGTCACTTCCATCCGGCCGAATCAATTAAGCAGAGGAGTGTGTCATTTGAAGCGTGTACTCTTGTTGGTAGTCGTGTGCGTAAGCCTGTCGCTCGCCGCTCTCGCCACCGTGAACGTTACCGTCAGCTCTCCCACCAATAACTCGCAGGTCAGCTCTCCTTTCAATGTGGTTGCCCATGCCACCAGCTCCTATACCATCGTTGGCTGGCATATTTATCTTGATGGCAACGATGTTTATTCAGCAGGCCAGACAAGTTCGATTAATGCCACCCTCAATGCCGGCTCAGGCAATCATCAACTCGTAACCCGGGCTTGGGACAGCAGCGGCGCCTACGGCAGCGTTACCGAGCAGATCACGGTCGGCAGCGGAGGGGGGAATGGAGGCGGTGGTGGCAACGGGCTGCCCACGCCGCCGCAAGGCGCAATCGTGTTCAACAATATTCAGAATCGGGGCAATTGGAGCTACTGCAACGCTCCCGGTTGCGCCGGCGGTGACGGCGACGGCGCTTACTGGATGGCCCAGCACCAGAGCAATCCTTCGCGCAGCGGTTCCAGCACCGAGTTCTTCAACTCCGGCGTATGGGACAACGCACTCTGGACCCAGAAACTGGGCGCCAACACCAGCGTGCACAATTTCCTCTGGGACTTCTACTTCTACGTCGACACCAACTCGCAACATGGTGGCCAAGCCCTGGAGTTCGACGCCTTCCAGTTCGTGAATGGCTACAACTACATGATCGGCAGCCAATGCGATTATGGCCGCGGCCTCTGGGATACTTGGGACGAAGCCTCCGGTCACTGGATGCCTACTTCGATTTCCTGTCCCAAGTTCAGCCCCAACACCTGGCATCATATCCAGTGGTACGAGACGACCAATACCAACTCGCACCAGTACACCTACGTGATCCTGGTGGTCGATGGACACAGTTATCCGCTCAACGTCACCCGCAATGCCCTGCACAACGGGTGGTCCAACAACCTTGGCGTGCAATGGCAGACCGATGTGAATGCCAGCGGTGAGGGCTATCACGAATGGGTAGATAACGCGACTCTTACCATCTGGTGACGCCGTACTTACCTGCATGTGAGAAGGGCTCCCGAATGGGAGCCTTTCTTGTGTGTGCCGAGCATGTTCGCCAGCTTGGAGGTGAAAGTCCTCTGACCAGCCCGACCCATTCCGGCGAACAGCGACTGGACATACTGGCAGGTTAATACAATGCGAATCATCCCCCACGCTCATCGGCCTTTCTCACCCCGCCTTGGCGGAGAGCAAGATCGTTAGCTCGCGATATGGGGAGTCGCAATGCCCAGAAGTCATCCCCAAAAGGTGTAAACAGCAGCGAAACCGGGCGCTCGATTTCTCTTGGGCGCATCCCGCAGCCTGAAGTACCATAGCCTATCCCTGAAACACGTCCCGAAACGAATTGGGTGTCCGCATGAGCTCTTGTAATGCAAGCTGCGGACCCGGACTTGCGAGCTGGTCAATGAATCGTTCGGCTGAGGAACTGCGTGCCGATCTGGAAGACAGATTGCGCTTTGAGATGCTGCTGACTGAATTGTCGGCACGATTCGTCGGTGTCAGTTCGGCGTCGATTGACGACGAGATCGTCAGTGCCCTGGGGCAAATTGTCGAGGCACTCGATCTGGATCGCAGTGTGTTAGGTCAACTAGCCGAAGGTGGCGGGGGTTTTGTCCTCACGCATTCCTGGTACAGATCTGGACTGGTGCCGTTGTCTGACGCGGCAGTCAGAGACTTACCCTGGATGGCGAGCATGTTGGCGCGTGGCGAAGCGGTTTGCATCTCGCATATCGACGATCTGCCCGAAGAAGCCGTAAGGGAAAAAGAAGTTGGCCGCCGCTTCGGTCTGCTCTCCAACGCAACCTTTCCCCTTAAGGTCGGCGGACAGCTGATCGGAGCCGTCAGCTTTGGGACCATGCATCGGGAACGGGAGTGGTCGGACGCCCTGGTGAATCGTCTGCGCCTTTTTGTGGAAATGATTGGGAACGCCCTGGCTCGTTCTCGTGCCGAACAGGCTACCCTGGAAGCCTTCGATGAGGTGCGGCGCTTGCGCGATCAACTGCAGCGCGAAAATGTCTACCTGCAGCAGGAGGTCAAGGCGATTCACGGCCAGGCGCGCCTGATCGGCGACAGCACCGCTCTTCACCATGTGTTGGAGCAGGCTGAGCAGGTGGCGGCTACCAGTTCCAGCGTGCTTCTGATCGGCGAAACCGGTACGGGAAAAGAATTGATTGCTTCCTTCATTCATGAGTCCAGCCCCCGGGCGCCGCGCCCCATGGTGCGGGTGAATTGCGCCGCCATTCCCGAGACCCTCATTGAGAGCGAGTTGTTTGGGCGCGAGAAGGGTGCTTACACCGGCGCGCTTTCGCGGCAGGTCGGCCGCTTTGAAGTGGCCCATGGCTCAACTCTGTTTCTGGATGAGGTGGGCGAACTGCCACCCGCGGTCCAGGTAAAGCTGTTGCGGGTTTTGCAGGAGAAGCAAATCGAGCGTCTGGGAAGCTCCAAATCGATTTCGGTGGATGTTCGCATCATCGCCGCCACCAACCGGAATTTGGAGACCGCCGTCCGGGAAGGTAGATTCCGCGATGACTTGTATTACCGGCTCAATGTGTTTCCTATCAAGATCCCGCCGCTACGGGAACGTCCGGAAGATATTCCTCCCTTGACCGAGTCGTTTGTGAAGGAATTCGCCAAGTCTTTCGGGAAGAGCATTGAGTCGATTGACAAGCAGAGCTTTGATTCCCTGCAGCTTTATAAGTGGCCCGGAAACATCCGTGAGCTGCGCAACACGGTCGAGCGAGCCGTGATACTGGCCAGGGGCCCGAGGCTCCACATCAGTCCACCCGGCGCCACCACCGGTGACCCACGGATCAGCCTTACCTTGGACGATGTGGAGCGCGAACACTTGCGCAGTGTGCTGGAAATGACGGGATGGCGAGTTCGCGGAAAAGACGGAGCCGCCGAGGTTCTCGATCTGAAACCCTCCACCCTCGAATCCAAAATGGTGAAGTTTGGCATTAGCCGGAAGTCCAACGGCAACCTCCGCTGAGCCCCAACCCCCGACATTTCGGGTTCTCCCCCGATATTTCGTGCTTTGCCCACAGCAAAACGACTTTCGCTAGATTTCCCTCATCGCCGTAACCCGTTTAATTGCAGCAGTCTGTTCCCATTTCGGGAACCAATGGGCTGCTTGGCGTTTTGATTGCTCCATTCCAATACATGTTCCAGCTCAGTTTGAGAATTACCGCGCAGCCGCGGCGAGCGGTTGAAGCGGTCAAGGCGCTTCGCTGCATTACGGTCGAGGCACAGGTGGAGCGCGGGTTCCTGGGAAGCCGGATTTACCAGGAGGTGGGAAATCCGGAGGCGTTGTGTCTGGAAGAAGACTGGTCCAGCGAGCCCGAACTGAAGTCGCACATACGTTCCAGTTGTTTCACCGAATTACTGCTGTTGATGGAAACTGCTCCCGAAGCACCGATCCTTGAGGTGCGCGCCGTGCCCAAAACTCATGGCCTGGAGTACATCGAAGCAGTCCGCTTCGGAGACAACTAGAACGTCGGGGCAGAGTCACGCATTCTCAGGGAAAATCTGCAATGGGCCGTTGCCGATTGAACAACCTACGTGTGTCCACGGAGGGCAGAGGTCACCCAATGGGAAGGAACCTTCAGTTCAAGCACGTGAACGGTCGCAACGGAAAGGTGGAATCGATCTGCATGTACTGCCTGCTCGCTGTCGGTATCTGCAGCTCGGACGAAGACCTTCTCGTCCAGGAAAGCAGACACCGTTGCAACCGGGACGCGGAGCAAATAACTCCGCGCAAACCGCAAATTCCATCCCGGTCCAAATTGATGAGGGTTTGGACCTGGAACAAATTTGTGGCAATCCTGCCACGCCGGAGGCTGCCACATTACTGCTCGTCAGGTGCACCCGATGAATAGCCTGGCCATGAACGATGAAACTGACGTATTTCAATTCAATTTTTCTCTAGGAGATTGTCTGTGAAAAGCCGTATCTGGATTTGGCTGGTAAGTTTTCTATCTTTGGTTACCATGGCTGCCTCTGCCCAAACCGAATATCCCAAGTTTGAAGTTCCGGTGGGATTTTCGTTTGTTAACGTTCACCCCAATACGGCGGCCCTCACCAGTTTCAACGTCTTCGGTGGCGGCGGCGGTTTCGTCTATAACCTCTCGCCGATCTTCGGCATCAAGGCCGATTTCATGGGCTACACCCAGGGTACCGGCCAGAGGTTGACTCAAAATGGTCAAGTTCTGGGAAACGTGAGTGGCAACCTGTTCACCTACATGTTTGGACCTCAGATTAAGAAGCACTCGGGCAAGTTTCAGCCCTTCGGTGAAGCGCTGTTTGGTGCCGCGCATACCAATCTCGATGCCAACATCTGCAAGTTAGAGGTTGGATGTGGCTCCGGCAGCGGGGACAACAACGGTTTCGCCATGGAGTTTGGCGGTGGATTCGACATCCCAATCACCAAGTCGATTCAGTTCCGTCCCGTGGAAGTGGACTACGTCGGGACGCACTTTGGGTCCAACCACCTGGCTAACTACTCCGCCTGGCAAGCGAACTTCAAGTATGTGGCCGGAGTCAATTTCGCATTCGGCGGGAAGTAAGGACTTTGCCTGAAGCACGCACCGCAAGGGTGGGTTGATCGCAGGACCAACCCACCGCGATCCTCCCGCGGACGGAGGCCAACCCAGAAGTTCTCGCAAGGAGAAATCGAATGGATTTGGGAGCGGGCATCCGAAAATTCGTACTGGGAGCGATTGCCGCCGCAAGCTTTTTCGCCGGCGCTACTGCGATCGCACAGCAAGTCACGGGAACCCTAGGTTCGGCTGACGCCACCACCACCGTCAACGGAAAACAACTTCCGCCGCCTCCTCCGAAATTCGGCGGCGTGATTAAGGACACCGCCAAGGAATCCACGCCCTGGTGGCCGCCGCGCGTAGTGCCTCCCAAGGGCGCGCCGAACGTGCTTCTCATCATGACCGATGACCAGGGATATGGCGTGCCGGGCACCTTTGGCGGAGTCATTCCCACCCCGAACCTCGACCGCATCGCCAACGCGGGGCTGCGCTACATCCAGTTCCACTCCACCGCGCTTTGCTCGCCGACCCGCGCCGCGCTGATCACCGGCCGCAATCACCACTCGGTCGGCTTCGGTGTCATCGGCGAATTGTCCACCGGCTATCCCGGCTATGACTCCGTCATCGGTCCGGATAACGCCACCATCGGCGAGATCCTGAAGGAGAACGGCTACGCCACCTCGTGGTTCGGCAAAGATCACAACACCCCGGGGTTCACCTATAGCACCACGGCCGGGCCCTTCGACCAATGGCCCACGGGCATGGGCTTCCAGTATTTCTATGGCTTCCTGGGCGGCGAGACTGACCAGTGGACGCCCTACCTTTTCCGCAACACCACGGCCGTGTATCCCTGGATCGGCCATCCCGGCTACAACCTCACCACCGATCTGGCCGACGATGCCATCAAGTATTTGCGGGACCTGAATGCTGCGGCGCCCGACAAGCCGTTCTTCCTTTACTACGTGCCCGGCGGCTCGCATTCTCCCCACCAGCCCACGCAAGAGTGGATCGACAAGTTCAAAGGCAAGTTCGACATGGGCTGGGAAAAGTTGCGCGAGCAGATCTTCGAAAACCAGAAGCGGCTGGGCGTCATTCCGGCGAACACTGTACTAACGCCGTGGCCTGACGGACAGGCCGAGTATGCAGGAGCCAAGCTGCCGAAGTGGGACTCACTCGGCCCCTTGGAGAAAAAGATGTACGCCCGCCAGGCAGAAGTATTTGCCGCCTACACCGCCTATACCGACTATGAGATTGGCCGCGTGATTGACGAAGTCCAGAAGATGGGCAAGCTCGACAATACCCTGATTATCTATATCGACGGCGACAACGGCACCAGCGCGGAAGGCAGTGTGTACGGCACCTTCAATCAGTACACCGCCTACAACGGCATCATCAATGAGCCGGCGGTCAAGCCCGTCCTGGCCATGAACGCCTTGCACTATAACGACTGGGGCTCCGACAAGACCTATCCTCATATGTCCGTCGCCTGGTCCTGGGCCTTTGATACACCGTTTAAATGGACCAAGCAGGTGGCGTCGCACTTTGGCGGAACTCGCCAGGGGCTGGCTATTTCCTGGCCCGGTCATATCAAGGACGTCGGTGGGATACGCACCCAGTTCCATCATGTCATCGATATCGTTCCCACTATCCTCGAAGCCACCGGCATTCAGGCGCCGGACGAGGTCAACGGCATTAAGCAGAAACCGATCGAAGGCGTGAGCATGCTCTACACCTTTGACTCCGCCAACGCCAAGGCTCCGTCCAAACGCGACACCCAATATTTCGAGATGGTGGGCAACCGCGCTATCTACCATGATGGTTGGGTTGCGGCCACCACACCGCCGGCCCCGCCCTGGGAGCTGGGCACCACGGCCATGCCGCCCCTCGATCAATACAAGTGGGAGCTTTATAACATCGCCGAGGATTATTCGGAATCCGACGACCTTGCCGCGAAAATGCCGGACAAGCTGAAAGAAATGCAGGCGCTGTTCATGAAAGAAGCGGCGGACCACCAGGTCTTCCCGCTGGATAATTCCGGCTTCGTGCGTGCGCTTACGGCTAGGCCGAGCGCCATCGCCGGGAAAACGGTGTTCACCTACACCGGTGTGAATGCCAACATCCCCGACGGCAATGCTCCCAACATCCTGGGCAAAGACTTTCTCATCACCGCCGAGGTCACGATCCCCAGTGGCGGCGCCGAGGGCGTGATTGCTACCGAGGGTGGACACATCGGCGGCTACGGCCTCTACCTGACCCATAGCTTTAATTGGTGGCTCAAGAGCAGGTTGTTTAAGCGCATCGGCCTGGTCTTGCTGATTGTGGGATTATTTCTCGTCTGGCGGAGTAAGCCAGGTTGGAGCCGCCGGTTTGGCTATGCCTTCCTGCTCATCGCCGCACTAGGATTGCTGTTGGTGTTCGCCACCGGCATCTTCGGACTCGGCAAAGGCCGGCCGGTCTTCGTTTACAACATGCTCGATCTCGAGCGGTACCGGTGGGAAGGACTCTCTTCGCTGGACGAAGGCAAGCACACCATCGTCTTCGACTTCAAATATGCCGGCCCCGGCCTGGCCAAGGGCGGCACCGGTGTGCTGAGCGTGGACGGCAAAGAGGTCGCCCGCAAGACGATCGAGCACACCATTCCGTTTCTCCTGCCCGCCGACGAAAGCTTCGACATCGGGCTCGATACTCGTACGCCGGTGGACTTCACCTACGACTGTCCGTTTGAGTTCACCGGAACCATCGACAAGTTGACGTATAACCTCGGGCCCTCACAGTTGTCCGCCGAGGACCAAAAGAAGGTGAACGATGCCATGGCGCGAGTCAACAACTAGAACTGACCTGGCTCTGTTTATGCCGGTTGAGGCAGCCTGGTTCGAAACGGATATCATGCCCTCGCCGGACGAGTCCCGCTCGCGGGACGAAAGAGCATAGCCCAGCGCTTCAGCGCTGGGTGCGCTGCAATTTTATGATTGAGCCCCTTCAGGGGCGACACCCCGGGATGTCAACAGAGCCAGATTGGCTGCAGCGAAGCAGGACATAGACCAATCGCAGGCCCGAGCCAAGAGCTGGATATGGCTTGGAGCGTAGCCCAAACGAGAAAGGACGAAGATCATGAAAACCAAATTTGCATTGTGCGCAACTTTGATTTGCATTGCTTCCACGATTGCCGCCGCACAACAGGTTTCCGTCAACTACAACCACAGCGCGAGTTTTGCACAATATCATACCTACGCCTGGGGCTCCAACAACGCCAACCAGATTCAAAACTCCATCCTGGCGCAAGTAGCGCAACAGGACATCAACTCCGCCATGCAGGCAAAAGGCCTGCAGATGGTGCAGGAGAATCAGAATCCTGACATCATCCTCACCGCCAACGGCGGCATGAGGCAGCAGACCTCCTATAGCGCGTGGGGCATGCGCGGCATCGGCGGAGGCATGGGCGGCATTACTCCCGAACAGAATGTGGAAGGAACGATGGTCGTCGACCTTTATGATGCCAAGACGCAATCGCTGATCTGGCGCGGAATCGCACAGAATACCCTGAACAACAACGGCAACAAGAACCAGCAGATGGTAGAGAAGGCCGTGCAGAAGATGTTCAAGCAGTGGCCGAAGAGCTAATCTCAGGGTACGAATGCGAGCGACAGTCACCATTCAACCAGCGTCTGACGTCTGAAGCTGCGAACGCTTGACGAAGGAGATCACGCGATGAGCCAGAGTCACTTTACCCTCAGCTTTCCCTTGAACTCTCCCGCGGACGCCAAGGCGGTGGCCGCCGAGCTTCCACCTCTGATGCCGGGTCTGTTCCAGGCGGAAGACGCGATCGGCACAATCCACTACTCGCGCTTCGCCGTTCTCAGCGACAAGACGCTGCTGTTTCTTGGCGACTTCGACGGCGAATTCAGCCAGCTGATGACCGATCTAGCCAGGCACGCGGGGCCGGTCTTCGATGCCATCTTTCAACATGTCAACGACCCGCCGCCCACTTCCGTCGCCGAGCACGCCGAGGCTTTCGCCGAATGGACCGCGTCGCATCTTCTGCATGCGATCAATCTCTACACCGCGTATCCAGAGGTGACCGCAAAGGAGGTCAAGGCCATGGCTGCCGCCGCGGATGTCACGGGCGCCGGCGAACTGAATCTTTTCCTCGTCATCCTTCCCATGAAATCGAAACTTGCCTACGTCGAGGTGGAACTGATCCTGAAGGCGCGAGGCCACGGGACAACCAAAGACCTGGACAAAGTGGGCACGCCACACTTCGCGCAGTTCGTGCCGCTCGAAGACAATCAGATCGGTTTCTTTACCGTATACGACGGCGACTTCGACAAGTACATCGCCGATTTCACCAAGAACATCGGAGAGGTTTTCGATCTCCTGTTCAAGTTCACTAAGGGTGCGCCGCCCTCGCCGTGCAGAAAACATCTGCAGGAGTTTATTGATTTCGCTGCGGGCGCGAACCGCACTCCGATCGGCTTCTACCAGGCCTATCCGGGGCTGAGCGTGCAGGACATTCACGCCCTGATCGCCGATAACAAGTCGCAATCGGCCTCGGCGGGATAGAGAAGTCATCTCGATGTTGAGGGATGTAAAGGCACGGACTGCTCTTTAGGGAAACTCTGATCAAGTGAAAGCGAGCTCCCCGCAGCGGCTAAAGCCCGGATGATTTTCGAGTACTTAACGGACGGCCTGAAGAGATTGTGTCGCAAACCAAGAGGAAAATTGTGGTGGAACAAAGGGTGGAATGACCGATCAAACTAGCCGCAACGCGGCGAGATGAGGTTAGCCGGGCGGCGTAAGCCCCCGTCAAGTGGGAGATTATTGTGAGCCGCAGAGCGGCGACACCGGTTGCGACACAGTCCCTGAAAGGCCGTCCCCTTCAAAACAAGGCTTAATCAGAATCTCCTTAGCTTTGGCATCAGCAGGAATCGCGAAATGAGTCACGACACCAAGAACGAGTCATCGGCCAAGGAAAGCGGCGGCCTGTTTCACCGCTTGTTCGACCATAAAGAGCATGACAGCTCGCATGACACCACGTCCGCATCCAGTACGAAGTCCACACTCGACCTCGGCGACATTCAGGGATTCATCCTGCGCGGCTATCGCATGCCGATGGTGCGGCATTTCCTGTTGAGCGTCGGTGTCCCTGCCGAAGCGCGCAAGCTGCTTGGCCGGTTGGTCAACGGTGACGAGTCTGACGCGCCACAGATCACGACTGCGGAAGATTGGCACGTAGGCTTCGAGCCGGGACCTGGCGACAATCCCGCCGACGCTCCGCGGCGCAAGCCCGACTACTGCCTCAACGTAGGCATTACCTGGCCCGGAATGGTCGCGCTGGAAATCAAAGATCGTGTTCCGACGCTGTCGTTCAAATCGTTTGGCGCTTTCGTAGCCGGCGCCGCCGAACGGGCGAACTTAGTCGGTGACACCGGAGCCAGTGGGCCCGAGCATTGGATTGGCGGCTTTGGCAAGGGCAACGATCACGTTCTGCTGACGCTGCACGCCATCAGTCCGGAAGCGATGGCGGCGTACAGCGACCGGCTGACCGCACTATTTGCCGAGGGCGATGCTTTTCACGAAATCTGGCGCGGCGACGGCATGGCCTTGATGGAGATGGTAGACGGCAAGCCCGTGCCCACGTTCAAGGTTCATTTCGGTTACACCGACGGTATCAGTATGACCACTATCCGTGGCGGTCCCGAGCGATATCCGGCGGACCATCAGCAGCCGTGTGAACCCTGGCTCTTTGTCTTGCAGGATGAGGCGGAGAATTATTTCGTACCCGAGCCGAAAGAGCTTGGCCTGAACGGCAGCTTTGCCGTCTTCAAAATGGCGGAAACCGACGTTGTGGGATTCGAAAATTTTCTGCAATCGAACCAGGACAAGATCGATCCCGAACTGCTGGCCGCCAAGATGTGCGGACGCTGGCGCAACGGCGTTCCGCTGGCGTTATCGCCCGACACGGACAGTCCGCCAGGCGGCATGACCCATGAGCAGCTGAACAATTTCGAATACGTCAATGCTGATGGTTCGGGAGATCCCAAGGGAGTTCGCTGTCCGGTGGGCGCGCACATGCGCCGCATCAATCCGCGCGGCCAGCCCGTCACCGGCCAGGGACAGCCCGGTGGCAGCAACAATACTCACCGCCTGACCCGCCGTGGCATGCCTTACGGGCCGGTCTACGATCCGGCGCAACCTTACGACGGCATCGACCGCGGACTTATGGGTTACTTCATCAACTCCAGCATCGAGAATCAGTATGAGTTCGTGCTGAGCGAATGGGTCAACGGCAGCGCCTTCGCCGGGGCAGTCAGGTTGCACCCTAAGTCGAAGGATCCGATGATCGGTACGCAAGACCCGGCGGAAAGCATATTCGTAATTCCGCAAGCGAATGGCGCGCCCCCGATCAAAATCACGGGGCTTGCCAGCTTCGTGACGACGAAAGCGGCCGCTTACTGCTTTTTGCCGAGCGTTACCGCAATAAAATTTATCTCTACACTGAGATAACGAAAAAGAGCGATCAGAGCTGGAGGGACTTCACCTCAATGCTGTTCTTGACCAGATGGTTTGGACTGACGGGTAGCGACGCTGAGCGGGACCTTACTCAGGAGCAATCTGAGATCGAACAGATTGTGGAAAAGGTTCTATTACTTCAGTCGAACTCGGCGACTCAACAGCACCGGCCCTTAGGTCGTGGAACTCATGCGAAGGGTGTCTGCGTGCGGGCACAATTCGAAGTATTCGACGTCACAGTTGGACGAGACCCTGAACTGGCGGCGCGGCTGGCGAAGGGAATCTTCGCGAAACCGGGCGTATATCCAGCCGTTGTGCGGTTTGGGAACTCGGACCCGAAGGTGAATTCTGATTTCAAACCCGACGTCCGATCGCTGTCGTTCTCGGTCGACCTCACCAGGGATGGCGCCGCGGTTTCTGACGCAAGCCTGGGGCGGCAGGATTTCTCTCTGCAAAACGCGGCGACCCTGCCCATAAATGATGCGCCTGCGTTTCTGGCGACCATGAAGCTACTTACCGCCTCGAACCCTGCCGCTGGTCTGTGGTCGCTGCCATGGAAGGATAAGTTGAGAGTGATAAGGACCCTGGTGTTGGCACAACTGCAGTCCCTCCAGAAAGTCAGGCCTTATCAACAACTGCGCTACTGGAGCACCGTGCCGTTTCGTCACGGACCTAGCGATGTGGTAATGCAGTCGGCTGTACCCTCGCCGGACAATCCGGCTCACCTTCTGCAGCGCAGTAACCCGAACGGGCTGAAGGATGAACTGACCCGGCACGTAAACGAAGATAGCCAGATGAGCAGCTTCGATTTTGGACTCCAGTTCCTCGACGCCGACAAGATGACCTATTGGGGCAAGCATTACGACAACAACTTCTGGGTTGAAAACGCGAGTGTCAAGTGGAATGAAGCGGAGGCGCCTTTCCACACCGTCGCACGGCTTACGTTGCTATCGAAGTCACAGCTTTCCGCAAAGGCCGCAGAAGCGACCTACTTCGACGTCACCGGGCATTCGACACCTGACAGCATGCCCCTCGGCAGCATCAATCGCGCCCGATATTCCGGGGAAGTCGCGAGTAGAAAAGCACGCCTGCACGCCGCTGAGACGGCCGGATCGACCCACTAATTCAGCCCCCAACCTTGCTTGGACGGCGTTGGAATCGACTCTTGGCCGGCGTGTGCTCTTCGTGCTTTGCTGATGATCTTGCTCGCTATTCAGCATAAGCGAGAGTATCGACCGGAATACCCTGACTCATAGGAGTTTTGAGAGGCGGCGGCAATTAGCGAGGCAGCCTCGGAGGAGGCGATAGTGTCCTGTCTGTATCAAGGTTTTGGGTAGTA
Organism: Candidatus Korobacteraceae bacterium; assembly: GCA_049695855.1. GTDB lineage: Bacteria > Acidobacteriota > Terriglobia > Terriglobales > Acidobacteriaceae > Bog-257. Next base: position 17,623 of record JBAVSY010000029.1, on the reverse strand, counting down.
GACCTAATGAGACTTCTCGACGACGAAATTCCCCAGCACCAGGGCATCCATTTCGCTCTTGACGAAGGTGTTGTAGGCGTCGGCGGGAGTGTTGACGATGGGCTCGCCTTTGAGGTTGAAAGAAGTGTTGAGCACCGCCGGGATGCCAGTCGCCTGGCCGAAACGCTCGATCAACTGATGATAGCGAGCATTGCTATCGCGGAATACGGTCTGCAGGCGACCGGTCCCGTCCACGTGAGTGATGGCTGGCAACACACTATGCTTCGAGGTCCGCACCGGCACCACGTAAAGCATATAGCGCGCCGGGTACTGGTGTATCGCGTCCGGTAACTGGAAGAACTCTTCCGTACGCTCCGCCAATACCGATGGCGCGAAAGGCCGGTAAGGCTCGCGGAACTTGATCTTGGTATTGACGATGTCCTTCATCGCAGGATTACGGGCGTCGGCAATAATACTGCGATTGCCCAGGGCGCGAGGCCCCCACTCGAAACGTCCCTGGAACCAGCCAATCACGTTTCCCTGTTGCAGGCGATCAACCGCCAGATCCAGCAGCTTATCGTCATCGTCGACGCGCTGGTAGGGGATCGAATTGTCCTCCAGAAACTGGTGCACTTCCGCGTCCGAATAAGACTTGCCCCAGTAGGCATGATCCATGCGAAAGCGGCGGGGATGACCGAAAAGCATATTGTCAGCCCACAGCGCAGCGCCCAGCGCGCCTCCACCATCTCCCGCAGCGGGCTGAATAAAGATCTCCTGGAACGGAGTCTCAGACAGCAGACGATGATTGGCGACGCTATTGAGGCCCACACCGCCGGCGATGCACAATCTCTTCAGGCCAGTCTCTTTTTGCAACTGCCGAGCCATGGACAGCAACACTTCCTCGGTAACCTGCTGGATGCTGGCCGCGATGTCGGCGTAATGCTGATTCAGTTTGCAAAGCTCCTTGAAGTTCGCAGGCGGCTCGCCAAAATATGCGGGGAAGCGGGAGTCGGCGGTGAAGAACAACATCTTGGGCGGCCGAGGCTCGCCAAACAACTGCTCAAAGCGCTGGTTGAAGGTGCGCTCGGTGGAGTGTTGGAAGCAGAAATAATCCATGTCGAGGGAGAACGAGCCGTCCGATTCCTGCCGGATCAACTTCCACACCTTGTCAATGTAACGAGGCTGGCCATACGGCGCCATGCCCATTACTTTGTATTCGCCCTCGTTGACTTCAAATCCGAGGAAAGCGGTGAACGCGCTGTAAAGCAATCCCAGCGAGTGCGGGAACATCATCTGCTTGCGAATATCGATCTGGTTGCCGCGGCCTACTCCCCAAGTTCCCGTCACCCATTCGCCGACGCCATCGACCGTAAGCACCGCTGCTTCTTCGAATGGCGAGCACAGGAACGCGCTGGCGGCATGCGACATGTGATGTTCGCAATACAGGATTTTGTCGGTCGGAATGCCCAGCTCCGCCGAGATCTTGGAGCCGACCCACAGTTTGTCGATCATCCAGGTGATCATCGACTCGCGAAAAACCTTGTACGACTGCGGATAGGTTTGAAGCACGCTCATCAAAATGCGGTCAAACTTGCGGAAGGGCTTTTCGTAGAAGACGGCGTAATCCAGATCTTGACCCTTGATACCGCCGCTCTCTAAACAGAAGTTGATAGCCTGGCGGGGGAATCCGAAGTCATGCTTGATGCGGCTGAAGCGCTCCTCTTCAGAGGCAGCAATGAGCTGACCATCCTGCAATAGCGCGGCCGCGGCGTCATGGTAATAGCAGGAAATTCCCAGGATATTCATGTCAGCCCTGGCGGCGAGCCTCTTCCAGAGTGTTGGGTATGGCAGGATGGTCGAACCACTTTTCCGGACGCTTCTTGCTATGCAGAGAATCGGCAAAGAAGCGAACCACCAGTCCGAAAGGCAAGATCAGCACCGAATAGATAATGGTAAGAAGTATGCGGGCCTGGAAATTACCGATGACATGGGCAATCTTCTTCCAGGCTTCCCACAGCTTCTTCAGACCTTGCCACATTATGGGGGCTCCCTAGAAGAATGAGTAGATAAACGGCGCGATGGCGGAACTTTGGGCCAGGATCAGCAACAAGGCAAAGACCGCCAGAGTGACCAGGACGGGTGTGAGCCACCAGCGCTTATTGCTCCAGAAGAACGAAAACAGTTGTCCGGCGGTTCCCAGGCGCTGACCACTCGTTCTAAAGAAACCCATGACTCTCCCCCAAAATCGATCAAGATATCTCTGCCGCACCCGTTAGGTGGGCTATTCCGGGACAGCAATCGTGCGTCATTGTACCGCAGATCATACCGGATTCGAACCTCGAGCCGTTCAGTGCTGCTTCTGAAATCGAAAGGCTACGGAGCGCTGGCCGCAGGCCGAACATGCAACTTGGCTGCAGTCTCCGGATTCGCAACTAGCCGGCGATAAATCCGTTCGGCGACGAATGCATTTCCCGCCTCGGTATAGTGATCGGCGGCTCCCGGAAAATAAATCGACCCCCAGGCGAAGAAAAGCTTGTCCAGTTCGTCGGGCGGGAGACGGTGGAAATCGTCGACCAGATCGATGAACAAAATCCCATGTTCGCGTGCATACTCAGCCAGAAGGTCACGCCACGATCCTGCCATGTTCTCGGTGATCTCCATCCGGACCGGCAGGTACACCAGGACAAACACGCTGTTCCGGGCGCGGTTCGTGGCAATCAAATCGTCGAGCATGTAAGGCACAACCTTGGCCGTTTCCTGATTACGTTCCTTCTGCGTCTCGGTGGCAGGGCCTTCGCCCTTCACGCCGAATACGCCGCGCAGCAGGCGGCTGATGCTCAGTTTGGATAGAGCGTTTTCCGCCCGCGCTAACCGCGGCGACCACACCTCCAGGGAACGCGGAACGGGCACGTTGTTCGTAACCAGGCGATCGTCTTTCACCGCCAGGACTGGCTTCCCGTATCCGTTAAATGACGCGTTCTGCATGCGGAATAAATCGGGCGTGATCACCGCCAGAATCTGGATGTCGTGGTCAAGTGCGGCCCCATCGCGCTTGTACCAGAGATAGGCCTGATCCGCCCCGTATCCTCCCTGACCCATGTTGACGGGTTGGATATTCGGGTCAACAGCGGCCAGAGACTGAGGCCACGCGTGGTCGTTGTCGACCCCGTAGCCAAAAGTAAAGGAATCGCCTGAACAGATGATGCGGGTTTTGCCGGGTGGTATGGTCGGCGTGAAATCAATGTCACTGCGGAACCGCTGAGAGTTCGTCCGCACGTATTTTCCCGGGCCGAACACATTCGGGAGATAGATGTTGGGCAGACTCACCCATCCGAGTTCCCGATCGTACTCGGTGAAGAGCCGTTCCGTCAGCGGGCGCTCAGAGAAGGCATCGTGGAAGGCATAATAGACACTGGCCATTCCTTCCAGTGCCAGCAAAAAAGCCACTGTTGCAGCGATGTTGTAGAAGATAAGCGCGGCTATGCTGCGGGCTGGGGCGGAAGGACTCCCGGTCGCGATCGCCCCAGTATCCGGCGGAGATTCAGACTCTACCTTTCGGTCCACGGCTACACGGAATCAGCAGGAATTTCTGTTCGAACTGAATGGGCATTGTACACCGATCTTGCGCTACGTCCATGGGCTGATTTGCGATCGACAACCAGGTGGACACATTAAGTACACACGATCGCTGAGTACACGTAGATACCACAACCGCGGTCAGCCGCGCTCTTCGCTGCGGGAGTTTAGAGCGACTGAGTTGCCCCCATCTTTAGTTCAAAGAACCGACCGTTAAAGCTCTCGATGAATCCATTCTCTCAGCATGCGGCCGTCGGTGAGCGGCAGATCTGTTGCGCCACGAAAATAACTCGCTTGGAATGCATCGATTACCGGTGTCATTTCCAGATCAAGCGCATGTCATTGCCGGAACATTGTTATTGCCGGGGCTTCGCAGCAGACTCACCTCGATTTCTCGGCCGGATTGTGTGCACGCCCGGCCCTCTTTCAAAATGCAAGCCTTAGGAGGCCTTGGCGGTCAGTGCTGCAGTTTGTAATCGGCCGAGGAGGTCTTCTGCGAGACCTGGGACGGCGTGGGCAGCTGCGAGGTGTCCCATCCGCCGCCCAGTGCCTCAATCAGGTCGACCGCCGACACCATGAGGTCAATGTGCACCGTCGCCAAGCTTTCCTGATCGGTGAGCAGCGTGGTTTGTGCCGTGACCACGTCGATGTACGGGTCAATGCCCGTCTCGTAACGGCCCACCTCGAGGTCGAGCAGGGTCTGCGCGGATTTCACCGCCGCCTGCTGGCTCAGCAACTGCTGCGAGTAGATGCGCGTGCCCGACAGATAATCCTCGACTTGCTGGAAGGCGGTCAGGACAGTTTGGCGATAAGTCGCGACGTCGGCATTGTAGATGGCCGTGTACTGATGCAGTTCGGCGCGGTAGAGTCCGCCGTTAAAGAGGGTTTGCGAGAGGGCCGGACCGATGGACCAGAAGCGGCTGGGCCAGGTGAACCAGTGGGAGAAATTCGAGCTTTCGAATCCGCCCGAAGCCGACAGCGTCACGTCGGGAAAAAACGCTCCATAGCCGATGCCGATGACCGCGTTGGCCTCGGCCAGCGTGCGCTCGGCGGCGGCAACATCCGGTCTGCGCTCCAGCAATTGTGCCGGCACGCCCACCGGAATCGCCGGCGGGGTGGTGAGCAGAGGCTGTTTGGCGATGGAGAAGTCCGTGGCCACGCGGCCCAGCAGCACCGCGATGGCATGTTCATATTGCGCCCGCGCCACGCCTACGTTGATGGCGGCGGCCTGCGTGCTTTGCAGCGTGGTCTGGGCAGCTACCACCGCAGAGTAGTCATCAATGCCGGTATCGTAGAGTGCCTGGGTCAGATCCAGCAGCTTCTGATCGGCAACCACAGTGTCCTGCAGAATCTTTTCCAGCGCATCTTGGCCGCGGATCTCGAAATAATATTGCGCCAGACTAGCTTCCTCCGTGAGCCGTTCAACTTCCAGGTCGGCGGCGCTGACCTGCGCGGCATATTGCCCTTCCCGTACCTGATTGCGAATCTTGCCCCAGAAGTCGGGCGTCCAGGAAACGTCCACCGGGAAAGAGATGAGGGTGCTGGTTTGTCCGGTGTTTGCCTGGGTGGAATTGGTCAGCGTGCCCGAGGATTTCTGGCGAGTCCAGGACGGCCCGGCTGTGACCGTGGGCCAATATAAGGCGCGCGCCTCGGCTATCAGAGCCCGAGATTCCATGAAATTCTGGAAATACTCCTTGATATTTTGATTGTTGATTTCGAGCTGGTCTTCCAGCGCATTCAGGTCCGGATCCTTAAACACTTCCCACCATTTGCCGCGTAGCATGCCCTCCTGCGGGCTGGCGACCTTCCAGCCTTCGGTGGCCTGGAAATTCGCCGACGACTCCTTGTAATTCGGCGCGGTCGCGACGGGCGGAGTGGGCGCATGGTACTTGGGTCCAACGACACATCCGCTGAGCAGGAGTAAACCCGCAGCAGCGCTGACCGGAAGGATCGCTCGTAGCTTGCCATTCGTCATATCGATCTCGCTTTCGTCGCTCGCCTTCTCCTATCTCTTCTCACGGTGTTATCGGCTCGGCCGACGGGTGGAAGCTGTCGCGCTGCCGGCCCCGCACGCGCAGACGCAAACGATCGAGCGTCAGATAAACCACCGGCGTCGTATAAAGCGTAATCAGTTGGCTGAGCAGCAAACCACCTACGATGGTGATGCCGAGCGGGCGTCGCATTTCCGATCCTGTGCCGGTGCCCAGGGCCAGCGGCAGCGCGCCGAAGATCGCGGCCATGGTGGTCATCAGAATCGGCCGGAAGCGCAGGATGCAAGCCTCGAAGATCGCATCAGCGGGACGTTTGCCTTCGTTGCGCTCGGCCATCAGGGCAAAATCAATCATCATGATGGCGTTCTTCTTGACGATGCCGATCAGCAGCACGATGCCGATAATAGAGATGACGTTCAGGTCCATGTGAAACAGCATCAGCGCCAGCATGGCGCCTACGCTTGCCGACGGCAAGGTCGAGATAATCGTTAAGGGATGAACCAGACTCTCATACAAAATGCCGAGCACGATGTACACCGCCAGCACTGCGGTCAGGATCAGCAAGGGCTCGCTGGAAAGCGATTGCTGATAAGCCTGCAAGGTTCCGGCGAAGAAGCCGCGCACGGTCGACGGCAGCCCCAGGCGCTGCTCCATCTGCTGCACTTCTTGCGTGGCCTGGCTCAGGGAGACGCCGGGCGCCAGGTTGAACGAGACCGTTATTGAAGGGAACAGGCCGGTGTGATTGACCTGCAGCGGCGTGGTGCCGGTTTGATTGTTGCTCACCGTCGCCAGGGATGCAATGTTGTTGATCCCCGCCCTCCCGCTGGACGATGCCGGACCTCCTGGGTTGAGGTAGATGCTATTCAATCCCGCGGGCGATTGCCAGTACTGCGGCGCGGCTTCCAGCACTACGTAATACTGGTTGAGCGGGGTATAAATCACCGAGACTTCCGACTGGCCGAACGCCGAATAAAGAAGGTGGTCGAGCGAGCTGGCGGTCTGGCCGAATCGGGCCGCGGCCACGCGATCGTAGTTGAGATATTCCTGCAATCCGCCGTTCTGTTGATCGGTATTGACATCCTGCAGGCCGGGCAGCTTCTTGATATTCGCGAACAGAATTGGACCCCAGTGCGCCAGGTCGGGGATGTTGTCGGATTGGACGGTGTATTGATAGAGCGCGTTGCTGGAGCGGCCGCCGATGCGCACATCCTGGATGGGCTGAAGAAACGCGGAGGCGATGGGCAGCCGGTTCATCTTGGGCCGAAGCCGGTTGATCACCTGCATGGCGCTGGCGTTTCGCTCGCTCAGAGGTTTCAGGGCAATGTAAAGAAAGCCGCCATTGCTGGCGCCATTGCCGCCGGTGTAGGCGTTGACGTGGGCCACCGCGGGATCGGCCTTGATGATCTTCACCAACTGCAGAATCGAATAATTCATGAACGGAAACGACGCGTCCTGCGGCCCTTGTACGCCGCCGACCAGTCCTCCGGTGTCCTGGGTGGGGAAAAATCCCTTGGGAATTTTAATGATGACGATCACGTTTAACGCGATGGTCAGCGCCAGCACGATCAGCATCAGCGCGGAATTCTCCAGCGCCCAGGATAACGAGTGGCGATAGACCGAGAGCATGCCGCCAAAGAATTTCTCGCTCAAACGGTACAGGCGATTGTGCTTCTCTTCCGGTTTGTGGGCCTTGAGCAGATGGGCGCACATAGTGGGAGTTGTGGTCAGCGAAATCACCATGGAGACCAGAATCGCGGTCGAAAGGGTGATGGCGAACTCGCGGAACAGCCGGCCGACGATGCCGCCCATCATCAGGATGGGAATGAAGACGGCGATCAGGGAAATGCTGATGGAAAAGACGGTGAAACCGATTTCCCGCGCGCCTTTGAGGGCGGCGGCGAAAGGGTCCATGCCGTTTTCCAGATGGCGGGAGATGTCTTCCATGACCACGATGGCGTCGTCGACCACAAAACCGGTCGAAATGGTAAGCGCCATGAGCGACAGGTTGTCCAGGCTGAAGCCAAACAGATACATTCCGGCGAAGGTGCCAATCAGCGACACCGGCACGGCCACGGCGGGAATAAAGGTGGCGCGCGCGCTGCGCAGAAAAACGAAGACGATGACCACCACCAGGCAGATGGAGATCAGCAGCGTCATCTCGACGTCATGCACCGAGGCCCGGATGGTGGTGGTGCGATCGAAAGTGATGGTGAAGTGGATGCCTTGCGGCAGCACCGCCTCCAGAAACGGCAGTTGCGCGTAAATGCGCTCGACCGTCTGGATAATGTTGGCGCCCGGCTGGCGAAAGACGATGACCACCACCGACTTCATTCCGTCCATGTAGCCGGCGGTGCGGATGTTTTGGGTGGAGTCGACCACGTCGGCGACATCGGAGAGGCGAACCGCATTGCCGTTGTGATAGCCCACGATCAGAGGCTTGTAATCGTCGGCATGCGAGATCTGATCGTTGGTGATGATGTCCAGGGTTTCGCGGTTGTTGGAGATCTGGCCGCGGGGCTGCAGCGTGTTCTGCAAGCTTAGAACCGATTGCACGTTGGCCAGCGTAAGCCCGAAGCTGGCCAGCTTGGTGGGATTGGCCTCCACCCGCACCGACGGCGTGGCGCCACCGCCGACGAAGACCTGGCCCACTCCCTGAATCTGTGACAGCTTCTGTTCCAGCACCGTCGACGCTTCATCGTAGAGCTTGGTTACGTCGTACTTGTCGGAGGTGAGGTTCAGGACCATGATCGGCGAATCGGCGGGATTCACCTTGCGGTACGAGGGATTCTGCGGCAGGTTGGTGGGCAGGTAGGTTCGGGCCGCGTTGATGGCGGCTTCGACATCACGCGCTGCGCCGTCGATGTCGCGGCTAAGATCGAACTGCAGGGTGACGGACGTGCTTCCCAGCGAACTGGACGACGTCATCTCGCTGACGTCGGCGATGTGGCCGAGCTGGCGCTCCAGCGGAGTGGCGACGGAAGACGCCATGATTTGCGCGCTGGCGCCGGGCAGGCTGGCGTTGACCGAAATGGTGGGAAAATCTACTTGCGGTAGCGGAGCCACCGGCAGCTGGACGAACGCCACCGCTCCCGCAATCGCCACAGCGACAGTAAGCAGCGTGGTGGCTACTGGGCGATGGATGAAGGGAGCAGAGATGTTCATACCTGCTCCGGTTTCGGCGACGGTGCCGGCGTGCCATTCAGGCTGCGAGGTTTGCGTCCGGTGACGCGCCTACCCAACTTGTCGAAGAAGATATAGATGACCGGCGTGGTATAGAGCGTCAGAACCTGGCTGACCAGCAATCCGCCGACGATGGCGATGCCCAGCGGACGGCGCAGCTCAGACCCCAGGCCTCGGCCCAGGGCCAGCGGAAGTCCGCCCAGCAGCGCGGCCATGGTAGTCATCATGATCGGGCGGAAACGCAGCAGGCTGGCTTCGTAGATCGCCTCGGTCGCGTCCTTTCCCTCTTCGCGCTCGGCTTCCAAGGCGAAGTCGACGATCAGAATTCCGTTCTTCTTCACAATACCGATGAGCAAGATGATGCCGATAATGGCGACGACGCTCAAACTCTGGCGGAACAGAATGAGCGCCAGCAGCGCTCCCACGCCGGCTGAAGGCAGAGTGGAAAGAATGGTGATGGGGTGAATGAAGCTTTCATACAACACGCCGAGCACGATGTAGACCGTGACCAGCGCAGCCAGGATCAGCAGCGGCTCATTGGTCAGCGAATTCTTGAAGGCGGCCGCCGTTCCCTGGAAATCCGACTGCAGGCTGGCAGGGAAGTGAATGTCGCCGGCAACCTTATCGATTGCCTCGATGGCATCGCCCAGCGCCGCGTTCGGCCCCAGATTAAACGAGACGGTAACCGCCGGGAACTGTCCCTGATGATTGATGGTGAGCGCTTCGGTTGTCGTTTGCAGATGCGTGAAGGTATTCAGCGGTACCGCATTCGCGGGGGTTGAAGTGGAGGCGGTGTTAGGGGCCGGCGCCGGCGGCGAGGGATAGAGCGCGGTGGCCGGCGGGGTCAGCGTCGCCGTCGAGGGCGTGTACAGCACCGAGGTCGTGGTGGCATTGGAGCCGGCCGAGGCCGATGCCGACGCTGAAAAGGACGATACCGCGCTCGCGCCCGACGATCCCGAGGAAGCGTTCGACTGGATGTAAAGGTAGCCAAGATTGGAGGGCGTCTGCTGCCAGCTTGGCTGCGTTTCCAGAATCACGTGGTATTGATTGAGCTGCGTGTAAAGGGTGTTGATCTGCCGCTGGCCATAGGCGTCGTAGAGCGTGTTGTCGATGGTGTAAGGCGCAATGCCCAGCCGCGACGCCGTCACCCGATCAATCGAGAGATACAGCGCGCGCGCGTTGGTCTGCTGATCGGTGGCGACGTCCTCAATTTCCTTCAGCCCTTTCAACTTGCCGACGAACTTGTCGGTCCACTCGTTCAGCTCGTTGCTATCGGGATCCTCCAGCGTGTACTGGTACTGGGTGCGGCTGACGCGGTCATCCACCGTGATGTTCTGCACCGGCTGCATGTAGAGCTGGATTCCCTGGACTTGCTGCAGGCTGTGCGAAAGCCGGCGGATCACATCGGAAGCGCTGATATGGCGCACACTCAGCGGCTTCAAGTTGATGGACATGCGTCCGCTGTTAAGGGTGGTGTTGGTGCCGTCGGCGCCGATGAACGAGGAGAGGCTTTCAACCGCGGGATCTTGCAGGATGACTTTGGCCAGCGCTTGCTGCTTCTGGGACATGGCCGCAAACGATGTCGATTCCGGCGCCTGGGAAATTCCCTGGATCACGCCCGTATCCTGCACCGGGAAGAATCCTTTGGGAATGATGATGTACAGGAGCACAGTCAGTACCAGCGTGCCCACCGCAATTAGCAGCGTGAGCGGCTGATGATCGAGCACGACCCTCAGGGTGCGGCCGTAGAACGCGATCATGCGTTCAAAGGCGTGCTCGGACCAGCGATAAAAACGCGTCTGCTGCTGCTCCGGCTGGTAACGCAGGATGCGCGACGACATCATCGGGGTCAGGGTCAAAGACACGATGGCGGAGATGATGATGGTGACCGCCAACGTCACGGCGAATTCGCGGAACAGCCTTCCGACCACGTCGCCCATGAACAGCAGCGGGATCAGCACGGCGATCAGCGAAACCGTCAGCGAGACGATGGTGAAGCCGATCTGCTCTGCGCCCTTGAGCGCGGCTTCCAGCGGACGGTCTCCTTCCTCAATGAAGCGCGAGATGTTTTCGATCATCACGATGGCGTCGTCGACCACGAATCCGGTTGAGATGGTGAGCGCCATCAGCGACAAATTGTCCAGGCTGTAGCCCAGCAGGTACATCACCGCAAAGGTGCCGATCAGCGAGAGCGGCACAGCCACGCTGGGAATGATGGTGGCGTAAATGCTGCGCAGAAATATGAAAATGACCAGCACCACCAGCCCTACGGTGACCATCAACTCGAATTCGACATCGTCGATGGAGGCTTGAATGCTGGTGGTGAGGTCGGTGAGCGTAGTCACGCTGATCGATGCCGGAAGATTGGTCTCCAGCTGGGGCAGGATCTGCTTGATGGCCTTGACCACCGCGATGGTGTTTGCCCCCGGCTGCCGCTGGATGTTGAGAATGATGGCCGGCGTTTGGTTCATCCAGGCCGCTTGCCGATCGTTCTCCACGCCATTGATGACATTGGCGACATCTCTGACGAAAACCGGCGCGTTGTTGCGGAAGGCAATCAACACGTTCTTGTAATCTTTGGCGACGGTGATTTGATCGTTGGCGTCGATCTGGTAATCCTGCCGCGGCCCGTCGAAGTTACCCTTGGCGGCGTTGACGCTGGCATTGATCAGCGCCGTCCGCACATCTTCCATGTTGATTCCGTAAGACGACAGAGCGACCGGGTTGACCTGGATGCGGATCGCGGGCTTCTGGCCGCCGCTGATGCTGACCAGTCCGACTCCGTTGAGTTGCGAGATCTTCGGCGCAAGGCGGGTGTCGACCAGGTCTTCGACTTCCGACAGCGGCATGGTCGCCGAAGTAATCGCCAACGTGAGAACCGGAGCGTCCGCAGGATTGGTTTTGTTGTAGATCGGCGGCGTGGGCAAATCGGCGGGCAGAAAACTTTGCGCGGCATTGATCGCCGACTGCACTTCCTCTTCGGCAACGTCAATGCCCAGCGAGAGATTGAATTGCAGCACGATTACCGAGACGCCCCCGGAACTGGTCGAGGTCATCTGGCTGAGTCCCTGCATCTCGCCGAACTGCCGTTCCAGCGGAGCCGTGACCGTACTGGCCATTACGTCCGGGCTGGCGCCGGGATACAGAGTGAGCACCTGAATGGTGGGATAGTCCACTTCCGGCAGCGCCGAAACCGGTAACTGCGTGTAGGCGACCACTCCCACCAGCAGAATCGCGGCCATCAGAAGCGACGTGGCCACGGGCCGCAAAATGAAGGGACGCGATGGGCTCAAACTCATGGAGCTGTACTCTCATCGCTGGAACTAGACGGCAACTTCACCTTCGAGATGGTGATCTTGGAGCCGTTCTGCAGTTTCTCAAAGCTGCTGTCGGCTACAACATCTCCGGCCTTGATGCCCTGCACGGCGACCATGCCCGAATCGGACACGCCGGTTTTCACGTTGGTAATTTTTGCCTGCTCGTTCTGGATCAGATAAACAAAAGCGACGTCGCCGTTGTGCTGCACCGCCGAAGAGGGTACGAGCACCTGGTTGTCCAGCGTCTTCACCTTCAGGCGGGTATTCACAAACAGGTTGGGAAACAGGGCACCGTCCTGGTTCTGAAAGGTCGCGCGCAGCTTAAGGGTTCCGGTAGCCGTATCGATCTGGTTGTCGGTGGTGGTGAGCTGGCCGGCAGCGATTTGTTTCGTCATCTGCCGGTCCCAGGCTTCCACCGGTAGCTTGTTGCCATGCTGCATCTGGGTGACAACTTCGTCCAGATTGTCTTCCGCCAGAGTGAAAACCACCGTGATTGGCTGGATCTGCGTGATCACCAGCAGGGCGGTTGTTCCATTCGCGGTGACCAGATTTCCGGGATCGACCAGGCGAAGCCCAACCCGGCCATTGATGGGCGAAGTAATGTGGCAATAGGCCACCTGCACCTGGTCATACTGCAGGGTGCCTTGATCGTTCTTGACGGTGCCTTGATATTGCAGGACGAGTTTTTCCTGGTCTTCGAGAGTCTGTCGCGGAATGGCGTTGCGCTTCCAGGCGTCCTGATAGCGCTTCAGATCCATCTGGGCTTCCGCCAACAGATTCTGATCGCGCTCCAAAGCACCTTGCGCCTGCACCACTTGCGCCTCATAGGGTCGGGCGTCGAGATCGATCAGCGAGTCACCCTTATGAACCAGCTGACCTTCGCGATAATGCACTGCCGTGATGACGCCGGTGACTTGCGCGGTAATCGAATCGGTGTAGACCGGGGTAACGGTGCCGATCGCCTCCAGGTACACGCCGATGCTGCCCAACTTGGCAGTAGCCGTGGTGACCGGTACCGGGCCGAACATGGCGTGACGGCCGCCGGATTGCGCGGTCGCCGGAGCTCCCGATCCGTGCCGCAAGATTACGTAAAACAAAGCGGCGAACAACAGCAGAACCACGATCCAGACCCAGCGGTGGCGCCGCTTCGGGGGCGAGCCGGAAGTGGAGGGAGGCAGCAGGTGATCCGGTGGGACGTGAACGTCGTTTTGCTTTGAGGTAGTGCTGTTGTCTTGCATTGCGTCTGGCATGATGCAGCTATCGAGGCTCGGAATTCAACTCCTGGTTCCTGGAACCCGCCGAGGCGTCATTCGCAGAGCCAATGTTTCTAGAACCCGGCGTGACCCGCTACAGTTGCTGAGGCCGAAAAGCAATGTTTCCTATTTCGATCTACCCACTTCGTGGCTTCCTCTTCCGACAGGTGGCCGCAGGGACAGGGCGTATGCGCGGGCAGAAAGAGAGCCATCTCGGTTGGATGCCGCGGAAACGCCGGGCGTAGGGATTGCTGGCTTTTTGTTGCAAATCTTAACCAATTACGTTCTGCCAAACAGCGCCAGAAGTCCTGGCCAGATTCCTCGCCCGACTCGTTTTCAGCTCGACGGAATCTTCGTGCGCCGACGGCAAAAACGCCCTGTACTCGAGCGGCCCGTCGCCAGGCCCGCATCAGGTGCGGCCCCGACGATCTCCTTCTCCGACGAATTCCGCTTGCGCACCCGCCGCCGGGAAGAATCTGAACGCTTACAAGCGTCTTGACCTCAAGTCCAATGGCCGCGATGAAGGCCGGATTGGTCTGCACCGGGTTCGCCATCACTTTCGCACGCGATGCGTACTCAGCCGGTGTGGATAAACGCTACTGGCAATACGGTAATTATCAAATCAGTGAATCGGACGGTCGTAAATGCGCTCCGCCATTCCGCCAGACGTTGACGAGGGCAACAACCCGGATCCCCAATGGGTGTTCCTGAATGAAGACAAAGAGAAGCTAAGGAGACCATAAAGACTGGTTCAAGCCGACCCTGAAGGACTCAGGCGTGCTTACGTGGCATTGCAACCGTCACACGTTTGCGTCTAGACTCGTGATGGCCGGGGTGGATCGGCGAGCTTCTCGGTCATCGAGGCGATTGCCGGTTGTGGCGCCTGGCGGGACCGCGTAGCCTAACGTGCTTCAATTATTGTGTTTAGCAGCATTGCGAAAGTGGCGGAATTGGCAGACGCACCAGACTTAGGATCTGGCGGGTAAAACCGTGGGGGTTCGAGTCCCCCCTTTCGCACCATATAAATCCATTTATTATCATTAGCTTATGCTACAGGGCCTCGTTGCATCCAGTAACGCGGCCCGATTCTTGACACGACGCGGGTAATGCCGGGATTGGCCGTCGCCATTTTCTGCGGGCGCGTGATGGCTTCGCGAATGTCAGCCAAAGGTGCGCTGGAAATGAGGTCTACGGAAGCGTCGGATTTGCGTTGGATCCCCAGCCTCTGCCATAGAGCCGCAAGATCGACGGGTATTGGTTTGTCGCGCATCTGGGAATAGAGATCGGTAAGCACCGTCGTACCGGTTGCCTTGTCGCCCACGGCCAGCGCGCGCTCGATGCTCCAATCCTGGGTGATCACGCCGCCAGCATTGAGAATGCCACGCAAGGCATCCTGCAAGCCTTTGCGATTGTGTGTTTGCTCCCGAATCTGCACGTCGGCGAGCAGACAAAACATGGCGCCACCCCAATAGGTGCGTCCCCAGGTGTGGGTATGATCGAGCCCCTGATCTCCCGCTTGCGGTTCGCCTTGTGGCATGTCACGAAGCAGATCAGCCCACATTTGTTTGGCAGAAAGCTGGCCGGCTTGTACCCGCGCGATGGGTTCAACGTAAACCGCTATGCCTTCTTCGATCCAATGGTGGTTTTCCGCCATAGAGGGGAACGTCAGATGGATCATCTCGTGCGTCAGTGTCCAGTCACTGTCGAACTGTGCCAGGGTAGTTGCAGCGCCCACAGAAATCCTGATCAAACCACCCGTGCCGGCGGGATAAGTGACGCCGTGATGAACGCCAGGACCGCCCTGTACATGCACTTTGAGAGCAACCTGAGGGACAGGATACTTGCCGTAATAGGTGCAGACGGCGGTGGCGGCGCGCTTGACCCAGTTCACTAAAACATCGCGCGAGATGTCCTGCGTGTCGCCCTTCAGGCTGATGTCGATGTCAGAACCACAAACGGAGATTGTTTGTGTGCTATCGGCGGAGTTAGCCGCCCACGACTCGGGAACGCACCGCTCCCTACCTGAGAACAGAATCAGCAACGTCACTAGAGAGAAAAACTTCAGACGGACCTACCGAGCGACGGTGCGCTCACCCTGCGTCGGTGTTGGCGATGAAGACGAACCCGAGCTGGAGAATAAGGATGGCCACAGGCGCTCAATAAAAGCATCTAAGGAAAAAAGCCCCGCGCCGAAAATCAAAACGATCAGCGATGCCATGAGGTATGTAAACGGAGCGGCGGCGGAGAACTTGTCCGGGTCGGAGAAGATGGACAGCAACGCCGCGCGATCGCCGGTAATGTACGCCACGGTCATGTTAGCGGTCAACAACAGGGCGATGACGCGACTTCCGAGTCCCAGCGCAAGTAAGACGCCACCGACCAATTCGAGAATCGAGACGAAGAGCGCAGTCGGACCGGGCGCCGGCAACCCAAGGCTGCCGAAGTATTCGATGACTCTCGGTAAGTTGTGCAGTTTGCCCCAGCCGTCCACCGCGAATTGCCATCCCCAGTAAAGGCGCACGAAGAGAAGGAATGCGGATTGCAGCGAGTTGGCGCCGCGCACGAAGAGGGAGTAAGCCTTCTGGATCCGACTTGCGAAACTTGTCATCGTTCTTCACCTAGCTTGTTGCCTGTTTTGCAGAACCAGCCCTGCGCGGACCAGTAGGCGAACCACTGTTGTACGGCCGCCGAGGCATCCTCGAGAGGTCGGTCGCTCCAGTCCACCGCATCGATGGCCTCGGAAAGCCGCTTGCCGTCGCGCAGAGCACAAAGGATGGTGAACGCTTCTTTGTCGATTCGCTTGAAGTACACCGAATTTTCCGCGCGATGCACGGCCAGGAAAATGCGCTCCGGCTTTGGTAATCGGCGCCGCCTTGCATGCGGCCGAATCCGTTCTGTGACCGCGTTGCTGGCGATGTCGGCCTCTTGTCCTTCGCGGCGGACGCGGATCAGCAGATCGTCAACCGGATAGCGGACATCGAGCAGCCGGACGTAGGGCTGCAACTCAAACTTCGGATCGGGGCCAAGGCCAGGCAGCTCGGCTTCGGTCAACTTGGGCTTGCCTGCCTCGTCGAAAGCCTCGATTTCAGCCCACTCCAGACGCACCATGTCGAGCGCGATCTGCTCGAACCTCGCGATGTGCTGGGAATGTGCGCGCAGCCACGCTTCCAGCCGTGAGCCCAGATTGCGCATGGTGAACGACCGCGACGGGCAGTCCAGCAGGTAAGCGGTGGCGAGCTTCTCGAAGTGGCGCTCTCCGACGATAGCGCGCAGTCCGGGAAAGTCTTCCGAAAGAGCTGACAGAATTCGGAACCAGTATTGCCGGTTGTAAATCTCCAGCCGCTCAAAGGAAGTCAGCCGGTCGTTGGGCTTGATGATCTCATTCGCGATGACACGAAGCGATTTGCCGTCGCGCGTACGTTGCCGCATGCCCTCGGCAACAGTCAAAGGCTGCCGGACGGCGTCGAACATCGTGCGCTGGATGCGATCGAGTTCCATCACGCCCTTACTCTTTCGGCAACGTAACGGTTTGCCTTCAGCGCCTCGTTGTGAACTTCCTCGAACGACGGAATGCGGTCGTCCCACTCCAGCAGGGTCGCCGTCGGACCGGTCAGTTCAGTGGCTCGCGCATACAAGTTCCACACCGGATCGATCACCGGATGGTCGTGCGTGTCGAGGATGTACTTCTCAAACTTTGAGTGGCCGGCGATGTGGATCTGTGCCACCCGGTCGTGCGGCACGTTGTTCACGTACTCAAACGGATCGAAGCTGTGATTGCGTGATGAAACATAAATATTGTTGACATCAAGCAGAATCCCGCAATCGGCGCGCTCCACAACTTCCGTCAGGAATTGCCACTCCGTCATCTCCGAGGCGTGAAACTCGGCATAGCTGCTCACGTTTTCGACGACCACCGGAACCTCGAGGAAATCGCGGGCCTCACGAATTTTCTGCGCCGTCTTGGCCGCTGCTTCGAAGGTGTACGGCATGGGCAGCAAGTCGTGCGAGTAGGTGCCATCCACGCTGCCCCAGCAGAGATGGTCGGAGAGCCACGGCGTTCTGGTGCGTCGCACCAACGCCTTTAGACGCTTCAGATGCTCGCGGTTCAGAGGCTCAACCGAGCCGAAGTACATGGAGACACCGTGCTGTACCACGCGGTACTGCTCGAGGATCTGGTCGAGCACCGCTAGCGGGCGCCCGCCGTCAATCATGAAATTTTCGGAGATGATTTCGAACCAGTCGACGACCGGCTTCTTCTCCAGGATGTGGCTGTAGTGCGGAATGCGCAACCCGATCCCGACGCCGTATTGTGTGAAACCATTGAAGC
>JBAVSY010000028.1:0-47749 GCA_049695855.1 Candidatus Korobacteraceae bacterium | reverse complement strand
ACCTGCTGAAACCCAGAATGAAAATCACAACCTATAATCCACATGGTTGGCTCCTTCTGGGTCCTCTGCCTTTCGCAAAAAAACAGACTACCCGGTTTGGGGCCAACCTCGTTATGAGATCAAACGCAGTCGAGGGACCTGCTTTTCTCTGCGCATCGTCACGCGGCAGGCGAACAGCAGGTCCCTCCACGCGGACTAAAGTCCTTGGTCGGGATGACACCCATTGGGATGACACTTGGTCGGGACGACACTCCATTGGGATGACACTTGGTCGGGACGACACTCCATAGGGATGACACTTGGTCGGGACGACACTCCGTACGGATGACACTTGGTCGGGATAACACTTCATTGGGAAGGCGCTCTGTCGAGATGACATCTATCGGGATGACACTCTTTCGATTATGCGGTCCTTTGCGAAGCGACTAGAGCATCCCCTCGTGTTCCAGTGACCGGCAGTCGGACCAGTTCATTCGAGTCACGTTCGCCCCATACCAGCAACTTGAGATAGTTGCCGGTAAGCGCTTCGGTAAACTCGCCATCATAGTGAGTCAGCGTGATGGCTTCTACTTCGCGGCCCACGAATGACTGCATGAACGTTTGTTTCTTCCCCGCGATCAGCTCGCGTAACACACGATTACGTTCGCGCGCCACTTGCACTGGAACCTGGTCGGGCATTTCTGCTGACGGCGTTCCCGGACGCGACGAGTAGGTGAAGACGTGGAGATAGGTAAACGGCAGGCGCTCAATGAACGCACGCGTTTCTTCGAAGTCGGCGTCGCTCTCGCCGGGGAATCCAACCATCACATCGGCGCCAATGGCAGCATCGGGCATGGCGCGGCGAATGCGTTCGATGCGATCGGCATAATGCCACGGGCGGTATTTGCGATGCATCTTTCGCAGAATCTTGTCGCTGCCCGATTGCAGCGGCACGTGCGCGTGCTTGCAGATTCGAGGCGACGAGGCGACCAGGTCGATCAACTCGTTCGTCCAGTCCATGGGTTCGACTGAACTGATGCGGAGCTTCTCGATCGATGTATGCTGCAGAATCGTGTGCAGCATATCGGAGAACCGCATCTGCGGCCGTAGCTCACGCCCCCAGCGGCCAAGATTAATCCCCGACAGCACAATCTCGCGATAACCGCCAGCGACCAAGGCGTCGACTTCGCGTGACACCTGGTCCAGCTTTAGCGAGCGGCTCTTGCCGCGCACATACGGAATGATGCAGAAGGAGCAGCGATTATTGCAGCCATCCTGCACTTTGAGGTTGGGACGCGTCTTCTCGAATGAACCGCTCTCGAACACGGGCGCGGCTGTCAGTTCAGTATGAGCGAAAATGTCACCCACGATGACGTTGGGCGCGACAGTGCTGCCAAGTTGCGTCAGGGGAACAAATCCGGTGTCGCCGGCCAGAGGAGAAACGTAGTTTGCCAATTCGTGCTTATGCGAATTGCCTACGACCAGGCTGACGCCGGGCAGCGCCGACAATTCCTGCGGAGCGCGCTGGGCATAGCAGCCCGTCACCAGGATCTCGGCACCAGGATTCTCGCGGTGAATGCGACGAATGGCGGCGCGGGCATCCTGATCGGCCGATGCGGTAACCGTGCAGGTATTGAGGATGACGACTTCGGCGGCATCGGCGTTGCCAGCGCGCAGCAACCCGCGGTCGAGCAACTGGCGCTCGATGCTGGCGCCGTCCGCCTGGGTGGCGCGGCATCCGAAGTTCTCCACGTGATAAGTACGAGAAGGCGCCACCAAGCTATTATACTGAGCTATAGATGTGGAATCGGCTTGCGCACTCGGCCGCCGAAGATGTTACGATCACGAAATACTGACTGGCGCGAGCGGATGGACATCGTCGGCAGCAACTAAACTGGCGAATCTCGCATCAAAAAAGCCGCTACCACGGCTGACGACTCAGATTCTGGAGTTCTCATGAAACGCCGCATTCTCCTCGTTGATGATGAATTGGCAATCCTGCTCACGCTTCGTGCCATCCTGGAAATGAACGGGTTTGAAGTGGAGACTGCCGCATCGGCCAAGGAAGCGCAGCACAAGTTGAAGAACGGCGTCTTCGAGATGGTCATCACCGACATGCGGATGGAGAACGAAACCTCGGGCTATGACGTGATTCGCGCCGCCCGTCAGCAAGCCTACAATCCCGCTACCGCCCTGCTTACGGCTTATCCCACGCTGGGGAGTGAGTGGCGGGACAACGGGGCGCATTCGTTGCTGGTGAAGCCGGTCAATACTCCCGAGCTCCTGCGCCAGCTGGAAGCTCTGCTGATCACGCACCAGGACCATAAAACTGCCCAGCCGTCACGCAAAGCCGCCAGCGGCAAAGTGGTCAGTCCCGGAGTCGTAAAGTCAGAACGTCGGGCCGCGAGCAAGCCGGCAGAGTAAATCTCAACGGCGATCTAAGAGCATCTCGGTTGACATTCCCGTCTGCCGCCCCTGAAGGGGCTCAATCACCCGCGCTGACGAGGCGGTTACGAAACCCTGCCGTCGCTACGCGACTCGGAGATTTTTTCCGACTTCACCCAGCACTGCGCCTTCGGCTCCGTGCTGGGCTAGATTATGCCGTGCCTTCGGCACTTGATTTCGCGCGGTTTGTTCCACCGATGCCAGCGGGGACCGAGTTTCGTGACAGCCTCTGAAGCGCTGAGCTATCTCATCGCCGTCCCGACACTATCGGCTATACAACTATGGCTGTAGGCGGGACTCGATCATCGTCCGTCTTAACTTCTTCCCAACCTCGGCCTTTGCACCGGAATGTCAACAGCGCCAAATTGGGTGGCGATCAGGCGATGACTTGCTGTCGTCTATTCGGCGCCACGCTTGGAAGAAAGCGCCGGTGGCAGATTGGGAAGTGGCAACGTCAACAGTTGGGCGGGGTCCAGATAGGCGCCCTGCCAACGCACGGCCAGGTGAAGATGTGGTCCGGTGGCGCGGCCGGTGGCGCCGCTGAGTCCAATCTGCTGGCCCTTCTCAACCTTCTCGCCTTCGCTGACCTCCAGTTTCGACAGGTGCATGTAGAGGGTCATGAACTGCTGTCCGTGGTCGATGATGACGCAGTTGCCTTCGTAAAAGAGTTCGCGGGCGAGAACCACCTCGCCGGAATTGGCTGCTGTCACCGGCGAACCGGGCTTGGCGTGATAGTCCAGACCACGGTGAATGCTGGCGAGTTTTCCGTTGAAGGTGCGGCGCGTGCCAAATCCTTCCGAGACGGTGGAGTCAATGGGAGCGACGAACGTACCGGACCACTCCGGCTCCGCGATCTGGTGCGCGAAGGCGGCGTTCTTGATTTCCTTGTCGGCGGCGATGCGGCGTAAGGTCTCCTGATCGGGCTGGACGTAGCGGTCAGGGACGCGCAGAGTTTCGATCTTGTACTTCGCGGGCTCCACAAAAATTGTCTGCTCGTCGTGAATCAGCTTTCCGTCGGGGAGGGCTGCCTCAAGCGCGAGCTTGTAAGTGCCAGATTTTGCCTCGACGTCAATGCCCGCGAGTCCGTACCAGACATGGGCATTACCCTGGAAGAAGGTGATCTCATGTCCCATCCACTTGGCGCTCAAACTGGAAGGCGAACCTTGCAGTTCGACCTTGAACAGGCAAGGCGATCCCGTCGCCAGCTGCTGAGGGCTCCAGGAAACATTGTGGAAGGCTATAGTTTGGCCTGTAGCCGGCAAGGCGGGAGCGCTTAAGATCAGAATGGTTACGAAAAGCTGGAACCAAAGGCGCATCAGTATTCCTTCTACCAAAGCTAAATCAGGTGTGGAGAGACACACAACCGCTTTGCGTCCGCGGCACGGAGGTAGCTGGCGCTATAGGATGACTGAAATGCGACTGGTCAGGCAGTGGCAGCGCTGGTTCGGCGTTGCTGGAAGCACTCCCGACAGAAGACTGGCCGACCCTGCGTAGGTTTGAAGGGTACGGTGGTCTCCTTCCCACACCCGGAACAACTGGTTCGGGTCTCCACCTTGGAATAGTTACCTGGCGCGGTGGTTCCCAGGGTGGAGGCGCGTTTAGATTTGCAGACTTTACAACGTTTGGGTTCGTTCTTGAACTGCTTATCGTGGAAGAACAATTGTTCCCCAGCGGTAAAAACGAAGTCAGCGCCGCAGTCGATACACTTCAAAACCTTGTCCTGGAATTCCATGGAGAGTTGCTCCCTTCAGCCCGCGACTCCCGAGCCTGGACGGGGTCAAGTTGCAACTGACCGGAAGAACCGGACTGAGCGCGCAAGCCGGCAGTCACAAATTTCCACTGCTCAGGTATATCCCCTGGGTTCGGCCCACCATGCTAAATGCATGGCCCTACGGATAAAACTGCGGTACCACCGGATGAACTCTCCAACTAGGAATGAAAAAACGAGGGCCGCCATCTCAACGGCGGCCCAGCGGTAAATTAGTCCTGCTCTTTACGAGCTTTCTTACGGCTGCGCTTGCGCGCCAGCGCTTCTTTTACGCGCTTCTTTTCGCCCGGCTTGAGGTAGAAGGAGTGACGCTTCACTTCCTTGATGATGTCCTCTTGCTGGACCTTGCGCTTAAAACGCCGCAGAGCGTTTTCTAAAGATTCGCCCTCTTGAATGCGAACTTCCGCCAAACGGGAAACACCCCCAAACTTGTCCCAAGTGGACTGTAGTAGTTATCCCTATGTTACAGGGCGAAGTCAAGGAAAGAGTTGCGATAACTCCCGCGACTTAAGCCCTAGGTCAGAATAGCACGAAAGTCGGAATCGCCAATGTATGCCGCTCAGAAACTAAGCCTTAGCGACAACTGTACTTGCCGCGGCGCATAGGCATTGGTCGGGGTGAGAAATTGCGAGTTTACTAAAAACTCGCCGGGATACTGTTTCCCCGTGACGGTGGTGGAGTAGGCAACAAACTGTCCGGCAGCATTGTAGAAGCCATCGTCGCTGATCTGCACTCGGGCGTTAGTTCGATTAAAAAGATTGAAGCTTTCGGCCATGAAGTTAAGCACCACACGGTCGCCGCAACGCAGGCTGCGGGTGATTCGCATATCCGTGCTGAAGTAGTCGGGGCCGATGAAGGCGTTTCTCCCGTAACCGGGCAGGCGGTCGTTGTAAATGTTGCCGTCACCATTGGGATCGCCGGCCATGGTGGCGTTGATGGGACGTCCAGACCCTGCGGTGAGAACGCTTGACAACTTCCAGTTATTAGCCAGCCGACTGAGAATCCGCTGGTCGAAATGAAACTTGGGCTCTGCTACCCAGGCGCCTACGAAACGATGACGCTGGTCATTGACGCTGGGGCCGCGTTCCAGCGAGGTGGCATAAACGTCCTGCACATTTCCGGAACGCCCGACAATCAGCGCGTCTTGTCCGTCGTCGACGGCCTTCGCCAGCGTGTAGCCTAATTGAAAGTACATTCCATGACTCATCTGTCGCTTTACGGCTACGCTCATCCCGTTGTAGACACTGCTGGATTCCGATTCGAAGGAATTAATGGCTCCCAGTTGCGGATTAGGCCTCTGCAGCTGGTTGATGCATGGGGGATAGGGGCAAGTTACCGAGGGCGTGGTCTGTTCGGTGGTGAATGAGGCGACGTCATACATTCCCAGCAACGTGGAACCGGTATCGTTGTAGACCGGATATGCCGTGATAACCGGTGCGGGAAGGTTCACGTCGAGCGAGCGAATCAGGTGCAAGCCATGGACATATTCATAGCTTACCGTTCCGACAATATTGCGTCCGAACTCGCGCTGCACGGTCAGGTTTGCTTGCTCGGTGTAAGGAGTCTGGAAGTTGGGCGCGAAGGCTGAGATCTGGGTGGTTACCAGACCGGCTAACGACTTGGGCGGCACACAGACCTGCGTTCCTGGAGGACAACTCACCAGCGGGTTGGGATAGGTAGGAAAAAGCGCTGCCTGAGCCGGAACCATCAAATCCAGAAACAGTTGGCTTTGCTGGATACCGTTGTCATTGGCCACCTGCGAGGCATACATCGCCGGAATTGGCATGTAAAACACGCCGCCGCCTCCGCGGATCACCAGCGCATGATGCTCGCCCAGCGAGTAAGCAAAACCAATTCTCGGTGCGAAATTGTTGAGGTCGGTTGGGAGCTTGCCCGAAGGAGCATACAACGGATTACTCATCAAAGCCCCGGGTTCAAAGGTCTGCAGGTCATAGCGAAGGCCCGCGTTCAAGGTAAAGTTTCGAGTGACGCGGATGGTGCTCTGGGCGAAGGCAGAGTAATAACGCGAGTTGGGATGGGAGACGGCGTTTCCGAAATCCTGCATGTAGTAGCGCGGGACGTCGTGAGCATAAGCCTGCAGCGGGGTCAGCGGCTCTCCATATTTCATCGGAGCAAAGGTCCACGGGTTCACCTTGACGTCGTCGAAGTAATATTCTCCGCCGAACAGGTAAGGATAGTAGTTGTAGATCCAGGCCTGGATGAAATCGCCCCCAAACTTCCAATGTACCCGGCTGGTTTCGTAGCTCAAAGTATCGCCGGCGAAGAATTTGTGCTCGCGCGTGTCCTGGGGCAGGGTGGTGGAACCGCCGAATCCGGCGATGACGTCGTAGATCTTGGTCCAGGGCTGATCCGAGTTGGCGGTCGCGGTTTGCAGATCGCGGGAGAACTGCAAGCGCAGGTTGGTGGCGAGTTTGCTGGTCCAGGCGCTGGTCAACGATGCAGCTAGGCTTTCCGTGTGGACGTCCTGGCTTCCATTGCCGCTTTCCGCATAGCCGGTGATGGGGCTGGAGGGATCGAAGAACTCGTTGTTGGCGCCGCTGAGCTGCGAAGTGCTTAGCCGTAGAAAGGCGAATTGTTTTGGCGAAAGGGTGAAGTCCAGCTTGGCGAATCCGGCATTGCCCTGCATGGTGGTGGGATAGGTGCCGCCCATACTGTTGAGGTGGGCGGCGGCAGCCATCACCAGTTGCTGGTCGGTATAGTCGTAGTCGGTGGGTTGGGCAACAATGGCTGTGCCTCCGTCGGCAAACTGCATCATCGAGGGCACGGTCAGCAGGTGTTGATCAAAGCCGGCATAGAAGAAGATGCGGTCTTTGCGGATCGGTCCTCCGAGGGTGGCGCCGAACTGCTGCTGGCGGTCGTCAGGTTTGCTGTCGGCATAGGGCTGCTGCGCGTCAAAATCGCGATCTCGCAGATAGTAGAAACCGGTGCCGTGCCATTGATTGGTGCCTGACTTGGTGGCGACGTTAAATACCGCGCCCCCGGCCCGTCCCAGTTCCGCGCTGTAGGAATTGGAGGAGACCCGAAACTCCTTGATGACTTCGTTGCTAAATTGATAGGGCGCGCGATAGCGCCCGTTGGCCTGAGCATAAAAAGAATTATTGTCGTCGGCTCCGTCCACCAGGAAGTTGTTGGAGAATCCCCGGATGCCGCCGAACGAGAGATCGCCGTTGGAGTTGGAGGTTAGCCCCCGTGGATCCTGTACTACCGCTGACGACAGCAATGCCAGGTCGGTGAAGCGACGCCCGTTCAAGGGCAGTCCCTGGATGGCTTGTTGCGCGACCACATCCGAAAGCCCGCTGCTTTGGGTGTCGATGGCGACCGGAGTTGCGGTGACGGTGACGACTTGCACGGGGACGGCGGGAGCCAATCGCAACTGCACCACCGAAACCCCGCCGACAAACAACTCCACTCCGCGGCTGGTCCGGGTGGCCATGCCGGGTGCAGACGCGCTGACATCATAGCGCCCAGGCGGCAGCATGCCAAAGATGAATGTTCCCTGCGCATCGGCGACTGCCTGCAAATGGAAGCCCCGACCGGAATCTGTGATCGTGATGACCGCAGCGGCGACGCGTGCCCCGCTGGCGTCCTCGATAATGCCCTGCAAAGAAGTAGATCCATCCTGCGCCCCCGCCGCTGGCGGCAACAGGAGCGTGAGCACAACCAAAGAAGCAAGCAAGAAATGCAGAAAGACAAAATAAAAACAGACGCCAATTTTCGGACTGGGAAAATCTTGCATTGGGAATGTTGGCCTCGGCGAAGCTGCTTTTTATCTTGAGAAAAGAGGGCGGGTGTGGTCTGTGATTTGGCGATTAGCGCAGCACGAAGGGCCAATGCCAGAATGGGAAGAGACTGTACTTTCGTAACTGTTTAAATTCTGGACAGGAGAGGGTCAGCTCCGGCGCGATCCCGGTTTGGCAGTACAGCCTGCCGTCTGCCTATGCTTTCGTTGACCGCGAAAAACGCGCATGGTACCGTACTTAGTTGCACCAACCTCAACCGCGCCTTCTGTGCGCCGAAGGATTCCGGCTTGTCTTCTGAGACCCAGGTGGCTACTCCCATTCGCAAGACTGCCTTGAACGCGACTCATCGCCAGATGGGCGCCAAAATGGTCGACTTCAACGGCTGGGACATGCCGGTGGAATATCCCCCCGTCGGCGGCCTGATGAAGGAGCATCTAGCGGTGCGCAACGGGGTAGGCGTTTTCGATGTCAGCCACATGGGCGACATTCGCATCTCGGGGCCGCAGGCGCTGGAAGCAGTGCAGCACATCACCATGAACGACGCCGCCGGCATGGGCATCGGTCAATGTCGCTACTCGGCCATGCTGTATCCCGAAGGCACGTTTGTCGACGACGTGATCGTGCATCGCATGGGCGAAGAAGATTACATGCTGGTGATCAACGCCGGCACGCGCGAGAAGGACGTGAACTGGGTCGAGGCGAACACGCGCCAGTTCGACTGCAAGGTCGAGAACCTGAGCGACAACTTCACCCAGATCGCCATCCAGGGACCGAAAGGCGTCGACACTCTGCAGAAGTTGACGGACGCGGATCTGTCGAAGGTGAAGTTCTACTGGTTCACCCACGGAACCGTTTCCGGGTTGCGCGACATCTTAATTGCACGCACCGGATACACGGCCGAAGACGGCTTCGAGATTTACGTTCCTACCGACGAAGCCACCAGCGCCCGGGTATGGAACGAGGTACTGGAGGCCGGCAAGGAATATGGCATCGTGCCCTGCGGTCTGGGCGCGCGTAACACGCTGCGCCTGGAAGGCAAGCTGCCGCTTTACGGGCACGAGATTTCCGAGTCGATCAATGTGTGGGAGGCGGGACTGGATCGCTTCCTCAAGATGGAAAAAGGCGAGTTCATCGGACGCGATGCGCTGGATAAAGCCAAGGCCGCGGGAATCAAGCGCACGCTGGTGGGGCTGGAGTCGGTGGATCGCGGAATTCCGCGCGATGGGTACAAGGTGTCGGACTTGAACTGCAACGAGATTGGCTATGTGACCAGCGGTTCGTATGCGCCGTTCCTGAAGAAGAACATCGCGCTGGCTTATGTGCCGATCGAGCAGTCGGCGATCGGCAATGAGGTTACGGTGCAGTGCCGGTCGCTTCCGGTGAAATGCAAGGTGATTCCAACGCCGTTTTATAAGCGTCCCAAGAAGCAGTCGTAGTTCGTTTTTCGTCAGTCATCATCCAAAGTATTTGCCGGTGCACCGTCGGGTGCCGAGGAGGAAAGCAAAATGGCTTATCCCGCAGATTACAAGTACACCAAGGAACATGAGTGGCTGAAAGTTGACGGCAAGACTGGCACCATCGGCATTACCGATTACGCGCAGAACTCGCTCGGCGACATTGTCTTTGTCGAGCTGCCGAAGGTGGGCTCGGAGATTGCCGCCGGCAAAACGTTTGGCTCGGTGGAATCGGTGAAGGCCGTTTCCGACTTGTTTGCCCCCGTAACCGGCACGGTGACGGAAGTGAATGAAGCGTTGAATACCGCGCCCGAACAGGTCAACAAAGACGCCAATAAGACGTGGATGATTAAGGTCACGTTGAAAGATCCGGGCGAGGCCAATCAGTTGTTGTCGGCCGCCGACTACGAGAAGTTTGTCGCCGAAGAGGGCGGCCACTGAGGTTGGCGACTGCGGTATATTGAAGCATAGGCGGCACTAATCTCCTGAGCAAGACCATGGACTTTACCAATTTCGATGAGTTCTGGAAGGCACTCGGGCGGCTGTACGACAGCAGCGTAAAGCACGACGATGCCATCGCGAAGCTGCAAACCTCGATTGAGGAACTACGAAGCGCGAGTCAACGTTTGCTCAGTGCCGTCGAAAAGCACCAGGAAGTGGTTGAATCCCACGAACGGCGTCTCGACCGGACAGAGATCACCGTCGAAGCCATTCTGGAAGATCTGCGTCGGCATCGCGAAGGGCGTGCTTCGCAGTGAAGCCAGGTTCTGACGGTCTTGCCAGATGCCTGCGTCCTGAATTCCCGATCTCGCAAGTTACCCGAACGGCTTTCAGCCCAGCAATATCAAATTCTCGTCGTTGTGCCGCCGCTGCATCGTCGACGGATTCGTTACTAATGTCGCCCAGGAAAGTTACAGGTACCCATGCGCTATCTTCCTAAATCACAATCCGATCGCGAAACCATGTTGCGCGAGATCGGTGCGAAATCGATTGCCGACCTCTTCGCCGCCATCCCCGCCGAGTATCGCTTCAAGGGCGATCTCGACATTCCGCGCTCCTATGCGGAAGGCGAGATTGTGGATTTCTTTCGCCAGCGCGCAGCCGAAAGCGCGCAAGGCTACGCCACTTTTCTCGGCGCCGGCGCCTACTCGCACTACCGGCCTCTGGTCATCGATTCGCTGATTTCGCGCGGCGAGTTCTTCACCGCTTACACTCCGTACCAACCCGAGATCGCCCAGGGCACGCTGCAATCGATCTTTGAATTTCAGACCATGATTTGCGAGTTGACCGGCATGGACGTGGCCAACGCCTCCATGTACGACGGCTCGACCGGCGCGGCCGAGGCGCTAATGATGGCCGCACGCATCACCGGGCGCGCCAAGTCAGCGGTGGCTGCCACTGTTCACCCCGAGTATCGCGAGGTGATTACTACCTACGCTCGCTATCAGGGCATGCCGATCACGACCTTCGGCTACGGCAAAGACGGCCGCGTCGATGTAGAGGAGTTGGCAATGGCGATCGACGACGAGACGGCGGGCGTGCTGATCCAGTCGCCCAACTTCTTCGGCACCATTGAAGACGTGGCTGCTGTCGCCGAGATCGCGCACGAGAAGGGCGCCCTGCTGATCGTCTCCATTGCCGAAGCAATTTCTTTGGGAATTGTGAAGCCTCCGGCCGACGCCGACATTGTCAGCATGGAAGCGCAATCGTTCGGAGTGCCCTTGGGATTTGGCGGTCCCTACTGTGGAGTGATGGCGACGCGCGAGAGGTTCGTTCGCCAGATGCCGGGCCGGCTGGTGGGCGAGGCGCGCGACCGCAACGGCAAGCGCGGCTTCGTGCTGACCCTAGCCACTCGCGAGCAGCATATCCGCCGCGAGAAAGCGACTTCCAACATCTGCACCAATCAAGGATTGATGGCGTTGATGTGCGGCATCTTTATGACCGTGTACGGCCGCGAAGGGCTGAAAGAGTTGGCGACGCAAAATCTAGCCAAGGCCCATTACGCCGCCGATCAATTCAAGAACAGCGGAGCGACGCTGCTGTTTGAAGGCGCTCCGCGCTTCAATGAGTTTGTGATTCAGACGAAGAGTGATCCGCACCGCATCAACGACAAGCTGCTGGGGAAAGAGATTATCGGCGGCTTCCCGCTGAAGAAGTTTTATCCCGAGCTGAACAACGCTTCGTTGTGGTGCTGCACGGAGACTACAGCGAAAGCCTCGATTGACGCGGCCGCGAAGGAGGTGGCGCTGTGAACCTGAACGAGAAGATCCGCAAAGCCACCACCCACATCAGCCAGAACGAAGATCTGATCTTCGAGAAATCGTCGCCCGGCAAGAAGGCGTACAAGCTGCCGCCGCTCGACGTGCCTGCGGTCGATCCCGCCGAGTTGTTGGGCGACAACGTGCGCGAAGATCTTGGCCAGATGCCCGAGGTGAGCGAGATCGAAATCATTCGCCACTACACCCGCATCTCGACCTGGAACTACGCGGTCGATCATGGCATGTATCCGCTGGGCTCGTGCACCATGAAGTACAACGCGCGGGTGAACGAATACGTGGCGCGGCTTACCGGACTGGCGGAAGCGCATCCCTATCAGCCGGAGCGCGTGACCCAGGGAGCGCTGCGGATTTTGAAGATGCTGAGCGAGCAGCTCGTTGAGATCACTGGCATGGATGCGATCACGCTGCAGCCCGCGGCCGGGGCGCATGGCGAACTTACCGGCATCCTGATGGTGCGCGCGTATCTGGAGTCGCGCGGCAATCCGCGCAAAAAGATTCTCATTCCCGACTCGGCGCACGGAACCAATCCGGCGACGGCGGCGATGGCAGGCTATGCGGTCGAGAACCTCAAGTCCAACGCTGCCGGAATGGTCGACATGGCATCGCTGGAGGCGCAGGTCAACGAAGATGTAGCCGCGCTGATGCTCACCAATCCCAACACGCTGGGCGTCTTCGAGCAGGAGATTCACAAGATTGCCGACGTGCTGCACGCCAAGGGCGCGCTCATGTATATGGATGGCGCGAACATGAATGCCTTGGTCGGCAAGGTGCGGCCGGGCGATTTCGGCGCCGATGTGATGCATCTGAACCTGCACAAGACGTTTTCCACGCCGCACGGCGGAGGCGGTCCGGGATCGGGGCCGGTAGCCTGCAAGAAGATTCTGGAACCGTTCCTGCCGACGCCAGTGGTTGTCACCAAGAAGGATGGCACGCTGGGCTTCGACTACGATCGGCCGAAGTCAGTCGGGCGAGTTCGCATGTTCTACGGCAACTTCGGCATGCACGTACGCGCGCTGGCCTACATTATGGCGAATGGTCCTGAGGGACTGCGGCTGACGACGGAAGACGCGGTGCTGAACGCTAACTACATTCGCAAGAAGTTGGAAGGCGTCTACGACTTGCCGTACAGCACGCCGACCATGCATGAAGTTGTTTTTAGTGATCGGCTGCAGAACCCCATGGGCATCAGGACCGGCGACATTGCCAAGCGGCTTATCGACTACGGGTTCCATCCTTATACGGTCAGCTTTCCGCTGGTGGTGCACGGTGCGCTGATGATCGAGCCGACGGAGAGCGAGTCGAAGGAAGAGCTGGACCTGTTCATTGACGCCATGAAGTCGATTGCCGAAGAGGCCGAGCAGCATCCGGAGATCATTGCCGAGGCGCCGCACAACACGCGCATCTCGCGATTGGACGAAACCATGGCGGCGAGAAAGCCGGTGCTGCGCTGGAAGCCCCAAGCCGAGGCGGTGGCGAAGTAGAAGCTTTTACCACAGAGGCACGGAGACACAGAGAAATACTTGGATATAAGAGCCCTCTAGGGAGGGATTCGGTCGCCATAGGGGTCCTTCGACTCCGGCGGCGAAGCGCCGCCTCCGCTCAGGATGACAGATAAGAAATAACTGCGTTCAGGATGACAGACAAGAAATACCTGCGTTCAGGATGACAGCCGAAATATTCTTGGTCACCGCCTTCGGGTCTCAAGCCCAAGAATTTCTCTGTGCCTCCGTGCCTCTGTGGTGAAATAACCTCCAAGTATTTCTCCGTGTCCTCCGTGCTCTCCGTGGTGAACTAGCTTTTTCAGGGAACCAAAACTCCATCCCTTCCGTCTATTACCCCAGATTTTCTCGTCTGGGGAGATTCCATGCATTCGCTTCGGCAGGACCTTCGCTTTGCTTTGCGCCAATTGCGCAAGTCGCCGGGATTCACCACGGTCGCTGTTCTCACCCTTGCCCTCGGGATCGGCGCCGCGACGGCGATGTTCAGCGTGATTTACTCTACCGTGCTGCGGCCGCTGCCTTTTCCCCAGCCGGACCGCCTGGTGTGGGTGGAGACGCACGCGCCGGCGGGTTACACGCAACCAGCGTCCTGGCCCGGTTACCTGGAGGAGCGGGAGCAGAACCAGACCTTCGAAGCGCTGGCCGGATTCAGCGGAATGACCGGCGTCAATCTGGATACGGGATCGCAGGTGGTGCATCTGCACAACACCTCGACCAGCGACCACTTTTTCGACGTGCTGGGAGTGGCGCCGTTGCTGGGTCGCACGTTTGTTCCCGGCGAAGAGCAGGACGGGCGCAACAGCGTCGCCGTTCTCAGCTATGAAGTCTGGCAACAGAATTTCGGCGGCAATCCCAGCGTCATTGGACAATCGGTTCACATCGACGGATTTCCTTACAGCATCGTGGGCGTGATGCCGGCGGGATTTCGCTTTCCTCTCAGCTTGCCTAATCTGGTCTACACGCCGTTGCGCATTCCTAAGGAATTGCGCACCGCGCGTGGCGATCATTGGCTACAGGTGATCGGACGGCTAAAGCCCGGGCTGACGGTGGCGCAGGCGCAGGCCGACATGAATCATGTGCTGGCCAATATCGGGCAAGCGCATCCGGATACCGACAAAGGCCGAACGGCGCGGTTGATGCCGTTGAGCCGGCACATTACCGGCGAAGATCAGCGGCAGGCGTTGTGGGTGATGGCGGCGGGCGTGATCTTCGTGCTGCTGATTGCCTGCGTGGATGTCGCCGTGATGCTGCTGGGCCGCGGCGTGAGCCGGCAACGCGAGATGGCGATACGCACCGCGTTAGGCGCGAGCCGGGTGCGCATCGTGCGGCAGATTCTGCTGGAGAATGTCGTGCTCGGTCTGGTGGCGGCGCTGGTGGGATTGTTGCTGGCGTGGGGGCTGACGGCGACCGTCTCGCAGTTCCTGGTCAAGTCGTTTCAGCGCGGCGGCGATATTTATCTCAACTGGGCGGTGTTTGCGGCGGCTTTCGCGATTGCCGTCCTGTCGAGCCTGGTGTTCGGCATGATCCCGGCCAAGAAGATGTCGTCGGCCGATCCCAACCAGTCGCTGAAGTCGGGTGCGGCGGCAGGCACCGAACGCGGCGACTACCGGCTCCGCTCGATATTCGTGGTCACGGAGGTGGCGCTGTCGCTGATGCTGCTGGTGTGCACCGGGCTGGTGCTGCTGCAACTGTGGCGCATGCAGCGCGTCGACCTCGGCTACACGACCGACCATGTATTGACGCTGGAGATCAATGTTTCGCCGGGAGAGTATGCGGGCAAGGACCTGGACGCGGTGCTGTATCGGCCGCTGGCCGAGCGGGCGCGCGCGATTCCGGGGGTGAAGGCGGCAGGCTATAACCGGCTCATCCCGCTTATCGAGTGGGGATGGAACAGCGGCATCAATATGGTGGGCAAGCCGGAAGATCCGCCCAACCACGAGCGGCTGGCGGAAGTTCGCATGGTGTCGCCGGGATGGTATCAGGCGATGGGATTGCGGCTGCTGCGCGGACGTCTGCCGGATCCGGCGAACGACAAGCCTGGCACCCAGCAAGTGGTGGTGGTGAATCAGAAGTTCGTCGACACGTTTCTTCCTGGCGAGGAACCGCTGGGCCAGCAAATCAAGCAGGACAAAGATAATCAGACCATCATCGGCGTGGTGAGCAACGCCCGGCAGGCGGTGGACCAGCCGCCCTTGGCGGAGGTCAACTATCCCATGTCGCAGGTGCCGCTGAAGGACAGCAGCGACATGCTAACCCCGATGGCGATGTTTGTTCGCACTAGCGTTCCGCCGGAGACGATTGTGCCGCAGTTGCGCCAGGCGTTGCACGAAGTGGCGCCGTCGGTACCATTCCCCACGCCGGAAAGCATGGACGATGTGCTGGCCGATGCGCTGGTCTTCAACCGCATGCAGGGCTGGCTGTTCAGCATCTTTGCGGCGATCGCGCTGCTGCTGGCGTTGATCGGTTTGTACGGCGTGCTCAGCCAGGAAGTAGGCCTGCAGACGCGCGATATTGGATTGCGGATGGCCTTGGGAGCTTCGCGACCGGCGATTGTGCGCATGGTGGTGGGCCGCGCGGCGCTATTGTTGTCGGTGGGGATCGTGGTGGGTGTGGTGGGCAGCGTGGTGTCGCGACGATTGCTGGCTAGTTTCATTCCGATGGAGGTGAGTCGCGATGCGATCGCGATTGCGACGCTGGCTCTTGGTCTAAGTGTGGTGGGATTGATCGCCAGCCTGCTGCCCGCGCGTCGCGCAGCTTCGATCGAGCCCATGCAGGCGCTGCGGAATGAATGAAGTGGATCCCAGGTTAGCCCAACTGAGGGGCAAGCCCTCGGGCACAGACCGAATCGGATAGAGGTCCTTCGACTACGTTCGGCTTCGCCTCACTTCGCTTAGGATGACAAAGGAATTCACATTCGCAACAAGGGCGAAGGCTCTGCTCAGCGTGCGCACTCCGAAAGCTGGTCAGGGTTACCCTGAACCACTGTTCGCGCTCGCGGATCTGGGCCGCGTGGCGTTCGCGAAGAGCCATCTCGCGCAAGATGTAATAAGCCAGCGCAAGTAGCCCGAGGCCGGCAAGGATGCTTGTGAGATAAATAGAAGTGATGGTGGCACGTACGTTTTTTCTGTAGGCCTCGCTCCTTGCCGCCAACAGCGATGTCTCGTTCCGCAGCATTTCATCGATCAGGTTTTGGATATCGTCCATCATGGACAATCCTGCGTCGGAGAGAACGATCTTTCTGGCTTCCTCGGGCTGACCCGAGCGGTAAAGCGAGATGGTAGTTGCGAGTTCGTTTAATTTGTCGTGAGCCAGTTGGCGCAAGAATGAGATACGGGCCTTTTGGTTGGAGTTATCGGCCGTCAAGTCCGTTAAATTGTCAATTTCGGAATCGACTTTGCCGGCAGCAAGGTCATAGGGCGCCAAGTACTTAGCGTCGCCGGTGTAGAGGAAACCGCGCTGGCCAGTTTCCGCATTCTTTAGAAGCAGTTCGATCTGCCTAAGTTCCGCCACAACCTGCTCAGTGTGTACTACCCAGTCATGTTCTTCGATCTGATCGCCTACTTCGTGCCTGGTGACCCAGGCGTTGGAAGCTAAAACAACCAACAAGAGCACGAAGCCGGTGATAACGCTAAAGCGCTTGTGAAGGGCCTGCATATGCATTCCAGAGAGCCGGGATTATCCCTCCGAGTTTGGAATTGTAGCCGAAAATGCCGATCTGATGCTGAGACAGTGGGCCGGAGTCGGAAGCGATACTACTATCTTAAGTACTACAGTGTACGTAATTCGGGTTAGGTAATTGCATGACGAATTAAGCTGGATATCTGATCGACACAGCTAGAAGCTTGCGCTAGACTTATCAACCATCCGAGTCTTTACTTGACCCTTAATGTCCGTCTGGGGAATGTCTGCGACGCTTTAGAAATGTTGGCAGTAAGCTTTCTGGCTCTGATACCGGGGTGGAACACCATAAATAAAAAGACCCGATTATCAGCGCACAAGACGTCGATCATTCCTTTGCCTCTAGCCCGCGAAGACGGTTTCTGCAACGGTCTCCGCCCATCTCGCCCAACACAGCGAAATTCATAACACCCGAAGGATGAGAAGAAGAAAATGAAGAAGCTTTTTGTTTTAGCGATCGGCTCATTGGCTTTGCTTGTGGTCGCCATTCCTCTGATAGCGCAAGCACCCGCTCCTAGTCACGTTGTTCACCCTCCTATCGTGGTTTTTGACCAGCACAATCCCAACAATCCCAGCGGCATTTTGCCGCGTGAGTACAAGGCAGCGTACGGATTCAATCAAGTTCCCAATCAGGGAGCGGGGCAGACGATCGCTCTGGTCGACGCCTATGACGACCCGAATATCGTTTCTGACCTGGCACATTATGCATCGACGTTCAACCTGACGCCCTGCAACTTTACCAAAGTGAAGTTGGGCACCATCACCGGCCAGGGCTGGGATCTGGAAGAGTCCCTGGACGTCCAACAGGCTTGTGCCATTGCACCGCAAGCCAACATCGTGCTGGTTGAAGCCGTCAGCAGCAACGATAGCGATCTTTTTGCTGCCGTTCAGGTGGCCGTCTCCGCGCCTTATAACGCCACCGTGGTTTCCATGAGCTGGGGCGAAGGCGAGTTCAGCGGAGAGTTGTCAGATGATAGCTACTTCTGCAATATCACTAATGGAAACGGTCTTCCGGTAACCTTCTTTGCCTCCAGCGGCGACGGCGGACACGGAACCGGATACCCGGCAGCTTCGCCTTGCGTGATTTCTGTGGGTGGTACCACGCTGGCTTTGACTACCTCTGCTCCTTTGGGAAATCCTTTCCTGCTGGACTACGGACATGAGACGACTTGGACCGGCAGCAGCGGCGGAGTGAGCGAGTTTGAAACCCAGCCCTCCTACCAGAATCCGGCTTGCGCGACCTGGTCAACCACCAATCGTTGCATCCCCGACATCTCCGCGGATGCCAATCCTGGCACGGGTGTTCCAGTGTACGACACCTTTAGCTACAACGGATGGGTTCAGGTGGGTGGAACCAGCGTATCGTCGCCCGATTGGGGCTCATTCCTGACTCTGGTGAACTCGGGCCGTGCGGCCGCTGGTAAACCTATTCTGAGCCAGGCGAACTATGACCTGTACCAGCTTTATTACTCGTCCAATTACGCCACTGACTTCCATGACATCACGTCTGGAACGAATGGTAGCTGCGGATCGCAGTGCACGGCTCAAGTCGGCTACGACTTGGTAACCGGTATCGGCTCTTTCCAGGCCAACAACCTGTATACGGCTTTGCTCGGCGTTACGAACTAAGCTAACCTTTCCTTCACGAGGCGCGTTTCCTAAGGGAACGCGCCTCATTTTTTTGACTGATGGAGTTCGCAAATCCACTCCTGCAAGGGCGCTAGGGCGAGTCCAGCAAAATTGAGGATATCTAATCGACACAGCGAAGAGATTGAGCTAACATTATCAACCGTCCATATCTTTAGCTAGGTTCATGCCTCTTGGGAATGCCCGCGACGCCCTAGAACGTTGGCAGGAAGCTTTCTAGCTATGATAGTTGGGTGGAAGATGATGAGAATACCCGACTGTCACTGAGCAAGACGTCCACCATTCCTTTTCCCGTAGCTGCGAAGACCGTTGTCTGCAAAGGGTCTCCGCTCATCTCGCCTAACACAGCGAATTTATAACACTCGAAGGATGAGGAGAATATGAAGAAGCTCTCTGTTTTAGCGATCGCCTTATTGGCTGTGCTTGTCGCCGCCGCTCCCCTTATAGCGCAAGCGCCGGCTCCCAGTCACACTATGCAACCTCCGGTTAGGGTTATGCCTGGGCCGCAAAATCCTAGTAGTCCAACCGGTATTTTGCCGCGCGAATTCAGGTCTGCGTACGGATTCAATCAGATTCCCAACCAAGGTCAGGGCCAGACGATTGCCATCGTGGACGCCTTCGATGACCCGAACATCGTGTCGGACTTGGCGTTCTACGCCAACTATTTCAACTTCGCTCCTTGCAACTTTACCAAAGTAAAATTGGGCACGATCACCGGCCAAGGCTGGGATCTGGAAGAGTCGCTGGACGTTGAGCAAGCTTGCGCCATCGCGCCTTCGGCCAACATCGTCCTGGTCGAAGCCGCCACCAATAACGACTCGGATCTTTACGCAGCCGTTCAGCTCGCCACCCAGGCACCGTACAACGCCACCGTGGTCTCCATGAGCTGGGGCGAAGGGGAATTCAACGGCGAGCAGTCCAATGACAGCTATTTCTGCAACATCGTTAACGGAAACGGGCAGGCGGTGACCTTTTTGGCCGCCAGCGGCGACGGCGGACACGGCACTATCTATCCGGCGGCTTCGCACTGCGTGATTGCTGCGGGTGGTACGGAACTGGCCTTATCCACCGCTGTGCCCGGACCCAATCCTTTCACCATCACCTATGGCCACGAGCAGGCCTGGAGCGGCAGCGGTGGCGGACTGAGCCCCTATGAGCCCCAGCCGTCCTACCAGAATCCGGCGTGCGCGACCTGGTCAACCAGCGAGCGGTGCGTTCCTGACATCGCATCGGTCTCCTTCAACATTCCGGTGTACGACACCTACAGCTACGGTGGCTGGGTCGGGGTAGAAGGCACCAGTATCGCCAGCCCTGACTGGGCTTCGTTCTTCACCCTGGTCAACTCGGGGCGTGCGTTAGCCGGCCACGGCTCGCTGAGCCAGGCGAACTACGATTTGTACCAGATTTACTATTCCTCAAATTACTCGACTGACTTCCACGACATTACGACGGGAACCAACGGTGGTTGCGGATCACAGTGCACTGCCAGCACCGGCTATGATTTGGTAACCGGTATCGGCTCTTACCAGGCCAACAACTTGTATAGGGCTTTGCTCGGCGTTACGAACTAAGCTCAACCTTTCCTCGCGAGGCGCGTTTCTCAAGGGAACGCGCCTCATTTTTTTGCTTGGTGGAGTTCGCAAATCAGACACTGCAACGGCGCTAGGGCATTTACAGAGAAGTGTGGACCGAGTTCCCTCAGGGGCTAAAGCCCGACAGCGTGAATGCCGTGTACGGCACGGCTGAAGCCGTGCCCTTTCAAGGCGCCGGAAGGACCGCTTCGCTACCCGACCATCGAGAGCGGCTGATGCGCAGCGGAGTCAGGTTTTTCGCGGTCGAAACGAACGACCTTGTTTCTCCCCGGCCTGTGATCGGCAGCGGTGGTCCACAGATACATGGTGGCGTAGGCTCGCCACGGGCGCCAGGCTTCGGCTCGCCGCTCCAGCTCACGAGAGTTGCGCAGATTCAGGGCACGTAAAAGTCCAAGATCGCCGCAGGGAAATGCATCCGGCTCTCCGAGCGCGCGCATGGCAACGTATTGCGCGGTCCAGTTGCCGATACCAGGGATCGCACACATGCGCGCCAGGAAGTCGTCGAGATCGACAATTCCGTGAAAGCGAATCTGATTATTGGCGACGGCACGTGCCAGCAGCCGAATCGTCTGCGCCCGTGCCTGAGTAAGGCCGATGCCCGACAGGTTCGCCTCGGCGAGAACTTCCGGCGCGGGAAAAGTGTGGGTGAGGCCGGTGGTGGTGGGGAACGGCTGTCCGAAAGCTCGCGCGATGCGGCCGGCCAAAGCGGTCGCGCCCTTCACCGTCACCTGCTGGCCCAAGACGGCACGGATGGCCAGCTCGAAACCGTTCCAGCAGCCGGGCACTCGCAGTCCCGGAGCCGCGTCAACCACTTCGGTCAAGACCGGGTCCAGTCGCAGGGTTTCGACGATGGCCGCCCAATCGGCATTCAGATCGAACATGGCGCGTATGCGTTCGATGATGAAGAAGAGGGAACGCGGATCGCCGAACTGAACGCGCACGGCGAGAGTATGGTTGGGCTCATCGAGCGAAACCGCGAAATATCCCTGGCTGCCATTCAAGCAGATGGAACGGCGATAGCTGTCGTCTTCTACAGATTCAACGCCGGGGATGGCACGCGCCCGCAAGAACTCCAGCATGCCTGGCCAGTTGTAGGGCGGCCGGAAGCGCAGCCGGAAGAAGTATTGGTTTTCCGGCTCAACAATTTTCTGGCGGACGAGTGACCTGATCTGCGTTGGCGTCCGATGATAGGTCTTCGAGATGGCAGCATTGAAGCGGCGAACGCAGCCGAAGCCGGAAGAGATCGCGATCTGGCTCATCGGGAGAGACGTCTCATCAATCAGCTTCTTGGCAAAATGCAAGCGGCGGGTTTGCGCCACCGCGCTGGGCGTCGCTCCCAGATGTTGCAGGAACAGACGACGAAGATGGCGCGAGCCAATTCCCAGGCGTCCGGCGAGAACTTCAACTCCACCATCTTCCAGGCCACTTTCGCTGATCAGGCGTAACGCGCGCGATACGGTGTTGGAGCTGCCCAGCCAGGCCGCGGTTCCGGGCGAACATTCCGGACGGCAACGCAGACACGGCCGGAATCCGGCTTCAGCCGCCGCCGCCGCGGTGGGATAGTAGCGCACATTCTTTTCTTTGCAGGTGGGCGCCGGGCAGATAGGGCGGCAATAGACTCCACTGCCCAGCGCGCCGATAAAAAACTTGCCATCGAAGCGCGGATCGCGCGAGAGACGCGCTCGCGAACACACTCGCCAATCCAGACTTGTATCCTTCACGAGCTCTAGGGTAATCGATTTCGCGGCGAGCGGTAGACGTTTTCGGACATGGTTGCAAATCGCGATTTGCAGGGCTGGTGATCGCGTTGTATCGGCGTCCGCAAACGTCCAGTCCAGTCGCAGCGATGTCCGCGAACGTCCAACCGCCGATCATCCATCGCTCTATGTTGATGGAAACGGGTGGCCGCGTCTCCACCGTCTCCCTGCACAGAAGGAAACGCCGAGTCACCCATCGGGGCGGATTAACCCCAGAGCCGGTACTTCGGTTCTGCGGCTTCACAGACGGACCAACAAGGAGACATCATGAAGTTCAGAACATTGACGTACATGACCGCGATGACTTTACTCGCTGCGCTGGCGGCGCCGGCGTCGCTTCACGCGCAAGCCCAGCCTAACCATCCCAGCCAGACCCATTACCGCGTCATCAGTCTGGGCGCGCCTCTCGGTGGAAGTGCAAGCGGCGCCGCGGCCGTCAACAGTCTCGGCTGGATCGCCGGCGACTCCAATCTGACGGGCGATCTGGACGAGCACGCGGTACTTTGGCTGTACGGTTATCCGCTCGACCTGGGCACGCTGGGAGGCCCGAACAGCGCCGTGCTGTGGCCCGGGCTGAACGATCTTGGCCAGGCCGTGGGGATATCGGACACTTCGATGAGCGATCCGCTGGGCGAGAGCTGGAGCTGCGGCGCATTTCTACCAGCGTCACATGCCGGTCACACCTGCGTGGGATTTCTTTGGCAATGGGGCGGGATGACCGCACTGCCAACCTTAGGCGGCAATAACGGTTTTGCCACCGGCATCAACAATCGCGGCCAGGCAGTGGGATGGGCGGAGAATACCGTCCGCGATCCGACCTGCAATAACGCTCCGCCGGTGAATCAGTACCTGCAGTTTGAGGCGGTCATTTGGGGACCGCGAAAGAATGAGATCCAACAATTGCCGCCGTACCCGGGCGATCCAGATGGAGCGGCTACGGGGATTAATGACAGCGGGCAGGTGATCGGCATCTCGGGTATTTGTCAGAACGCGGTGGGGAACCAGAGCGCGGCGCACGCTCTGTTATGGCAGAGCGGCACGCCGACGAACCTGGGCAATCTGGGAGGCACAGCATGGAACACTCCGATGGCGCTCAATAGCCACGGCGACATCGTGGGATTCTCAGACTTGACCGGCGATCAGAACGGCGCGAACCCGAACTTCCACGCTTTTCTGTGGATCCGGGCGGGCCCGATGCAAGACCTCCACACGCTTGCGGGAGACGCCATCAGCGAAGCGTTGGGCATCAACGATCAACGCCAGGTTGTGGGTACGTCGATCGATGCTGACGGTAACCAGCACGCCTTCATCTGGCAAAACGGTCAGCTCACCAACCTGAACAGCCTGGTGCAAGGCAGTTCGCCGCTTTATCTGCAGGCGGCACAGGAGATCAATGATTCCGGAGTGATTGTGGGACAGGGCTGCGTTCCGGGGAATTGCCTGCCGACCAGTCCGAGCGTGGCCTTCGTGGCGATTCCAACCTATGACGGAAATGAAAATGAAACTCCTCCTGTCGCAGCGCCGGCGGGCAAGAATGCCAGTCTGTCTGACAGTGTCAGAGAACAAATTCTGCAGCGAGGGGCGTTCGGTCGAATGAGGGCGGCAGGGCACTGAAGTCAGAACGGATAACGAGGGTAGGAGAGTCGCCCTACCCTTGTTTTTTCAAGGCCTGCCGTCCCTACGGGACTCGGAGTCACTTTTCTAGCGCACCCAGGACTCCGCCTGCGGCTGCGTCCTGGGCTAACTGCAGAGCCGCCCTTGCGGGCTCGACTCTCGGCTCGGATGTGGCGTCGCGAAATCTGGCGCTCTCGCGGGCGTGGAGCAGATCCCTCGCCGGGCTAAAGCCCGACTCGTGATCACAACTTTAAAGGAGCTGCAATGGCGCAGCTGAAGCTGCGCCCCTTCAAAACCACAACCCCAAAAATCACAACCCCAAAAATCACAACTCTTCAAAACCTCGTCCCTTCCTCAAGCCGGAGAACTATTCCGCTCGTAACGTGATGGAGGGATCGACTTGGGCCGCGCGCCAGGCGGGCAGGCCGCAGGCAACCACCGCCACGGCCGCCAGCAGCGCGATGACTCCCAGATACGTGATTGGGTCGAGCTGGGAGATGCCGAAGAGCAAGGTGGTGAGAGCCTGGCTGGCAGCCAATGCTCCCATCAATCCGATGGCGACGCCGGCGGTGGTGAGTACGAAACCCTGGCGCACGACCAGCGCGAGAATGTTGCCACGCGATGCGCCCAGGGCCGCGCGAATTCCGATTTCACGCATCCGCTCGGTGACGCTGCCGGCCAGCACGCCGTACATGCCGGTAGCCGCCAGCGCCAACGCCACCAGCGCAAATGCTTCGAACAGGATTAGCGCGAATCTCCGCTGAGCTTCCGACGCGGCCAGCAAGTTTTCCATGGTCGCCACGCGCACAATGGGCTGGTCTTTGTCGACCGACCAGATGGCGCGGCGAACGGCGGGCGCCAGCGCGGCCGCATCGCCGCGGGTCCGCACCACCAGCGACTGCACATTGTCGACCCACGCCCACTGCGCCGGGGTGGTGTAAAACGCGTCGGACTCGTTCAGCGCCAGCGAAGTCTGCTTCACGTCGCCGACCACGCCGACAATAATGTCCCAGGGCGCGCGAGCCTGGCCGATGTCGGGACCGATGCGAACTCTCTGTCCGAGCGGGTCCTGATGGGGAAACTTGCGCTTGGCAAACGATTCGCTGATGAGCACGGCAACCGGTGCGCCGGCACGATCGCGTTCGTCGAGCACCCGGCCGCGGCGCAACGGAATACGCATCGTATCGAAATAGCCCGGGCTGACGGCATAGCGAAAGCCGGCCTCGGAGGTGTCATTCGGGTAGGCCTCGAACTCGACGCCATAGGTATCGAAATCGCCGCTGAGCGGCAACTGGCTGGTGAACGCCGCCGAGGTGACACCCGGAACCTGACGCACCGTTTCCAACGCCTGAGTGAAGAACTGTTGCCGGGCAATGTCAGTCTCGAAGCGATGACCCGACTCCTGCACCTGCATGGTGAGGACATGCGAGCCATCGAATCCCGGATCGGTGGCGAACAGCCGTTGCAGACTGTGCAGCAGCAGGCCCGTGCTCACCAGCAGCACCAGCGCAAGCGCGACCTCGGCCACGACCAGCGTGCCCCGGGCGAATCGATAACCTCCAGCAGTGCGCTGGGAGGTTTGTTGAAGCCCCATCTGCGGATCGCGGCGCGACGCGTGAATGGCTGGCACTAATCCGACGGCCAGCCCGATCAAGGTAGTGAGAGCCAGGGCAAAAGCGAGTGCAGCGTGATCAATGCCGATGGCGCTGACCCGAGGCAATCCCGCCGGACTGAGCGCTACCAACGCGCGCACGCCAAGTTCAGCCATGAACATTCCGGCAGCACCGCCGAGGACGGCGAGCAGAAGGCTTTCCGTGAGCAACTGGCGGATCAGTCGAGTCTGGGCCGCACCCAACGCAACCCGCATGGCGAATTCACCGCGCCGCTGCGTGCCGCGAGCCAGCAGCAGATTCGTCACATTGACGCATGCGATGACGAGCAGAAGCAAGACCGCGCCCATCACGGCGAGCAGCGCCGGCTTGACCGCGCGCGTAAGGTCGCTCTGCAGCGAGTTCACCAGGAATCCATCGGGCACGCCCCCGGAACTGTCGTAGCCCTTGGCGTACATCTGCCCCAGCGTGTGCAGGATGACGTCTAGCTCGCTGGCCGCCTGGCTGCTACTGACTCCGGGCCGAAGCCGTCCGATCATGCGCAGATGATGGCCCCACTCTTTGCCGTCGGAAGGCAGCGAGGTGTCGTATTGCAAGGGCGCCCAAAGCTCAGCCGAGGGAGCCATGACATTTTCAAACGCCCTGGGCATTATGCCGATGACGGTATAGAGATTGTCGTCGAGCTTAATTTCATGGCCGACGATCGTAGGATCGCTGCCGAAGCGCCGCCGCCAAAGCCTGTCGCTGAGGACGACGACATTGGGGCCCTTGAATTGATCGTCCGCGGCAACGAAGTCACGACCCAGCGCCGGTACGACGCCCAGAGCCTGAAAGTATCCGGCGCTCACCCGCTGGCCTTCGAAGCGTTCGGGCTGAGTCGGGCTGGTCATGGTCGGCTGCCACGGTTTCATCACGGCCATAGCATCGAAGGAGCGGCTGCGTTGCGCCAGACCGTGAAAGCTGCCGAAGCTGACGTCGACTGGCGGGTCACCCTTGCGCATTTCCCAGATCAGCATGAGGCGGCTGGGCTGGGGATAGGGCAGCGGTTGGAAGAGGATGGGATTCACCGCGCTGAAGATGGCCGTGCTGGCGCCGATGCCGAGGGCCAGGATCAGAATCGCGGTCGCGGCGAAGCCGGAATTCTTGCGCAACTGGCGAGAGGCGTAGTGCAAGTCGGCAAAGAAGATCCGCAGCAGGTTTTCCCAGCCTGACTCGCGCACCTGTTCGCGGACGACGGTCAGATTGCCGAACTCCAGACGCGCGGTCCGTCCGGCATCTTCGCGAGAAAGGCCGGTCGCCATCAGCGCGGCGGTGGCGTCTTCAAGATACTGCTGCACCTCATCAGAGACATCCTGATCCGCTGCGGAGCGATCGGTGAGCCCGCGCAGGCCGCTTGTGATCTGGCGCCACAAAGACATGCGACTAGCCCTCGGCCTTCAAGAGCCGCGCGATGGCCGACGTTCGGCGCGCCCAGTCTGCGGTCTCGAACTCAAGCTGCTTCCTTCCGGCGCGGGTGAGGGCATAGAACCTGGCACGGCGCGAGTTGTCGCTTTGACGCCACTCGGCGTCGAGCCATCCCGCGCGTTCCAGCCGCTGCAATGCGGTGAGGAGCGATCCGGGATTGACCTTGAAAACGCCACGGGAAATCTGTTCGATACGCCGGGCAATACCGAAGCCGTGCATGGGCTCAAGACTCAGAGTCTTGAGGATGAGCATGTCGAGCGTGCCCTGGATGACGTCGGTAGTGGGCTCGTCGGTGGATGATCCGGGGAAAGCCATGGCGCAAAGATAACGCCATCTCCTATTGATTGTCAAGATGTGACAATCAAATGCTGCAATGGTTGATCCGGAAGGCGCAGCTTTTGTGAGGCTGGCCGGGAGGGCGCCATGATTGCAGGAATGATCGGGCACCCGCTAGAATTCCCTG
This sequence comes from Candidatus Korobacteraceae bacterium, assembly GCA_049695855.1. Taxonomy (GTDB): domain Bacteria; phylum Acidobacteriota; class Terriglobia; order Terriglobales; family Acidobacteriaceae; genus Bog-257. The sequence continues at coordinate 20,739 of JBAVSY010000028.1, read as the reverse complement.
CAGTCCGCACCGAGCTTTGAATGCGGCGTGAGCCTGCCTGCCAATGATTTCTAAACATTCGTCTGTTATTCGTCTTGCCTGCGTTCTCCTGATTGCGACCTGCCTGCCCGGATTGCTGGCGGCGCAGCAACTTTCGACCACGCTCGATGCCATTTTCAACCAGCATCAATATGATGTGAAGCATTTCGGTCCGGCACGCTGGATCGATAAAGGAACGGCCTACACAACCGTCGAGACGTCTACGGCAACGTCTGGCGGGCAGGACATTGTGAAGTACGAGACCGCGACCGGCAAGCGCACGGTGCTGGTTCCGGCGGCGAAGTTGATGGCGACACCCGCCGCCAGGCCGATGAAGATTGACGATTACGTGTGGTCGGAAGACAGCCGCCAGTTGCTGATCTTCACCAACACGAAGAAAGTCTGGCGAGTGAATTCGCGCGGCGATTACTGGGTGCTGGATGTAGCCAGCGGGCGTCTGAAGAAGCTGGGAGGCGATGCGCCGGAATCGTCGCTGATGTTTGCCAAGTTCTCTCCTGACGGCAAGAGCGTGGGGTTCGTGCGCGCGAACAACATTTATGTGCAGGACCTGGCTAGCGATCAGATTCGCGCGCTGACCAACGATGGCTCGGCCACGCTGATCAACGGCACCACCGACTGGGTGACAGAAGAAGAGTTGAGCTTGCGCGACGCCTTTCGCTGGAGTCCTGACAGCCAGTCGATCGCGTACTGGCAATTTGATACGACGGGAGTGGGCGAATACTCGCTGATCAATGATACGAAAGACGAGTATCCGGTGGTGACCACCTATCCCTATCCGCAGCCGGGGACGACGAACTCCGCGGTCAAGGTCGGCGTGGTGTCGGCGCAGGGTGGCGCGACGAAATGGATGGACCTGCCGGGCGATCCGCGCAATCACTACGTGGCTCGCATGGAGTGGGCGAAGAATTCGAACGAGTTGATCCTGGAATATCTGAACCGGTTGCAGAACACCAATCAGGTGATGCTGGCCGATGCGCGCACGGGAGCGGTGCGGACGTTGTTCGAAGACAAGGACGCCGCCTGGGTGGAGTACGTGCGCGCGATTGAGTGGGTGGGCGACAGCAAAGGTTTGGTGTGGCTGAGCGAGCGCGACGGCTGGCGTCATGCGTACGTGATCTCGCGCGCCGATGGCAAGCCGCAACTCATCACCAACTTTGCCGGTGACGTGATCTTTGAGGTCGGGGTCGACGATGCGGGAGGCTGGTTCTACTTCATCGCATCGCCCGACGATGCGGTGCGGCGATATCTTTATCGCTCGCGGCTCGATGGCAGCGGTTCGCCGCAACGGGTGACGCCGGCGAATGAGCCGGGATCGCACAGCTACGACATCGCTCCCGACGGGAAGTGGGCGTTGCACACGGTGTCAACCTTCGATCGTCCGCCGGTGACGGAGCTGATCAGCCTGCCTGATCACAAGGTCAAGCGAACGCTCGAGGCCAACGACGCCCTGGCGCATAAAGCGAAAGAGCTGATCGCGTCGCCGGCGGAATTTTTCCAAGTGCCGGTGAGCAACGGCGTGAATCTGGACGGATGGATGATCAAGCCGCCGTACTTCGATGCGAAGAAGAAATATCCGGTGCTGGTTTATGTGTACGGCGAACCCGCAGGCGCAACCGTCGTCGACGCCTGGGGCGGATCGCGAAGACTGTTTCACGAGCTGATCGCGCGCCAGGGATATCTGGTGGTGAGCTTCGACAATCAAGGCACGCCGGCGCCGAAGGGCCGCGAGTGGCGCAAAATTGTTTATGGTGACGTGGGCGTTCTGTCTTCGGTGCAGCAGGCGGAAGCGATTCGCGAGCTGGCCAAGGAGCGCGCCTATATCGATACGTCGCGTCTCGCAATTTGGGGATGGAGCGGCGGCGGCTCGAACACACTGAACATGATGTTTCGCTATCCCGGTCTGTTCAAGGCGGGGATCGCGGTGGCTCCGGTGGCCGATCAGAAACACTACGACACGATTTATCAGGAACGCTACATGGGTCTGCCGCCGGACAACGCCAAGGGCTATCACGACGGCTCGGCGATCAACTTCGCGCAAGGCCTGAGCGGCAAGCTGCTGGTGGTGCACGGCTCAGGCGACGACAACGTTCACTTCCAGGGGACCGAACTGCTCATCAACCGGCTGGTCGAGCTGGGCAAGCCCTTCGACATGATGGACTATCCCAATCGCACACATTCAATTTCCGAAGGGCCAGGAACGTCGTTTCACATTCACAGTTTGATCGCGCGCTACCTGGAAGAGAATGTCCCGCCGGGAGGAGTGGCTCCGTAATTCGTGTCGATCAAGCGGCACCCATGCTGCGAAAAAGACGTTGCGGAAAAGCCGGTTGCCTAGTCGTCGCGCCGAGTTCGGATGCGCTGCAAGCAAATGAAAAGGCTGGCTTTAGCGCCAGCCTTGGAAATCTGAATAAATAGGGAGCTGCTACTTCGCCGCGCCCACGGCCTTGACTCGCTTGCTGAGGCGGGCCTTGTAGCGGCTGGCGGTGTTCTTGTGCAGCACGCCCTTCTGGACGCCCTTATCCACCACCGAAACGGTCGCACGATAGGCGGTCTGGGCGGCTTCCTTGTCGCCCTTGCTGATGGCCTCGCGCAAGGAGCGCAGGGCTCCGCGCAGACGTGATTTGTTGGCGCGATTGCGCGTTGTCTTGGTCTCGGTTTGACGCACACGCTTGAGCGCCGAAAAATGGTCAGCCATAACTTTGGTGTAGTCCTTAGTGAGGAATCTCGACGTATGCCGAATGTTTTATTCTACCGGAAGGGCAGGGCCGAGGGCAAATCGAGGGCTTACCAGGCAGTCACCCAATGGGGTGGCCCAGCCTAAGATCTTGAGGGTGCCCCATCCAAGTCGGGTTTGCTTGGGTGGGGGTTTTCGCAGGCTGTGCCATAGATGTCTCAAAAAGCCAATCAGATCCTGCTCCTCCACCTGAAAGTTAAAATCCCCACCCAACCAAAGGAAGGTTGGATGGGGCACCCGTGGTTGATTCTCATCAAAATGTTCGCCTGGGCCACCCGCCACTGGGCACCCGGCCGGGCACTTAAGCGCGCTGCGCTTATTCAACTGCGTTTTCTCCGTCCCCGTTTCCTGAGTCTATTAATCTCCTCCATAAGGTCCGCAAATTCGAACCAACCTACGCTGACCGTCGCTTTCCCCTTCCCCTTCGTGGTTCGCGTCTTGGCGCTTCTAGCCCACCATTTGAATGAGCCTTGGCCGATTCTTATTGTTCCGAGTTGCGGACCACGCTTTCCCGCGCCTTTGTTGAATACCTTTATTTCGATTCCTGCGTTTTGTGCGGTGTTTTTCCCGAGATCAAAACCTTCTAACAGCGTGACTTCGGCTACGTGTTTGTTGTACCTATGATCTGTTCCAGTCCCTAGAAATTCCCGCGCTGCATCTTTCACCGAGTCGTACCCAAGCTTCTCGCCTAATGCCGGAATTACTGCTCGGGAAACCTTCTCCTCTGGGTCCTCGGTTGCCTCCTCCACGAGATTGCCCACCATCATCAGTGCTTTCTTGTGTAAGTCCTCTATCTCCTCTCGGCGGTACCTCGCATTCTCTGTCTCTTGCTCGCCCTTTAATTTTCTCATTGTTTCTCCTTTCCTTAGCTGCGATGCTTCTTCAACTTTCTGACAGGGCGGAACAGCAACAGTTCTTTTCCGTCCTCCACTTTCACGCTTGCGACGAAGACGAGACGCCGACTCCTTTTCGTTGGTCCCGTCACTACGTATTCCTTGCCGCCTTGGAACACACGCTGCCGCTTTGCCATTGCCTTTGCCTCCTGAATTTTGCGCAAAAAGAAAAGGCCCAAGAAAATGGGCCTCTCGATTCCGATTGTGGGCACACTTCGTGTCCGGAGCTATTTATAAATCAAACGCCCTCGATTAGCACAAAGGTACGGCTGTCCCCTCGTCTTGGAGCAGAGTTCGTTTTTTCTCGGCGTTTTCACCTGCTATTTATTAGCCCCTGCTAACCTTTGCCCCCATGATGGCTCAGATGGACCAGCCGGCGCCCGGAAACCGGCTAAGGCCCTGGTGCTCCTTTTACCCGGCTTCAACATCTAAAACTGTAGAAGGGGAATTTAATACTGAGTTCCAGCAACGTATCTCAACCAGCACCGAATTACCTGCCGGCAGCATTGACTCTGCCCCGATTCAGGGGTACGCTAGCGGCCAATGAGAGTTGTTTTTGGCTTGGACGCACTTCCGGCCGCAATCCGTTCTTCCGATCCGCCACGCTGTCACACATTCCAATGTCAGACCGAAGCGGTTGGTCTGCTCGTCGTCCATCCAGCTTTCGGTTCTTTCGGAACCTCAGGGCCCCACTACCCCAATCCGGGCAACTGTGCCACGAATGGGAGGCTCCAACACAAGCGGAGGCTGTCTTCCGACCCTAGATGAAGAAGAATATTGAGATAAGCCCGAATATCGAAACCCTGTTTGGCACCCGCGACGAAAACCTGCGCCTGCTGGAAGATGGTTTGAACGTCACCATCACCTTGCAGGCCGATTCCATTGAGATCATCGGGGCGGCCAGCGATGTCACGCGGGTGGAGCAGGTGTTTGCCGACTATCAGCACCTGCTGCGCAATGGACACAACTTCGTCAACGGCGATCTGGGCGCGATGATTCGCGTCCTGACCTCAGACCGTACGGCCACGCTGCGCGGACTGGCCGAGGCCGGCAAGCAGCGCTCGTTTGGCAAGCGCACGGTTCAGCCTAAGAGCATCAACCAGCGGCGCTACCTGGAAGCCATCGAGAAGCACGACATGGTTTTCGGCGTTGGCCCTGCGGGAACGGGTAAGACCTATCTGGCCGTGGCCATGGGAATCGCGGCGCTGATGTCGAAGCGGGTGAACCGCATCGTGCTGGCGCGGCCGGCGGTGGAAGCCGGCGAGCGTCTGGGCTTTTTGCCGGGAACGCTGCAGGAGAAGGTCGATCCCTACCTGCGCCCTTTGTACGACGCGCTTTACGACATGCTGGAGCCGGACAAGGTGGATCGCTATCTGGAGAAGAACGTCATCGAGATTGCGCCCATCGCTTTCATGCGAGGACGCACCCTGAACGACGCATTCGTCATTCTCGACGAGGCCCAGAACACCACCTCGGAGCAGATGAAGATGTTCGTCACCCGCCTGGGCTTTAACTCCAAGGCGGTGATTACCGGCGACATCACGCAGATCGATTTGCCCAACGCCAACCGCAGCGGACTGGTGGAGGCGATCGACATTCTGGGCAAGGTGGAGGGCATTCACTTCTGCCGCTTCGACGAGGGCGACGTGGTGCGGCATCACCTGGTGCAGCGCATCATCCGCGCCTATGACGATTACAAGGGCCGGAACGAGCAGCTTTCGCTGTCGCTCGAGGTGAAGAACGGTAATGGCTATGCGGCGCCGAGAACAACGGCTGTTGAGCCGTATACTACCAACCTTGAGCGCGAAGCTGCGCTGCCGGATCTGCCGTCCGCCGAGCCACCACTGACTCCTCTGTCGTCGCAAGATCGCATTTCCGAGTAAAGACTTGGTACCATATTGTGGGAGGGCTACTTCGCCCTCCCCTTTGTTCTTGAAACGAAAGTGATCATTCTGGAGCACGAAGACGAAGACATTCGCGAACGGGCGCTGGCCCTTTTCGCAGGAAAAGCGCGGCGAGCAGTGCGATTGCGGGGTGAAGTCAGCATCCGCATTACCTCAAGCCGTGAGATGCAGGAGTTGAACCGGCGCTTCCGCCGGAAGAACCAGCCCACCGATGTATTGTCGTTTCCATCCGGCTTGCCGAAGTGGGCGGGCGACATTGCCATCTCGGCAGAGATTGCCGCCGCCAATGCTGCGCAACTCGGTCATTCCATCGAAACTGAACTGCGCATCCTCATTCTTCACGGGCTGCTGCATCTTGCCGGTCACGATCACGAAACTGACGGCGGCGAAATGCGGGCGCGCGAAGCCAAGCTGCGGCAGCAATTGAAGCTGCCGGTTGGCCTGATCGAGCGCAGCCACGGCCCGGACGGCCAGCGTCGAGTCCGTATCCCACGATCCAGCAAAGCCGGCGCGGCTGCTAAACGCGGAGGCACGCAGAAATGAGCCTTCCGTTAGCCATCCTGCTGCTGGTGCTGATGGGATTGCTCACCCTCGTCTCCTACGTGGATCGCGTCTACGCGGAGATGGGTAAGTTTCTTTCGCGCGAATTCGAAGAAAACATCGAAGCCTACGAGGAGCGGGTCGAGCCCCGGCTGAAGGTGAGCCCCAAGCGGGCAGCCATGGCTATGACTGTGCTGACTCAACTGTGCATGGCCAGCATCGGGGTGCTCATCGGCTATGTGCTGTTCATGGAGAAGCGCTGGGTAGTGCTGGACCTGGTGCAGGCCGCGGTCAGTCTGATCTTCATCATTGTTATCTTTCATCAATTGCTGCCCTACATCTTCTTCGTGAGGACCCGAGGCGAGTGGCTGGCGAGCTGGGTTCCCGTGCTTCGCCTGCTGATTTTCCTGGCGTCGCCTGCGACCTTAATTCTTGGCTTCGGATTATCCGTGGCATCGTTGACCAGGGAGCACACAGAGCGACAGCCGGAGCATCCGTCGGAGGCCATGGACGCGTTCATCGAGGCCGGGCAGGAAGAGGGAATCATCGAAGAGGGCGACCGCGACCTCATCCAGTCGGTGGTGGAGTTTGGCGACAAGACGGTGCGCGAGGTGATGAAGCCACGGCCCGATATTTTCGCCGTTCCCGTCACCATGACCATCGCGGAGCTGACCGATCTGTTGAAGAAACATCCTTACTCGCGCATTCCGGTGTACGAAGGCGACATCGACCATATCAAGGGAATCGTTTATGCCAAGGACCTGTTGCAAGTCGCCGATGTGGAGGCCCACAGCAAGACGGTCCGCGACCTGATGCGGGCGGAGGTGTACTTCGTTCCCGAGACCAAGTTGGGCAGCGATTTGCTGCGCGAGATGCAGCGCGACAACGCGCGCCTGGCCATTGTGATTGACGAGTACGGCGGAGTTGCCGGGCTGGTGACGATCGAAGATCTGGTGGAGGAAATTGTCGGCGAGATCCGCGACGAGCACGAGAAGGGCGATGTGGTGAAGGAGAGTGACACCTCCTACATATTCAATGGCAACACCGATGTCGACCTGCTAGAGAAACTGCTCGGCGTTCGTCCGGAAGAGAAAGAAGCGACCACGGTTGCCGGATTGGTCAGCGAGTTGGCGGGTCACATTCCCAAGGCCGGTGAAGTATTCGAAGAAAACGGATTGCGCTTTGAAGTGCTGGAGTCGACCGAGCGCCGGGTGGATCGCGTGCGTGTCAGCCTTCAACCCAAGAAGGTGGGCGCCTGACGCTGATCACGGCGTAGAGCAATGCCCGCGATCAGCGCCTCGTCATTGCACACCAGCAGTCGAGAGTTTCTGAGTCACACGCGGTTCTCACTCTCAAACGCGCGTAGCTGCTCGATCTCTTTTTGACGCCTTCCGCGACGTCGCTTCCTGAGGTAGAGGAAGATTGGCAACCATATGGCGAAAAGCCCAAAGAGAGGCAAAGAGTTCTGCAGGAGTTCCCTCGGGTTGCCAAGCGAGCTGATCAGCGCCGGCACGATAAATAGCGCCATCCCCACAAAAGCAGGCATCAGAACCAGCCCGACACGCCGGTCAAAGTCGACTCCTTTCTCCAATTGGCTTCTGTACCACTGGAGCGTGGTTTTCAGCGGTGCATCCGGCGACAGCCGCACCGGCCAAACCCACTTGTACAGTAGAACCGGGAGAGCGAGTCCCCAGAGACTTAGCATGCCAAGCCCCACGCGCGTGCTCCAGAGGCTTAGCGGATGGTCCAACCCCCACCAAACATGGTTGACCTTGATGAGGTCCCACGCGAAGAATACCGAAAGGGTGAGCCCGATGATTGCATCACGGAGCACTTGAGAGCGAGCTCCCTTCTGACGTTTTTGTGCCTTAAGGCGTAACTGATCTGCTGACATTTTGAATGCCTCCGTGGGTTGGTTTTGCCAGACATTTTGCGGGTCGTTCCCGGGAAACTCAGTTGGCATGAGGACCTCCTTCGGCGAACCAGCGCTTCAGGATGTTCTTGATCCGGTGAACTTTCATGGCGATGTTGGCCGGCGACAAGCCGGTGATTTCACTAATCGAGTTGGCGGCCATGCCTTCGAGATAAGAAACGATGATCTGACGATCGAGCGGTTTCAGGCGCTGAATCAGCAGCGAAAGACGCTCCAGGACCTGGCCTTGGTTAACGGCGTGTTCGCCCCGATTTTCCGCAGGCATGTCCTCGATTTCCTCGATGCCGACCAGCTTGTTTCGTATCCGGCTTTGCCGAATCACGTGCCCGGTGGCTACGTTGTGAGCGACCCGGTACACCCAGGTGCGCAGCGAACAGCGCTGGTCGAAAGACGCGAAGCTACGCCAGAGCTGCAGATGAATCTCCTGGAGCAGGTCACGACGTGCGTCGGGATCAAGCTCATAAGCCCGCGCCAGCCGGTCGAGCGCAGCTCCGTAGGCATCCGCAACCTCTTCGTAAAGAGAATTCTGGCTCACGCCCTCACCCAATATGGCCTCGGACCCTTGCACATTTAAGGTAGTCAATGGCCACCGGACTTTCTAACGGATTTTGTGCGAAATTTTGCTTTATTCTGCAGGTTGATACCACGCGCCGGATCGAGGGATTCCGTCGCATCAAATCGTTCGAAGGTTTATCCTCGAACAGCAATGCCATTCCGCTCTGGTTTTGTCTCCATCATCGGCCGTCCCAACGCCGGCAAGTCGACGCTGCTGAACGCGCTGGTCGGCGAGAAGTTAGCCATCGTCACCCGCAAGCCCCAAACCACGCGCAATCGCATCCTGGGAATCGTCAATGTCGAGCGCAAGAAATCTACCCAAGCAAAGGAAGCTTGGATGGGGCACCCGAAGCTAGCGGGGCAGATCGTGTTAATCGATACTCCCGGGGTTCACAAGCCGATCAACTCGCTCAATCGCCGCATGATGAAGGAAGTCTACGACGCGCTGGAGGGTTGCGACCTGCTGCTGCTCATCGTGGACGCGAGCGCGAAGTTCGGCACCGGCGATCAGTTCGTGCTCGACATCGCCAAGAAGACCGGCCAACCGGCGTTCCTGTTGCTGAACAAAATCGACGCCGTGGAGAAGCAGAAGCTGCTGCCGCTGATCGAGCAATACCGGGCGCTGCACGAATTTGCCGACGTGATTCCCATCTCGGCGCTGAAGAAGGACGGTCTGGACACGCTGCTGGCCGCGGTGATCAAGGCCTTGCCGGAGGGCCCGCGATACTTCCCCAAAGATCAGATCACCGACCAGCCGGAACGCTTTCTGGTGGCCGAGTTGATTCGCGAGCAGGTGCTGCTGGCCACCGAGCAGGAAGTGCCGTACGCGACGACCGTGCTGATCGAGCAATATGAAGAAGGCGCCAGGCTGACGCGCGTTGCCGCAGCCATTTATTGCGAGCGTGAAGGCCAGAAGGCGATTCTCATCGGCAAACAAGGGGCAACGCTTAAGAAGATCGGGACCGCGGCGCGGCTGCAGATTCAGTCTCTGCTGAACACCAAAGTGTTTCTTGAGTTGTTTGTGAAGGTGCGAGCGGGCTGGCGCGATTCCCGCGATTTCGTACAGGAGACCGACTGGCGCACCCAACTGGAGCGCATGTCAGCGGCCGAATCGAGCCCAGAGCCCGATCCGGATCTGGAAGAGTGACTGCCGAGATAGGGGTCCTTCGACTCCTGCGTGCCAAAGCGCACGCCTGCGCTCAGGATGACAGTCTTAATAAGCTTGTCCTCCTGACCCCACAAATTAAGTCTGTCATCTCGAGCGGAGTGATCACCGGGTAGAACTCTGTCATCCTGAGCGCAGGTGGCGCGGGTTTTGCGCAACCATATTCGAAGGAGCTCTATCGCGGAAGCATCCTCTCCACCTCCTCCACGCTCCACTTCGGAATCGCCCCCGCGCGGCTCGCCACCAATGCGCCCACAGCATTGGCAAACGCTCCGCATCGCGGTGCGTCCCAACCCTGATCGAGAGCGTGAAGAAAGGCCGCGGCAAAGGCATCTCCGGCGCCGACCGTATCCGCCACCTGCACTTTGCACCCTGGCACTTCGACGTAGCGGCCATCCTTGAAGATGGCGCAGCCCCGCTCGCCCAAGGTGACGCAGATGATTCGGCAGCGGTACTGATCGCTCCAGCGCCGGCAAAAATGCTTGACAGATGCTTCCTGGCCATCAGTATTGAGCGAGGCATCAAGGAACTCGGCTTCACTGTCGCTTAGCTTGATCACGCCTGCCTGCGACGCCAGTTGCTCGACGAGGGAAAGGTTCCAATTGCCGTCGCGCAGGTTGACATCGTAGAAACAACTGGCCGATGGGACTGTTCCAATCAATGTCAAGGTTGAAGCCAGTGAATGTCTTGTCAGGTGGTAGAGCGTTCCAAAGTAAATCCAGTGAGGCTGAAGGTCCGCGATGCGCTTCAGGTCGGAAGCCGTGAGGTCGACGAAGTCGTAAGCCGCCGGGCGCACGATGCGAAACATGGGCTTGCCGTCAGCGTCGAGCTCAACCTCGGCCGTGCCGGTGGGTTTGTCTGGCAGCACCTGCACGAACTCGGTCGAGATTTCCCGCTGCCGCAAGCTCTGGAGTGCGCGCCGGCCGCGCGCGTCTTCGCCGACGGCGCTGATGAGAAACACCTCATGTCCGAGCTTTCGCGCATGCGCGGCAAAGTTAAGTGGGGCGCCGCCCAGGTACTCGGTTTCGCCAATCACGTCCCACAGAATTTCCCCTACGCTCACAATGCGCACGCAGCCGGCCTCCTCGGGTCCATCTATCCTATCGTGCCATGGAAATGACGGCCGGGCTCCCAGAATCGGCCAGGTTTTGTTGCCACCAATGAGCGCAGCCCGTAAACGACTCTGATGTTGCATTCCGCTGAATTTCCGCTATGATTGCGAACGCCCTTATGAAACTTTCTTTTCAACGAGACCGCGATCCTCTACCCGCGGTTCCCAGCCGCGCGGAGTTCCCGCCGTTACTGGGAGCCGACATCGCAGGTATGGTTCAGGGGAAGCGAGTAGGCGGCGATCTTTATCACTTCCTTCGCGCCAATCGCTGCCGGGTCATTTTTGGGCTGCTCGATATTGCCGGCGTACACGAGGAAAACCACGGGATCGTCGAGGCGGCGCGCCAGACCTTTCAAAAGCTGGGCAGAGATCGCTTCGAGCAGGAAGACATCAATGAGGCGGACACCATGATGGAGTTCTGTCTCGAACTGAACTTGAGCATTCGCCGGGCGGCTGCCGGGGTCAGATCGTGCGCGGCCTTTCTGGGCTGCTATAACGAGGAACTGGGAACCATCTGCTATGCCAATGCGGGACATACACCTGGACTCTTGCGCGATCCCACGGGTATTGTCGAGCTGCCGGCCACAGGACTGCCACTGGGATTGTTTTCCGCCTCGACCTACGAAGCGCCAACCGCCGCTCTGCAACACGGAGCTTCCTTGCTGCTGGTTTCGCGCGGCGTCGTGGAGGCAGCTTACAAGAAAGAAGAGTTTGGGCTGGAGCGGGTCAAAGAGCAATTCGAGCGGGCGCCGCAAGATAACGCGCGCGACATTGCCACGGTCATCCTGGACGGCGTAGCGCAGTTCCTGCGTATGCCCCCCGATCACAATGATGTAACGGCGCTGGCCCTGGTTCGCGCTGCCAAAGCGAGGCCGGCCACCATGGATGCCTGATTTCGGGCCTTCATTCCGCCGCTGAATTCGAATAAGTTCTATGGTGTAAGCTGCTCGCAGCAGACGGAGGTTCTCGTTCAGAATGATCAGTGACACTTCGATGGAATGTCAAAATGCAAGTTAAACCGCTGCAGCGTGAACCCCGACAGGTCGACGACTGCCGGCTTACCCAGCGCTTGCAAGGCCAGCGCTTCTCCCAGCGCAGCCGAGTGCTTGAATCCGTGGCCGGAGCAGGCGGAAGCAAACACGATATTTTCCTGATCGCGAAACCTGTCGACGATAAACTTCGCATCCGGCGTGACCGTGTACAGGCAGGTCGCGCTGCGCACACAGTCCTCGGATATATCGGGAAAGCGGGGCGCGATGTACCCGGCGTGCAGCGCGGCGATCTCAGACTCGTCGACTGTTCGCGGCACCTCATCGGGATCGACTGTTGCCTGGTATTGTTCGGTGGCAATTTTCATCCCGCGCTGCGGTCCGTCGAGGGCAGGGAATCCGTACATCATGTCGCACGGGCGGTTGCCGGTGATCCAGATGAAGATGGGGAAGCGCTCTGGTGCGTAGTGCTCAGGATTCGTCGCCACCGCAAACCAGCACATCAATTGGCGGTAGACTTTGAAGAGACGACTGTAGTCTTCGCCTAGCAACTTCGGAATCCAAGGTCCCGCGGTCACGATCACATGAGTAGCTGAATAAGAATTTCCACCGGTTCTCACTTCCACCGTGCGGTCGGCCAGCGGCGTCAGGCCCAGCACAACTTCCGAGGTGAAGATTCGCGCTCCCAACTTCTTGGCGAGACCAAGTTGCGTCTCGATGCAGGCTTCAGGACGAAGAAATCCGGCGCCACTTTCGAAATAGCCGACTTCATCGCCCCGCAAACGGAATTGCGGATAGCGATGTTGAATCTCCTCGGCGCATAAAACTTCGTGAGAAATACCGAAGTCAACGGCTGTGTCAATGGTGTCCTGGACAAACGAAGTTGAGCCGTGATGGTTGCCGGGCAGGTCGGGCGAGGCCAGGATTAAGCCGCCGTTACGGACCAGCAAGCTGCGGCCAGTCGCTGCCTCCAGTTCTTCCCAGATCTGGTTGGACCGCAGCACCAGGGGCACGAAGTCGCGGCCTTCGCCGATGGCCTGGCGGGTGATGCGACTGTCGCCGTGCGATGAGCCTTGATCATGAGGTGGCAGGAAGCGGTCAATGCCGATGGCCCGTGCGCCCAGCTTGGCCGACTGGTAGAGCGCCGCGCTGCCGACTGCACCCAGGCCAACCACGAGAACATCCGCGAGGAGGGTCATGGGGCGATGATAGAGGCAGCGGCCGCAGTTGGCACTTGGCAATTAGTAGTTGGCACTAAGCAAAACCTAAGTGCTGGTTGGAGATCAGCGTGCTTCGCTCTCACCCTTTCGCAAGAATGGGGCCCCAACTAGTTGCTACAAGCTATCTCACAAATCGCTTTGGGATGTGTGAGGGCATGACTTTTGGTCGTGCCGAATGAGACGCCACCAAGATCCAGGTTTTAGCCTCTGCAAGAAACGGCCCTCAGGGGCTAAAGAGACTGTGTTGCGAGTGGTGTCGCCGCTCTGCGGCTCACAATAATCTCCCACTTGACCCGGGGGCTTACGCCACCCGGCTAACTTCATCCCGCCGCGTTGCGGCTAGTTCGATCGGTTATTTGACCCTTTGTTCCACCACAAAATTTCCTCTTGAGTTGCGACACAGTGTCTAAAGCCCTGGTCGTAGTCAGCCGCGTTGCGGCACGACTAAAATCATGCCCCGACACAAACCTATTGGATCGATTTATGAGATGGTCTTGGCTTCCGGTTGCGAGTTGCCAAGTGCTAATCGCCAAGTGCTAATTCCCCACTTGCTAGTTGCCAAGTGCTAATTGCCAACTGCCGCCCTTCACTGCTGGATCGCCTGGATCGCTTTCGGATGGACCTGCTCGTTCTGGATTTGCGAAGCGTCCCAGCCTCCGCCCAGGGCTTTGACCAGATAAACCTCGGTGACCATTTGCTGGCCGAACAATTGGGTCAACAGTCGTTGATTGCTGAGCAGCGTCGATTGGGCGGTAATGACATCGAGGTAGCTGGTGACTCCGCCGACATAGCGGTTGTTGGCAATCTCCAGCGCGCGCCGCGCGTCAGAGACCGCAGCGTTCTGCGTCCCGGTGGCTTGCGACAGCTCATTCAGCCCGGTTAGGCCGTCTTCCACCTGTTGAAAGGCGACCAGCACGGCCTCGCGATAGTTCGCCACCGATTCATCGTAGGTATGTTTAGTGTAAGCAAGATTGGCGCGATTACGTCCGCCGTTGAAGACCGGTTGTAGTAGATCGCCGCCCAAGGCCCAGATCGCATTCGGCGAGGTGAGCAGATTGGTGATGCTGGTGCTCTGGTAGCCGCCGGTTCCAGAGAGCGTGAGTTGCGGATAGAAGGCGGCCGTGGCGACGCCCACCTCGGCGTTTTCGTAGGCCATCTGACGTTCCGCGGTAGCGACGTCGGGCCGGCGCTCCAGCAGGTCGGAAGGCACTCCAAGTGGAACGGGCACGGGTGTCGCGTTCAACGACCGGACGGGTACGGAGAAAGTTGCCGCGGGATTGCCGGTCAGCACCGCGATGGCGTGTTCATACTGTTCACGCTGCTGTTTCACCAGGTAGAGTTGGGTGACGGTGGAGTCGAGCAAGGTTTGTTGTTGCGCCAGGTCCAGTCCTGAAGCCACTCCGCCGTTATGGCGGTTCACCACCAGTTGCAACCCCTTTTGCTGAATCGCGACCGACTCCTGCACCACCTGGGTCTCGGCATCAAGTTCACGCAAGCTGAAATAATCGGCGGCCAGCTCCGAGGTCAAAACCAGATTCACGTTGTACATGTCGGCGGCGGTCGATTGCAGATTGGCATTCGACGCTTCCATACTTCGCCGCACTTTGCCGAAGAGATCCGGCTCGTAGTTGATAAAGAATGGGATCTCGTAGGTGCTCTGGGTGAGAGCCCGATTGCCGGTCGTCAGCACTTCCGGACGGTGTGCCGAATAACGCTGCCGGGTGGCGTTGGGATCGACATTCGCCTGCGGAAAGAATCCCGCCGAGGTTACCCGGGCCAGGGAACGCGCCTCCTCCAGGCGGTCTTTTGCAGCCAGCAACGACTGATTCGCGTTGAGCAATTGCTGCTCGTAGGCGTTCAGCTCAGCATCGTTGAAAACTTCCCACCACGCGCCTTTGGGAATCGAGTCTTTTGGAACCGCCTCGCGCCAGGGAGCTTCCGTCTTATAAGCCGTGGGGGCTTGTGCCACGGGCCGCTTGTAGTTTGGTCCCACCACGCATCCGGCCGAAAATCCGATGACCGCGACACTGGCTGCCAGGGTCAACCACTTCATGACTGCTGGCCTCCCTGGTTCTGGGGAGCAACGTTGACCTGCTGGCCATCCTCAATCGAGTCGGAGGGATTGACGATGACGCGATCGTTTACGTCGACGCCGCCAACAATCTCCAGTGTCGTACCGTAGTCGCGGCCGATACTGATGTGCCGCAACTGCACTTTGCCGTCGGCTCCCACCACCGCGACCTGGGCGCCCTCCCGGCGGAAGAGCATGGCATTGACCGGCACGGTAACTTTCTGCGCGTCGATGTTAGGTTTGAAATGCACTTCACCAAAGGAGCCGGGGAGGAGCTTGCCATCCTGATTGGGCACGTCCACTTCCGTCAACAAGGTGCGAGTTGTGGTGTCGATGGCATCCGCAGTGCGTACCACGGTGCCAATGAACTTCTGTCCGGGAAATTCCTGTAACGTGACCACCGACTGCATCCCGACCTTAATGGCCGGAGCGTAGGCCTGCGGAACCGACACATATACCCGTAAGGGATCAGTGCGCGCAATATCAAAGAGCTCTTTGCCGGTGGAGGTTGAGCCCGCTGTACCTGAGTTGCCGGCGTTAATTAACGTGCCGGGATCGACCGTGCGCCGGGTCAGCACGCCGGTGAAGGGGGCGTATACGTGCTTGAATCCTTCAAGTTCCTCCAGACGTTTCACGTTGGCATCGGCGGCAGCGAGGTTGGCCGTGGCCTGTTCGTAACCGCTGCTCTGGGTGTCGGCTTCCTCCTGGGACACCGAATCGGTCTTGCGCAGCGACTGGTAGCGATCGGCGTTGATCTTGGCCAGATCCATCGCGGCCACCACTTGTTGCCGCGCCGCCCGCGCCTGCATCAGTTCCTGGTCCACCTCGGGAGTATCGATATCTGCCAGCAGATCACCTTTATTGACCTTGCTGCCGATGTCCTTATACCAGCGCACCAGATAGCCATTGGTGCGCGCGTAAATTGGAGACTCAACATAAGCTTGCAGAGTTCCGGGCAGCACCAGCTCCTCATCCGGTTTTTCCGCCGTGGGATGGACCACGGCCACCGTCGGTATCGCGTTCTGCTGAGTCGTGTCCGCCAGTACATGGTCATCGTGAATTCGCATCACCATGGTCAGGACACCGGCCGCAACCAGCACTAACACCACCGCCCCGATCAGCAACAACGCTTTGCGCGGAGTAGCCGCCGGCAGCTTAGGCGGAGGCGTTATTTCCGCAGCGTGGCGAGTTTCTCCGCCGCCAGCGCGGTTGTCAGCGTGACGGTGGGTTTCCTCTTCGTCAGATCGGTTCGGCTGCAAGCGGTCTTCGCTTTCCCCGGCCGGATTGTGCCGCGTATCCATCGTTTTCGTATTCGTATAAGACTCCCTTGAATTCTATTACTGCTTGGCCTCGGCCTGTCTGGCTTCCCGGTGGCTATGAATCATGGCAAAAACCGTAGGTACAAAGAACAATGTAGCGACGGTGGCGAACAGCAGGCCGCCGATCACGGCGCGTCCCAGGGGAGCGTTCTGCTCGCCACCTTCGCCCAGCCCTAAAGACATCGGCAACATGCCGATAATCATGGCCAGGGCTGTCATCAATACTGGACGAATACGCGTGTAGCCCGCTTCCAGGGCCGACTGCACTGCCGGAATTCCGGCCTGCATGCGGTCGCGGGCAAAAGAAATCATCAGAATCGAGTTCGCGGTCGCCACGCCCATGCACATGACCGCACCGGTCAGCGAAGGCACATTCAGCGTGGTGTGCGTGAGCAGCAGGATCCAGCAGATGCCGGCCAGGGCGCCGGGCAGAGCGGTGATGATGATGAACGGGTCAAGCCACGACTGAAAATTCACCACGATCAGGAAGTACACCAGGGCGATCGCGGCCAGCAGTCCTATGCCCAGGCCGATGAAGGAACTGGTCATGGTCACCACCTGGCCGCGGACGCTGAGTTGCGTGCCGCGCGGCAGATGCTGGCGGAACGGTTTCAGCACTTTGTTGATATCGCGGTCCACCCCGCCCAGATCGCGGTCCTGCGTGCTGGCATAGACATCAATCACCGGCTGCACGTTGTAATGCGAAACTACCGCGGGCCGGGCCACCGGGGTCAGCTGCACCAGATTACTGAGCAGCTGGGAATTCGGCGTGCCGGGATCGTTGACCGGCGTGTTCATCAGGTCCTGTAGCGAGGTGACGCGATATTGCGGCGACTGCACCGCAACCTGATAGCTGACGCCGTTGGCGGTATTCAGCCAGAAGTTCGGCGCCGTCTGGAAACTGCCGCTCAACGACACAAGCACGCTCTGCGCCACGTCGCGGGCATTCATGCCAACCTGGGTCACCCGATCGCGTTCGATATTCAGATGCAGCGTCGGCAGATCCAGCAGTTGCTGCACGTGGACGTCGGCAGTACCGGGAATCTCGCGAACCCGGTTGGCGATGCGCTGCGCAATCATGTAATTGCCCATCATGTCGGGGCCGGTGAGTTGGATGTCGATGGGCGCGGGCAAGCCGAAGTTCAGGATCTGGCTGACGATGTCGGCCGGCTGGAAGAAGAACTCTACACCGGGAAATTGCCGGGGCAGACCTTCGCGCAGCTTGCGGATGTAATCGGCTGTCGGGTGATGGTGCTCCTGATTCAACCCCACCAGAATCTCGGCATCGCTGGTGCCAATCACCCCGGAATTGCTGTACGAAAGATTGATGCCGGAGTTCGGCAAACCGATGTTGTCGAGGATCGTGACCAGCTCTTCTTTCGGGATCTGCTGCCGCAAGTATTGTTCGACTTCGTCGCACAACCGCGCTGTCTCTTCAACGCGAAGCCCGGCCCGGCCCCGGACGTGAAGTCGCATCTGGCCGGCATCGACGCTGGGGAAGAAATCTTGCCCCAGGAAGAACACCAGGGTCATCGACAGCACGCAGAAGGCGAGAAAACAAATGGCAAACAGTTTGCGATGCTCCAGCGTGGTTTCCAGCAGCTGGTAGTAGCCATTGCGGAACTTGTCGAAACCAGCCTCAAACCGCCGCTGATAGCGGCCAAAAAATGTCTTCGCTCCCGCCTCCCGGTGTTCATGGCCGCGCATGATGTACATCACCAGCGTCGGAATCAAGGTTCGCGAAAGGAAGTAGGAAGCCAGCATGGCGAAGACGACGGCTTCCGCCAAGGGCACGAAGAGAAATCTGGCTACGCCGGTCAGGAAGAAC
Organism: Candidatus Korobacteraceae bacterium; assembly: GCA_049695855.1. Taxonomy (GTDB): domain Bacteria; phylum Acidobacteriota; class Terriglobia; order Terriglobales; family Acidobacteriaceae; genus Bog-257. The sequence continues at coordinate 2,438 of JBAVSY010000028.1, read as the reverse complement.
ATCGGCACGAACACGATGCAGATCGACAGGGTAGAAACAAACGCCGGCACCGCGATCTGCGAAGCGCCATCCAGAATCGCCTGCTTCATTTCCTTGCCCTGGGCAAGGTTGCGCTCAATGTTCTCGATTTCAACCGTGGCATCGTCTACCAGAATGCCGACCGCCAACGCCAGACCTCCTAGGGTCATGATGTTGATGGTCTCGCCCAGCGCGCTGAGCAGCAGCACCGAAACGAAGATCGACAGCGGAATGGAAATCGAGATGACGATGGTGGGGCGCCAGTCGCCCAGGAAGATCAGAATCATCACCGCGGTCAGCGCCGCCGCAATCAGTCCTTCGCGCAAGACTCCGTTGATGGAGGCGCGCACAAACAGCGATTGATCGAACAGCGCCTTCACGGTCACGCCCTGGGGCAGCGATTGCAGCGCGACCGGAACAACTCCCTTGACGGCTTTGACAATGGTAAGCGTCGATCCCTTGCCCACCTTGTACATCGACATCAGCACGCCGTGCACGCCGTCCTGCCGGACAATGTTGGTCTGAGGAGCAAAGCCGTCGCGCACGTGGGCCACATCGCGCATATAAATCGTCGAGCCATTGATCGTCTTCACCGGAAGATCGTTCAGATCGGCGATGGTTTTCGGGGCGCTGTTCATCTCCACCTGGTATTCCAGCAAGCCGATCTTGGTGGTGCCGGATGGGGTGATGACGTTTTGGGTGTTGATGGCGTTGACGATGTCGTTGGGCGACAAGCCATTGGCTTCCAGGCGCGGCATATCGAGATCGACCTGCACCTGGCGAATCTTGCCGCCGTAGGGATAAGGCGTCGCCGCTCCCTGTACGGTCGCCAGCTGGTTGCGCAGGAAATTCTGCCCCAGATCGAACAGCACCTGGTCAGGCAAAGTCTGGCTGCTGATGCCCAGCTGCACGATGGGCGTGGAAGACGCGGTGTAGGTGATCACCAGCGGAGGCGTGGTTCCCGGCGGCAACGAGCGCACCGTGGTCTGCACAATCGCCGTCACCTGCGCCAATGCGGTCTGGATGTTGGCGTCGGGCTGAAAGAAAACTTTGATGACGCCGACGCCGTTTACCGACTGCGACTCGATGTGTTCGATGTTATTGACCGTGACCGTCATGCCGCGTTCGGAGTTGGTGATGATGCGGTCGGCCATGTCGCTGGGGGCGAAGCCGGTGAAGTTCCACACCACGCTGATGACGGGAATGTTGATATCGGGAAAAATATCAATCGGAGTGCGCAGCACGGCCAGCGGCATCAGCAGAATGATGACGATGGCCATGACCACGAACGTATAAGGGCGCCGCAGCGCTAAGGCAACAATCCACATCGCTCGGGTGAAACTCCAATCGGGGCCGGATGCAGGCGATTAAGCTTTATAAAAGCGTGAGCAGCTTTCAGCACTATGATACGATACGATACGTATTGGATTCAATGCGACGGGTCTTGGTCTCCAAGGAAATGACATCTTCTGAACAAAGGCATTCTCCCGGGCAGAATGGCAGCAAGCGCCCACCCGGCCGGCCGCGCTGCGAACAAGCGCAGAAGGCAATTCTGCGCAGCACGCTGAAGCTGCTGCAGAAGACCGGTTTCGCCGAACTCACCATCGAAGCCATTGCCGCCCACGCGGGCGTGGGGAAAGCCACGGTCTATCGCTGGTGGCCTAATAAAGGCGCCCTGGTGGTGGATGCCTTCGCCGCGGTTACCAACGACGATCTGCATTTTCCCGACTGCGGTTCGGTGTACAAAGACGTGAGCCTGCAGATGAATCAATGGTTGGGGGTTCTGCGCTCGCCCCGGGGCCGGATCGTGGCCGCGGTAATTGCCGGCGGCCAGTCGGATGCGGAACTCATCGAGGCATTTCGCAGCCGCTTCCTGCGGCCGCGGCGGCAGGAAGCCTACCAGACGCTGCGCCGCGGCATCGAACGCGGCGAGCTGCCTCCGGAGCTCGATCTCGATCTGGTGCTCGACACCCTCTACGGCGCAATCTACATGCGCTTTCTCATCCGCCACGGCGACCTCAGCGAACGCTACATCAATGCAGTCTGCCGCATGGTTCTGGATGGCGCGTCGGCCAACGGAGTCCCGGCTGGCAAGGGAAAATCGCGGCTCCGATCTGCCAATGGCCGGAAGTTGAACCATGCGCTACGTAATTAGGAACCCTTGCTGGCAGGGCTAAAGAGACTGTGTCGCGAGTGGTGTCGCCGCCCCGCGGCTCACAATAATCTCCCACTGGACCGGGGGCTTACGAGGCTGTTACGAAACCGTGCCGTCGCTACGCGACTCGGAGATTTTTTTCCACTTCACCCAGCACTCCGCCTCCGTGCTGGGCTAGATTATGCCGTGCCTTCGGCACTCGATTTCGCGCGGTTTGTTCCACCGATATAAGCACGGACCGAGTTTCGTAACAGCCTCTTACGCC
>JBAVSY010000027.1:0-39720 GCA_049695855.1 Candidatus Korobacteraceae bacterium | reverse complement strand
TGCCGGCAAACCAACTTGTACTTCCACCGATTGGCGTTCGGAGTTCGGACCGGTGTTCAGCTTCTAGCGCCTCGCTGGTCTAGCATGTTCCTAAGGGGGTGGCCGCGCCAGCGCGCCGCCCTTTTTTGGACTGAGGAAGGGCTGCGTTGTCCATTTTGATCCCCGCTTTTGTTTGCGGCGAAAGCCGTATTCCCTGAGAAAATTTCATCTGGCGAAGAAATGTGTAAATCGGTAGCGCTGCCACGCGTTTTTTTCCGGCAGGCTCCCGCTATCACTTCCTTCGCCATTCGAACTCGACGCTTTTCTTCTAACGCACGAAATGCATTCCATGCGGCACCAGATGCGGGAACACATAGGCATACAACATCACGATCACGCCCACGATCGAGGCCAACGCCACCGAATGCCATAGAACGAATCGAAAGATGATGCCCTCATTGCCTACCTGGTTGGTGGCGGCGGTTGCGACCGTGATCGACTGGGCGTCAATCATCTTGCCCATCACGCCGCCGGCGCTGTTAGCGGCTGCCATCAGCACAGGATCCAGGTGCAACTGTTGCGCAGTGATGCGCTGCAGGCTTCCGAACAGTGCATTGGATGAGGTGTCGCTGCCGGTGAGCGCCACTCCCAGCCACCCCAGAAATGTACCGAAGAACGGATACAGCACTCCGGTGCGGGTGAAGGCCAGCCCCAGCACGGCGTCCATGCCGGAGTAGCGCGTGATGTAGCCGAGTCCCAACATGCAGGAAATGGCCATCACCGCATACCTCATGCGATAGAGGGTCTGTCCGAAGACGCGGAGAATGCGTCCCAGGCTCATTCCCAGCACCAGGCCGGCGACGATGGCCGCCAGGAAGCATCCGGTACCGGTTGCGGTCAACCAGTTGAAGTCGTACTTGGCGGCTTCGGGGGTTGGCTTGGAGACCACCGGCGCGGCGCGGGTGACGGCGTTGTGCAGCACAGGAACTTTCCACACCGGCGTGGTCAGCTTGTTCATCGGAGTCTTGACGCTGGGCAGTCCCCATACGATGACGAACACGGACAGGATAGCGAACGGTAGCCAGGCGCGGGCAATCTGCCCTGTCGTGTAGCGCGCCAATCCGGTATCGACGGCAAGCTGAGGAGTGACCGTCTCGTCCTCCACCACCATGGGGAAGTTGACTTCCATGGGACCGCCGGTGACTTCGCGCGTGACCTCGTGACCGATCGGCATCTCGGCCCGATCATGCTCGAATCGCCAGATCCGCTTCGGTTGCCAGATGCGCAGGAAGCCCACGGTTGCAATCAACGAAACCGCGCCGGCGGCGATATCGACCAAGTTGCTGTCCATGAAGTTCGACCACAGAAACTGGGTAATGGCGAACGAAACGCCCACCACCAGGATCGCGGGCAGGACTTCGAACGTTTCCTTCCAGCTGACCATGGCGCGCACCAGCCAGAACGAGACAATGACGGCGGTAAACGGCAGGATGCGACCGATCATCGCGTTCAGGTCCGATTCTGGTAGACCGGTAACGGCCGCCAGCGTATGGACCGGCGTACCGATGGCTCCCCAGGCCACCGGAGCCGTGTTCGCGATGAGGTTGAGGGCGGCGGCGTGAAACGGCTTGAATCCCAAACCAATCATGAATGCGCCGGCAATCGCCACCGGAGCGCCGAACCCGGCTGCTCCTTCAATGATCGCGCCGAAGCAAAATGCCACCAGCAAGAGTTGGAGCCGGCGATCAGGGGTGATGGCCGCTACCGAGCGCTTCATGATTTCGAATTGTCCGGTATCGACGGCAATGTCGTAAAGAAACACTGCCGCAACCACGATCCAGGCGATTTTCAGCAGGCCAAAAGCGACTCCATAAAGGAAGCTCGCCCCGGCCAGCGGCGCGGGCATGCGAAAGACAAAGATGGCGGCCAGCACCGCCGCCAGAGCGCCAGCCAGCGCTGCCCAGTGCGGTTTCACGTGGAAGACAGCCAGCAGCACCAACAAGAAGACGATAGGCAAGGAAGCGATGAGCGTTGATAGCCACCAATGCCCCAGGGGATCGTAAACCTGCGTCCATGTCATGTGGCAATTTCCTCTGCGGGCGTTGCAATCGTCCAACGCCCCTATGAGCGATCGTAAGAAGCCGCAGATAATGCCATTCAACCAACGGATACCGGGTCCGGCCGTACAGATAGCCCCGCACTATACACCTTCGATGGATTCCAACGCACTATTCTTTCTCTGGTTGAAGCCGAAGCCCGCATCCGCCCCGAGGTGGCCCCACCCGAGACCCTAGGCTGCCGATCTTTGAGTTGCTCGCTCGAATCCTGATAGCTTTCGCACCGGGTACGCACTGCGCAGTGCGCTGCTGGGTCTCAGTCGGGCAGCACTTTGCCCCGGGTTTCCAGCGCGAAAGGAATGACCAGCAGTCCGATTCCAAAGGCGATCGCGGTGAAGGCAACCGGCTTGCCGAGACTCCCCATTCCCCTGACCAGCGCGCCCACGCCGAAGTTGACGCCCGCGGCAATGAAGCGCCCAAACGAAGTGGTAAACGCGAAGGCCGTGGCGCGCATGCTAGTCCCGTATTGCTCCGGCAACCAGAGACTGAAGACGGCGAAGTTGCCCCCAAAGAATCCCAGGAAGAACAGCACAGTGATAAACGGATGAAGTCCGTGAGGAAGATAAAACGTCCAGCCAAAGCTGAGCACGATGCAGATCGCCATTCCGAGGAAGTAGAAAGCCAAAGTTCGCTTGCGGCCAAAGCGTTCGGCCAGGGGAGGAACCGCCAGGCACCCGAGGATCGTCCCCAGCGACAGCAAGCCCATGCCGAAAGAAGCCGTGCGCACTGCCTGCGGTTGCAACATGCCGGCCCGTTTGGCCAGGTTAATGATCGCCGTCGGAGCGTAAACCGCGCCTGCCCACAGGCCGCAGATCGCCGCGGCCAGCAGGACAGTGTTGACCACTGTTCGCTGCGTATAAGGAGGGCTGAAGATCCTGCGCAGGGAGGACAGTCCCCCGGCGGCCTTCACCTTGGCTTTTTGTTGCCAGCGCTCAGGCTCCTTTACCCGCAGCAGAACCATGACGGCCACGATCACCGGCGTCAGGCCGCACCAGAACATGGCGCGCCAACCGAAGCGCGCTCCCACGGTGTAGTTGAGCGCCGAGGCCAGAAAGAAACCTGCATAGTAGCCGGTCTGCAGATATCCTGCTCCCATCTTGCGGCGGTCTTCCGGCCACGCCTCGGCCACGTAGGTACCCGCCAGCGCCCACTCGCCGCCAATTCCAATGCCTGCCAGCAAGCGGAACAGTCCCAGCTGCCATACCGTCTGAGACATTGCAGCGGCGCCAGTGAAGATCGCGTATACGAAGATGGTCGCGGCGAGCACTCGGGTGCGGCCAAACTTGTCGGCGATCGGACCCCAAATTAACGACAGTCCCCAGCCCACCAGAAAGAGTGCGAACAGGACGGACCCGGCGTACCCGACCGTAGCGGGAGTAGCTTTTATGCCCGACTTCGGAAGCAGTTCGTTAAGCGCAGGGCTGAGAACCAGCGCATAGATGACCGAATCCATGCCGTCCAGCGTCCAGCCTGTCCAGGCGCCCCAGAATCCGGTGATTTGCTGGCGGGAGAGCCTGGTGTGAGTGGCAGGCTGCGAAGGGCCCACTGCTTCGTTGGACATAGTGTCCTCCTTTGCAGAGCAGGGGTGAGCGCGAAAGACACCGACCTGAGATTGGTGCCTGGGAAACCAATTGGCATCGGGCACGAATCAGCTCAACCGCGAGCGCTCGCGTCACGCTGCGCACATACTTCCTGAGCGTGGGCAGAAGGATACCATGGCATGTCAAGTTGGTATTTGCATCACCGTGGGCACGCCGCCTGTGATATATAATCCCCGCCTAATCCCACCACCAAGGCGAACGTCATGCTATCGGCGCTTACTCCGTTGGAGTTTCTTTCCCGCAGCGCCCTTGCGTACGGCGACTGCACGGCCGAGGTAGACAGCGACCGGCGCTTCTCTTACTCCGAGATGCAACATCGCGTGCACGCTTTCGGCGCGGCTCTGCAACAGGCCGGCATTGTGCCCGGAGATCGGGTGGCTGTGCTGGCGCGCAACGGACTGCTGCCGCTGGAAGCCCACTTCGCGATTCCGCTCATTGGAGCAGTGCTGGTGACGCTCAACGTTCGGCTGCAAGCCGGCGAATTGGCCACCATTCTGAATCACAGCGGGAGCCGGATTTTGCTGGGCGATGCCGATCTGGTCGGGCCGCTGCAGCAGACTAAAGCCGCGATTCCCCAAGTGCAACGCATCATCTCCACTTACGAGACCTTCCTCAGCGAAGGCAGCCAGGCAGTCGAGCCGCACGCGCCGGGCGAACAGGACATCATTTCCCTCAATTACACCAGCGGGACGACGGGCGTTCCAAAAGGCGTGATGTATACCCATCGCGGTGCGTTCCTCAATGCCATTGGAGAAGTCGTCGAACTCGGACTGTCGTACCGCTCGGTTTATCTTTGGACGCTGCCCATGTTCCACTGCAACGGCTGGTGCTTTCCCTGGGCGGTGACGGCCGTGGGAGCGCGGCACATCTGTCTGCCTGAACTGAATCCCGAGCGGGCGGTCAAACTCATTCAGCAAGAGGGCGTAACCCATCTCTGCGGCGCGCCCATCGTCGTGCGCACGATTACAGATTACTGTTCGTGCCAGGGGATTCGTTTCAGCCCCGGCCTGAAGATGATGGTCGCGGCTGCGCCTCCGCCTCCAGCAGTGTTGCGGGCGGCGGAAGCGGTGGGGATCGAGATGACGCACGTTTACGGGCTCACCGAGACCTACGGGCCGCACTCGGTATGTGCCTGGCACACGGACTGGGACGATGCGTCCCTGGAAAAGCGTGCGTTGCTGAAGGCCCGGCAGGGTGTGCCGTATGTGGTCTTTGGCACCGACATGCGAGTCGTGGATCAGGATATGCACGACGTGGCGGCGGATGCGCTGAGCGTGGGTGAAGTGGTGATGCGCGGCAACAACGTGATGCTGGGCTATTACCGCGAAGCCGAAGCCACCGAAACTGCGTTCCGCGGCGGCTGGTTTCATTCCGGAGACCTGGCCGTCATGCACCCCGATGGTTATATCGAGATACGCGATCGCGCCAAGGACATCATCATCTCCGGGGGCGAAAATATTTCCTCGCTGGAAGTGGAGCGCGTATTGTACGAGCATCCGGCCGTGCTGGAGGCGGCGATTGTCGCCCGGCCCGATGACAAATGGGGAGAAGTGCCACATGCCTACGTGCTGCTCCGGGAGGATGCAGTGGTTAGCGAGCAGGATCTGATTGAGTTCTGCCGCCAGCGGCTGGCTCACTTTAAATGTCCAAAGGCGGTACACTTTGGGGCATTGCCCAAAACTTCGACGGGCAAGATTCGCAAGAACGTGTTGCGCCAAGCATCGCGCACCACAGTTGAAGGAGCTTCGTGATGCCGGACTCGCAAACTGTTACCAGCGCCGCCAAATACCAGAACCTCCAGTTCGAGACAGAAGGACAGATTGCGATTGTGACCCTGAACCGGCCGCAACGGCGCAATGCGCTGTCGCTGGAGCTGATGACTGAGCTGATTGAGTGTCTGAATGAAATTGGGCGCAACCGCACCCTGCAGGTGGTGCTGTTGCGGGCCGCGGGAAAGGTCTTCTCCTCCGGCCATGATTTGAGCGAGATGGTGGGACGCGATATCAACGAATACCGCCAGGTGTTCGATGTCTGTACCGAGCTGATGACGCGCGTGCAATCAATTCCCCAGCCGGTCATCGCGGAGGTGCAAGGCATCGCGACCGCTGCGGGATGCCAGTTAGTGGCGACCTGCGATTTGGCCGTGGCCTCGGACCAGGCGGCGTTCGCGACCCCGGGCGTGAAGATCGGACTATTCTGCACCACGCCCATGGTGGCCCTCAGCCGGGCGATAGGACGCAAACGGGCGCTACAAATGTTGCTGACCGGCGAGATGATCGACGCGGTGACGGCGGCGGAATGGGGCTTGATCAACCTGGTCGTCCCGGCCGCGGAACTGGCGGAGCAGAGCCGCAAACTGGCTGCGCGCATTGCCGAGGCCAGCCCGCTTACGGTAGCGCTGGGCAAGCAGGCGTTCTATACCCAGATTGATCTCGACCAGCCGAAAGCCTATGCCTATGCCAAGGAAGTGATGAGCATGAATTCGCTGGCCGCCGATGCGCAAGAGGGAATCTCGGCATTTCTGGAGAAGCGGCGTGCCTGTTGGACGGGGAAATAGAGCACTCGCTGTAGTCGCACCCGGAATCCGCTTGCTCTGAAGAGTCCTAATGGATAGCGACTATATTCTCGAGACCAGAAATCTCGCCAAGGAGTTCAAGGGCTTCGTCGCCGTCAGCGATGTCTCCCTGAAAGTCAGACAGGGGACGATTCATGCGTTGATCGGCCCTAACGGCGCCGGGAAAACTACCGTCTTCAATCTGCTGACGAAGTTTGTCGCTCCCACCCGCGGAACCATCCACTTCAAGGGCCGGGACATCACGCGCGAGAAGCCCGCGCAGGTGGCGCGGCGGGGAATCGTGCGCTCCTTCCAGATATCGGCGGTGTTTCCTCACCTCACCGTTTTAGAAAATGTACGCGTCGGCCTGCAGCGCAAGCTGGGCACATCCTTTCAGTTCTGGCGAAGCGAAAAATCGTTGCAACAGTTGAATGCGCGCGCCCTTAAATTGCTGGACGACGTAGGACTTAGTTCTGATGCCGGCATGGTAGCGGTGGAATTGCCTTATGGCCGCAAGCGCGCGCTGGAGATCGCCACCACCCTGGCGTTGGATCCCGAGCTTCTTCTGCTGGACGAACCGACCCAGGGCATGGGCCACGAAGACGTCCACAAGGTACGCGACTTGATTCGCAAGGTCGCGGCCCACCGCACCGTTTTGATGGTGGAGCACAATATGCGCGTGGTGTCGGACCTGTGCGACGTCATCACGGTTTTACAGCACGGTTCGGTGATTGCGGAAGGACGTTATCAGGACGTCGCCGCTAACCCGCAGGTGATCGAGGCCTACATGGGGACAACTGCGCATGCCTGAAAACCCGGCGCCGGAATATCTGCGGGTGACCGACCTGCACGCTTTCTATGGCGAGTCGCACATATTGCACGGAATCGATTTCACTGTCTATCGCGGCGAACTGGTTACCCTGCTGGGCCGGAACGGTGCGGGACGAACCACCACCCTGAAATCCATCTTAGGGCTGGCCGGCAAGCGCAGTGGGTCCATCATGGTGAATGGCCGGGAAGTCATCCAGTGGCCGACCCATCGAATCGCTCGTCTGGGCGTGGGCTATTGTCCGGAAGAGCGGGGAATTTTCTCCAGCCTCACTGCGGAAGAGAATCTTATGCTGCCGCCCCGGCTCAGCAGTGAGGGAATGAGCCTCGACGAGATCTATACCATGTTTCCCAATCTGAAAGAACGGCGGCATAGCCAGGGCACGCGGCTTTCGGGAGGAGAACAGCAGATGCTCGCCATGGCGCGGATTCTGCGTACGGGAGCGCGCCTGCTGCTGCTGGATGAGATTTCCGAAGGCCTGGCGCCGGTGATCGTACAGAAGCTCAGCGAGGTGATGCTGCGCTTGAAGGAACGAGGCTTCACCATCGTGCTGGTGGAACAGAATTTCCATTTCGCCTCGAAGTTGGCGGACCGCATGTATGTAGTGGAGCGGGGCCGCATTGTGGCGGAAGTTCGTAAAGATGAAATTCATGCGAAGCAGCAGTTACTGGAAGAACTGCTGGGAGTTTGAAGGCCGCGTATGGCGGCGAGGCAGAATGGCCCGCCTGCGCACAATTCAGAGGAGGAACTCCAATGCAATACAAACTGAGCAGCCTATTGATTGGATGTGGTCTTCTGTTAGCGACCGCCGGAGCCAGCGGACAAGCCAAGGCCGGCGCTGGAAAAATCTCCGACGGCGTGGTCAAAATCGGAGTCCTTACGGACTTGTCAGGACTTTATTCGGACCTCAGCGGCCAGGGCTCGATTATCGCGGCCCAGATGGCGGTTAGTGATTTTGGCGGCAAGGTACTGGGAGCGCCCATCCAGCTAGTCTCTGCCGATCACCAGAACAAGGCGGATATCGCCGCCAACAAGGCTCGCGAATGGTTCGACAGGCAGCAGGTCGATGTCATCGTTGACGGAGTAAATTCCGCGGCCGGATTGGCGATAAGCAAGGTGGCAGACGAGAAGCACCGCGTTTTCATTGACGACGGCGCAGGTTCCACCCGCCTGACCAATGAAGATTGCAATCCCTACACCATTCACTACGTCTACGACACCTACGCTACTGGAAGCGTGACCGGCAAAGCTGTAGTGCAGCACGGCGGCACCACCTGGTTCTTCATCACCGCCGACTACGCTTTCGGCAAATCGTTGCAACAGGACACCACCACCGCCATCACCGCAGTCGGCGGCAAGGTTCTGGGCTCGGCGCTGGCGCCGCTCAACACGCCTGATTTTTCCTCTTACCTGTTGCAGGCTCAAGCGTCCGGAGCGAAAGTGATCGGGCTGGCCAACGCCGGCGGCGACACTATCAACGCCATCAAGGCAGCTTCGGAATTCGGCATCAACAAGAAGCAGACCCTGGCGGGATTGCTGGTGTTCATTACCGACATTCACGCACTGGGTTTGCAAGTGACCCAAGGTATGTACGTGGCGTCGGGCTTTTACTGGGACATGAACGACGAAACCCGAAAGTTCAGCAAAGCCTTTTACGCCAAAGCGAAGAAGATGCCGACCATGGTACAGGCCGGCGTGTATTCCTCCACGCTGGAGTATCTGCGGGCCGTGGAAGCCGCAGGCACTGACAATCCGGACGCGGTCATGAAGAAGCTGAAATCGATGACCCTGAACGATGTCTTCGTGAAGAACGGCAAGATCCGGGCGGATGGGCGCATGGTACACGACTTCTATCTCTTCCAGGTCAAGTCGCCCAGCGAATCGAAAGGCGACTGGGACTTCTACAAGCTGATTGCGACGGTTCCCGGAGACCAGGCATTTCAGCCGCTGTCGGCCTCGCGCTGTCCGATGATCAAGAAGTAGAAGTAATCAGGAGCGGCAATTCCCTGCTCCGCTGTTGCCTGCGTGCAAAGATGAGCCAAGTTTTCGGCATCCCGCTTCCGGCGCTCTTTGGCCAGCTCATGCTAGGCCTGGTGAATGGGTGTTTCTACGCCATGCTCAGTCTGGGGCTGGCCATCATCTTTGGCATGCTCAATATCATTAATTTCGCCCACGGCGCGTTGTACATGATGGGCGCGGTCTTCACCTGGATCGCGCTGACGCAATTTGGAATCGGCTACTGGTGGTCGCTGCTGCTGGTGCCGCTGGTAGTCGCATTGTTCGGCGTCATCGTCGAACGCACCATGCTGCGACGACTGTATAAGCTCGACAATCTCTACGGCCTGCTGCTGACGTTTGGGATCGCACTGGTCACAGAGGGCCTATTCCGCTATCGCTACGGAGTTTCGGGTCTTCCCTATTCCATCCCTGATGCCTTCTCCGGCGCGTTCAATCTGGGATTCATGTTTCTGCCTAAGTATCGTGCCTGGGCCATCGCTGCGTCTCTGCTGACCTGCTTCACGACGTGGTTCGTGATCGAACGAACGCCGCTGGGAGCCTACCTGCGCGCGGCCACAGAGAATCCTCGCCTGGTGCAGGCGTTTGGCATCAACGTCCCCGTCATGATCACCATCACGTATGCCGTGGGCGTAGGTTTAGCCGGACTGGCAGGAGTGTTGGCTGCGCCCGCCACGCAGATCAGTCCGCTGATGGGATCGAACTTAATCATTGTCGTGTTCGCGGTCGTAGTCATTGGTGGAATGGGCTCTATCCTGGGATCGATCGTCACCGGGCTTGGTTTGGGACTAATCGAAGGCTTGACCAAGGTGTTTTATTCGCAGGCATCCAATACGGTGGTGTTCCTGATTATGGCTCTGGTGCTGCTGGTTCGACCTACCGGACTGTTTGGCAGGGAGCGCTGATGGAGAATCTCCCTAAACTGCGGTTGGCCGGCTATGGGATTCTACTGACCGCTGGTCTGATCGCGCCGTTCATCGCCTACCCTATCTTCCTGATGCAGGCTCTGTGCTTTGCGCTCTTCGCCTGCGCCTTTAATCTTCTGTTGGGCTATACCGGATTGCTCTCGTTCGGCCACGCCGCATTCTTCGGAACTGCGGCCTACGTTACCGCCTATCTGGTGAAAATCGTTGGCCTGCCTCCGGGACTTGGTATCGCTGCCGGGACCGCGGTTGCAGCAGCGTTGGGATTTATTTTTGGCGGCCTGGTGATTCGTCGCCAGGGAATTTACTTCGCCATGATTACCCTGGCCCTGGCGCAGCTAGCCTACTTCTTCTTTCTACAGGCTTCGTTCACCGGCGGCGAAGACGGAATTCAGGGAATTCCGCGCGGGCATTTTTTGTGGATGGTTAATTTAGCGGATGACCGGAAACTCTATTACGTCGTTCTGGCCACATTTCTCTTCGGCTTCATAGTCATTCACCGCAGCATACACTCGCCATTCGGCCAGGTGCTGAAGGCCATCCGCGAAAACGAGGCCCGCGCCGTGTCGCTCGGCTATGACGTCAACAAATATAAGCTGCTGGCTTTTGTGATCTCGGCTGCGCTGTCGGGACTTGCCGGGTCTACCTACGCGATCGTGTTCACCTTTGTTACCCTGACATCCTCGGATTGGCGTACGTCCGGCGAGGTGGTTCTCATGACGTTGCTCGGCGGAATGGGGACCATCTTCGGACCCATCGTGGGAGCGTTCGCGGTGGTAACGCTGCAAAGCCAACTCGCCGACAAAGTAGGTTCCCTGGTCACAGTAATTATGGGGGCGATGTTCATTGTGTGCGTGCTGCTGTTTCGCCGCGGAATCGTGGGCGAGACTATCGGCCTATACCATCGCGTGGTGGGCAGACGAGCGGACTGAGCGACTCGGCTTTGCGATCAAGAAAAAGTGTCCCATCCGCCACCCGGGATGGGGCACCATGCCGCAACAAAAACCATCGTCATTTGGAGTTGCCCGTCGAATTACTTGCCGGAGGGTCCAAGCTCAGGCCGATGGGGAGAACTGGACTCACTGCGGGAATCGTATTGTTGTTCGCTTTGTTATTCGCCGATTGCGAAGCCTTAGGCGAATGCTTTGCTGCAGTCTTCTGCAAGGAAGTCTCTGGCGGCAAGCACTGGAATTCCGGATAGGAAGTGCAACGCTGTGCCTGGTCCGCGGCCTCGTTGGAGGCCTGAAGCTGACACGCCCTCAACGCCGAGAGACTCGACCAGCAGCTATCGTCGTTCGGGTTCGCCAAAGTAGTTTGGGCCGACAAGGTCGCTACTGAAAGCAAAAGCAGAATTCCAACAGGAATGAATAATCTAAGTTTCATAATCTGTCCTCCTCACAACTAACCATGAGATTGTCCTGACCAGCCGTACGCACGGACAAGTTATCCTCGTTTTCTGCCAATTTTCATGTAGCCGCGCGGGTGCCCTGAGCATCTTCTTAATATGAAGTCCAGAACTGAAAATGGTTCGAAGCCATCTTCTAAATTGAATGAGTGGCCAACGCGCCGCATCGCTTTATTAGTTCTGCCGGGCGTCCACCTGATGAGTCTGGCGGGACCGCTTGACGTGTTTGTCCGTGCCTCGGCTGCTTTGACCCGCGCCGGCAAGAGACGCACGCCGGCTTATGCGATCGAGTTGCTCACCACCGATGAGATGCCTCTGTTGACTGGATCTGGATTCGGACTGGTCGGCGGCCGCCGCTGGACCGAAGTCCGCGATCCGATTGACACATTGCTGGTTCTGGCGAGTACCAACATCACGCAGTCGCGAATCGATCCCGAATTGCTTGCCTGGATACGCACCCAAAAAGAGCAGGTTCGGCGCATCGGGTCGATCTGTGCCGGAGCTTTCGTTTTAGCCGCTGCGGGAATTCTCGATGGACGCCAAGCCACCACGCATTGGGAATTGGCAGAGGAGTTGGCTCGCCGCTATCCGCGGATTTCGGTGGATGGCGACCGCATCTTTACCCAAGACGGAAATGTCTGGACCAGCGCCGGGGTTTCCACCGGTGTGGATCTGGCGTTGGCAATGGTTGAGGAAGACCACGGGCATGCGCTGGCTTTGGAAATCGCACGCCGGCTGGTGCTGTTTATGCGCCGCGGCGGGGGCCAGAGTCAGTTCAGTTCTCAGCTTGCGGCCCAGGCCGCGGACCATCAGCCGATCCGCGATCTCATCGCCTGGATCTCAGAGCACCTAGACGCCGACCTTTCCGTTCCCGCCTTGGCGCGTCGGGTGGGCATGAGTGATCGCAACTTCAGCCGGGTATTCACCCAGCAGGTGAGCACCACGCCCGCACGTTTCGTTGCCCGCCTGCGGACAGAAGCCGCCAAGGCCAAGCTCGCGATAAAACTGGAAAAAATAGAGGCTGTCGCACAGAGTGCGGGATTCGGCGATGGTGAAACTCTGCGTCGCCATCTGCGCAGCGAGTCGGAAAGACTGCCTTCCACTTATCGGAATGGAAATCAGATCCGCGTCGGCGTCACGCCGTAGCCATGCCGAAGTAATCTGAGTTCGCGGCGAATACCAGCAGAGCGACTGAGCTTAATGAGTCGATCCTTCAGGGCCTGATAAGCGCGTGTTTGTGCCATTCCTATACTTGGATTATTTCCAACTGCCAGCCAGCTCTGTGTGAGGGCGTCTGCCGTCCCTACCATGAGCGAGTGTGGCCCGGAAACCAACCGCGTTCCGTACAATGAAGTTCGTATGTACCTTACAATGAAGTTCGTATGTACCTTTGCCAATGTCGTAATTGGATAAGCCGTTTAGCGCTAAGCCTGGCTCCTATCCTGCTCTCATTATTATTAGTCAGCTGCTCGCATCCACCCGCAGCCAAGCGCTACGAATTACAAGGCCGGGTGGTGGCAGTCGATCCCCTCGCTCACACTCTGACCATCGCCCATCAGGATGTGCCCGGGCTGATGAAGGGCATGACAATGCCCTTTACCGTCGGCAAAGCCAACAACTGGGTCTTCCAGGCAATTACCCCCGGCGACCAGATTCGAGCGACGCTGGTTCTCAGCGATCACGCTGAGCTGCAGGACATCACCTTTACCAGGGCGAGTAACAGCGCCACCGATGGCGGCACCTCTCCGCTGCATGTGCCGCAGGCTGGCGAAGAAGTGCCGAACTTCGCTCTCATCAACCAGGATGGCCGGAAGATTCACCTGCAACAGTTCCAGGGAAAGCCGCTGCTGCTGACCTTCATCTACACGCGCTGTCCTTTTCCCGACTACTGCCTGCGCATGAGTCATAACTTCTTAGAGGTCATGCAAGAGTTGCAGAAATCTCCGCAAGTATTTGCTAAAGCACAGCTTCTGAGTATCAGCATTGACCCTGCGACGGACACGCCCCCGGTCTTGCGCAGCTATGGCGAGCGCTATGTCAGTGACCTTGATCCCAAGTTTCAGCATTGGGAGTTTGCCACCGGCTCACCCGAAGAGGTACGCCGGACTGCCGATTTCTTCGGGCTGGTTTACAACCAGAAGGACGGACAGATCGTGCATAGCCTTAGCACGGTCTTAATTGGCGGGGACGGAAAAGTGCTCAAGGTATACTCGGGGAACGACTGGAAGCCGGAAGACGTGGCCGCCGACCTCACCGCGGCTGGCGGATGAGACGAGTCGCTCGGCCGCTGAGCGTCGTTGGCGTCCAAGCGTGGTATTGACCTGGAATCTGAAGGAGCTTTCATGGCGCAGACGAACGATCCTGGTGGCCGGCTGAACGAAGTCATCGCCGGCATCGACTGTGCAATGCTGACCACAGTTCGTCCCGACGGCACGTTACATAGCTGTCCCATGGCCAGCCCCGGAATCGATCCGGATGGCATCATCTGGTTTTTCGCCGCCAACAATACGGAGAAGGTGGAAGCCATCCGCACCAGCCAGCGGGTGAACTTGGCCTACGTCGATCACCCGGCTCAACGTTATGTTTCTGTCAGCGGATATTGCGAACTGGTGCGCGACCATGGAAAAGCCAAAGAGCTGTGGCATCCTGACTTCAAAGCCTGGTTCGCCGGTGGAGTCGACGATCCCAATCTCATTTTGCTGAAGGTGAACGTACAGCAGGCCGAGTACTGGGACAAGGCTCAGGGCCGAATGCTGCAACTGGCCGGCTTCGTCAACAGTGCGATTGGGTAGCGTAACCTTCGCTTTGCCGCGCTGGCTCCGGGCCGAGCGAAAATGTTGCAGAAAATGCGGCCGCGCTGCGGCGTTAATATGGATTGACTGGGATGAGAGCCTCAGGAGAAACAACCATGAAGCGGAATCTTAGACTGCAATGGCGGTGTGTCGTCAGTTGCTGCGTGCTGATCCTCCTGTGCAGCCCGGCATTTGCACAAGATCACCCCCGCAGCGGCACCATCGCTGTCCCGTTCGATTTTTATATCTCGGGAAATAAAATGCCTGCGGGGCAGTACGAACTCGACATCGTCGTTCCCACCTACGCCACCATTCGAAGCAAGGACGGCAAGTTACAGCAGGATTTATATTTTTTCCAGATTGCTTCACCGGGAAATAAACCGGAATCGAAGGTCATCTTTAATCTGCGAGACGGCAAATACTACTTTTCTCAGGTTTCGAGCTGGTTGGGCAAATCCCAGCTGACTTCGTTCACCCCCCAGTCGGGCGACCAGACCAAAGACCTTCCTCTCGTGCCCGTTAAAAAAGATGTGGCCAAACCAGCGGGAAGTCTGTAATGCTGTGTACTCCCGCACATGAGATTGACTGACAGCAGATGGAAAGCGGCAACGCTCATCCTGAATGCAACGGGGAATTTCATCCAAAGAAAAAATGGAGAATGATTATGAAGGAACAAACCGCCCTGATGATCGCCAACCGCCTCGCACGTCCCGTCCACTGGAAGCTGCCCGTCGCCGGTTTGGCGCTGCTTGCAGTGTTATCTACAACAGCCCCTGCCCAGATGGGAGGAGGCGCCGCGTCGAATCCTGAGTTGCAGCAGAAGCTCATGGCCCTGAAACAGGCGGCCGCGGAAAATAAGCAGAAGCTGCATCAGTATCAGTGGGTCGAAACCACGCAAATCACCCTTAAGGGCGAGCAAAAGCCGGAGCGGGTTTCTCAATGTTCGTACGGACCGAACGGGCAAGTGCAAAAAGTTCCCATGAGCGCTCCTCCCCAGCAACCGCAGGGCGGAAGGTTGAAGCAGAGAATCGTCGAAAAGAAAACCGACGAGATGAAGGAGTACATGCAGCAGGTGCAAAGCCTGCTTTCGATGTATGTGCCGCCCAATCCGCAGCTGATGCAGCAGGCCTTCCAGAAACACAACGTCTCCATGAATAAGACGATGGGGACCAACCTGGCGAATCTGGTTTTCACGAATTATGCCAAGGAAGGCGATCAGATGACAGTTGCCTTTGACACCTCCACGCGCAAGATCAGTACCATCAACGTCAACACCTATATGGATAACCCGAAAGACGCGGTGACGCTGGCGGTGCGGATGGCGAGTTTGCCGGATGGAACAAATTATGCCCAGCAGACCGTGCTAAACGCCACGGCCAAACAGATTCAGGTGACCACCAACAACTCCAACTACTCGAAGTTGCAGTAGGGCCCGATCAGGGCAGGATTGCGGCCGCGCCGTCGATCGCGTCATTCTTAACGGCCAGCAACGCTTCATTCGCTTGGTCGAGAGAGAATGACGTGACCTGGGGTCGAAGATCGATCGCGGCCGCAGTCTTCAGGAAATCGCGGGCATCGTCACGTGTCATATTGGCGACGCTGCGAAGCTGGCGTTCTCCCCACAGCAGCTTGTCGTAATCGAACTGCGGAATGCGGTCAAGGTGGATCGCGTTAATGGCTACGACTCCGCCCTTCCGCAGACTCGACAGCGCCGCGATCACCACATCTCCGCTGGGCGCGAAGGTCACGGCGCGATCCAGTTCCACCGGCGGCTTGTCAGTCTCCGAGCCAACCCATTTGGCTCCCAGCGACTCCGCCAGCCGGCGATGCGAGGCTCCTCGAGTGGAAACGTAAACCTCACACTTCCAGGAATGCAAAACCGCGATGGCCAGATGGGCTGAGGCGCCAAAACCAAACAGTCCCACCCGCTCTCCCCGCTCGGTCCCGGCTACGCGCAGGCTGCGAAATCCGATGATGCCGGCGCACAGCAGCGGCGCCGCGTGCAGATCATCCAGCTCCGGCGGCAGCGGGTATACGAAGTCCGCGCGAGCCAGGGCGTACTCGGCATAACCTCCATTCACCGAATAGCCGGTGAAAGTTGGCGAGTCGCACAGATTCTCATAACCGCGCCGGCAATACCAGCAGGTGCCGTCGATGCCTCCCACCCAGGAGACGCCGACGCGAGTCCCCAAAGGCAGTTCCGCCGTGGCCCCATCGACCACGTCGCCGACAATCTGGTGTCCCGGAATTAATCGCCCCAGCCGCGGCGGAAGTTCGCCTTCCACGATGTGCAGATCGGTGCGGCAAACTCCGCAAGCCCGAACCTTCAGCAAGACATGTCCCGGTTCAGCAGCCGGCTTGGGGACTGCTTCAATCCGGAGAGGCCGCTTCGCAATATCTTCAGGAGTAGTTAACACCGCAGCTTTCATGGCATTCGCCGCCTTATGTGAACGCAATTATTCTATGACATCCGGGAACGCGATTCTTTTCGGATCGGAGACTTTACATTGAGGCAGGCACCGACTTTCACCTCTATTGATCCTTCCGGTCATGAAAGAAAAGCTCCAGCTTCAATCCCATCCCGTTCACTGCACGGCTTGATCCGTCGATGCTACCCACATGTTGGAAATATGGATCCAGTTCCACATGGGCGGTCAACCGAAATACGGATCCGATATCCGTGTTATAGGTTCTCCACGCCCCGGGCTGGCTGTTGTAAACCACTTGTCCCTGGACGTACGGCGTGAAGATCAGGGACCGGACCTCAAAGCTTCTCGCCAGCATCAGGCGATTGCGATAGAGCCACGAAACCAGCTTCTCCTGGCCAATCAAGACCAGTTGATTGCGGTCGCCAAGTACCAGTTGACCCGGCAGGGGAAAGCGGGGAGTAGCCTCCATCAGCCCACGATGAGTGTGCGAGGAACGGTCACCCAGCGTGGCGACATAGCGGTAGCCCAGGCGGAAGTTCACAAAATAGTTTCGAGTCTTGTCCAGCGTTTTTATCTTGGGGGCGGGGAACGGGAACAGAAAGAAATCAAAGTTAGGGCCTAATACCATCTGCTGGTTGCCGGTATCGGTGTTGATATTGCCCTTGGCCAGCAGCATCAGCCGAACGTTGGGCGTCAGCCCGAAGAAGGTATCGAGTTGCGGCCACCACACAGTTTCCGACTGGGCTTGCGCTCCGGCGGCCAGCGCAAGGATGGTGAGCAGCAACCAGATCGCCGTCTCAGGCGCCGCAAGTCTTCTCATATCTCGATCGGGCCGATAGATGCAGCCTTCCGTAAGAATTTCCTGGACTTAGTTGCCGAATGAAGTGCTTCATTATGGCATTCGCATCGCTGGATGCAATCGAATTTTGTCTGGACGAGTTTCAGAGTCAGTCTTGACCGGGCAAAACCAGCTTTCAGGCTGGCGTCCGGGATCGCCCGCAGACGTGGCCTCAGCCACGGCTTGATCCTTGCCAGCTTTCTGAACATCCAAAGACAAGTGTCATAATCGAGGATGGCTTCCCCGAACATTGCATGGCCCTGACTGAATCTCAACCTGGATTTTCGCCTCTCCCAGCTTCGAAGCAGGTGCTGGAGCTTTTGCGGCTGGAGGACGTGACCAAGACCTACGTCACCGACGGCCAGCCCGTGCAGGCTCTGGGTGGGGTGTCACTCACGGTGCAGAATGGCGAGTTCATCGCGCTGGTGGGACGCAGCGGATGCGGCAAATCTACGTTATTGAACCTTGCCGGAGCGATGGATTTTCCTAGCTCTGGACGCGTCTTGCTGGATGGGATCTCAACCTCCGACTTAAATGAAAACGGCCTGACCCTTTTGCGCCGCCGAAAAGTCGGCTTCATCTTTCAGTCCTTTCAGTTGCTGAATACCTTAACTGTTCTGGAGAATGTCGAGCTTCCCCTGCTGCTGGCGGGTGAATCCGCTACCCGCGATCGGGCGCAACAGCAGTTGGACCTGGTGGAATTGGGCGACTTGGGCTCCAGAATGCCGCATCAGCTTTCCGGCGGGCAGATGCAACGCGTGGCAATCGCGCGCGCCATGGTGCACGGCCCCAGGTTGCTGCTGGCCGACGAACCCACCGGCAATCTCGACACCATCACCGGCAACGTGATTCTGGAAGGCTTGCGGCGCATTGCGGACGCAGGAAACACCGCAATTCTGATGGCGACTCACAGCGCCGAATCAGCCGCCTTTACCGACGCAATTGTGAAGATGCGCGACGGCAGAATCCAAGAGGTCGTGCGCTCCTGATGTCGCGCCTGCGCCTCTTCTATCGGCTCATTCTTCGTCCACTGCATCGCGAACCGCTGCGCACGTTTCTAGTGGTTCTCGCCGTAGCTCTAGGTGTGGCCGTCGTGCTGGCCATCGAGCTGGCGGGCGACGCTGCGGCCGGCTCGTTTCACTCATCCATCGAAACCCTTACCGGCGATGCCGACCTCGAAGTCACAGCGATTGGCGGCGTCCCGGACGAAGTAGTCGGCAAGCTCGCGACGCTGCCCTACAAGATTACGGTGCGGCCTCGGATCGAAGACTATGCGGTCGTAGAAGCCAGCGGTCAAACCGTTCCGCTGATCGGGCTGGATCTGATCGCCGAGCGCCCTGAGAACCTCAACCTCGATCGGCAGAACTCGGCCAAGGCTAACGAATTGGCTGACACTGCGAATGAAAGTGTCTGGATCAGCCAGCATCTCGGCGTAAAAGCCGGCGACAAGATTCGGCTCCAGATCAACGACCAGACTGGCGAGTACGTCGTACGCGGCGTTCTGAAAGATTCCGGCGACAGCGGCGGGCTCGTGCTGATGGATATTGCAACCGCGCAACGAGCGCTACATCGGCTTGGCCGAGTGGATCGTGTGCTGGTTAAAGTTCCATCGACATCATCGCTGGAAGAGTGGGAGAAGCGCTTACGCGCAGTCTTGCCCGCGGGAGTGGAACTTCGTCGCGAAGGCAGCCAGACTAATGAGAATCGCCGCATGCTGAGCGCCTTCCGCTGGAACTTGCGCATTCTGAGCTACGTTGCACTGGTCGTCGGGGCGTTCCTGATCTTTAACACCATCTCGGTTTCGGTAGTGCGCCGCCGGCCGGAGATCGGCATCGTGCGAGCTCTCGGGGCCAGCCGGTCCGACATCCTCGCGGCTTTCCTGGGAGAAGCCGCCTGCTTCGGATTCATTGGTGGGCTGCTCGGATTAGTGATGGGTAGGTTGTTGGCGATTGGAGCTGTGGGTTTGCTGAGCGCGACCGTCGACAATCTTTACGTGAGCAGCCGGCCGGCGGCGATTGAGTTGAGCGCCGGCACTGTCATCTTCGGATTGCTGATCGGGATGGGCATATCGCTGGCGTCGGCCGCCTCCCCGGCGCGAGAAGCCTCGCTAGTCGCACCCGTCGAGGCCATGGCGCGCGGCGAGCGCGAGTATGCCGCTCGCGTGCATCGGATTCGCGATCTGTGGATTGCGGTTGTCCTCGCTGTCTCAGGTGCAGCAGCCTCACTTGCTCCGGCTATCGCAGGCAAGCCGTTCTTCGGATATGCTGCCGCGTTACTCATGATCGCCGCTTGCGCGTTCGCGATTCCAGCCTTAGTCAGCAGGCTGACCGCCGTTTCCTCGGGACTCTTGCGACGGATCGCCGGAGTCGAAGCCTTCCTCGCCTCACGCAGCCTCGCCGCATCGCTGCGCAGAACCTCGGTGTTGGTGGGAGCGTTGGCCACGGCGATCGCCATGACCACCTCAGTGGGCATCATGGTCGGCAGCTTTCGCCAGACGGTCGAGGTCTGGATGGACAACCAACTCAAAGCTGACCTGTTTCTCCGGCCCGCGGGCGATCCGGCCGGCGACCGCCATCCGACCATCGATCCGGCGCTGGCCGACAGGATTGCATCGCTTCCCGGCGTAGCCGGCGTAGACCGTTTTCGCGGCTACGAAATTAGCTATCAGGGTCTGCCGGCTTCCCTGGGTTCGGCCGACACGGTTGGCTCTCATGACCTGGCGAAGATCGAGTTTCTTTCTGGACGTCCTACCAGCGTCGTCAATACAGAATTACGCAGCGGAAATAACGCCGTCGTGAGCGAGCCGTTTGCCAACAAGCATCACGTGCGCGTGGGCGACATTATCACTCTGCCTCTCGGCGCGGCTCAAGTACCCTTTCGCGTGATTGACATCTTCTACGACTACGGCAGCGAGAAAGGTTTCATCGTGATCGATCGCTCGATCATGCTGCGGTACGTTAACGATCCCGCGCCTTCCAATCTTGCGGTGTATGTCAGTCCCGGCTGGAGCGTCGATCAGGTCCGCGCGGAAGTTGAACAGATTGCCGCCGGCCACAGCCTGATGATTTTCACTAACCGCAATCTGCGGGCTGAGGCGATCCGCATTTTCGATCGCACCTTCGCCATTACCTACGCGCTGGAAGTTGTGGCCGTGATCGTCGCCATCATCGGGATCGCCGGCGCGTTGCTGGCGCTGGTAATCGATCGCCGCCGCGAATTGGGTTTACTGCGTTTCCTGGGAGCGGGGATTCCGCAGATACGCAAACTCATTCTGGTGGAAGCGGGGCTGATCGGGCTGCTGGCAAACCTGGCGGGACTGGCGCTGGGTATCGTGCTATCGCTGCTGCTGATCTTCGTAATCAACAAGCAGTCCTTCGGCTGGACCATTCAGTTCCACTGGCCGGTTGCGGTGCTGCTGGCGGCGCTGGCCCTGGTTTATGCGGCAACGGTGCTCGCCGGATTTTATCCCGCGCGGGTCGCGACCCGGCTGAACCCTATCGAGGTTGTGCATGAGGAGTAAAGTTCTGGCGGTGCTGCTGCTGTTTGTTTTCGCAGTTCCATCGCCCGCGCAATATCAGATGGCGCTGCCGGGCTATCGCTACGAGTTTCCCCGCGATCACTTCAATCATCCCGACTACAAAACGGAATGGTGGTATTACACCGGCAACCTTACAGCATCAGACGGTCACAAGTTTGGCTATGAGCTGACATTTTTTCGCCAGGCAGTAAGTCGAAATCAGAAGAACCCAACCGACTGGGATGTGCGGGATCTTTATCTCGCCCATCTCGCGCTGAGCGATCTCAGCGGAGGACACTTCTATCACACCGAGCGGCTTAATCGTTCCGGCCCCGGATTGGCGGGTGCGAGTTTGCAGCTCAACAAAGTGTGGAACGGCAACTGGCAGGTGCAATGGATCGACGGAAAACAGCGTCTGGAAGCGGTTTCGGACGATTTCGCTTTGCACTTCGATATGACCTCGCGCAAGCCGCCGGTGATTCACGGGAAGAACGGTGTGAGCCAGAAGTCAGCCGGCATCGGCCACGCCTCACACTACATTTCGTTCACCCGGCTGCTCACCAGCGGATCCATCGATCTGAATGGGAAGACCTATCGCGTCGACGGCACTTCGTGGATGGACCACGAATTCTTCAGCCACCGCATCGACGAGGACCAGAGCGGTTGGGACTGGCTCAGCCTGCAACTGGACGACAATACCGAACTCATGCTCTATCGCTTGCGGCATAAAGACGGCAGCGTCGATCCCTTCTCTTCCGGGACCTATGTCGACGCCAGCGGCAAATCAACATTTCTGAGCGACACCGACTTCAACATGCAGCCCGGAACGGAAACCTACACCAGCCCGACTACGCACGGCACGTATCCCATCGCGTGGCGAGTGACCATCCCTTCACTTGGAATGGACTTGCAAATACGAACAGCATTGCGCTCGCAGGAGATGGCCATCCGCAGCATTGCCAGCCTGTCCTATTGGGAAGGCGCGATCACCATCAGCGGAACAAAGAATGGCACGGCGTTAAGCGGTGTGGGATACCTGGAGATGACCGGCTATGCTCGTCCGGTCGATTCGGAGCGAGGCAAGTGATTCAGTTACCTATTTTGCGTCGGAAAGTGAAGCTAGCTTTCTAGCTTGTCCTGGCTCTTTTTCAGTTGCTCTCTTTCTACTGCCAGCCGCGCCTGCGCTTGCTTCAGCTTTTCTTTTGCCTTGTCTCTCTCGCGCAGGGCCTTGTCAACTCGTTGTTGGGCGGACTTGATCGCCGCCACGGCTTCTTTGTGGGTTCGCAACATGAGTATCAGTGTAGACCTTGGGTTGTCAGTGTTGCGAATTCAACCCGACAGGCAACGAGTCGGAAAACAGATCGTCGCGGGCTGAACAGTTTGCTGAAAAAGTCGAGAAACACAGTTGCTGCCGCCGGCCAGAAGCCCGGTGGTGATGACAAGAGAGTAGGCTTGGACGCGGCGCTGAGGCGCCGCACTACCCGAACTAGCGCTTCTCATCGATTTTCTCGCAGCCTGTGAAGAGGCGTAGGCACATTAGGCCGAACCCTGAAAGGTTTCACTCACTTGCAGGCGGGCCTCGTCGGTTTGTTGCAGCGTGGGAGTACCAATCTCCAGCAGTCGATTGCTATCGGGCTCACAGCCATGGCCGAAGAGTTTCTGGTTCATCATGATCGATTGCAGCAGCCGGCCCAAGGAGCGGGAGTGATAGCCGTTGGAGAAACGCGGTCCATCCGACCAGCCGGGATGGATGGAGTAGTCGCAGATGAGACTCCAATATTCACGAGCCGACATCCACAGCTTCAGATACTCAATCGAGCCATCCGTACCAATGTGATATTCCATTCGGATGCGGGCGGTCGGCGACGAAGAAGTCAGGGCCTCCCAATTCACCACTACGACGCTGGTGAGAATGTGGTCGAGATGTACGGTGGGGGCGGGAGGATCTTGTTTCGTGGGCATCAGGGTTCGTTTCTGAGACAGTTGGTTGGCGACCCATCGATTGCTGGCTGGCAGAGTCATGCGAGCCGCTCCGAAACCGGGCTTAACCCGCCGGCATCGTCCGGCAAGTCGTTGGAACTGAAAACGGTGTCAGGCGAGGTGACCGCGAGTTCTGCAGCCGGCGGTGCCACGTCTTCGGAAGTCTGCTGCGCGTTGCCGTTGATTCGTCTTCCAGCGGCGATTCGCCAGCTCGCTTCCACAAAGCTGTTGCGCTGGGACAGCGAATCACAGCTTTCCCTGACTGCCTTACGCAAGGAATCTCCCCACTCGACGCCATGCTCCTCGGTAGTATAGGAACCCACGGAAGGTTCTAAATCGACGAACTTCGGTTTGCCTACCAGAAAGGCAACAATCTGCTGCGGAGACTCTTTCTTGATTTCATCACGAAAAGCCACACAACCGCGATGATCGGAGCGAATGTCGACCAGCACCATGTCATAGCGGTCGCGATGCCAGATGGAACTGGCCTCCGCCAGATCGGTCGCGCCAATGACCTCTACGCCGCGCAGCGCCATGATCTTCTTGCGCAGGGCACGCCTTTCCGAGATGGCGTCCACCAGAAGAATGCTGATCTTGCTCGCAGGCATTTTCATTCCAGATTGCTGATGTCTCTCATTCATGCAGGTGACCTCGCGCAAGCGGTAGGCGACTGACAGGAAGCTGCCCTTCCGAGTACAAACCTCTGCCTACTGTCAGGAAACACGGGTAAGGAGGATTGAAGGGTTCGCCTTCTTCGCATGCGAGGATGGCGGAAATCAGTCTATCTCGCCCACTGCGAGGATAGACTGATTATACGCTATCGCGATTGCTGCATTATTAGGAGAACACTTCGCCTGCCATGCACGACAAGGTGCGCGTAGGCAGCGTGTTATGCACCCGCCGCGCCACCGTCGCGCCGCCGGCGTTCACCTGCTTGCGGGCGATTTTGAGCTTCAGGGCGCGCTCGATCGAACGCAATTCCCCAATCTCGGTGCCTGACACCAGGGTCGAAGCCCGGCCTGCCGAGCCCATGCGACCGGTCCGGCCAACCCGGTGGATGAAGTC
Source organism: Candidatus Korobacteraceae bacterium (assembly GCA_049695855.1). Taxonomy (GTDB): domain Bacteria; phylum Acidobacteriota; class Terriglobia; order Terriglobales; family Acidobacteriaceae; genus Bog-257. The sequence continues at coordinate 15,675 of JBAVSY010000027.1, read as the reverse complement.
CTCAGGAACCTGCGGCAAGTCATAGTTAATGACATGCGAAACGTTGGTAACGTGAATACCGCGCGAGGCAACGTCGGTGGCAACCAGGATCTGGAACTTGCCCTGATCGAAGCCGTGTAGAGCTCCCGTGCGCTGCGATTGCGTGCGATCGCCGTGAATCATGGCTGCGGAAAATCCGTCGCGCACCAAAGTTTTAGTAAGCCGCTCAGTCCCGCGCTTGGTGCGGGCGAAGATCAGCGTCTGTCCCTTGTCGGCATAGAGCAGCTGGCGCAGCACTTCGGATTTTTCCGCCAACGGTACTTCGAAGGCGTGCAGCTCGACCGTGTCGGCCGGTTTGGAGATTGAACCCAGCGCCACACGCACGGGATTTTTCATGTAGTCGTTGACCAGGTGGGCCACCGAGGCCTCAAGGGTTGCCGAGAAGCACAGGGTCTGGCGATCGCTTGGTAGCTCGGCCACGATGCGGCGGATAGCCGGCAAAAAGCCCATGTCCAACATGCGATCCGATTCGTCAAGCACAAGGGTGGTGACCGAGCGCAAATTAACCAGCTTTCGGCGAAGGAAATCCTCCAACCGTCCGGGCGTGGCAACTACTACACTGGCGCCGCGGCGCACAGCCTGGATTTGGCGCTGCTCGTTGACGCCGCCAATGACCAGCGCCGCCGGCGCGGCTTTGCGTTCGCGCAGTTTTTCATACTGCTCATGGACCTGCATAGCCAGCTCACGCGTGGGCACCAGGATGAGCGCGGAAATCTTGTTCGGTACAGCTTGTACCGCAAGGCGCTCGATCATGGGGATCAGGAACGCCAAGGTCTTGCCGGTGCCGGTTTGTGCCGTCGCCAGCACGTCTTTACCCTCAAGGGCCGGGGGAATAGCGGACGCCTGGACCGGCGTCGGGGTGGTGAAATGGAACTGTGCCAGCTTCTGCTGGAGCCCAGCAGACAGGGGCATATCTTTAAATTGTGTCAAACGATTTTTCTTTCTTGGAGAGGCGTCTCGCGAGGAGGCATACAAGATGCGAGTCGCGAAGATACAGCTGAAGCCGCTCTGATTTTATTCGGCGCTGAAGATGAAACGGAAGCCGGAAAGGCGGGAAATCAGATCAAAAACGGATCGGATGTCGCTTGCAAGCGGCCGCAGCCAATAGCGTCTACGTAAAACTATATCACAGTGCGCCTTGCGATTAGCGAAACGCACCAACTCAGGAACTGCTTGCCAGCCATTACTTCCCGAAATCGTGGAAGTCGAAGCCCAGCGGCCGGCCGTCTTCGTCATGGGTGACCACAAGGTCGGCCACGGGTTGCGTCTCGGCGACGGCAACATCGGTATCACCAGGCTGTTTGCGTTGGGCTTTCTTTTGGGCCTTTTCAACGCGTTTTTCCTGCCGGGCACGTTCCTTCTGGCGCTTAGTAAATGTCGTACGAGAGCTTCCTGCCATAATCCTCAGTCAAAACTTGGATGTTGTTAATTTGATTGGTTTTTTGTCTAAAAGATTCAATGTCCCTCGAACATCTCGTGTTCTTACCTATCATACAGGTTTTCGCGGGCAGCGAACGTGTCACCTTAGGATCCCGAAAGGAGCATATATGTCCAACCCTATGCTTCTAAAAGATTTGCCGGTATCGGCCCAATTCGGCTTCCCCGAAAAATAAGAGCGACCGGGGGAGCACCCGGTCGCCGCAGGAATAGGGAGCTGCTGTTTTCTGTCCTGCCTTACCGCGGGGTGGCGACGAAGCCAGTGTTAATCGGAGCCGTGCCGAAGAAGCCGACCAGCACGCCAGCGTCGTTGGTGCCGTTCACAACCGTCATGCCGACGCCGTTGGGGTCGTCAACCGAGGCGAATTGCCCGCTGCTGACCGTGTAGACAAAGCCGTGGGTCAGACCGGCGGCGTCCATGTAGTCGCCTACCACTTGTCCGCTGTTGTTCAATCCCAGGGCCTGGGTGAAGGTGCTGCCGGGGTAATCCAGCTGCAGGAAGATTCCACCGTTGAGCAGAAAGCCGTGATTCACGTTTTGGGAGTCAATGAAGAATCCGCAAACTGCCTGCGAATTGTTGATGCCCGTAGCCTGCGCTCCACCGACGGCTCCGGGGATGTAGATCACCTGGAATACGCCACCAACCTCGTCATAGACGTAGGGAAAATCGGGGGTGGTGTTGTCGACGCTCATGCTGTAGTAGCCCGATGCCTGGTGCAGGTCGTTCTGTCCCAGGAGCTGGTTGAAGGCGGTTCCGGGAAAGTCAACGGTGGCATAGGTGCCGCTACTGGTGTGGGTGAAACCGTGCGTGATGCCGTTCTGGTCAACGTAGAAGCCGTCGGTCGTCAGGCTGTTGTTGATGCCGATGACCTGGGTCATCATCGAACCAGGAAAGTTCTCGGTGGTGTAGTGGGCAGGCAATACGAGCGTGAATCCCTGATTCTGGAGAAAGTTGTGGTAACCGGCGATCACGCCGCTGTTGTTGATGCCCAACAACTGCGTAAAGGGGCTGTTGGGATCGCCGGGGTTGCTGACTGACAGGAAGTTGTAGCTCTGGGCCCAGGCTGAGCTGCAGAGGGTGAGGGCGAAGGCGAGGGCAAGGGCAAGGTGAAAGCGTTTCATGGTAATTCTCCTCTTTTGTGTATTCGCGGCGGCGGCCGGATAATTTGTTTTGCTGCCGATGTCCTGGTGGGTGAAAGCTTCCAATCCGCTTACTGGCGCTTCCGGCCCTGTGCCATCACCGGCGACGATTGCAAAGTACCGCCGCGGCGCTTTTGGAGTCCTAAAGGCTGAGTTAAAAGCGGGTTGGGAATTTGTTGGGAAAAGATTGGGGCAGGAAATGTCGGCCTATTCTATTGATAATGAACTACTTAGTCCGACTGGATTGGCGTGGCCGATGCGCGGAGAACCCACCGGCGGGAAAGATGAAAGACTGCGATCGACGCGATGGAACAGACGCAACCTATGCGGGACGATTATTCGGATAAGGACATTTGTGAAGTGGGAAACAAAGGCGAGTTACCTCAACTCAGGTACATCGGTCTGCGGGGCACAAACCGGCCATCTCTATGCTGCGTTCCGTCCGTCAGGGGGGATTTCCTGACGAGGAAGTGACTCACAAACTCTGCAATCTCGTGAGCCGCACGGTCGTTCAGAAACCTGGTGTAGCAGACCGCATTCGCTGCGGAATGTCCCTCACGCCAATGCCGAAAAGTGCATTGACGTGAGGCCATTAAGAAACGTCAAATGGTGAGGCCAACTCTGATCGCTTACGGCGTCCGGACAAATCCGTGCACGGCGCCCGCGGAGTCAACATAGAGCCCCACGATGACACCGCCAGGATTTATCCCTGTTGCCTCAGTAAAGCTGGCTCCGGGGTAGTCGAACGACGAGTAATTGCCGTTAAACAGAAAACCGTGTCCGGCGCCTGAAGCATCGGTATAAATCCCCACAATGTTGCCCTCGGCGTTAGCCCCTCCAGCAAACGTAAACGAACTGCCGGGATAATTAATTGTGGCATACGACCCGTGGAACAGCATGTAACCTTGGCACTGTGTGGCACATGTCGTCCCACTGAGGTTTGTGTAAGCACCAACGACTGCGCCAGAGGGGATCACGACGCTGGTACTACTGCTGGCTGCGCCGGGTGGATCGAAGGTCACCGAGAAGACGCCTTTCTTGGACACTAGAAAACTGTGGGTAACGTTGGTAGCGCCAAAGGCGCCGCAGGTGGGGTCAGAACAGGTAGCGCCTGACATTTCACCCGATGGGTTAACGCTACTGAGTGCGGTACCAGCCGCGCCCGGGTAGTCAACCGTTGTGTAGCTCCCTCCACTTAGAACGAAACCATGGCTAACGCCACCTGCGTCGACATAGCCACCCACAATATCTCCCCGCGGATTGATAAAGTTAACAGTCGTGAAGGTGGAACCCGGAGGGTCGAACGGCGTAAATACTCCGTTCCTTAACGTAAAACCGTGCAGGGCACCACCAGCCGTGAGAGTGTAACCGCCCACGCTCGTGCCTTGCGGATTGGGGCCCCCGATTAGTTCGGTGAGTGCTGCGCCGGGATAGTTGACCGCCGTATATGTCTGTGCCCATGCGATTGACGATGCTGCAAGTGCAACACCGATTGTGCAAATTGCCAAGAACCGAAACACCTTAATCATGGGATTCTCCTTCTAATTTCCGATCGAAGAGGCGGACCTGGGATGCGGTTGAACGTCGGCTCCCGGTTCCCGCAGAACCGTGAGGCATTGGACTCTGTGTTTAGTTAGGTTGAAGTTTTGTTCTGAGCTTGGGAGACGGAAGGAGTCACTACTCCCGTCTCGCCTAGTTCGCAATAGGGTTGACGTTTTCGTACAGTCCTCCGCTCAGCCTTCAGCCGATGGGAGGATTCACTGGTGTGAGCGCTGGACCGTCACAAAAAGGCAGGGAAAGAGATCTTGCAAACGAATCCGGAGCAGTCCCCCACAAGCACTCTGACTACCCTGTTCAATCTTTGAGGCAACTCAGGTGCCATGAATTCCACGGGATTGGTCAATGGAAGAGCTGTGACAACAAGGTAAATCTCGAGTGGTCGGCTACTCGGGCGTTGGGTCGAAAAGATTCTTTTTCGGTGCGAGCACCTCTTTCTTAAGAATCAGATAAGGAACTCGGGGAAGGCACTAGAACCCAAACATACCGCTTTTTAGAGATTTGTAGTGTCGCCTCTACCAATTAATGTAGCCGGCGTTTCATGATTCAGCCTTGTTCATCTGAGGTGCGAATGCAGTAACCGCCGGGCGGTTACTTTGCCAGGACCCAAGAGACAGACGAGCGAATCACAACCCGGACGGCCAGGATCATTCCGTTTCGACAAGAATCGCGACCCATTCGCCACGCTTCGAGATTGCTCCCGTATTACGGGCAACCCGGAAGTTGGCCGCATGTTCTACCGGGTTCAACCGGCAGAGGTCTGCTCACGATTCTCACCAGCAGACTATAGTGATGGCCAATGGCGCCATCCAAGAACTCTGAGGAGTCGCCACAGGACGGCCGCCAAGGCCGCCAGCCCGAGGCCCCAAAACGTGAAAGCAAGATGAACGACCCAGGCAGGTGCTACGCCCACCCTCCGCAGCAGGAAGGGCAGAAAATTCCAAGTGGTGATGTGGACGTAGTCCCAGGGATCCCAATGCAGGGCGTAGTTGGTCAGGCCCCAGGCGTCCATCTTCCCCAGCGCAAAAGCAGCGACGTTCTTCAGGCGCAGGACCACGACGAATGTCGGATGGCCAAGTGTTTCCATCTGGTAAATCTCGAGCGGTAGCCAGAAGGTGAGCGACGCAATCTGGATCACAGCGCTGATCCCTGCCAGCGCCATTCCGCTGACCCAAACCCATTTCGATAGCTGGCTGCGATAGCGCAGCAGGAGTGGAATCGCCAGAAGTGTCGCCAGTTCAACGCTAGTCGAGACATAGCGATCACCCCAGGCGAAGTCGCCGCTCCACACGGTGTATCGCGCGTAAAAACTGAGGTAGGCCAACAGCAGCAGGAATTCCGTGATCGCATATGCCTTGACGGCGGGGCTGAACCGTTTCCACAGGAGGGCGGCCAGTACAATCATGAGAACCAGCAGCGGATCGAAGAGAAAGATCGACTTCTCCGGCGAGAACAGCGCTCCAAAGAATCCAACGTGGAACGGAGTCTCGAACGGATAGGTAGTGGGCAGAGAAGGATCGCGCTGCCGGGCTTCCCGAGCCACGATGCTGACGTAGGTATTGAAGAACGATCCAAAACGGTAATACTGGTAGAGCCGGTCGAGCAATCCGAAAAACCCATAGACCGGAAGAGCCGTCGCGACGTAGGTGCGGCATCGATTCCAAAGTGCCTTGCCACGGACTTCGTCGAACCACAGGACGAGCAGCACGAAAAGAACTCCCGCCAGCAGATCCAAGCCGGTCGTGAGGCGGGTGAGTAGATTGAGTCCGAATGCGCCTGAGCCAATCAGGAGAGCTCGCCGGTTGCCACTGCGCAACCAGTCGTATTGATACGAGAAGCCGGTGAGCGTCAGCAGAAAGATGTAGTTGTTCTCCATCATGTTCTGCGTGTAGTGCAGGTGGGTCGTCAACAGCAGTAGAGCCAGAACTCCCGCGATGGCCTGCTTCACCTCGAAGCTCAATTGCCGCAGGAAGCGGAAGCAAATCAGCGCGGTCAACACCGCGACGAGGATGTTAATGCTGTAGCTGACGAAAATGTTGCGCACGCTGGGATCGGTCCCGCTGTAATTGGCGAAAACCGGCAGCCGCTCCAGGTACGTTCCGACCACGTCAAACGGAAACAGCAGCAGCGATTGACCAATACCATACCAGCTCTGCAACCTGCCGCCGCGACCGTGCACGCCGAACTCGGGATACTCGTCGGGAAAGACCGGTGGCTCCGCCGTCCACCAGGCGTGGGCGGATTGCAGCCGATGTTGCGTGTCGGCGGTGCCCAACTCTCCCGATTGCACCACGAACGCGATCAGCCCGGCGGCAAGGGCTAGCAGAAAGAGCGGATCACGGAACCAGCGGCGAACAGGATGGATCATCATCTGTCTCAGAGCGACACCGAGGCGTTCCTTCTCGCCGGGTCAACCTTCCATATTACTTCCCGATCGCCAGCCATCCTGAAGTTGCGGCGTCCGGTCTGAGATTTGAGCAGTCTTTGGGAACCTGCTCTTCTGTGATCCGGCGCGGCAGGAAATTCCGAATCTGCCGGTGCAGCGGCGCTGATCGCCGCCTTCGACGCCGAGAGGTAGCGCGAGAGGCCGCTGTTAGAATGACGTGACTATGCCCGCCCGGAAGAATATCTTCGTCAGCTACAGCCATAAGGACAAGAAGCTGTTTGAGGAGTTTCAGACCATGATGGCGCCCGCCATTCAAAGGGACATCGTGGATCTTTGGGACGACCAAAGGATTGCGGCGGGCGCTAAGTGGCAGGAAGAAATTCAAAAAGCGCTGGCTTCTGCCCGGGTTGCCGTGCTGCTGGTGAGCCAGAATTTTCTGGCATCGCAGTTCATAGCGGAGAAGGAGCTTCCGCCGCTGCTCAAGGCGGCCGCGGACGACGGCGTCACCATATTCTGGATCTGCCTCAGTTCCTGCCTCTTCGATCAGACCGAAATCGCATCCTACCAGGCGGCCTACGATCCTTCGCGGCCGCTTGATCGCTTGTCGAAGTCCCAGCGGCAAGCGGTTCTCAGTTCGGTGTGCGAGAAGTTGATCAAGGTTGCACGCGGCCCTGCAGTGCCCGCTAGTCCGGGCCCAGCCGCTTCGCCGGCGATTGACCCTCGGCTGATTGGAACGTGGAACGGAGTTCCGGGGAATCCTATTGATTACAGCTTCCGCGCTGACGGCACCTATCGCCGCATCGAGCACCGCGGAATTCCTTATCGCCTCGCGGGTCGCTTTACGACGGAAGGCAACTACACTCTCAACGGCAACCTGCTTACCCTGCACGATTCCCAGGAAAGTTGGGAACCCACGGAAAAAGACCAGACGCTGCGTTATTTTGACAGGCCAAGCGACGTCACTCGACATCGGAGCATCGGCCGGCTGGACGAGCAGACGTTGATCCTGGAGAGCGACGAATTAGGGGAATTAGGGTTCGATACCGAGGAATTTGAACGCGCGCGGAGCTGAAGTATCCAACTGCACTGCGAGACCTCGCTGCTGTGACCAAGGAAATTCTACAAAGACTGTCTACGACTCCTTCGGTAGAGGTCGAATACCAGTCAAAACACTGGCGAATCCGGTGTAAAATCCGGGTGCTCGAAATCCAGCAACTTACTGAAGTTCCTACCACGGAGGTTGCGATGTCTACTGCGGGCGTATCACGCGCATCAAGTAACGGGCTGACGGTGGTTGCTTATCCGGGAGACGGCGATGTGTTGCTGGCCTTCAGCCTGGATAAGAATCTGTTGCAGAACAACGACCTCGCCGGCTTCTCGATCCAATGCACTCCTCCTCAAGGGCAATCCTATTATTTGATGAATCGCTTGAGCTTCAGCCAGCCCGTCACCTCGACGACGGCGCCCCAAGCGCGTCCCTGGACGTCTTCGCAGGATGCGCCTTTCCAGAAATTCCATTGGGTACACTTCCCTCCTCATGTGATGCCCGGCGCGTTCCAGTACAAGGTCACGGCAAGGTATTGTCAGGGCACGACGCTGGTCGATGGGCCTTCGGCTGAAGTTTCCGTAGAACTGGTGCCGCAACAGACCGGCAACTTTGAGCTAGGACTGACGCGCGGCTACATCAGCTCGCAGGCCTACACCTCCCAGTTCCAGAACAAGGACATCCGGCCGCAGCCCAAAACTCTGGATTACAACACGGCGCCTTATCAACCGCAGTATCAGTGGCTGGGCTATCACGCCCGGGAGATGATTTTCAGCCTGCTCAAGGAGTGCGTGAGCGACAACACGATTAGCGTCGATTTGTTCGCTTACGATCTGGACGAGCCCGACATCATCAAGATGCTCGAGGATCTGGGGCCACGGCTGCGAGCCTTCCTGGATAACGCGTCGCTGCACACCGGAAAAGCGCTGGAGGTGCAGGCGCACAGCCGCCTGGTGAAGTCAGCCGGCGCAAAGAACGTGAAGCAGGGGCACTTCCAACGCTTTGCTCACGACAAGATCATTATTCAAAAGAAAAATGGCAAGGCCGTGAAGGTACTCACCGGATCGGCGAATTTCTCGATCCGCGGTCTCTACGTGCAAGCCAACAATGTGCTGCTGTTTAACGACGCCGGAATCGCCGATCAATACGAGCAGGTATTTGAGTCGGTCTTCAACAACATGAGCGGTTTCGTGAAGACACCTCTGGCGGGCAAGTGGTTTTCCTTCCCTAACCAGGGCGGCGGTATTCCGAACTTTGAGGTAAGCTTCGCTCCCCATCCCAAACCACCATTCTCCATGGTGACCGTCGATCAGGCCCTGAGCCAGGCCAAGTCATCGGTCATGTTTGCAGTAATGGAATTGAAAGGCGGCGGAACGGTCTTGCAGAAACTGCAAAGCATGCACCTGAGCGGCAAAGTTTTTTCCTATGGCATGACGCAGTCGGAAGCTGGCTTCACGCTCTATAAACCAGGACAGCCGGGCGTGCTGGTACCGTTCGCTTCGCTGATCAAGCAGGTGCCGCCGCCCTTTAACAAGGAGTTCGACGGCGGTTCGGGACAAACCATTCACGACAAGTTTATCGTCATCGATTTTAATGACGCCAACCCCATGGTCTTCACCGGCTCCTCCAACCTGGCCGACGGAGGCGAAGCTTCCAACGGCGACAACTTGCTGGCTATTTCGGATCCGGCAGTGGCGAAAGTGTTCGCCACCGAAGCCGTGCGCCTGGTCGATCACTATTACTTCCGCGCCGCAGTGTGCGCCGCCAGCGATGTCAAGCCCCTTGTCTTGAGTCCTTGCGCCTCCCAAAACAAATGGTGGGCGCGAGATTACGACCCAAACAACATGCGCAACGTGCAGCGTGAATTGTTTGCCGGCGGCCCGGCAGAGGTGACCAGCATACCCAGTGGAGTATCGGACCCAACCTCAGTGACATTGGCTGCTCCGGCGAAGAAGGGACGCAAGAAAGCTGCGACCAAGAAGGCGGCGAAATCGAAGGCCAAGGCCCCAGCCAAAGCGAAGAAGCGCACGGCGTCCAAGGCAAAAGCCAAGGTAAGCTCGAGGAAAGTGGCGAGCAAATCAAGAAAGGCTGTCAAGACGCCGAAGAAAGCGGCTAAGAAGAAAGCTACAAAAAAGGCTGCCCCGAAAAAGGCAGCCGGTAAGAAAACGGTTTCACGTAGCAGAGTCAGCCGGGCAGGGTCCCGCAAAGCGGCACCTAAGAAACGAAAATAGTCGTGACTCAGGCGCCGCTCTGCGGAACACCCGCAGCAGGGCGCTCCGGAATTTGTCTCAGCCGGCCGCTGAAAAAGGTTCCTGCCGCCGGCTAAAGAGGCTGTTACGAAACCGTGCCGTCGCTACGCGACTCGGGGATTTTTCTCCCACTTCACCCAGCACTCCGCCTCCGGCTCCGTGCTGGGCTAGATTATGCCGTGCCTTCGGCACTCGATTTCGCGCGGTTTGTTCCACCGATATAAGCGCGGACCGAGTTTCGTAACAGCCTCTAAAGCCGGATCGAGATCAAAAGCAAAACTTAGACGCTGGCCTGAAGGCCAGCTCTACCCGAGCTTTGGCGTCCAACGAGTTTTTCAGCAGCCTCAAGTCCGCATAACACAGGTGCGCACCACACCCACCGGGCCTAAGGCGTGATCTCGAATACCGCCCCGACATCGACAGTGCCGCTTCCCCCGTAGGAAGTCGTACCATAAAGGTTGCCGGAGTGATCGAGGATCAGACCGGCGTAGGGATCAGCCCCGTCCACGCCGTTGTAGTTGAAGCTGTGCAGCACCGTCTCCGTCCAGCTCCCGCCATGCGGCGACAATTCGAACACGGCTCCATAGTAGTGAATGCCCCCAGAGGACGTCGTGCCGTAGAGATTGCCGGCCGCGTCGAAGATCAGGCCGGCGTAGGGATAACTACCGTCTACACCGTTTTCGTTGAAGCTGTGCAGCACCGTTTCAATCCAGCCGCCGCTGCCATTGGGCGTCAACTCGAACACCGCTCCCTCATCGTGAATGCCACCATAAGGGGTGGTGCCGTAGAGATTGCCGGTGCCATCCAGGGTCAGGCCGGCTTCGGGCTCATACGCATCCGCGCCGTTGTCGTTGAAGCTGCGCAGCACGGTCTCGGTCCAGCTGCCGCCATGCGGTGACAGCTCGAACACCGTTCCGTAGCCGTGAATTCCGCCCGATTCGGTGGTGCCGTAGAGATTGCCGGCGCCATCCAGGATCAGGCCGGCCTGGGGATAGTTCCCATCCCCAGTGTTGTAATTGAAGCTGTGCAGTATCGTCTCCGTCCAGCCCCCACTCCCGTTGGGCGTGAACTCGAACACCGTTCCGTAGCCGTGAATTCCGCCGGATTCGGTAGTGCCGTAGAGATTGCCGGAGCCATCGCGGATCAGGCCGGCATAGGGATAAGCTCCGTCGCTGCCGTTATAGTTAAAGCTGTGCAGCAGGGTCTCGGTCCAGCCGCCGCTGCCGTTGGGCGATAACTCGAATACCGTCCCGTAGTAATAGTGAATGCCGCCGTAGGAGGTGGTGCCGTAGAGATTACCGGAGCCATCCAGAACCAGACCGGCGTAGGGATAAGATCCGTCCGTGCCGTTGCCGAAGCTATACAGCAGCTTGTGCGTATAGCCCCCGCTGCCGTTGGGTGACAACTCAAACACGGTTCCCGCGTCATAGATGCCGCCAGAGGACGTGGTGCCGTAGAAATTGCCGGCGGCATCCGAGATTAGACCGGCCTCCGGGTAAGCTCCATCGGTGCCGTTGTAGTCAAAGCTGTACGGGGTTTTCTCCGTCCAGCCTCCGCTGCCGTTCGGCGATAACTCGAACATGGTTCCGACGGTGTACCTGCCGCCGTAGTAGGTCGTGCTATACAGATTGCCGGCAGCGTCCGAGATCAGACCGGCATAAGGATAATACCCGTCCGTGCCATTGAAGTTGAAGCTGTGCAGTATCGTCTCGGTCCAGCCGCCGCTCCCGTTCGGCGATAACTCGAACACCGCCCCCACGTAGTGAATGCCGCCATAAGAGGTAGTGCCGTAGAGATTGCCGGCGTGATCGAAGATCAGACTGGCATAGGGATTAGCTCCGTCGGCGCCGTTGTAGTTGAAGCTGTGCAGTATGGTTTCCGTCCAGCCCCCGCTGCCGTTGGGCGCCAACTCGAACACCGCTCCGTCGCCGTGCATGCCGCCCTCGTAGGTCGTGCCGTAGAGTTTGCCAGAACCATCGAAGATGAGGGCGGTGTAGGGATAAGCTCCGTCGACGCCATTGTAGTTAAAGCTGTGCAGTACGGTTTCCGTCCAGCCTCCGCTCCCGTTCGGCGCCAACTCGAACACCGCTCCGTAGCCGTGGATGCCGCCCTCGTAGGTGGTGCCGTAGAGTTTGCCAGAGCCGTCGATGGTCAGTCCGGCATAGGGATAAGCTCCGTCCCCGGTGCTGTAGTTGAAGCTATGCAGCAGTGTCTCGGTCCAGCCGCCACTCCCATTGGGCGCCAATTTGAATACCGCTCCGTAGCCATGAATACCGCCATAGGCAGTGGTGCCATACAGGTTGCCGGAGCCATCGAAGATCAGGCCGGCCTCAAGATAAGCCCCATCGGTGCCATCGTAGTTGAAGCTATGCAGCAATTTTTCCGTCCAGCTCCCGCCCTGTTGCGGGGTCAACTCGAAGACCGCTCCGGCGTAGTGAATGCCGCCCTCGTAGGTCGTGCCGTAGAGATTGCCGGCCGCATCAAAGATCAGTGCGGCCTCGGGATAAGCCCCGTCCGCCCCGTTCTCGTTGAAGCTGTGCAGCACCTTCTGGGTCCAACCGCCGCTGCCGTTGGGCATCAGCTCGAACACGGTTCCGGACCCGTGAATTCCCCCCTCGTAGGTGGTGCCGTAGAGATTGCCGGCGTGATCGGCAATCAGTCCAGCATAGGGATAAGCCTCCTCGCCATTGGGGTTGAAGGTATGCAGCAATTTCTCTTGAATAACCGCGTGGCTGCTGATAACAGAGAGGGCTACAGCGAACATCGCCACGGTTGCCCTCAATCCGATGAAAAGTCTGTCGCGTCGCATGAGAGGTCCTTTCTTAGCCGCAGCTTTGGCGACCCTACAGTTCGCTGAAAAACCTGGAAGAGCAGATCCCTTAGAAGCTGAAGCCGCCTTGGGACGAAAAGTTAAGGCCTTCTCACCGCATACCCGCTGGAGAAAAGCTCGGGGCGTGGCTAAAAGTTACGCCCGTCAAAATCACCTCAGGCTAAGTTTTCTGCGAACTGCATGGCCACTAGCTAGCTTTCGTACTGCGAATTGGTTGCGGGAACATGGCCTTTCCCAGAAGTAGCGTCTGGAGGCGCATTTTTCTGATTTTCGAAAAGCTGCGCCTCGTTTACTCGAACTGAACCTACGGCGTAATTTCGAACACCGTGCCGGAGTTGAACGTGCCTCCCAACGGTGTAGCGCCATAGAGATTACCGGTGCTATCGAAGATCAGGCTTCCCTGGGGATAATTCCCGTCGCTGTCGCCGGGGCTGAAATTATGCAGCACGGTCTCGGCCCAATTGCCTCCTTCGGTGGGTGTCATCTCAAATACCGTGCCCGCGCCGTTAACCCCGCCGCCCGATGTTGTGCCGTAGAGATTGGCCGAGGATCCGAAACGAACCAGGCTTCCTTCGGGAGAAGCTCCGTCCATGCCGTTAAAGCTGAGCAGTACCTTCTCTGTCCAACTGCCGTTCTGCTGCGGCGTCAACTGGAACACCGACCCGTAGCCGTGAATGCCACCCGTTTCGGTGGTGCCGTACAGGTTGTTGGCGGAGTCGAAGATCAGTCCAGCCGTCGGAAAAGCGCCATCCGTGTAGTTGAAGCTGTGCACGATCTTTTCCGTCCAGCCTCCGCTGCCGTTAGGCGACAACTCGAAGACCGCCCCCGAGTAGTTAATGCCGCCGTAGGGGGTTGTGCCGTAGAGATTACCGGCGGAATCGATGGCTAGTCCGGCGTAGGGCAAAGCGCCATCCGCGCCGTTGAAATTGAAGCTGTGCAAAACCGTCTCGGTCCAGCCGCCGCTGCCGTTGGGTGACAACTCGAAAACCGTGCCATAGTTGTGAATGCCGCCCCGGTAGGTGGTGCCGTACAGATTACCCAAGCGATCGATAACCAGGCTGTCGAAGGGATACTTCCCGTCCGTGCCGTTGCCGAAGCTGTGCAGCACCTTCTCTGTCCAGCCTCCGCTGCCGTCTGGCGAGAGCTCGAACGCTGTCCCGCTGTTGTGAATGCCACCCGCGACGTTGGTACCGTAGAGATTGCCGGCGGCATCGAAGACCAAACCACTGTCCGGACCAGAACCGTCGGTGCTGAGGCCGAAGTTATGCACCACCTTCTCGGTCCAGCCGCCGCTGCCATTGGGCGACAATTCGAACAGCACGCCGGAATCGTAGGCGCCGGCAGCACTAGCTGTGCCGTAAAGATTGCCGGCCCCGTCGCCGATTAATGCGCCATAGGCTGGATTTCCTCCATCCGTGCCATTAAAGTTGAAGGGGTAAATCATCGATTCCGTCCAGCTGCCGTTCTGTTGGGGCGACAACTCAAATACCGTTCCCTCGGAAATGCCGCCGTTGAGAGTAGTGCCGTAGAGATTGCCGGCCCCATCGAGGATCAGCCCCGCGTAGGGATTAGCGCCGTCCGCCGTGTCTATGTTGAAGCTATGGAGCACCGTCTCCGTCCAACCGCCGCTTCCGTTGGGCTTCAGCTCGAATACCGTTCCAAAGGCGTGAATGCCGCCGCTAGCGGTGGTGCCATAGAGATTGCCAGCGCCATCGCGAACCAAGCCGGCTTCCGGGCTGATCCCATCCGTGCCATTGCCGAAGCTGTGCAGCACGGTCTCGGTCCAGCTTCCATCGTGGGGCGATAGCTCGAAGACTGCCCCTAAGTTATGAATGCCGCCTCGAACAGTCGTGCCGTAGAGATTGCCGCCGGCATCGACGATGAGGCTGGCATAGGGATACCTTCCATCCGTGCCATTGCCCAGGCTGTGCAGCACCGATTCCGTCCAGCCGCCGCTCCCATTGGGCGTCAACTTAAACACCGCCCCGTATCCATGTATGCCGCCGTAGTAGGTGGTGCCGTACATATTGCCCGCGCTATCCCGAACCAGGCCCGCTTCAGGATTGATCCCATCCGTGCCGCTGGGATTGAAGTTGTGCACCACGATCTCCGTCCATCCGCCGCCCTGGCGGGGAGACAATTTGACGACCGTCCCCTCGCCGTAAACACCGCCGCCCTGAGTTGTGGCGTAAAGGTTGCCGGCGCTATCGAAGATCAGACCGCCATAGGGCGAAGCGCCATCCGTCGAGCCGTCGCCGAAGCTGTGCAGCACTGTTTCCGTCCAGCCGCCGCTTCCATTGGGCGTCAACTCGAATACCGCACCGAGGCCATGGATGCCGCCCGTGTTGGTCGTGCCATAGAGATTGCCGGCGGCGTCGAAGATCACACCGTCCTGAGGAACCGTTCCGTCGATTCCATTATTGTCGAAGCTGTACAGCAGCTTTTCTGTCCAGCCCCCGCCTTGCCTGGACGAGATCTCGAACACGGCTCCGACGTTGTGGGTGCCACCATATCCGGCTGTGCCATAACGATTGCCGGCAGCATCGGCGATCAAACCGGCGTAGGGATAAGCCGCGTCTACACCGTTGGGGTCGAAGCTGTGCAGTACCTGGTGGGACGCTGCCCGGGCGTTGATGACAAACAGCGCCAGCGTGAAGATCGCCAGAGTCGCTTTCAATCCGATGAAGAGTGTGTTGTGACGCATGAGGGAGTTCTCTCCTTGTAGAACTTCGGCCGCGGCCGATGACTTGGTTCTTACTATTGGGCTTACTAAGGAAAATGGCCTTTCCCGTAGGTTGAATCCAGAGGCGCTCGTTTCCGATTTTCGAAAAAGTGCGCCTCTTCAGCTGAGCTAGAGCTAAGGCCCGATCTCGAAGACCGCGCCGGAGTTGTAGGTACCGCCTAGTCCTGTCATGCCATAGAGATTGCCGGAGGGATCGAAGATCAGACTGCCTAAGGGATCATTCCCGTCCCCACCGACGAGACTGAAGTT
>JBAVSY010000026.1:0-18882 GCA_049695855.1 Candidatus Korobacteraceae bacterium | reverse complement strand
TCTGCTCTTCCTGACAACTGACAACTGGCCACTGACAACTGGTTTGGGTGTCATCCTGAGCGCAGGCGGCGCTTCGCCGCCGGAGTCGAAGGACCTGCTGTTCTTCCGGCGTCGTGCCAAACTGAGTCGAGCGATCTGATTTTTCTGACAACTGACAACTGGCCACTGACTTACAATAAAGCGCCTTTCGGAGGGTCGCAACGTGATCGAGCAAAACCACAATCCTGCCGAGGAAATCAGCTTATTCGAAGCCATGTATTCGGCGCGCGCCATGCGCTGGCTCAAGCCCGATCCGGTGCCGGCGCACCTGATCGCCCGCATTCTGGAGGCGGCCACGCAGGCGCCCAACGCCGGCAATCGGCAGAACTGGCTGTTTGTGGTGGTGCGCGACCCCGAGCAAAGGCGCCGCATCGGAGCCATCTATCGCCGGGTGAGTCTTTGGGTTTTGCAGCGCTATCAGCATCAGGGCAAGCCAGCGAATCAGTCGCAGGCCGAGTATGACCGCATGATGAAAGGCGGCACACATCTTTACGACCACATGGCCGACGCTCCGGTGCTGCTGCTTCCTTGCCTCCGCATCAAGCCCTTCGACCTTCCCGCCGAGCTACCGGAGGAGGTGCGTTCGGCCATGACGGCAGCGGCCCCATGGACAGCGGGAGCCAGCATCTATCCCGCCATGCAAAACATCATCCTGGCCTGCCGCGCGCTTGGACTGGGGACGCTGCCGACCACCAACCATACGATTGCGGAAGACGAGATCAAAGCGGTGCTCAATCTGCCACCGGAAGTCCGGACGTTTGCCTTGATGCCGATTGGCTATCCCGAGCGCAACTTCGGTCCACTCACCCGACGGCCGGTCAGCGAAGTCGCAATCCTGGATTACTACGACACCCCATTCTCCACGACCTCCTGGTAGAGAGCCGGAAGACCTTTGACCAACTGGCTAACGACCACCGGCCACTGGCTACGGACCGCTGACAACTGTTTCTTGTCACCCGACTTACGAATTAAGGCCTGTCATCCTGAGCGAGCGCAGCGAGTCGAAGGACCTGCTTTCACTGACAACTGACCACTAGCCGCTGAAAACTGCTTCTTGTCATCCCGAGCGAAGCCGGGGCCCCCATCGAGGGCCGTTTTTGCCCTCGATGGGGTGGAGGAGCCGAGGGATCTGCGGTCCGTCGGCTGGGGGTACACAATTCGGGACCCTGATACCTCCGACCCGCATGAACCGTCGTCCTGAGCGCATATGCCTAGCTACGCGACGAACCAAGCCCGTCAGGGCGAAACTGAAGTTAGCCCAGGGCGTAAGCCCTGGGTGAACTGCAAACAAAAACCCCGAGCCGGCTTCAGCCGGCGACACCCTTGATCGTCCCTGCCGTTCACCGTTTGCCACTTGCGAAGCACATACTCCTCTGTAACAATCGCTCTTCATCCCGGCCCATCGCTCATGTCTCTGTCTCTTCTGGAATTCGTTGAACGCTGGAAATCCAGTTCTCTCTCAGAACGTTCCGGCGCGCAGACTCACTTCAACGATCTGTGTGAGGTTCTCGGCCATCCTCATCCCGCTACCGCAGACCTCACCGGCGAGAGTTTCACGTTCGAGAAGCACGTCTCCCGCACCCGCGGCGGCAAGGGCTTCGCCGATGTCTGGAAACGTAACTACTTTGGATGGGAATACAAGGGCAAGCACAAGGACTTGCGCGAAGCCTATCTCCAGCTCCAAGACTATCGTGATGATCTGGAAAGTCCGCCGTTGCTGGTGGTCTGCGATTTCGAGCACTTCGAAGTCCACACCAACTTCACCGGCTCACGGCCGCAGCTGTACCGCTTTTCACTCGACGATTTGCTGTCGGAGACGCCTCTTCCCAATTCTGCACTGCGGGCATTGGAGGTCTTGCGTGCGGTCTTCGATGATCCCGAGCAACTCCGTCCTGACGCATCCTCGGCGCGGGTCACCGAAAAAGCTGCCGCCGAGTTTGCCAAGCTGGCCGTAAACCTAGAGGTTCGGAAGATCGATCCTGAGAAGGCGGCACACTTCCTCATGCGCCTGCTGTTCTGCCTCTTCGCCGACAGCATCGACTTGCTGCCCGACCACTTGTTCCGCAAGATGCTGGAGATCGACAAAGGCCGTCCCGCGAATTTCAATCGCAAGCTGCGTCAATTGTTCGCCGCCATGGCCAAGGGAGACATTTTCGGTGTCTACGACGTTAGCTGGTTTAATGGTGGTCTCTTTGCTGATGACGACATCATCGAACTCTCGGCCTCTGACCTGACTATTCTCGGAGCAACTGCGACCCTCGACTGGTCCTACGTTGAACCGGCGATCTTCGGCACCTTGTTTGAACGCAGCTTCGACCCCAGCAAGCGCTCGCAACTGGGCGCGCACTACACCAGCAAGCAAGACATACTCCTCATCATTGAACCTGTGTTGATGGAGCCCCTGAAGAAACGCTGGGCCGAGGTGAAGGCCGAAGTTACGGCGATGGACGATCAGGCCTCCAAGACACCCAAGGGCCCAGCCTATACCAAGCTGCGAACCCAGATGCAGGACAAACTGATCGCCTGGGTGGAAGAACTGTCGAAGGTGCGGGTTTTAGACGCGGCCTGCGGCAGCGGCAATTTCTTGTATCTCGCACTCAAGCGCATGCTAGACCTTTGGAAGGAAGCGCAGTTGTTCAGCGCGCAACATGGCTTACCCACTTTTCTTCCTCAGCAGGTGAATCCCTCACAGCTTTACGGAATCGAGATCAACTCTTACGCGCATGAACTTGCGTCGGTGGTCGTGTGGATCGGTTATCTGCAGTGGCTGAAAGAAAACGGCATGGGCATGCCGACCGAGCCCATCCTGCGCCACCTGACAAACATTCAGCACCGCGACGCGATTCTTGAGCTCGACAAGAAGGAAAGGCCGGTCGAACCCGCCTGGCCGGAGGCTGACTTTATCATAGGCAATCCACCTTTCCTGGGTGGACAGAAGATGAGACGAATCCTGGGAGATACGTACGTCGAGTTAATGAGAGGACTTTATAGCGAAACGGTGCCCGGTACTGCCGACTTGGTTACATACTGGTTTGAAAAAGCCTGGCGGGAAATTGCGGCCGGTCGGACCAGGCGAGCTGGACTACTAGCGACAAATTCGATTCGAGATGGGGGAAGCAACAAAGTCCTTCAGAGGATCTCTGCGAGCGGGCGAATCTTTATGGCATGGTCAGACCATGAGTGGATTCTTGAAGGGGCTGCGGTACGCGTCTCAATAATCGGTTTCGGCACAGAAGCCGGCACTTCGGCTGTTTTAGACGGCAGAAGTGTTTCCAAGATCAATGCCGACTTAACGAGCGGCATCGACCTTTCAATCGTCCCAAGATTGCGCGAAAACACGGGGTTGTCGTTTCAAGGCCCGGTCAAGGTTGGACCCTTCGACATTTCAGGAGCTGTGGCGACGAAAATGTTGGCTTCTCCAAACCCACACGGCAAACGAAATTCTGACGTCGTGAAGTCGACCATGAACGCGGACGACATCGTTGGCAACGCCCGAAACGAATGGACGATTGACTTCGGAGACTTGGGAATGACTGAAGCTGCTTTGTTCGAAGCCCCTTTCGAATACATCAAAGCTCATGTCAAGCCGATCAGGGACAAAAACACAGAAAAGCAGAGGCGTGATAATTGGTGGCGCCTTGGAAGAAGCGCCGGAGACCTCAAAGCTGCGCGAAAGGGTAAGACGCGAGTCGTCCTGACTCCCCGCGTCGCGAAACACCGGATTTTCGCCTGGGCGCCGGTTGATGTGATACCCGACACTCGGGTGTATGCATTTACTCGGGATGATGATTACTTCTTCGGGATGCTCCACTCGCGTGTCCACGAGGTTTGGTCGTTACATACATGTTCCTGGCACGGTGTTGGGAATGATCCTACCTATAACAACACCACTTGTTTCGAGACTTTCCCTTTCCCCTGGCCTCCGGGCAAGGAGTCAGTCGACGACCCACGGGTGCAGGCGATCGCAGCTGCCGCGAAAGAGCTCGTCGAGAAACGGGATGCCTGGCTGAATCCTCCCGGCGCTTCTCAACAGGAACTCGTCGACCGCACGCTTACCAAGCTCTACAACGCTCGTCCCGCATGGCTGGCCGACGTCCATCGCAAACTTGACGAAGCCGTCGCGGCGGCTTATGGCTGGCCCGCAACCTTGACCGATTCGGAAATACTGGAGCGCCTCCTGGCCTTGAATCACGAAAGAGCAACATAAATCCAGCGCTGTGCCCCAGGTTCGCCCGTCCTTTGGGCTAACCTGGGGCACTGACCGGTAGAATCAAAGGTAGGTATAGACTGACAACCGACCACTGGCCCCTATGCGTTTTCTCTTCTGGAATCTCAACAAAAACGACATCCCAGGCTGGGTTCACAAACTGGCCCTCCAGGAAGCTGCCGACGTCCTCATCCTCGCCGAGTGCCGCATCCCGCCGGCGCAACTTCTGGAGCAACTCAACGCCGACTCCTCCGACTACCATTACGCACCCGGCAACTGCGGCCATCTGGTCTTCTTCACCCGTTTCGACGCGCGCTTCCTCACCCCACTCGTCGAGAGCCATCGGGTCTCCAACATGCCTGACGATCTTTGGCCATCGAACATCGCCGACGCCAATCTCACTACACCTGTCACCATCCTCAAGCAACAAGCCATGGCGTTGCGCTTTATTGTTGCAAAAGCGTCACCGATCACTACAATTTCATTGCTTCTGCCCTGGAGAAACACACTGAATATGTAGAAAAGGACACTATGAACACAGCCACTCGTTGGAGTAATCGCGTCGCAGAGCAAAAGGTCGCACTCGCACTTCGGGTCGTGGGCGTCGTTGTTCTTTGCCTGCCGCTCACCTGCCTTGGCCAGGATGCAGGCCAGGTCAAATTTGTGAACTCCTGTAAGTACAGCCTTACCTTCAATTCCACTGGCCCGCAAATAGGCACCTTGGCGCCCGGCGCTAACAAATCAATTCCGATTTCCTCCTTCAATCAAGGAGGCCAGAACCGCATCATCGCTTACCCTAACCTCAGCGATAATCAGTGCCCCGACTGCGATAAGTGGACTGATCTCGGCGGGCCTCCCGGCACGATTCAGCGTGAAGGCTGGATGTGGGAGGGCAATGACGCGAAGTATGCGGCCTATTGCAATCCTAGTCTCAGCGGACGCGGCATCTGCGCCCAGCAGCATAATTGCTGTGGAAAGGGTATGGTGCAGGACGGTACCTTCGGCACACATTTCGAGTTCACTCCCAAGGGCACGCCTACCAACGATTTCGTCAACCTCAGCACGAACTATGGCTCGGGCCCTCATTCGCCACCCAAACTTTGCGGCCAAGGAGTTGATCCCAACGACTGCGTCGATAAAGCCGCCGTTATCTTCTATAACGTGCCCATCGAATGGACTACCAATCAGAATTGTTCTTTCAGCAACAAAGGCACGCAGGTGAAGGGCGGAAAGTGCTTTGCGGCAAGCTGTCCTGATGCCTATCAGCATCCCACCGACGACAAGCAAGTAGCCTGCTCCGCGAGCGCCAGCCGAGGCTATGTGGTGACCTATTGCCCCTCGGGATCCAGTATGCCCAATCCAAAGTAGGTTGTCCCTGGACACGACACGGCGTGCTTTAACAGCGAGGCGGCTATTCATCGCGCCTCGCTGGCTACAGCCTCAGAAGAGGTCTCGGAAAGGATCCGACTCTATGCGTTTTTCCTCGTCGTGCCGGATGGTAAGCCTGCTGGCGGCCATGCTTACTTTCAGCCTCTCGCTTTGCGCACAGGAAGCTATGCCGGCCAAACCACCTGCTGCGGAGCAGATGGCCGCTGGAGATGTCGCAGCCGCGGCGGAAGCGGCTTTAGAGAAGGAGGTGCAGAACCCGGTCTCGGAGCTGATCAGCGTGCCGCTCCAGAACAATACGAACTTCGCGTATGGGCCTTACAGCCGGACCCAGAACGTGCTAAACATCCAACCGGTCATTCCTATAAACCTGAACGAAAACTGGATGATAAAAAGCCGCACCATTCTGCCTCTTGGGTGGCAACCCTATGCCGGCCAGACCGCGGGCGGCGACTATGGTTTGGGCGATATGACCCAAACATTTTTCCTTTCACCTCGTCACTCGCATGGTCTGTCGTGGGGCATCGGGCCGGCATTTATTATTCCGACCGCAACCAGCAACCTACTCGGGCAAGGTAAATTCAGTCTTGGTCCCTCCATCGTAGCCTTGGCTCAACCGGGACACTGGACGGTAGGCGCGCTCATCAATAATCTATGGTCGGTAGCAGGCTCCGGCGGCCGCCCGCCGGTAAACCAGATGCAGTTGCAAGCATTCGTTGTCTATCAAATGAAGAAAGGCTGGTATGTTACCACGTCGCCGATTCTGGGTGCCGACTGGAGAGCATCGAACGGCAATGTGTGGACCGTGCCTCTGGGCGGCGGCGTGGGAAGAATAACCCGGATGGGTCCGCAGCGGGTCAATCTGACTGCACAGCTTTACGGCAACGCCGCCTATCCCGCCGGCACGTCCCCTTGGAGCATGCGGCTTCAACTCGACCTCCTGTTCCCCAAAGGTCCAAAGGAGTAGCGTTGTCTGCATGACGCCGCCAACTTCAGCAGACCAGGCTGCCGCCCCGCGCCCACACGCCCAGCAAGATCGCTGGCGCCTGGCGTTGCTTTCGCTTGGCATCGTACTGGGCACGGTTTACGCATACTGCTACCGTTTCGCCATAAGTCCCGATGGTATTGGATACCTCGACGTAGCGAGTGCCTACCTCCGCCACGACTGGACGACCGCGATCGATAGTTGGTGGAGCCCGGCTTACTCGTGGATCCTGGCTCTCTTTCTTCACGTCTTTTCGCCGACCGCCCGCACCGAGCTGCCCGTGCTACACCTGGTTAACTTTCTATGCTTCGCCTGGACTGCCTGGTCCTTTCACCGCTTTTGGCGCGCCCTGTCGGATTCCATCGAGCAGCCTGACGCCAAGTTAGCCGGACTACCGTTCCTGGCTCCCTTCGCTTTCGATCTGTTTGGCTACGCTTTATTATTCCTTTTATTTCTTCCGCTGATAGCCACTCCCACGCCAGACATATTTGCTTCTTCATTTATGTTCCTGATAGCCGAGCGCCTGTTGCAATGTAAAACTCGCGGCAAGGTAACATGGCGAGACGGCGCGACTTTGGGTTTCCTATTTGCCTTCGGGTATTTGTCGAAGGCCATTCTGTTTTATTTCAGCATAGTCGCCATCGGGATTGCGGTAATTGACCGCAGCCTTAAGAATCGCCGGGCGCTTCTGGTTTCAGCTGTTGTCCTGATAGTAGTAATCACGCCGTGGGTAGTTGCTCTGCACCATACCTTCGGACGCTGGACGCTGGGCTTCGCTGGGCCGCTGAACTACGCCTGGTTTGTAGACGGAACGAAGACTGTCACCTTTCCGGGCCCGATTGGCGCGCCGCTACCCTATTTTCCCGGCGATCGAGTCTTTAACCAGCCTGCCATCTATGCGGTGCGAACCCAGTCCAACATTACCTATGTGCCCTGGTACGATCCCGGACGCTTCGATAAGTCGGATCGCCCTCACTTCCAATGGCGCGGCCAGATCGCCGCCTTGCAGAAAAACCTGGTCTGGTTACGGACCTGGTTCTTCGTCAACCTTGGTCCGATGTCAGTGGTGGTACTGGCGCTACTTCTGGGCTCCAGAGCTGCAATCAGCAGAATCTTTGCTCGCTATTTGGTAGTGGCTGTTCCTACTCTGACGGTTTTTGCAATGTATAGCTTGGTATACATCCGTACCCAGCGCTACATCGTAGCCCTTGCGGTATTACTTTTTGGCGTCGGGTTAGCCTCAGTCAGGTTCGACCCTGCGAACCGCCTGCTGGTGCGAGCCATCCTCGCCAGCGGACTTCTGGTTTACACGTTGACGAATCTTCCCGGAGTTCTAGATGCCATCGCCGGCCTGGCGAATCACAATCTCGATGCCCTGGTCGAAGTTGCAGAGACGTTGAACCATGCGGGGTTTCCTGCTAATAGTCGAGTGGGAACGGTGGGTACGGGCTTGTATGCGTATTGGGCTCGTCTGGCGCGGGTCAACATCGCCGCCGAAATGTGGGACGAGGACACGCCGCTTTTCTGGAACGCAGACCCTAGCCGCCGCCAAGCCATGCTTTGCGTTATGGGTAAAGCCGGCGCTTCAGTCGTAGTAGGTCATCCGCCGCCGAACGCCGACCTGAGCGGCTGGGAGCCGCTGGGAAACAGTGGCTACTGGATGCATCGCGTACCACAAGAGTGTAGACAGAATTAATTAACCTGGCATGGTGAAAGATTGGATTGAATCACGGACCTCACACCACCTAAGGAAACTCTGATTAAGTCTTGTTTTGAAGGGGATGGCCTTTCAGGCCGTCCGTTAAGTACTCGAAAACCAATGCGGCTTTAGCCACTGCGGGACCTCGCTTTCACTTAAACGGCGGTTCCCTAAAAGAGATCCTGCCCCAAGTAAGGCAAGCTTGGATAGGGATTTCGTGCTATCAGCCTCACTTGCTTAACGGTTTGAAACCTACCTGGCCGCATTGACCCGAGTAGAGATAGTCGAAACTCAGCAATGGCCGACGCCCGGTGTTGACAAAGATGTTGCTGACATTCACCCACTGGGCGAACGTGGGAGCAGGTCCGCTGGGTTGCGTCGGCGGCTGCACTGCGCTGAAACTGTAGCTCATGGCCGGCTGGGTCTGCGATCCAGCCAGAATGTTCATTCCCACTCCGGCGGGAACCCGGTTGTTCGAATCGAAGGATCCGGCAGGCCGCTGATCGAACGACAAATCGATAAACATCTCGCTGATGCCTACATCGAGCAGCAGATTGCCGCAGAATTGTGGCGCGCCCGGGAGCGTCGTAAATTGATAACAACCGGGCTCGGGAAGCCAGTCTCCAGGGACCGTACTATCGGGATTGAGTGTGATCAAATTAAATCCGCTCGAATTGCTAGAGGTCACACCCAGCGTCACGCCCTGTGTCGAGAGGACATACCCTCCATTGATGTCGATGCCGTTTTGCGTATCGGTGAGTTGTAGGGCCGCATTTTCCGAAGGCGAATCGAACAGGTCACCGGTTCCCGTACTATTGCGATCGAACCCAATGCCAAGATAGTGGAGGTCGGGCTTTGTCGGAGTCACGCAGTTCTTATAGCCGGAATGGCAATGAACGCCATCGATGGCGAGAACCAGGATTGGATTGGTCTGCACGTAAGTACCGTCAGTCAGTTCCACGCTCACCGGCGCCAGGTAGTAATTACCCGTGAATACATAACCGCTGCTGTCGTAAAACTTCTGTCCCTTGGCCCCCGGACCATGCACCTCGGACCCCGGGACTAGCTGGTTCTTATTCACGATGACCCCCAATGACCCGGTGTCGATGGCAAAGGTCTCGAAGTCCTGAGGATTGTCGGCGCCCACCACGGCTTTGACCTTTAGTTCGTCGGGAACATTAGAGATCATTTTGAGATCGAAGCTATTGGTTCCGTAGGTACAAGCCGGCCGGTTTTGCTGGACAATTAATGTTGTTCCCAGTGCTGCTCCGCCTAGTGGATCGTTAATCCAGGCGGCAATTTCCATATTATTAGGGAAAAACCCCCCGTTATAACTAAATTGCACGGCGGTCCCCGAGGTGATCTCGGTACTGACCGGCGTAATCACGCCGTTGGGTACGCCATAAACCTGGATGTGAAGCGGATTAGCTGTCGTCGGCGGCAGCAAGTTGCCATTCGCATCATAGGCGGTCAAATTGACGGTGAACGTGGTGAGCGCGCTAGGCGACGGAGGCGAGCCGGGACTGACCGGATTATTCAAAGTCACCACGTTAGGAGAAAAGAGTATGACGCTCGGGGTAGGACTGGAAGGCGGTGAAGCAGGTGAGATTGAGCTAGCCGAGGCAGTCTGCGTGGGCATTACGGTTAGGCAAGCAGGCAGCAGAAACATCAGCGCCAGAGACGAAATGATTCGCGGTCGCCGAGGTTCCTTGCCTGCAAGTTGAGGCGGAACGTCAAACTCTTTTCGATCCGTTAAATTGACCGCCATTCAGTTCTCCTTGGCGGGACCAGAATCGTTTGGCACAAGATCGCTGCAGCCGACGCTGATTCCCGCCACACAACTCGAATATTGGTTGTGATAGCGCACGTTAACATTTGGACTCTCTGCGGTATTTCACAAGCTTGCGGTGCCTTACAGAATCGCAGTGCGATATCTCTTTATCCTCGACCGGGCGGCGGATCTTAGCGCAGGTGTGGCAAAGCCAAAAGCAGCGAATGCGGGCATATGTCTTACAGGGACGCAAACTAAAATCCCCACCCAAGCAACAGAAGCTTGGATGGGGCACCCATTTCTCAGTTAGTCACTGACTACTGATAACTGCTTACTGCCCTCCCAGAATCTGGAAGAAGCGAATAATCGATTCGATCCCGCGATAGAAATTCGGAATATGGAATTTCTCATTCGGGGCGTGCAGATTGTCGTCCGGCAGACCCATGCCCATCATGATGCTGGGAATCTTCAAGTCCTTATCGAACTGGGTGACGATTGGAATCGAGCCACCCGAACGGATGTACACCGTGTCTTTGCCGAAGATCTCGTGCATAGCTTCGACCGAGGCCTTGGCATACGGATTATCGGTGTTCACCACGCAAGCCGGACCTTTGCTGTGTATCTTAATGTTGGTCTGAATACCCTTCGGCGTGATCTTCTTCACGTAGTCGCTGTACTTCTTGAAGATGTCGTCAGCGTCTTGGTTGGGCACCAGACGCATCGATACTTTCGCCGCGGCGCGCGCCGGAATGACGGTCTTGGCGCCCGGAGCCTGGAAGCCTCCTACGATGCCGTGTACTTCCAGCGTGGGACGCGCCCAGGTGCGATACAGCACCGAGTAGCCGGGCTCGCCGGTCAGCACATTCGATCCCACCTCCGCCTTGCGATACTCCTCTTCGTTGAACGGCAGCCGCTCCCAGGCTTTCAGTTCGTCGTCGGTCGGCTTCTGCACGTCGTCGTAGAAACCGGGGATCAGCACTTTACCGTTTTCGTCTTTTAATTTGCTGAGAATCTCGACCAGCCCGAAGATCGGGTTGGGTGCGGCGCCGCCGTACACGCCGGAGTGCAGATCGGTCTTCGCTCCCTGCGCTTCCAGTTCGGTGTAGACCAGCCCGCGCAGCCCGACGCACAACGTTGGAAGGTCGGGCGCGAACAGCTCGGTATCGGTGACCAGCGCGAAGTCGGCCTTCAGCTTTCCGTTGGTCGCGTTGGCCTTGACGAACTCCTCGATGCTCTCGCCGCCCACTTCCTCTTCACCCTCAAACAGCACGCGTACGTTGATGGGCAGCGTGCCGCCGCCGGCTTTGAACAGCGACTCATAGGCCTTCATCTGCATCCAGAGCTGGCCTTTGTCGTCGACCGCCCCGCGTGCATAAATATTCTGATTGCGCTCACTGGGCTCTGCCCACGCTTGCTTTATAGCTTGCGCGTCGTCTCCCTTAACCGGGGAGGCATCCTTGTCGATGAACGGCGGCGACTTCCACTCGTCCAGCGGCTCGGCCGGCTGCACATCGAAGTGCGCGTAGCACAGCGCGGTGGGCTTGCCGGTGGCGTGAAGCCAGTCGCCGTAAACCAGCGGATGCAGCTTGGTGGCAATGATCTCAACATTCTCGAAGCCGATGCGCTTCAGGTCGGCGGCAACCATTTCAGCGGCCCTGCGAACATCGCCTTTGTGCTCTTCAGTGGTGCTGACGCTGGGAATGCGAAGCAGGTCTTTCAGCTCGTCGAGAAACCGCTTCTGGTTCTCGCGGGCATAAGAAACAGCAGAGGACACGGCTGTGGATGACATACTGAAAATTTCTCCTTCCGGATTAGAGCAGGCTGGCTACAACTGCTCAAAAACGTAGTTCGGTAGACTCAAAAGTATAGCGCAACGAGGGGGAATAGTTTGCGACCTAAGAATGAGATTTGGCTCTGCGAAAGCCGGGAAAGGGATAAAGGCGGAGGCCCGACCTATAGTGTCAAAGAATTGTGAACTTTTGGGGGCGACTGACACACTGCATTTCTGTTCGGACGGTGCTACCGAGAGTTCTCGCTTCGCGAATGGACCGCTGGTCATGGCGGGACGGCCGGAGATTTTTCAGCGCACCCGTCGAGCATCCAGCGACAACGTTCCCCCTCCCACGATCAGCAGAAACAGCAATCCCAGCAACATGCTGAAGTCGGCCCGGGCCTCGTGCAACATGTTCCACATTCCGGTTTTCGCGATCAGGGGAATCTTGGTGGTGGCGATCGCTACCAGAATTACGCCGAGCAGCGGAATCGTGGCCAGCCGCGTCAACAATCCGACAAGCAATAGCAAGCCGCAAACGATCTCGACTGCCCCCACAAACGGCGCCAAGATTTGCGGTGATGGAATCCCAATCTTCGCAAAACGGCCCACCCCTAGTTGAGCAGGGAAGAGGAATTTCTGGATGCCTTCGGAAACAAAGACCCAGCCTACAAGAATGCGAATCAGGATTACCGCCTTCGACATTCGTTCAGCGAACCACGGATTATCAGATCTTCGCATCCTGGCCTTTCAACACAACGCTCATCATAGTACGCAAATGGCTCGTGTGCTGCGACCGCACGAAGTCGAAGCCCCACTCAGGCTTACTTTGCCGGAGTGGGACGTTCCTTGATGCTTGAAGCTCTACGCTTGAAACTGGAAACCCGAAACTGCATTTTCCTACTTGGTGGCGATCATCAGACTGGCCGGTCCGGGCATGCGCACGCGTTTGATCTCGGCAAATCCAGCGTCCTTCAGCCACGCATCATATTCCGGTTCGCTATAACTGGAGCCGGCGCGCGTGCCGACCAGCATGTTCAACGCAAACAATGCGGCGAATCGTGGCCCTGTCTTGTCCGCCTCCAGAATGAAGTCCGAAATCACCAGCCGTCCCTTGGGCGCGAGTGTTGCGTAGGCTCGCTGAAGCAATTGCTTATTCTCTTCCGGCGAGAACATATGACAGATCGCCGCGAGCAGAACCAAGTCGTACTTGCCGGCTTCCAGCGGCACACTCAGCATGTCGCCCGCGCGGGTCGAGATGCGATCATCCAGCCCGGATTTGTGCACGTACTCCTGCGCCAACGTCAGCACCTCCGGCGCATCGACAATCTCAGCATGCAACCCCGGTGCCGCTTGCGCGAAGGCGATGGAGTATGCCCCCGAACCTCCGCCGAGATCGAGCATCTGCTTTGCACCATTGACCTGAACAGCCTGCACCACGGCCCGCGCCCGGCCGCGCGCGTTGTGATCCATGGCCGCGATGAACGATTTCACCCAGCCATTGTCAGCTCGCGGCACAACCGTGGTTCCAGCCTGCACGGCTTCGGTCAAGCTCGACCAGCGCTTCCACATGTTCACCGTATGAAGCTGTGCCGTACGCGCACTATCGGGCGTGCCCTCGACGAAGAATCGCGCCGCCACCGGCGTGTTGGTGTAAACGCTGTCGCGTTTCTCCAGCAGCTTCAGGCTGACCAGCGCGTTCAGCAGCATCTCGGTCGCGCGAACCGCGCCTTGGATTTTGCCGGCAATCTGCTTGACCGTTCCGCCGTTACCGATCGCTGTGAACACGTCCAACTCCAGCGCCGTCAGGATCACGCGGCTCGCCATGAAGCCGCGAATCGTCTCGTTCACGTCGTCGGGCAACATGCCGGCCGCGTCCTTGCCTTTCAGCATCGCGAGATATTTGTGATGATGATCGACCATCTCGGCCTTCATCGCCTCATAGTCGGTGCGTAACAGACGGGCGACCTTCTCGCCCCGCTGGAAGTGCGACGAAACGATCTCGGGAACATCATTGGGCGTGAGCTTGGTGTACCAGTCACCTTCGGGATAGACGATCATCACCGGGCCGCTGTCACATACTCCCAGACAGCCGCAGCTCGACACCTGAACTTCCTCGGCCAGGCCCTTCTTGCCGAGTTCACTATGCAGCGCGTTCAACACCGTAAACGAACCTGCCGCCGAGCAGCAGGGAACACCTTCCCCTTTTTCCTGGGTACAAACGAATGCGTGATAACGATACGGTTCCACGAGTCCTCCAAGACAATGCTAGTTGTTAGTGGCCATGGGCCAACAGCTATGAATCCGTCCCATGATCTGAATAAAGTTGCGCTTTGTATCAGGGCACACACCGGTTGCTGAAGAAGTCATTTTCGACATATTTTGAAAGGGCACGGCTTTAGCTGTGCCGTCACAAATTCTTTATCCTTATCGTACCGGAGCCGGCTTTAGCCGGCGGCACTCGGCAGCCGGTGTGCTCAGCCAACTGTGTAGCCCGGGTGTACTGATCGCACGCCGCAAAATCACGGGTGATGCATCTCAACTTCTCATCATCTCGCCACCCGACCCCACAAGAAGTGACGTAGCTCACATCGACTCGTGAGGCATGTCCAAAACCCGCGGCGCATCGCGAACACGGCATTACGGCCGGGTAAATTCTTCGGATCTTCATCCCTGCAGGTGCCGACTTGATCAATAATTCATCTTGACAGTGCACAAAGCTGCATTATGATGTTTAAAACATTTCGTGCTGAAATTGTTTTGGATGGCAGACACGATGCAGCCAACATTTACATCGAAGGAAGTGGTGGCGCTCACCCGCATCAGCCCGCGCCAGTTGCAGTGGTGGGACGAGCAGGGCATCGTGGTTCCGGCGCGCGACGGTCACAAGCGCATCTACTCGCTCGAAGATCTGGCCGAAGTCGCCATCGTCTGCGATTTACGCGCCCGCGGCTTCTCGCTGCAAAAGATTCGCCGCGTAGTTCGCTTTCTGCAGAAAGAGCTGGGCAAGCGCCTGGTCGAAACCGTGGCTGCCGCCTCCGAGTTCCATCTGCTGACCGATGGCCGCCACATTTTCCTGGAAGATTCGGCCCGCGGGGTGGTCGACCTGCTGAAAAACGCGCGTCAGCCGATGTTAACCGTGTGCCTCAGCGACGCCATCCAGCGCGTCCTCGATCCCATCGAGCGCGACCGCCGGCGGGCTAAGGCGCGGATTGCCGCCTCCAGCGAGCGCAAAGGCAACGCTCGTGTCGAGTTGCGGGCAGCTGGAAAACATCATGGTTCCGTTCGGCATCTTCATCCTAATGATCGGCGCAGTAGGGCTTCTTGAACGGTCCTGAAGGAGGGCACGTGATCGGAGAACTCAGTATCCTCAGCGAGTGGATCCCCGAACAGATGGAGCCTGGAACCATTTTCGTACTGGAAAATGCTGGCGAGGTGGGCGAAACCGACGATCCCTACTGGGCCGTCCTCTCCTGTCCCACCTGCGGACAGCTCGGCTTGGTCACGCGCAAACAGATCGGCGGCTTGCTGCCGGTCATCTGCGGCTCCTCATGCTGTTCAGCCCAATTCTTCATCCGCGACGAGCAGATCATGCCCCGCAAACCGAACTGACGTGGCGCTTAGCAAGGTCTTGAAGAGGCGCAGCTTCGGAGCCTGCAATTTCCAGCGGCCAGTGAATCCTGCGGGTGCCCCGTCCAAGCCGGTTTTGCTTGGGCGGGGGTTTTCGCGATTCTCATTTAACGCGATTCTCTCCTAAGTTGTCATGACGAGGAGGACTTCAGCCCGACGAGGGATCTGCTTTTCGTGACCCCCGCCACCTTCATAAGTCCACGCTTCCTCATTTCCCGCTTTACAGTTAACGCTTAGCGTTATACGCTGAGGGGTGATCAAGTCTTTCGGTTCTCGCGAAACCGAACAGCTTCACGCCCGGCAGCGAGTCAAACGCTTCCGGACTTTCGAACGTGTCGCTCAGAGAAAACTGCGGCAGCTGGATATCGCCACCGAACTTCGCGACTTGCGGTCACCGCCCGGGAATCACCTGGAAGCGTTGAAAGGTGATCGAGCCGGACAGTACAGCATTCGCATCAACGATCAATGGCGCATCTGCTTCGTCTGGCGCGATGGCGACGCCTACGATGTGGATATTGTGGATTATCACTAGGAGGGCCTATGGCTAAGTCTGAAAAACTTCCCCCCATTCATCCCGGAGAAATTCTGCACGAAGATTTCATGAAGCCGCTGGGTCTCAGCATGAACCGGCTCGCCCTTGATCTACACGTTCCGGTGACACGTATTGCAGAGATTGTGCATCAGCGGCGAGGCATTACTCCCGACACCGCTCTACGTCTGGGACGCTACTTCAACACCAGCGCGCGTTTCTGGCTGAACGCCCAGTCCAGCTACGATCTTGAAGTCGCACAAGACGCCCTGCAGCGCACCATTGAACGCGACGTGCGTCCCTTGGTCGCCTAGAACCCCCATTCGTTGCACTGCAATTTCCAGCGGCCAGTGAATCCTGCGGGTGCCCCGTCCAAGCCGGTTTTGCTTGGGCGGAGGTTTTCGTCACAGACTACCGCCCATCGGCGATGCATCCTACGCTCGTGCCTTGGGGATTGAAACGCTAGCAACAAGCCCGTGATCTGCGCTTCGTTACTTTCAGCTGTTACCGCCGGCAGCCGCTGTTGCAGTCCGCGCGCGCCATGCGGATGTTCGAGCTGGCGTTGGAACAAGCGCGTCGGCAATATGGCTTCTGGGTCACAGGATACGTGGTAATGCCCGAGCACGTGCACCTGCTGGTGAGCGAGCCGGAGCGAGCGACGCTGGCCGTGGCGCTACAGGCGCTGAAGCAATCGGTGGCGCGAAGACTGATCGCTCACAGCCCACATTTCTGGCAAGCGCGTTATTACGACTTCAACGTCTATACCAGAAAGAAGCGGGTTGAGAAACTGAGATACATGCACCGTAATCCGGTCAAGCGGGGATTGGTGCAAGAGCCGCAAGATCGGCCTTGGAGTAGTTTTCGTCACTACCTGACGGGAGAAGAAGGTGTGGTGGAGATTGAGCCGGAGTGGACGGGAACGAAGCGGGAGCGAATGGGCATGCCACTGCGGGTGAAGCTGGTCGGGATTCCTGTCACCTTTGGCGACAGGATGGAAAGACCCCGCCCAAGCAACCCCGGCTTGGACGGGGCACCCTCAAGATGGTAGGCTGGGCCACCCGCCGCCGTGAAACACATTCCCCGAGCGATGGCGCCCATGTTCAGGGTGATTCCTCTCGAACCCAAAAACTCCGGTCAAGGTCTGAGACAACCGAATATCTGCTTGTTCGTAAAGTCTGTCTCGGTGATGCCCGCGCCGATGGTGGTAGTCGCTGTGGCGTGCAACAGATCAGTGGTGTAAGTGCAACCATTGCAGGCAACCGTTATAACAGACGGCCTATACGGGGAGAAGCCGCTGATACCTTCGGTAACGGTCACTGGGGTGTTTGCCGGGAACGTCCCCGCCAACTGGCAATAGCCTCCCTGGTCTGGCGGCCCCGCCATTATCGTGTAGGTTTGGCGGTAGCCTTGCGGGGCAGTAACCACAAAATTAAAGGGGACGTTTTCAGTACATTGGTCCCCAGCGATCTTACAGATCTTCAACTGGCCATCGGACGGCACCGTGTAATTCGTAAAGGTCGCGAGAGTCTCCAGCGAGACGTCGCCGGCCTGCACCCCTACGGTGGCGTTTAGATCCGGCTCAGTCCACGAGATCAATTCAGGAATCTGCTGTCCCAATGAGTTATACGCGATTGCGGTGACATCGTCGGCGAGGATGCCGAGCTTCGGCGTTTCTGTAATTGTGACGTTGCCGGAGGGAACCTGGATCCCTCCTGAGCAGTCGCCAACGGGAACCATAATCGGACCGCTAGTGAAGGTGAAAATCGAGGCGGTGAACGTAAACACCCCCGTGACCGGGTAAGCCGGATCTGATGCCTTACAGATCTCAACGTAACCAGGCTCCGAAGCTTCCCGCTGTGAAGTCACAAATATGCCGTCTTCAAACTGGGTGATCTGGTTCCCGATAAAAGTGAATGGGGTTTTCGTGAAATTGCCGGTAGCGCTGTTGTAGTGCACATCCCAAGCGGTGCTGCCCCCCTCTTCGTCGGTAACAATGGCATCTCCCAATAGGGCCGTGAAGTTGCTCGCAGGAGCGAACTGGATATCGTTAGGGTAATTGGCCACATAAAAACCCTGCGAGGGATCGTTTGCGTCGAGATTCAACGGCACAAAGCTGATCGTCTCTGCGGAAGGAAATGACCCCGCGGACAGGACCACCGTGATTTGGCCAGACGGGCTGATGAGCCGAATGGTGCCGGACGTCTCGGAACCGACCAGCAAGTCGCCGGCGTAAGGTCCCCACGCGCTGGTGGCGATGTCCATGCCTTCCGTATCCTCGCCGACGCTTGCCAGCAAACTTGTGGCGCCGGTATTTGTAATCTGATAGATGTTCCCCGCGTGGGTAGTCACCAGCATATTGCCATGGAAGCTTGAGCCTGGATCAAAGAAAATCTGACGCACTACCTCACTGGTTAGCGTGACGAACAAAGTCGGCGTTCCGCCGGTACTGG
The DNA here is from genome assembly GCA_049695855.1 of Candidatus Korobacteraceae bacterium. Lineage (GTDB taxonomy): Bacteria > Acidobacteriota > Terriglobia > Terriglobales > Acidobacteriaceae > Bog-257. The sequence continues at coordinate 415 of JBAVSY010000026.1, read as the reverse complement.
CGAAGTGGTAGATCTGACCGTTGGCTTGCGAGCCTGCATAGATGTCGCCGGGGTTCCATGAGCCCTGGTTCACGCCCAGTGCTGCGCCCACGACGACCTCACCAGAGGCGCCGGGAATTGGTCCGCCGAACTGTGCGACCGCGCCGCCAGTGAGGTCGGTCGAATAGAGTTGATTGTTGTCGGTGAAAACATAGACTGATCCGACAAACTTGTTCCCGGCAAAGTTGAACGCGATAGTTGCATGGTTCCCGCCTTCAACGCTCGCGATGCTGGAACTGGACACAAAGGTCCTCAGTGATCACTTGAAAAGCGGCCAACGATTATCACTTCAAAACCGGCCAACGGGATTGGCCGTCCAGGACTGAGAATGTTCTACCCTGCCGCCTCCTGTAGTGGCAAGTCGGTTTTGGTGCGC